>NZ_JBFBJW010000002.1:494609-807690 GCF_040686315.1 Micromonospora sp. NPDC085948 | reverse complement strand
GGCGGGGTGGGGGTGGGGTGGGGGTGGGGTGGGGTGGGGTGGGGGTGGGTCAGGCGAACAGCGCGGAGACGGACTCCCCGTTGTGGATCCGGCGCATCGCTTCGGCCAGGGCCGGGGCCACCGACAGCACCTGCAACTCGGGGATCCGCTTCGCGGCCGGGATGGGCACCGTGTTGGTGCAGACGATCTCCAGGACGCCCTCCTGGTCGCTGAGCCGCTGTAACGCGTCACCGGAGAAGAGCCCGTGCGTGCAGGCGAGCCGGATCGAACGGACCTTCAGGCCGCGCAGGTGCTCCATCAACTCGATCACCGTGCTGCCCTTGGCGATCTCGTCATCCAGCACGATGACGTCCCGATCGGCCACCTCGCCGATCACCGCGCTGATCGTGACCAGGTCGTCGCTGAACCGCTGCTTCGCACCGGCCGCGACCGGCGTGCCGAGCAGCCGGGCGAAGGCCGCCGCCTCCTTGGCGTTGCCCAGGTCGGGTGAGACCACCACGGTGTCGCTCAGGTCGTAGCGCCGGAAGTGGTTGGCCAGCTCACGCAACGCGTGCAGGTGATCCACGGGAACGCTGAAGAAGCCGTGCACCTGCGGCGAGTGCAGCGTCATCGCGAGCACCCGGTCCGCGCCGGCCGACACGAGCAGGTCCGCGACGAGCCGGGCGCCGATCGAGATGCGCGGCGCGTCCTTCTTGTCCGAACGGGCGTACGCGTAGTGCGGCAGCACCACGGTGATCCGGCCGGCCGAGGCGCCCCGGGCGGCGTCGATCATCAACAGCAGCTCGACCAGGTTCTCCTGCACGGGCGGCACCAGCGGCTGGATCAGGAAGACGTCCCGCTCCCGGCAGTTGGCCTGCAACTGCACTTCGAGACAGTCGTTCGCGAATCGGGACACCCGCACCGGGTGCAGCGGCACCCCGAGGTGGGCACAGATCTCGGCGGCCAGGTCGGGATGGGCGGTTCCACTGAAAACGGCGATGTCGCGCACGTTCGCACATCGTAGGCGAAGCGGCGGCCGGCGACCGGCGGTGGGCCGTAACCGGTCGTGACGCCTGTCGCACCACGCTGCGCTTTGGGTACGGTGCTGCGGTGACCCCCCAGTACGTCGCCGCCATCGATCAGGGCACCACCTCCTCGCGGTGCATCGTCTTCGACTCTGCCGGGGACATCGTCGCCGTCGCCCAGCGGGAACACCGGCAGATCTTCCCCCGGCCCGGCTGGGTGGAACACGACGCCGAGGAGATCTGGGACAACGTCCAACAGGTCGTCGCCGAAGCGCTGCGGGCCGCCGGCACCGACGCGACCGGACTGGCCGCCGTCGGCATCACCAACCAGCGGGAGACCACTGTCGTCTGGGACCGGGCCACCGGCCGCCCGGTGGCCAACGCCATCGTCTGGCAGGACACCCGGACCGGGCCGCTGCTGCGCGAGCTGGCTTCGACGTACGGCGAGGAGCGGTTCCAGGCCCGGACGGGCCTGCCGCTGGCCACCTACTTCGCCGGGCCGAAGCTGCGCTGGCTGCTCGACGAGGTCGACGGCCTGCGCGAGCGCGCGGAGCGCGGCGAGGTGCTCTTCGGCACCATGGACAGCTGGCTGATCTGGAAGTTGACCGGCGCGCACGTCACCGACGTGACGAACGCCAGCCGGACCATGCTGATGGATCTCACCACCCTGGACTGGGCGCCGGACCTGCTGGACGCGATGGGTGTGCCGGCGGCGATGCTGCCGGAGATCCGCTGCTCCGCCGAGGTGTACGGCACCGCCCGCGGCGTGCTCACCGGGGTGCCGGTGGCCAGCGCGCTCGGCGACCAGCAGGCCGCCCTGTTCGGGCAGACCTGCTTCCAGCCGGGCGAGGCGAAGTGCACCTACGGCACCGGTAGCTTCCTGCTGCTCAACACCGGGGCCACCCCGGTCCCGTCGACACACGGCCTGCTCACCACCGTCGCCTACCGGATCAAGAACCAACCCCCGGCGTACGCCCTGGAAGGCGCGATCGCCGTCACCGGCTCGCTGGTGCAGTGGCTACGGGACAACCTCGGGCTGATCTCCACGGCCGCCGAGGTGGAGGACCTGGCCCGTACCGTGGACGACAACGGTGGCTGCTACGTGGTGCCGGCGTTCTCCGGGCTGTTCGCCCCGCACTGGCGCAGCGACGCGCGGGGCGTCATCGCCGGCCTGACCGGCTACATCACCAAGGGGCACCTGGCGCGGGCGGTGCTGGAGGCGTCGGCGTGGCAGACCCGTGAGGTGGTCGACGCGATGGACGCCGACTCCGACGTGGCGCTGCGCCGACTCCGGGTGGACGGTGGGATGACCGCCAACGGCCTGCTCATGCAGTTTCTCGCGGACGTGCTCGACGTGCCGGTGGTCCGGTCCCGGATCACCGAGACCACCTGCCTGGGCGCCGCGTACGCGGCCGGTCTGGCGGTCGGCTTCTGGCCTGATCTGGCCACCCTGCGGGCGCAGTGGCGCTCCGACGCGCGGTGGGAGCCGGCGATGGCCCCGGAGCTACGCGAGCAGGAGCTGGGCCAGTGGCGCAAGGCCGTGCAGCGCACCCTCGACTGGGCGGAGTAAGTCCCGTGCCGACGTCCTGACTGTCGCCGGCTGTCGTGAGAACCGGAGGAGGGCCGCGCCAGGTGTGCGTCCTTTGCTCTGCTTCAACGGGCGCACCGAAACATGCCGTCAGTGTTGCCTTGGTTGAAGCAGAGCAAAGGGCGTCCAACAGTGACGCAGGGAGCGGCGGACGGCAGTAACGCGCTCAGCTCCAGCGGTTGCCGGTCAGCTTCTCGTAGACCTCGACGTAACGGGCGCGGGTCGCCTCGACCACCTCGTCCGGCACGTCCGGCGCCGGGGGCTGCTTGTCCCAGCCGCCGCCGGTGGCCCAGTCCCGTACGTACTGCTTGTCGTAGGAGAACTGCACGCGGCCCGGCTGGTACGACTCGGCTGGCCAGAACCGCGACGAGTCGGAGGTGAGCAGTTCGTCGCCCAGGACCAGGGTGCCGTCCGGCGCCCAGCCCAACTCGATCTTGGTGTCGGCGATCAGGATGCCCCGGTCGGCGGCCAGCTCCGCGCCGCGCCGGTAGACGTCGATGGTGATCTGCCGCAGTCGTTCGGCGGTGGCCTGGCCCACCTTGTCCACCACGTCGTCGTACGTGATGGGTTCGTCGTGTTCGCCCATCGGAGCCTTGCTCGACGGCGTGAAGATCGGCTCGGGGAGGATCGACGCCTCACCCAGCCCTCGGGGCAGCGCCACGCCGGAGACGGTGCCGGTCTGCTCGTACTCCCGCAGGCCGCCGCCGGTGAGGTAGCCGCGAGCGACGCACTCGACCGGGAGCATGTCCAGCCGCTGGCAGCGGATCGCCCGCCCGGCGAACTCGGCGGGCACGTCGGTGGCCGAGATGACGTGGTTCGGCACCAGGTCGGCGAGCTGCTCGAACCACCACAGCGAGAGCGCGGTGAGCAGACGACCCTTGTCCGGGATCGGCGTCGGCAGCGCCACGTCGTAGATCGAGATGCGGTCCGAGGCGACCAGGATCAGGTCGTCGCCGTCGGCGTACACGTCCCGAACCTTGCCCGAGTGCAGAAGTTCCACGCGCCCTAGTACACCACGCGGCAGCGGGAGGCCTGATTCGACCACCCGCGCCGGCGGGTGACCGGACGGACGTTGACACCTTCGTGCGCTCCCTGCGTGAATGGTCCGACCGCCGCCCTCGCAGGTCCAGGAGACCCCCGTGCCCGTTGTTCCACAGCCGATCGACCGCCTCGGCGCCGACCCGGGCCGGCGCCGACTGCTCACCGCGCTGCTCGGTGCTCCCCTGCTCGCGTCCGGCGGGCTGGCCGGATGCAGCGACGGCACCGCCACGTCGACCGACGACGGGCCGGTCGAGCTGTCGGTCTTCTGGTGGGGTGGCACCAGGCGTGCCGAACTCACCGAGAAGGTGCTGCGGCTCTACTCGGAGCGCAACCCCCGGGTGACCTTCCGGGTGACCTGGCAGGGCGCCGATGGCTACTACGAGCGACTGGCCACCCAGGCGGCCGGCGGCAACGTACCGGACCTGATCCAGGTCGACGACACGGTGCTGACCGAGTACGCGCAGCGCCAGATCATCCTCGACCTCACCGACCGGGTCAGCGACCATCGCCTCGATCTGCGGGGCCTGCCCGAGGGCCTGATCCGCTACGGCACGGTGGAGGGGCGGACGATGGCGGTGGCCGCCGGGCAGACCCACCCGGGTGTGGTCTTCAACCGGGACCTGCTGCGGGAGCTGCGGGTGCCGGAGCCGCGCGCCGGAATGAGCTGGGCCGAGTACATCTCCTGGGCGGAACAGGTCACCGAAGCCAGCGACGGCCAGGTGGCCGGCGCCATGGACGGGTCCGGTGACTACCGGGCGCTCTGGCTCTGGCTGCGGTCGCAGGGCGGCGAACTCTACCGGGGCAAGCAGCTCGGTTTCGGCGTGGAACAGCTGATCGCCTGGTTCGAGCTGTGGCAGCGGGCCCGCAAGGGGCGGGCCACCCCGGGTGCGGCGCTCGTCGAGCAGGCCGACGGCGGCGAGCCGTCCCGGCAACTGGTGGTGACCGGGTTGACCGCCGCGTCGTTCGCGTGGTCCCACCAACTGCCCGAGTTGCAGCGGCTCACCGAGGCCGAGCTGGGCATTGTCGGCTTGCCGGGGCCGACCGGCGCGCAGTGGGCGCGCGCATCGATGTTCTGGGCAGCGTTCCGGGGCACCCGCCACCCGGACACCGTCACCGACGTGATCAACTTTCTGACCACGAACGGCGAGGCCGGCACCGTCCTCGGCCACGAACGTGGCCTGAACGCCAGTCTCGCCGTCCGCCGCTACGCCGAGGGCAGCATCACCGAGCCGGCCCAGCAGCGGGCCGCCGCGTTCGGCGCGGCCATCGCCGACCAGCTCGGGCCGGCCCCGGCGCCACCCCCGAAGGGGCACGCCCGGGTGCGGACCCTGCTGGTCGCCACCGCGGAGAGCATCCGCGTCAAGCGGACCGGCACCCGGGCGGCCGCCTCCCGTTTCATCGCCCAGGCCAACGCCGCACTGGCGGCGTGACCACCGGCGGCCGGCCCACGGCCCGCCGCCGTCGACCAACCGATCGGGGCGGGCCGCCAGGGGTCAGCGCGGCGGACCGTTCCGACGGTTGCGAGTCAGACGCAGCACCAGGAACACGATGATCCCGACCACCACCAGGCAGCAGAGCAGGCCGAGAATGCCGAAGCCGCCGCCGCCGCGGGACCGCCGCCGGGCGGCCTCGACCACCACCTCGCCGGCGCCCGTGGACGCCCAGGCCGCGACGGGCACGAAGACCGCCAGTACGGCCGCACCGAGGACCGCGCTGAGCCGGCCCCACCACTTACCGAATGAAGACATGTGCCCATCCTCGCCGACTGACGCAAACTCGGCACGTCGGTCCGCGCCGAACCCGGCACCGAAGCCGTCCGGGAGCATCCCGACCGGACGCAACATCCCCGCAACCTTCAGCACCCGGCGGCCTCACTCAGGTGGGCGGCCACAAAAACAGGTCCGGCCCCCACGGATGGGGGCCGGACCTGTTGCACTGCCGTTGGTAGCGGGGACAGGATTTGAACCTGCGACCTCTGGGTTATGAGCCCAGCGAGCTACCGAGCTGCTCCACCCCGCGTCGACTGGTTAACCTTAACCCATCCCGTTCGGCGATGATCAGCGGGGTCACCGCTGACGCCAGCGAGCAGGCGAACGCTCGACCTTCCGAGCAGCCGCACACGTCGGGAAAGTCGAAAGCCCGCCTCCGGCGAACCGGAAACGGGCTTTCGATATTTCTCGTAGCGGGGACAGGATTTGAACCTGCGACCTCTGGGTTATGAGCCCAGCGAGCTACCGAGCTGCTCCACCCCGCGTCGACTGGTTAACCGTAGCGCACCACCCCCGGCCGCCGCAAAACGACATCCGAATCCGCCGGATCGCGGTCCGGCCCCTGTCGGTCGAGCCAGACCCGGATGCGCAACGACAGCGGAGCCCTCGTCGCCAGGACCGGATGGTCCGACGACGAGGGCTCCGCGAGTTACGCCCGGCGAGTGCGGTCAGCCGCCCGCGCTCGGGCTGCCGCCCGCCGACGGTGTGGCGCTGCCGCTGGGTGTTCCGGCGGCCCGCTGCGCCTGCTGGAACGCGGTCAGCGCCTCGTCCAGCGTCTTGAGCGCACGGCCGTACCGCTCGAAGTCACCCGAGGTCTGCGCGGACCGCACCTCGGTGATCGCGGTCTGCACCCGGTCCGCGGCGACGGCCAGGTCACCGGTCGGCGGCGTGATGCTGGCGCTCGGTGTCGGCGTCGGCGTGGCGGTCCCGCTCGGCGTCGGCGTGGGCGTGGGCGTCGTCGGATTGCCCCCGGTGGTCGGGGGCGGTGACGTGCCGCCCCCGGCCTTCTTACCCTGCTCGACCAGCTGCTTGATGCCGTCGTTGATGTTGTCGGCGAGCGCCACGAAGGAGCCACCGTCACCGTAGGAGACCAGCACCTTCTGCAACAGCGGGTACGCGTCCTGCTGGTTGCTCTTCACGTAGACCGGCTCGACGTAGAGCATGCCGTCGGCGAAGGGCAACGAGAGCAGGTTGCCGAACTGCACCTGCGCCTGGTTGCTGGAGAGCAGGGTGAGCTGCTGGCGAATGTTGGCGTTGTTGGTCATCTGTTGGTGCACCTGCACCGGGCCGGAGATCCGGGTCTGATCCGGCAGCTCCAGTACCTCCAGCCGGGGCTGCCCGCCGACGTACGACCCGGAGATCAGCGCGGCCAGGTTCTGCCGGCCGTTCGGGGTGACCGCGGCGGTGAGCTGGAACCGGGGGCTGTCCTGCCCCGGGAACTGGGTGAACAGGTAATACGGGGGCTGCTTCTGACCGCTGTCCGGGGAGTCCGGCACGTTGGGCACCTGCCAGAAGTCCTGTGCGGAGTAGAAGTCGCCCGGGTTCGTCACGTGGAACTTGGTGAGCAGGTTGCGCTGCACCTTGAACATGTCCGCCGGGTAGCGCAGGTGCTCGGTCAGCGCGGCCGGGATGTCCGCCTTCGGCTGGATCAGGTCACCGCCGAACGCCTTGTTCCAGGCCTTGAGCACGGGGTCGGTGTCGTCGTACTCGTAGAGCTTCACGGTGCCGTCGTACGCGTCGACGGTGGCCTTCACCGAGTTGCGCATGTAGTTGACGTTCTCCCGGGCCAGCTGGAAGGTGCCCCGGTTGGTCAGCTCGTCGGTGGTCTCGGTCTGCAGGTTGACCCGCTCGGCGTACGGGTAGGTGGCCGCCGTGGTGTAGCCGTCGACGATCCACTGCACCCGACCGTCGACCACCGCCGGGTACGGGTCGCCGTCCAGGGTGAGGAACGGCGCGACCTTCTCCACCCGGTCCCGCGGGTTGCGCACGTAGAGGAGCTTGGAGTCCTTGTTGACCGCCTCGGAGAGCAGGAAGTTCGACTCCTGCTCCTTGATGGCGTACAGCAACCGCCGCGTGAAGGAGCCGATCTCGACGCCGCCCTCGCCGGTGTAGGTGTAGGACTCGCCGCCACCCTCACCGACCGGCCTGTCGAACTCGGCCTTCTTGTTCGGGTCGGCCTGACCGACGATCGCGTAGTCGTCGGCCGCCATCCGCTCGCCGTAGTAGATCCGCGGCTGCGTGGCCGGGATCTGCTCGGTCTGCGAGGAGCACGCCTCCTGGGTCTTCTCGCCGAGGAAGCCGGACACGAAGAACGGCTGCCCGCCGCAGACCACCTGGTTGGCCGGGGCGGCGACCAGCCCGTACCCGTGGGTGTAGACGGTGTGCCGGTTGATCCAGGTGTTCTGCTGGTCGGTCAACTCGCCGTAGTTGATCTCCCGGACGCCGACCACGTAGTCGGAGACCTTTCCGTTCACCCCATAGCGGTCGATGTCCAGCTTGGGGCCGAAGTCGTAGAAGCCCCGCACCTGCTGGAGCTGGGTGTACGTCTCGCTGACCAACTGCGGGTCGAGCAGCCGCACGTTCGACACCACCGAGGTGTCGGTGGCCAGGTTTGCCGGTGGGGTGGAGTTGTTCGCCGCGAACGCGGTCGTCTCGGTGGCACCCAACCCGAACGCCGCTCGCGTCGCGTCGATGCTGCGCTGGATGTACGGCGCTTCCTTGTCCTTGGCGCTCGGCTTGACCTCGAAGGTCTGCACGGCCCAGGGGTAGATGCCGCCGATGGCCACCGCGGACACACCGAGCAGCGCCAGCGAGATCCCCGGCCAGACCAGGTTCCGCATCCAGGCGTTGGAGAACACGACGATCGCGATCGCCACCACGATCGAGATGTACGCCAGGATCTCCTTCGCCGGCAGCAGCGCGTTGACGTCGGCGTAGCCGGCGCCGTACAACTTGGCGCCCTCGTTGTACTCCAGCAACATCGCCCGCCGGTCCAGCACGTACGCGACGGCCTTCAACAGCACGAAGACCGCGACCAGGCTGCTCAGGTGCGCGCGGGCCGCGTTGCTCATCCGGTCCCCGACGCCCTGCAGGCGGACCCCACCGAACAGGTAGTGCACCGCCAGCGCGCCGATCACGGCCAGCACCACAGCGGTGAAGGCGACCCCGAGCAGGTAACGCCAGAACGGCAACTGGAAAACGTAGAAGCCGATGTCCACCCCGAACTCCGGGTCCTTCACCCCGAAGTCACCGCCGTTGCGGAAGAGCAGCCACTGGCTCCACCGGTTCTGCGCGGAGAGACCGGCGAAGAGCCCGACCACCGCGGCGGTCAGCGCGATCCAGGTGCCCAGTCGCGGGCTGAGCGCCATCCGATAACGCTCGAGCGTCGCCTGCTCCACCGAGTGCGGACGCAGCCGCGGACGCAACCGGTGCGCCAGCCACAGGTTGCCACCGACGACCACCGCCATGCCGAGACCGACGGCGAGGAAGAGCAACAGTCGGGTCACCAGCACACCGGTGAAGACCTCGGTGTAGCGGACCTCGTCGAACCACAGCCAGTCCGTCCACGCCTGGACACCCCAGCCGAGCAGGGTGAAGAGCACGAACACCCCGACCAGGACCGCGATGGTGACGCGCCCGCGCCGGCTCATCCTCGGAAGGGGGCTGCTGCTACGCATGACCACTGTTGGCTCCGCACGCTCGATGTGATCGGCTCCGACCAGGCACCCAGAGTACGGGGTGTTCCTGAGCGTGTCGGGGCACGGTCACACCGGTCAGCAACGAGTCGGCTGACCCCCCGCGCGCAACGTCTCCAGGGCGGTCATCGCCTCGTCCAACGAACCCACCCGCAACAGCGGCAGACCGGGCTGTGGATTGCGGACCGCCTCGGCGCAGTTGTCCGCCGGCACCAGAAAGACCTTCGCGCCGGCGCGCTTCGCGCCGACCAACTTCTGGGCGATCCCGCCGATCGGGCCGACGGTGCCCTCGTCGTCGATGGTGCCGGTACCGGCGATGATCTGGCCACCGGTGAGGTCGGCCGGGGTCAGCTTGTCGACGATCCCCAGGGCGAACATGAGACCGGCGCTCGGTCCGCCGATGTCGCCCAGGTCGATGCCGAGGGTGAACGGGTGCGGCTGCTGCTGATCGATCTCCACACCGATCCGCGGCCGGCCATCCTGCTCACGACTGGTGACCGTCGCCGTGGCCGGCGCGCCGTCGCGGGTGTAGGAGATGGACAACGCCGTACCCGCCGGCTTGGCCCGGATCAGTTCGGTGACCTTCGCGGCCACCGGCACCGGCTGACCGTCGACGGAGGTGATCACGTCACCGGCCTTCAACGCCCCGGCCGCCGGCCCGTCCCCGGCCACCGTCTTGATCACCACCTGCACCGGAAAGCCCAACTCCCGCAGCGCGGCCGTCTCCGCGCTGGTCTGCGACGCCTTGAAGTCCTCCGCGTTGCGCTGCTCGACCTGCTCGGTCGACTCCCCCGGCGGGTAGACCAACTCACGCGGCACGACGGCCTCGTCGTCGGAGAACCAACCCGCGATCGCCCCCCGCAACCGCACCGTGGGCTGCACACCCACCGTGGTCAGCCGCAACTGGCCGGCGGAGGTCGAGGTCTCCCGCCCGGAGACCTGGATGACCTCCTTGCCGTCCTCCGTGCCGAGGGTGTTGACCGTCGGGCCGGGGCCGAGCACCACGTACGGGATCGGCACCCGCAGCACCCCGATGCTCAGCAGGGCGGTGAACAGGGCACCGAGCAGGACCGTCAGGCCACGACGTCTCATGCCGCAGAGCGTACCGACCGGCCGGACGCCTCCTGCCGGATGCGCCACGCGACTTCGCCCTCAGCGCAACGCCAGCGGCGGCGACCTGGGGCGCGGTCCGCGTACCGTAGACGTCGTGCCTGATATTCCGTTCGGTTTCGCGCTCCCGGGTGGGCAACCACCAGACCCCAACGATCCCGCGCAGATGCAGCAGTTCATGTCGCAGTTGCAGCACCTGCTCTCCGCGCCGGGCAGCGGTCCGGTCAACTGGGACCTGGCCCGGCAGGTAGCTGCCAGCCAGCTCGCGGCCGCCGGCGACCCGGCGGTGTCACCGTTTGAGCGCAACGCGGTCGAGGAAGCGCTGCGCCTGGCCGACCTGTGGTTGGAGCCGGCCTCGTCCTGGCCGTCGGGCATCCAGTCACCGGTGTCCTGGAACCGCAACGAGTGGATCTTCAAGACGCTCGACGTGTGGCGCAAGCTCTGCGACCCGGTCGCCAGCCGGATGGTCGGCGCGATGGGCGACCTGGTGCCACCGGAGGCGCGCGCCCAACTCGGCCCGATGCAGTCGATGGTGGCCACCCTCGGCGGCGCGCTCTTCGGCGGCCAGCTCGGCCAGGCGCTCGGCTCGCTCGCCGCGGAGGTGCTCTCCGCCGGCGACATCGGGCTGCCGCTCGGCCCGGCCGGCACGGCCGCCCTGATCCCGGCCAACATCCGGGCGTACGGCGAGGGCCTGGAACTTCCCGAGGACGAGGTCCGCCTCTACGTGGCGCTGCGCGAGGCCGCCCACCAGCGGCTGTTCCAGCACGTCCCGTGGCTGCGCGGGCATGTGCTCAGCGCGGTCGAGATGTACGCCGCGGGCATCCGGGTCAACCGGGACGCGATCGAGGAGGCGATGGGCCGGGTCGACCCGACCGACCCGGAGTCGATGCAGGCGATCGCCCTGGAGGGCATCTTCACCCCGGAGGACACCCCGGCGCAGAAGGCCTCTCTGGCCCGACTGGAGACCGCACTGGCCCTGGTCGAGGGCTGGGTCTGCCACGTCGTGGACAGCGCCGCCAGCGACCGGCTGCCAAACGTCGTCCGGCTGGGTGAGGCGTTCCGCCGCCGCCGGGCCGCCGGTGGCCCCGCCGAGCAGACCTTCGCCGCACTCGTCGGCCTGGAACTGCGCCCGCGCCGCCTCCGCGAGGCCGCGGCACTCTGGGCCGCGCTCACCGAGCACCGCGGCATCGAGGGCCGCGACGCCGTCTGGGGTCACCCGGACCTGCTCCCCTCGGACGACGACTTCGCCGACCCGGTCGCCTTCGCGATGAACGACATGGACCTGAGCGAGCTGGACAGCTTCGACTTCACCGCCCCCGGCGGGGTGGAGGAGAAGGCCCCCGGTCAGCCCGACGAGACCGACGACGAGGGCGACGCCAAGCCCTGATGTCCGCGTAACGACGGCCTGCGCCCGGGTGCCCCCAGGATCGACAACGGGCACCCGGGCGCGCTGTCGGCAGGGCTGACAGCTCAGTCCGGCTGGCCGGGCACCGGCGGGGCCGGCGGGCTCGCGGGTAGCCGTGCCGGCGGGCAGTGGCACGGACCTTGTGGGCAGGCAGGCTGACGGGTTCAGGCGGGGCGGCCCGAGCCGGAGAGCAGGGCGCGGGTCGCTTCCCAACCCTCGAAGGCCGGGTCCAGCGTGGCCAGGTCAGCCGGGCCGCGCAGTCGACGCCAGCCCGCCGTGACCGCCACGTCAGCGGGGCGCGGGGCGTTGGCGCGCGCCTCGGCCGGCGTCGCCGTGTCCAGGTGCAGCGTCGGGAGCCAGTCCGGCGCGGGCAGTCGTACCGCCACCCCGAGCAGGCCCGGCCCGCCACCCTCGACCGGAGCCACCGCGACCGGTCGGGTGGTGAGGGGGCGCAGCAGCTTGCCGACGGTCAGCGCGGGCAGGTCAGGCACGTCCGCGACCAGCACCGCAGCCTGGTCGTAGCCCTCCAGCGCGGCGAACACGGCGTTCGGCGTGGCCTCGGCCACCTCGTACACCGCCGTGCCGGGCCACACCAGCGCGTCGGCCAGCGCCCGGTCGGCCGGGGTCACCGCGACCGCGACCTCCACCTCGTTGAGCGTGGCGAACAGGTCGATGACGTCTTCCGCGAGAGCCGCTCGCCATTCGGCCAGGTCGACGCCCGGCGGCGACCAGGGGACCGACCCGAGTAACGCCACTACCACCCGTCGCGCCATCCCCCGACCCTAGCGCCCCGCCCACCCCGACCCACCCGCCCGCCTGCCTGCCTGCCTGCCGAAGGACACGCCCCGGACAGCCGCCCCAAACCGCCGCCCCCGCCGGCACCGCAGTGCACACCCCGCACGGCCGCCACCGCGCCGCGCCCGCCGGCATGATCGACTCGATTTCATTGACAGCGCGGCCTCCGGAGGGCATCGACCGCGCGGCATTCAGGAAGCCGAGTGGATCTAGGTCGATCAGGTGGGGAGGGGAGCGCCGGAGGCGGCGGCAACACCTTCGAGGTAGCCGCGGGCACGTTCGGCTTTGGGGTAGCGGCCGACCAACGCCCAGAACCGGGCGTTGTGGCTGGGCACGATCAGGTGTGCCAGCTCGTGCAGCAACACGTAGTCGATCACCCAGTCCGGCATCTCCTGAACGCGGTGTGAGATCCGGATGCTGCGGTCGGCAGGGGTGCACGAACCCCATCGGCCGTTCTGGTTGGTGACCCATCGGACGCTGGCGGGCACCGCCTTCGTGGCGTACCCGGGGAGGTAGAGGTCGATGAGCCGGGTGGCACGGGCCAGCAGCTCCGCGTCGGATCGGGCCAGGCGGCCCTCGCGGGCGGCGAGCCGGGCGAGCATCCGGTCGACCCACTCGCTCTCCTCGGCCCGGGAGAACTGATCCGGGATGAGAACGACGACTCGCTCACCGTCACGGTACGCGGACACCGTACGTCGCCGACGCTGGCTGCGCCGCACCTCGACGACCGGCTTGCGCGTCCCCGCCATCACTGGCCCGCGCAGCCTCGGCTACGTGTCACGAAGGAAAGCTAATGCCCACTGACCAGGGGTCCGCAAGAGTCAACCACCCGACACGCGCCCGGAAAGTGGTGATTAGTCGACAGGCGTCCCGAAAATTTCTTGACCGCAGCGGCACCGCACCACCTCGTCACCCTTGGTGAACACCGATGGCGCCGGTACGCGGCACTTCCCCACCGTAAGTGATCACGGTGCCAAACGCCCCTCGGGGGCACCCGCACGGGTGTCTGTGGGGGTTTGGTCGGCGTGTCCCCGCCAAACTGACTTATCCGACCTATTTCGCCATGCACACTCTCGACGTCGACTAGCTCACAGTGTCGATGCACAGCTGACATGGAACCGCCCAGACCTGGGTAGGGTCCGCGGACCAGCGGTCACGTAGGTGGCCGTGGAGTGAGACCCAGCGCCGGCGCCCCGTGTGGCCCGCCGCCGGGCACCCCGCCGGGACGGCATCGACCGGCGGACGAGACGAGGAGGGCACCGTGGCCGACCAGGCCCAGACGACCTACAACGGTTACTGCGTGAAGTGCAAGGAGAAGCGGGACTTCGAGGGGCACGTCGAGGTCTCGAAGACCGGAATGAACATGGCAAAGGGCAAGTGTCCGGTATGCGGAACAACAGTGAACCGCATCCTGGGCAAGGCCAAGGTCTGACCCGTACGAGCGGCGGGGGCGGGGTGGCCGACGGTCACCCCGCCCCGTTGCCGTCTCTGCCGGTCGCCGGGTTGCCGGCGCCCTGTCGGGTGGCCGACAGCCCCGTCGACGGGCTGTGGATAACCCGGCAAAGCCTGTGGACAACGCTGGACAGCGGCCTGAGCGCCTGTGGACAACGATCGACCGAGCGCGAAGAAGTGCTCACGATTGGTGACCATGAGCCGCACCGTTCTGCCCCGCCCCACGTTGCTGCCCGGCCTCAACCGGCTGTGGCGAGACCGCCACACCCTCCAGCTCGGCGTCGGCCCCGGGCCGGCGGTGCTGCTGGAGCTGGCCAACCCGCGTGCCGCCCGTCTGCTCGACCTGCTCGACGGCACCCACAGCGAGCGCGCCGTGCTGGCTCGGGCGGCCGCCGCGCAGGTCACCCACGACGACGCGCGTACCCTGCTCGACGCCCTGCGTGCGGCCGGCCTGCTGGTGCCCGCGCACAGCCTGCTCCCCCGTGACCTGGCCGGCCCCGCCCGCGCCCGGCTCACCGCGGAGGCCGGCGCGCTGGCCCTCGCCGCCGCTCGGCTACCCGGCACCCCAGCCCAGGTCCTGCGTCGACGACGGGTCGCCCGAGTCGTGCTCACCGGCGCCGGGGCGCTTGGCGGGCCGCTGACGGTGGCGTTGGCGCAGGCCGGCGTCGGGCAGGTGGTTCCCCTCCTCACCGGCCCGGTGCGCCCCGTCGACCTGGTCGGCACCGGCGTTCCCGCCACCGAGCTGGGTCATCCGCTGGCGTCGGCGGTACGGACCGCGGTCGACCGCGTCGCGCCGGGCACCAACACCCAGCCGGTCCGAGCCGGCCGGGTGGACCTGGTGATCCAACTCGGCACGGACCGGCCGCCCGCGCTGCTCGCCGCCGGTCTCGCCCAGCGCCGACAGCCACACCTGCTGGTCACCCTGCGCGAGGGCGTACCGGTCATCGGGCCGCTGGTCTGCCCGCCCGCCGGACCCTGCCTGCACTGCGTCGAGCTGCACCGGGCCGACCGCGACCCGGACTGGCCTCGGCTCGCCGCCCAACTCGCCGCGGCCGACCCGGTGGCCGCCGGCGCGACCGGCACGCTGCTCGCGGCCATCGGGTACGCGCTGGCCGAGGCACTGACACAGCTCGACGGCGGGCAGCCGGAGACGCTGGGCGCAGCCATGGAGATCACTGGTGCGGGTCGTTTCCGACGTCGAGGCTGGCCGCCACACCCGGCGTGTGAGTGCTCTGGTGGGCGAGTGTCCGCACCAGCCCGGCCGCAGAGCAGCAGCGAAGCCCTCCGGTCGGTAACAATGGCCGAGTGACCGACATCCCGCGCCGCGCCGTGTCCCGCACCGCCAAGCTCGCCGCCCTGCCGCTCGGCTTCGCCGGCCGGACCGTTCTCGGCATGGGAAAGCGCGTCACCGGGCTCGCCTCCGACGTGATCTCCGCGGAGATCCAGCAGCGCACCGCCGAGCAGCTGTTCAGCGTGTTGGGCCAGCTCAAGGGCGGGGCGATGAAGTTCGGTCAGGCGTTGTCGGTCTTCGAGGCCGCGTTGCCGGAGGAGATCGCCGCGCCGTATCGCCAGGCGCTGACCAAGCTCCAGGAGGCGGCGCCCCCGCTGCCGGTCGCCAGCGTGCACAAGGTGCTGGCCGAGCAGCTCGGCCCGGACTGGCGGGACCGGTTCGTCGAGTTCAACGACGTCCCGGCGGCCGCGGCCAGCATCGGCCAGGTGCACCGGGCGCGGTGGCGTGAGCCGGGGTTCGACGAGTCGGGCGCGCCGAACAGCCGCGACGTGGCTGTCAAGATCCAGTATCCGGGGGCCGGCGAGGCGCTGCTCTCCGACCTGAAGCAGCTCTCCCGCCTGGGCGGGATGTTCCGGGCCATCCAGCCCGGCCTGGACGTCAAGCCACTCCTTGTCGAGTTGCGGGAGCGGATCACCGAGGAACTGGACTACGAGTTGGAGGCCGAGTCGCAGCGCGCCTTCGCCGAGGCGTACGCCGACGACCCGGAGATCTACATCCCGAAGGTGATCAACGCGGCACCCCGGGTGCTGGTCACCGAGTGGGTGACGGGCACTCCGCTGGCCGACATCATTCGCGAGGGCACCGAGGAGGAGCGGGACGAGGCGGGCCGGTTGATGGCCACCCTGCACCTTTCCGCGCCGCAGCGGGCCGGGCTGCTGCACGCCGACCCGCACCCGGGAAACTTCCGGATGCTGCCGGACGGCCGACTCGGGGTGATCGACTTCGGCGCGGTGGCCCGGATGCCCGAGGGCACGCCGGAGCCGATCGGTCGCATCGCCGCGCTGGCCCTGCGCGGTGACGCCGACGAGGTGGTGGCCGGGCTGCGGTCGGAGGGCTTCATCGGCGCCACCGAGGAGATCGACGCCGAGGGGGTGCTCGACTTCGTCCGCCCGATGCTGGAGCCCATCGCGGCCGACGGGTTCCGGTTCACCCGGGCCTGGCTGCGGGGCGAGGCGGGCCGACTCGCCAGCCCCCGCTCCCCCACCTACCAGCTGAGCAGGCAGCTCAACCTGCCGCCGTCGTACCTGCTGATCCACCGGGTGACGCTCGGCTCGATCGGGGTCCTCTGCCAGTTGGAGGCGAAGGCCCCGTACCGCAGCATCCTGGAACGCTGGCTGCCCGGTTTCGCCCCGGTCGCCTGACCACGCACGTCGAAAAGGGCGGGTGCCGGTCGGCACCCGCCCTTCCTCGCATCGGGGTGGTACTAGAGAACGCCCAGGTCGCGAGCCGTCTGGTTGCGGCTGTTCATAGCGACGGTACGGGCGGATCGGGTTGCCTCAGTGCGCGTGGTGGTACGACCGGCCTGAGGCCGACGCGTTCGAGCCCTGGACAACGCTTGGTGGAGTAGTTGCATCTCGAAGGCTCCGGTCGAAAGGTTGAACATCGTCATCTCGCTCACTGCCGGTGTGCCACCGGCGTAGTTGGTACGGGTCGGGAACATGTCAGGCTGCCAGCCGGACCGCGCCACGCACCTCGGACAGCCCACTGGCCGCCAGGCGCGCCTCGGCCTCGACCCGAAGCTCGGCGTCACGCGCGACGTCCTCCTTGCGCGGACGGCCACGGGGCCGCTTACGCGGAACAACCGCGCCACGCTCGAAGATCTCGCCGCCCCAGACGCCCCACGGTTCCGCACGCTCCACCGCCCCGGCCAGGCACTCGACGCGCAGCGGGCAGTCCCCGCAGAGCGACTTGGCCAGCTCGAGCTCGGCAGGCGAGTCGGAGAACCACAGGTCGGGGTCGAACTTCCGGCAGGGCAGGTTCGCCTCCATCTCGACGCTCACGTCGAGGGGGGCCAACGCCAGACTCATCTCCCGCTCACCTCTCTCTCACTTCGATCTCATGGATCGCATTCCGACGTACTGAAGACGGGCAAAAAACTGAGGCCGCGGATCCCGGTAAGCGGGTTCCGCGGCCTCGAGGTGAGCCGGTGTCTGATGGTCAGACCGGTTTACCTCGAGGCGGAACGCCGCGGACATCCGTGCGCTTCATGGCGACCTGGATGCCATTGCCAGTGGACCCACTGGTCCCCTCGACTCCGACTGGTGCGACGGTCAGGATCAGCTCGGCCTGAACCTGGTGCACCTGCGGAACCGACGGCCGTGCAGCCGCAAGGGCCACCCGGACAGCCGACAGCGGAGCGTGGACAGACGGCATCGCCGTCAGACGCTCATAGGTGAAGATCTTCACGGGTGCCACCTCCCTCACGTTCCTCGAATCGACTGAACCAACCCCGTGAGCAGCCGGAATGGCGCCGCTCGCGTGGTGTGTCCTGAGGCTATTCCTCGCGCCGGGGCGAGGGCAAACGAATTTACGACTGGATTTCGAAAGTTTTCTCCGGGCAGACGTCGTCCACCCCGGCACCGTCCACGAGGGCCAGCACCGATTCCCCATAAAGGCCCAGCTTGCGGGGGCCGATACCGGCGATGGCGATCAACTCCTCGGGCCGGCCGGGCCGCCGCTCGGCCAACGCGACAAGCGTCGCGTCGGTGAAGACCACGTACGCCGGGACCTTCTGCGCCCCGGCCACCCGCTGCCGCCACTCGCGCAGCCGCTCGTGCAGCTCCTCGTCGATGTCGGACGGGCAGGTGGGGCAGCGGCCGAGCTTGCGGTCCGGGCCGGCGAGCAGGGTTGCGCCGCAGATCCGGCAGGAGACGATCTGGGTGCGCCGCCGCTCGGGACGGCGGACCGGACCGGTGCCGGCGGTCGCCCGTTCGGTGCCGCCCGAGCGGTCCAGTTGGGGCAGGAACCGCGACGGCCGCCGGGCTCGTCCGCCCGGTGAGCGCGCGGCGGCGTACGACAGCCAGAGCCACTGCCGCGCGCGGGTGATGCCGACGTAGAGCAGCCGGCGTTCCTCCTCGACCTGCTCGACGGTCTTGGCGTACGTGGTCGGCAGCGTGCCCTCGGCGAGGCCGACCAGGAAGACCGCGTCCCACTCCAGACCCTTGGCCGAGTGCAACGAGGCGAGGGTCACCCCGTCCACCGTCGGTACGTGCTGCTGGGCGGCCCGCCGGGCCAACTCCTCGGTGAAGTCGGTGAGGGTGACGGGGCGTTCCACCGACGCGGCCTCGCCGATCGGCACCACCTCGGGGGTGGCCGCGTACTCCTCGGAGAGCTGGACCAGCGCGGACAGCGCCTCCCACCGCTCGCGGGCGGCGCCGCCGGCCGGGGGCGCGTCCGGGGCCCAGCCGACCGCGGTGAGCGCCTCGACGACGGCGGTCGGCAGCGGTGTCTCCCCGGGGATCGACCGGGTGGCCGACCGCAGCGCGACCATCGCCTGGCGCACCTCGGTCCGTTCGAAGAACCGCTCCGCGCCCTGCACGACGTACGGCACCTCGGCCTCGGTGAGCGCCTTCTCGTACGCCTCGGACTGCGCGTTGACCCGGAACAGCACGGCGATCTCCTTCGCCGGCGTACCCGAATCGATGAGGGACCGGCAGCGCGCGGCCACCGCGTTGGCCTCGGCCGGCTCGTCGGTGAAGATCCGCAGGTCCGGTTCCGGCCCGGGTGGGCGTTGCCCGCTCAACTCCAGCCGCAGCCGCGCCTCGGTGCCCCGGGCCTGGGCGATCACCGCGTTGGCCAGCCCGACCACCTGCGGGGTGGACCGGTAGTCGCGGACCAGCCGGACCACCGTGGCGCCCCGGTGCCGGCGGGGGAAGTCGACCAGGTACGCCGAGGTCGCCCCGGTGAACGAGTAGATCGTCTGGCTGGCGTCGCCGACCACGGTGAGGTCGTTGCGGCCGGCCAGCCAGGCGTCGAGCAGGCGCTGCTGGAGGGGGTTGACGTCCTGGTACTCGTCGACCACGAAGTGCCGGTACTGGGTGCGGACCTGCTCGCCGACGTCCGAGTGCTCCTCGATCCCCCACACCGCGGCCCGCAGCATGTCCTCGAAGTCGATCACCCCGTTCGACCGTTTGAGCTGCTCGTACGCGGTGAACACGTCGGCGACCTTCGCCGGTTCGTGCGGTGTGTCGCGCAGCGCCCGGGCCGCGGACACCACGTAGTCCGTCGGCTCTACCAACGACGACTTCGCCCACTCGATCTCACCGGCCAGGTCCCGCGCCGCGGCCCGGTCGGTGCGCAGGCCGACCCGGGCGGCGGCGAGGGTGACCAGCCGCACCTTGCTGTCCAGCAGCTCGGGCATGGCCCGGCCGGACAGCAGCCGGGGCGCGAAGTACCGCACCTGGCGCAGCGCGGCGGCGTGGAACGTGCGCGCCTGCACACCGCCCACCCCGAGCACGGTGAGCCGGCTCCGCATCTCGGCGGCGGCCCGGGCGGTGAAGGTGACCGCGAGCACGTGCCGGGGGGAGATCTCGCCGGAGAGCACCCGATGGGCGATCCGGGAGGTGATCGCCCGGGTCTTGCCGGTGCCGGCGCCGGCCAGGATGCAGACCGGGCCGGCGGGTGCGGTCACGGCGGAGCGTTGCTCCGGGTCCAGCCCGGCGAGCACCCGTTCCGACGCTGAGTGAACCACCACAACCAGGAATCATCTCAGCTCCTCCCAGCGTTGCAGCGAACAGCCTCGGCTTGATCCGCAAGCCGCGGCCGGAGGAGTTGGAGGATCCGAGGATGCTGACGATGTATTCCACCCCCTGGTGCGGCTACTGCCACCGCCTGAAGTCGCAGCTCGACCGGGAGGGCATCGGGTACGAGGTGGTCGACATCGAGCAGGACCCGAAGGCCGCGGAGTTCGTGATGAGCGTCAACGGCGGCAACCAGACGGTGCCGACGCTGCGCTTCGCCGACGGCAGCGCCCTGACGAACCCCTCGATCACCCAGGTCAAGCAACACCTTGAGACCCTCGACGCCTGATCGGCCGGGTCGCTTTCGGAACGAGCGGTCGCCCCAGTCGGGGCGACCGCTCGTTCGTGTCCGGTATCCGTCACCCGGGCGGTCGCCGGCGGGTGCCCGTCGACACCGGCCGCGCGGCGTCCTCGACCGGTCCCCGGGGCGCCGGGACCCTCGGGCCGGTCGGACGGGTCGGCGGCGTGGGTGGGCGGGTGCCGGGCGGGGCGCTCAGGTGCCGACCCCGCCAGAGGTAACTGCCGGCCGCCAGTGCGGCCATCCCCACCAGCACGAACAGCATCCGGTAGTCCACGAAACCGACGAGCAACGCGCCCGCCCCGATGGAGAACGCCTGCGGCCCGCTGACCACCGCCTGGGTGGCCGCGGCGACCCGACCGACAAGCGCCGGCGGGGTCCGGCGCTGGATCAGCGTGTGCAGACCCACCATCGTCAGGGGCAGGGAGACGCCGGCCAGCAGCACGGCCGCGAAGGCGAGCCGAAGATCGGGGTACGCGAGCACGAACGCGGCTGGCGAGAAGAAGGCCACCCCGGCGGCCAGGGTGCCGACCTCTCCGAACCGGCGGACCAGCGCCGGTGAGCAGAGTCCACCGAGTAGCCCGCCGACGCCCTGCACGGTGACCAGCACACCCACGAACGCGGCGTCGCGGTTGAGCCCCTGGTCGACGTACGCGAAGATGAGCGACTCGCTGAAGCCCATCACCAGTGACCCGAGCCCGTAGCCGAGCAGCGCCCGACGCAGGGCCGGCTCGCCGGCCAAATGCCGCAGGCCGGCACCCAACTCGGCCGGCCAGCGCAGTCGCGTGGGCGAGGGCGCCTGTTGCGGGGTGGGTAGCGCGGTCACCACCGCCGCCGCGGTCAGAAATCCGACCATGCCGATCCCGGCCAACGCCCACCCGCCGAGCGCCGCGTAGAGCGCCGCGCCGGCCAGCGGACCGATCAACCGCATCCCCTGCCGTACGGTCTGCAGCACGCCGTTCGCCTCCGCGAGCAACTCGACCGGCACCAACTCCCGGATGAGCCCGCTGAGCGCCGCGCCGAGGGTGATCGACGACAACCCGTACAGGGCCGCCACCAGGTAGACGACCCAGACGTCACCCGCGTCCGCGACGGTGAACAGGGGGGTGAGCACCACGGCGGTGACCACGTTGGCGGCGACGAAGAACGGCCGGCGTGGGTAGCGGTCGACGAACCAGCCGATCACCGGTGCCAGCGTCATCGGGGCGACGACGGCGAAGATGGTGCCGCCGGCGAGCCCGTTGGAGCCGGTCAGGTCCTTGACCCAGATCGCGAGCGCGAGCAGCAGGATCGACTCGGCGGTCATGCTGGCCAGCAGACCGCCGAAGAGCAGACGGAAGTCGGGGCGGCGCAGGACGGTGCGCATGGGTCCCTCCGGCGGGATGGCGTGCCCGGGTGGGCGTGGTCGACGGGGCTGCGACCGCAGGTCCGTCGTCATCCGGCATTCCTGTGGTCCATTTTTGTCAGACACGCCCCCGTCGGAACCTCCGACGCCGGTCGCGCCGTCCATACTGGCCGTGGGGGGCGAATTTCATACAGTTACCGTCGCGTCTGCGGCGGTCGACGGGAAAGAGGACACTGTGCCTCCTGCCGCACCCAGCCCGATAATGCGTCGTCGACGGTTGGGCCTGGAACTGCGCCGCCTGCGCGAGACCGCGGGGCTCACCGGCGATCAGGTCATCGAGAGGATCGGTTGGGCGTCGGCGTCCAAACTGTCCCGCCTGGAGAACGGCCGCAGCCGACCGGACCCGCAGGACGTCGGCGTACTGCTGGCCCTGTACGGGGCCGACGAGGCAACCCACGCGGAGCTGCTCGGCATCGCCGGCGAGGCCGGCGACATGCGGGGCTGGTTGAAGAACTTCCCGGTCATGACGCAGCAGCAGCGTAGCTGGGCCGAGCTGGAGGCGGGCTGCGCGGAGATCTCCGAGTACAACCCGGTGTTGGTGCCGGGCCTGTTGCAGACCCCCGGGTACGCCAAGGTGCGGCTCGTCTCGGCCCGCGAGGTGAGCGCGGGCGCCGGTGAACCGGAGCCGGGCGACGACCTCGACACCGAGGTGCAGGCGCGCATGGCCCGCCAGTCGCTGCTGACCCGGGAGCCGCACGCGCCGCGCTACACCGCGGTCCTGGAGGAGGCGGCCCTCGGTAACCGGGCCGGACCACCCGAGGTGCTGCACGAGCAACTGGTCCAGCTCTGCGAGCTGGCCCTGCTGCCCAACGTGACGCTGCACGTCCTGTTGCGGGACACCCCAGTCGGCAACTGGTACCTGCCGCCGACCGCGTTCTCCGTCTACCGGTTCGCCGATCCGCTCGATCCGGAGACATTGGCCATCGAAGGGGGGTTCACCGACGTCATGTCGACCGAGGTAATCCCACTAAATAGCTATAAAGTAGTGTTCGAGTGGCTATGCACGGCGGCACTAACCGCCTCGGAAACCCTCTCCTGGCTGATCGAGTCGACGGGACGGCTGACCGAGGCGGTGCCCCCATCCACAGTGGCGTTCGGGCCGGCAACGGCGCCGACCCAACGCCGCAGGGACTCGGGGCGGCTGACGGAACGGTGATCCACGGGGGCCCATCCGTCGGGACGTGCGACACCACTCGTCCCATCGGATCGGTTCACACCAGGAGCAGAACCATGAACGACATCCGCAACACGCCGTCCGTCTCCGCCCGCTCGTTGGCGGACGCCCCGTGGCGTACCAGCACACGAAGCCAGACCTCCAACTGCGTCGAGGTCGCCCCCCTGGGCACCGGCCGGCCCGCTGTCGCGCTGCGCGACAGCAAGGACCGAGGCGGCCCGGTGCTGCTGTTCAATCGGGCCGGATGGCTCGGCTTCATCGCCGGAGCGAAGGGCGGCCAGTTCGATCTGAACTGACCCGGTGACCGGGGCGGGGCCGTCGGCACACTGCCGGCGGCCCCGTCGCGTTCCGGGCGCAAGCCCGCTGAGCAGGCATCGGATGATCGGACGAGGCTCAGAATCAATAGGCGAGTTTGCGTTGCCGGGATGTTCACGCGGCGTAACATGGCCATCGAGTTCGTGGAACTTCCACACTGGCTCTTCCGTCGCGGTTCATCCGGAGACCCTCATGCGGTTCCTGATCGTTCGCACCGACATCCGCGCCGTCGCCGACGGGGACATCGCCGCCGCCTGGGCGGACGGCCACCGACTTCGCGACGAGACGACCGCGCCCGAGCCGCGACGGCAGATCGTGCACGCCGAGGACCGGGACGCCGCACTGCTGCTGGCTCGCGCCCTGGCCGCGGTCGGCGCGGTCCGCGCCGGCCGGCAACGGGTCAAGGTCCTGCCGCTGAGCGAGCCCCGCCCCGCCTTCCGCAACAGATCCAACCGCACCAGCACCTGACTCAGACGTCCGTCGTGGTCGGACCGGCTCCCCCGCCGCGTTCTACGCACCGCCGACCACGACGGCCCGTGTTCCCGGCCTGTGACCGCCGCGGCAACGGCGGCCACAGGCCGGGACCGTGCTCACCGGTCGGCGTCCACCCAACCGTCCAGCCAACGGTGGATGAGGAACAGCGCAATCGACGACGGTGGGGGCAGGATCAGCCGTGCCCCGTCACCCACGTCGACGGTCTGCCCGGCCAGCGCCGCCCCGATCTCCCGGCGCGTGAACCACCTCGCATACGCGATCTCGGACGGATCGACCCGCACCGGATCGGTCGGGTCGGCCGTGGCCAGGAAGCCCAACATCAGCGAGCCGGGGAACGGCCAGGCCTGACTGCCCACGTACCCGATGCGCTCGATCCCGATGCCCACCTCCTCGCGGACCTCGCGCAGCACGGCGGCCTCCGCCGACTCGCCCGGCTCGACGTAGCCGGCCAGACACGAGTAGCGCCGCCCGTCCGGGGTGCCCGCCCAGCCGGCGTTGTTGCCGAGCAGGCAGCGCCCGTCCGGGCCGTCCACGCCGTCGTGCACCAGCACGATCATCGCCGGGTCGGTGCGCGGCCAGATCCGCCCACCGTTGCGGTCCACCCGGGACCAGCCCGCCTCGTCCATGGCGGTCGGTGCCCCGGTGCTCGACGAGTAGCCGTGCCGGCTGTGCCAGTTGGTCAGGGCCAGCGCGGTCGTGAAGATACCGGCCTCCCGGTCGGCGAGCAGGTGACCCACCTCGCGCAGGTTGACCGCCCGGGTCCCCGGCAGCTCCGGCAACGGTGCGTCGACCGCGAAGACCGGCACCCCGTCCGGCTCGACACCGAGGAACATCGCCGTCGACTCCGACCCGGCCGGTACGTCGGCCGCGGCGAGCAGCACGAGCGCCGGCGGGGACGTGTCGGCGCGGGCCAGCGTGCGGCCCTCGGCGGACGAGTCGAGCACCAACACCCGGGCGCGTAGCCACGCCTCGGTCAACCACTGCGAGTCGCCCCGCCGGTGTGCCGCCCGATCCAGGGTGGACCGGGCCAACGGCGGCGCGGCCTCCCCGCTCACGCCCGCGCTCCGCTACGCTCCGCGCCGGCGCGAGACGGCCCGCTGCTGAGCCTCAGGGTTCGCTCACCACGCTCGCTCACGACACCGACTCGGTACGGATCGTGGTGAGCGCGGCCAGCCCCGGCGTGACCCGCTCGGCGTCGCCGAGCACCACGACCGCCGCCCGGGCCGGTGCCAGGTACCGGGCCGCCGCCCGCGCGACATCGTCGATGCTCGCCTTCGCCAACCTGGCCGAGTACTCGGCGAGGAAGTCCAGGCGCAGGCCGTTGCCGGCGTACGCGCTCGTCAACGCGGCCAGTCCCGCCTGGGTGGACATGCCGAGCTGAAGGGTGCCCAGGGCGTACTGACGGGCCTGCTCCAACTCATCGGGCTTCGGCGGCAGCGACGCCAGCCGACCCAGCTCGTACGTCGTCTCCAGCAACGCCGGCCCGGTGACCTCGGTGGCCACCTCGGCGGAGGCGACAAGCACCGACCCGGCCACGGAGTGCTCGATCCCCGAGTGCGGGCCGTACGTGTAGCCCTTGTCCTCGCGGATGTTCTCCACCCAACGGGAGGAGAAGTAGCCGCCGAAGATCAGGTTGGCCAGTTGCAGCGGAGCGTGGTCCGGATCGGTGCGGGACACCGCCGGAAGCGCGATCCGCAACGAGGACTGCACCGATCCGGGTCGGTCGACGAGCAACAGCGGCCCCGGCTCCAGCGGCGGCGTCGCCGGCAACTCCGCGACCCGCCCGGCGCCGGCCCAGTCGCCGAGCGCCCGCTCGGCCGCGTCCAGGGCCTTCTCCGGCTGCACGTCGCCGACCAGCACCAACTGCGCGCCGGCCGGGTGGACCCGCTCGCCGTGCAGGGTGCGCAGCGCCGCCGGCCGAACGGCGCGGATCTGGCCGGGCTCCGGGGTCTGCGTCGCGTACGGGTGCCGGCCGTAGATCCGCTTCAGCAGCGCCTCCCGGGCCAGGTGCGACGGTTGGCTCTGCGCCACCTGGATCCGGTCGACGAGCCGGTCCCGTTCGGTGGCCACCTCGTCGCCCGGGTAGCTGGCGCCGGTCAGCACCTCGGCCAGCAGTTCCAGCATCCGGTCCAGGCCGGTGACCAGGCCCGCGCCGGAGAGCATCAGCCGGTCCGGGTCGACGCCCGCGGAGAGCCCGCCGCCCACCTTCTGCAACTCCGCGGCGATCTGCACACTCGTCATCGACTCGGTGCCGGACAGCATGGTCTGCGAGAGCATCGCGCCGCGGGCCAGGTGGACCCGGCCGAACGGCACCCAGAGCCGCAACTCGACGAGCGGCACGGCGGGCCGGCGTACGGCGATCACCGTGAGGCCGTTGCGCAGCGTGCGCTCGGCCTGCTTGGGCACCTTGAGCTTGCGGGTCGGGCCGAGCGGAGGCAGCGTACGCGGCCCGGCGGGAGCGGTGGTGGTAGCAGTAGCAGCCGTCATCGGGCACCTCCGGCAATGACCTCGATCGCGGCGCGGCGTTCCGGGCGCACGGTGGCCGCGGCGGCCCGGACCTGCTCCTCGGTGACCTCGCCGACCAGCCGGGGCAGCTCGTTGAGCAGGCCCGGTTCGCCGCGTTGCTGCTCCAGCACGGCCATCCGCAGCGCCCGGCCGAGCACCGCGTCGGTGTCGCGCAGCAGGTGCGTCGCCATCCGGGCCTGGGTGCGGTCCAGCTCACCGTCGGTCAGCCCGTCGGTGGCCAGCCGGTCCAACTCCTCGTCGATGGTGCGCAGCACCTTGTCCACGTCGCCCCCGGGCGGCAGGTGCGCCTGCAACAGCAACGCCGTGGGATCGCGGACATCGAAGGGATCGCCCATGAAGCCGAGGTATCCGCCGAGGCTGGTCACCGTGCGGTCCCGCTGCACCAGGCGCTCGACGAGCCGCGACGCGTCACCGTCGGTGAGCACCTCGGCCAACACCACGTAGGGCAGGTAGCCGGCGAAATCGGTGATCGGGTCGGGCACCCGCCAGGCCCCGGCGACCGCCGGAAGCGGCGCCAGGGCATCGGTGTACGAGGTGCGCCGCTCGGCGGTCAGGTCGGGCTCGGTGAAGTCGGGCCGAACCGGTGCCGGGCGGGCCGGCACGTCACCGAAGTGCCTGTTGACCAGCTCGGTCGCCTCGGCCACGTCGATGTCCCCGCTGACCGCGAGGACCGCGTTGCCGCTGGCGTAGTAGCGGCGGAAGAAGTCCGCGGCGTCGGCGACGGTCGCCGACTCCAGGTCGTCGAAGGAGCCGTAGCCGTCGTGCGCGTTCGGGAAGGTGTCGAACATGACCGGCGGCAGGGTCAACCAGGGGAAACCGCCGTACGGTCGGTTGAGGACGTTGACCCGGATCTCCTCCTTGACCACGTCGACCTGGTTGCGCAGGTTCTCCTCGGTCAGCCGGGGGCCGCGCATCCGGTCCGCCTCCAGGAACAGCGCGCGTTCCAGCGCGTTGCTCGGCAGCGTCTCGAAGTAGTCGGTGTAGTCCAGGTGGGTGGAGCCGTTGAACGTCCCACCCGCCCCCTGCACGTGCCGGAAGTGGGCCAGCTTCTCCAGATTTTCCGAGCCCTGGAACATCAGGTGCTCGAAGAGGTGGGCGAAGCCGGTACGTCCCTCCGGTTCCGAACGGATGCCGACGTCGTAGACCACCGCCACCCCGATCACCGGGGCGCTGCGATCAGGGGTGAGCACCACCCGCAGGCCGTTGTCGAGGGTGAACCGCTCGACCGGATACTTCGTCGCTGGAATTCTGGATCTCCGCGCAGGCACGGAGTCGACCCTAGCGCGTCGACACCCCCACCACCCGCGACCTCAGCGGAGCCGCCGAAACCGGGGCGGTGACGAGGGGCAGCACCTCGGCGCCGACCCGCTCGGCCTCCTCCCGGTGGGGCCAGCCGGAGAGGATGAACTCGTCGACGCCGAGCGCGGCGTACTCGTCGATCCGGGCGGCGACCTCGGCGTAGCTGCCCACCAGCGCGGTGCCGGCACCCTCGCGGACGAGGCCGACACCTGCCCACAGGTTCGGTGCGACGGTGAGCCCGTCGGTGCGGCCGGCGTTGAGCGCGGCCATCCGGGCCTGTCCGACGGAGTCCATCCGGCGGAATCTGGCCTGGGCGGCGACGATCCGCTCCGGGCTCATCCCGGCCAGCAGCCGGTCGGCCTCCGCCCAGGCCTCGGCGCTTGTGGGCCGGGCGATGACGTGCAGTCGCAGTCCCGTGCGCAGGCTACGACCGTGTTCGGCGGCGAGCGCCCGGACGCGGGTGACCCGGGCCGCGATCGACGCCTGCGGCTCACCCCACATCAGGTAGACGTCGGCCTGTCGGGCGGCCACCGTCTCGGCGGCCGGGGACGCGCCGCCGAAGTAGACCGGCGGCGGCTCGGCCAGTGGGGTGGCCAGGCCGCCGCCCTCGACTCGATAGTGCGTGCCGGTGTAGTCGAAGGGCCGTCCGGCCCAGGCGCGGCGGAGCACCTCGATGAACTCACCGGTGCGCGCGTAGCGGTCGTCGTGCCCGAGGAAGTCGCCGTACGCCCGCTGCTCGGCCGGGTCGCCGCCGGTCACGATGTTGAGCGACAGCCGACCACCGGAGACGGCCTGGAACGCCTCGGCCTGCTGGGCGATCAGGGTGGGCAGCGCGAAGCCGGCCCGGACCGCGACCAGCATGCCGAGCCGCTCGGTGTGCTGGGCGATCGCCGCGCAGACGATCCACGGGTCGGGGCAGCCGGCGCCCACGGGCGTGAGGACGGCGGTGAAGCCGTGCGTCTCGGCGGCCCGGCCGACCTCGGCCAGGTACGCCACCGTGGCGGCGCGGTCGTGCCGGGCGGCACCCGCCGTGACGGTGGCGGCACCGACCTGGTCGCCGTCGCCGGAGGTGGGCAGGAACCAGTGGAAGGTCATCGCACAGTCGCCTCTCTGACAGTTGCCGGGCGCCGTACCCTAGCAAGCTGGTAGGAAATACCGACATAGGCGAGACGCACCTTCTCGGCATGTGGATGGGCCTTGACGCTGACCACGGGCTGGCCCACTCTTCCTACCAACTAAGTAGGAATACTGCGGATTGGATAGACGATGAGACGGCACCCCTTGCGCCGGTTGGTCACCCTGGCCACCCTTGCCGCCCTCGGGGCGGCGACTGTGGGCAGCGCCGCCGCGTGCGGCAACGACAGCGACGGCTCCGGCGGCGCCTCCGGCGGCCCGGTGACCCTACGTCTCGGCTACTTCCCCAACATCACCCACGCACCGGCGGTCGTCGGCGTGGAGAAGGGCATCTTCGCGGAGAAGCTCGGCGCCGACGTCAAGTTGGACCCGAAGACCTTCAACGCCGGCCCGGCCGCCATCGAGGCCATCTTCTCCGGCGCACTGGACGCCACCTACATCGGTCCGAACCCGACCGTGAACGCCTTCTCCAAGTCCAAGGGTGAGGCCGTCCGGGTCATCTCCGGCGCGGCCTCCGGCGGCGTGGCGCTCGTGGTCAAGCCCGGCATCACGGGCGTGCAGGACCTGAAGGGCAAGAAGATCTCCACCCCGCAGCTGGGCAACACCCAGGACGTGGCGGTCCGATACTGGCTCAAGCAGCAGGGTCTCACCACCACCAAGGAGGGTGGCGGCGACGTGAAGATCGTGCCGCAGGAGAACGCCCAGACGGTCGAGACGTTCAACAGTGGCGCGATCGACGGTGCCTGGGTGCCCGAGCCGTTCGTCTCCCGACTGGTCAACGCCGGCGGCAAGGTGCTCGTCGACGAGCGCGACCTGTGGCCGGACAAAAAGTTCGTCATCACCAACCTGCTGGTCAGCACGAAGTTCCTGAAGGCGCATCCGGACGTGGTGCAGAAGCTGGTCGACGGCCAGGTGGCCGCGAACGAGTTCGTCAACAGCAAGCCCGAGGAGGCCCAGCAGGCCATCTCCGACGCGATCGGCAAGATCACCGGCAAGCCGCTGGACCTGAAGCTGATCAAGCAGGCGTGGCCGACGTTGGAGTTCACCAACGACCCGATCCCCACGTCTTTGAAGGCGGGCCTCGACCACGCCGTCGAGGTCAAGCTGACCGAACCGGTCGACCTCAAGGGCCTGTACGACCTCAAGTACCTCAACAACGCCCTCAAGGCGGCCGGCAAGCCCGAGGTCACCCAGCCATGACGTCGACCACGACGACGCCGCAGAGCGCGACCACCGCGGTCGCGCTCTCCGGGGTGACCAAGGTGTACGGACGCGGGCCGAACGCCGTCCTGGCCCTCGACGGGGTGTCGTTGGACGTCGCGCCCGGCGAGTTCGTCTGTCTGGTCGGCGCGTCCGGCTGCGGCAAGAGCACCCTGCTCAACCTGGTGGCCGGGCTGGACCGGGTCAGCGGTGGGCAGATCACTCTGGCCGGTGGGGTCAACCCGGGCCTGATGTTCCAGGAGCCGGCGCTCTTTCCGTGGCTGACCGTCGACGCCAACGTGGAGGTGCCGCTGAAGCTGCGCCGGCTCCCCCGGGCCCAACGCCGCGAGCGGGTGGCCGAGCTGCTGCGTACGGTGCACCTGGCCGACTTCGGCCGCAAGCGCCCCCACGAACTCTCCGGAGGCATGCGGCAACGAGTCGCGCTGGCCCGTACGCTGGCCCTGGACACCCCGGTGCTGCTGATGGACGAGCCGTTCGGCGCGCTGGACGCGATGACCCGGGACATCCTGCACGACGAGCTGGAACGGATCTGGTCCGAGCGCAAGCTGTCAGTGCTCTTCGTGACGCACAACGTCCGCGAGGCCGCCCGACTGGCCGACCGGATCATCCTGCTCTCCAGCCGTCCCGGTCGGATCATCTACTCCACCGAGGTGAACATCCCGCGCCCTCGTCGGATCGACTCCCCCGAGGTCGCCGCCATCGCCGCCGAGGTCACCGAGCGGCTCCGTACGGAGGTGGGCCGCCATGGCCAATGACACCCTCACCAGCTCGGCGCGTACCGACGCGGAGATCTCCGGTCTGGACGCGCTGGAGATCGCCGGCCGGGACAAGGAGGTCTCCCGGGGCGCGCGCTTCTGGGCGGCCACCTGGCCCAAGTTGGCGGCGCTGGCCATCGCCATCGCCGCCTGGCAGCTCGTGGTCTGGTCGGGCTGGAAGCCGCCGTACTCGCTGCCCGGTCCGCTGGAGGTGGGCCGCGAGCTGGTGGAGCAGGCCCAGGGTCCCCAGCTCTGGGAGGGCCTGGTCACCACGCTCCGCCGGGCCGCCCTCGGATACGTCTTCTCGGTCGCCGTCGGCCTGCTGCTGGGCCTGGCGGTGGCCCAGTCCAAGGTGCTCCGGGCCGCCATCGGCTCGATGATCACCGCGTTGCAGACCATGCCGTCGATCGCCTGGTTCCCGCTGGCCATCCTGCTGTTCGAGCTGAGCGAGAAGGCGATCTTCTTCGTGGTGGTGCTCGGTGCCGCGCCGTCCATCGCCAACGGGGTGATCTCCGGCGTGGACTACGTACCGCCACTGCTCAAGCGCGCCGGCCGCAACCTGGGCGCCCGAGGGCTCAACCTCTACCGGTACGTCATCGCGCCGGCCGCCCTGCCGGCGATCGTCGCCGGTCTGAAGCAGGGGTGGGCCTTCTCCTGGCGCAGCCTGATGGCCGGTGAACTGCTCGTGGTCGGCATCTCACAGACGTCGCTCGGCGCCCAGCTCACCTACTCCCGCGAGTTGTCCGACGCGCCCTGGCTGCTCTCCACGATGATCGTGATTCTGGTCGTCGGCCTGGTCGTGGATGCCGCGTTCGGCGCGGCGGACAAGGCGATCCGGCGGCGCTGGGGCGTGCTCGACCAGGCGGGCAACTGAGCGGTGTACGTCTCCGCGCGCAGCGACTACGCGCTCCGGGCGATGCTCGCCGTCGCCGCCGGTGGCGGCGGCGGCGAGTTGGTCAAGGCGGCCAGCCTGGCCGAGGTGCAGGACATCCCGCTCAGCTTTCTCCAGGGCATCCTGCTCGACCTGCGCCGAGCGGGTCTGCTGCACAGTCACCGCGGCGCCGACGGCGGGTACGCCCTCACCCGCCCAGCCGACGAGATCACCGTGGGCGACGTGTTGCGGGCGGTCGGCGGTTCGCTCACCACGGTGCGCGGACTGCCGGCCGAGCGCGCCGGCTACCACGGAGTGGCCGCCGGGCTGACCGACGTCTGGCTGGCGGTGCACGGGGCGATCGCCACGGTGGTCGACAGCACCACCCTGGCCAATCTGCTCACCCACAACTCGACCGACCGCGCCCCCACCACCTGAAGCGGCGGAGGCGGTGTGGTCGGGTCGGCGCCCCGCCGACCCGACCACACCGCTGGCCCGCGCCGGCCCACCGGCCACCGCTCAGCCCACGTGTGCGACCACCGGGCCGAGGCCCGGGTCGTCGGGGCTGCGCAGCTCCACCAGGCTGCCGGGAGCGTTACCCGCCGAGGTGGCGTGCCAGGGCGCGAAGGCCGCAACCATGGCGAGCAACAGACCGGCGAGCGCGAGCGCGACCACCAGGATCAATTCGCGCACCGCACCCGAGCCGACCTCGCCCGCCATGGTCACCCCTCCCGCGCCGGGCCCCCCGCCCGACTTCCCCCGCTGGCCAGCTTCGACCACGGACAGCCAGGGCACAATCGGCCAGCCGACCCAGCCGAGGCTGATAACCGACTGAGCCGTGTGGTCGGCCGGCCGACCGGGCGGCGCGTCGCTCGCCGCAGACAGACCGACCCGCCTCGCCGAAGCGGGGCGGGTCGGTCGAAGCGCGAAAAGAGATCAGACGGTACGCGGGCGGCGCGGGCGGCGCGACCGACCCGACGCGCGGTGCGCCGGACGGGCGGTGCCGTCGGCGACCGCTCCGCCGCCGGTGCGGACCCGAGCGGCGGGCGCCGGCGGGGCGACGATGGTCACCGGCACGCCGGACGGCTCGCGGGCACCGGTCACCCGGGCCAGCGACCCGTCACCCGGACGCACCTGAACCGACTCGGGTCGGATGCCGGCAACTGCCATCAGTCGCGACACGTCCCGGCGCTGCTCGGGCAGGACCAGGGTGACCACGGAACCGGACTCGCCGGCCCGCGCGGTCCGGCCGCCCCGGTGCAGGTAGTCCTTCGCCTCGGTCGGCGGGTCCACGTTGACCACCATGTCCAGGCCGTCGACGTGGATACCCCGGGCCGCCACGTCGGTGGCCACCAGGGCGGTCACCTGACCGTTGCGGAACTGCTCCAGGATGCGGGTGCGCTGCGGCTGGGACTTGCCACCGTGCAGCGCGGCCGCGCGTACCCCCTTGGAGAGCAACTGGCGGGCGAGCCGGTCGGCGCGGTGCTTGGTGCCCATGAACAGGATGGTGCGGCCCTCACGGGCGGCGATCCGGGTCAGCGCGTCGGGCTTGTCCACGGCGTCGACGTGCAGCACGTGGTGGGTCATCGCGGTGACCGTGGCGGTGCCCGGGTCGACCGAGTGGGTGACCGGGTGGCTCAGGAAGCGGCGGACCAGCCGGTCCACGCCGCCGTCCAGGGTGGCGGAGAAGAGCATCCGCTGCCCCTGCGGCGCGACCTGCTCCAGCAGTTTGGTGACCTGCGGCAGGAAGCCCATGTCGGCCATCTGGTCGGCCTCGTCCAGCACGGTGATCTCGACCTGGTCGAGGCGGGCGTCGCCCCGGTTGATCAGATCGTGCAGCCGGCCGGGGGTGGCGACAACCACCTCGGCGCCGGCCCGCAGCGCGTCCGCCTGCCGCTGCAACGACAGCCCGCCGACGACCGTGGCGCAGCGCAGCCCGACGGCGCGGGCGTACGGGGCCAACGCGGTGGTGACCTGCTGGGCCAGCTCACGGGTCGGCACCAGCACCAGGGCCAGCGGACGACCCGGCCGGGCCTTACGGCCGGCGGTGCGGGACAGCAGCGGAAGCCCGAAGGCGAGCGTCTTGCCGGAGCCGGTACGACCGCGGCCCAGGACGTCCCGCCCGGCGAGCGAGTCGGGCAGCGTCGCCGTCTGGATCGGGAACGGCTCGGTGATGCCCTGCGCGGTCAGCGCGGTGAGCAGCGCCGGCGCCAGACCGGTATGAGCGAAAGAAGGAATAACTGTGGTCATGCGGAAGCCTTCCTCGACGCGGCACGTGTCGAGGGAGGGCGCCGAAGGTGGCGCTGTCACCGGCGGCCAGGGCAGCCAGGACTCACAAGCACGAACCGATTGGAGTACGGGCCGGCCCGCCGCCGGGCCGCCGCCTGCGTGTGCAGGCGGCGGCGAGGCGGGCCGGTCCCGTCACCGTCACACCCGGAGGGCGCGACAGGTAATGCTGACCGATCCGAAGATCAGAGCGGGCGGATGTTCTCCGCCTGCGGGCCCTTCTGGCCCTGGGTCACCTCGAACTCGACCCGCTGGTTCTCGTCCAGGCTCCGGTAGCCGGAGGACTGGATCGCCGAGAAGTGTGCGAAGACGTCAGCGCCGCCGCCGTCCGGGGTGATGAAGCCGAAGCCCTTGTCAGCGTTGAACCACTTCACGGTGCCAATAGCCATGTGTTTCGTCTCCTTGACGGAACGTCGGACACGCACGTGTTGCGTGCCCGAAGAGGAGCGCTCCGCGCGGGGATGCGCGAATCGCCTGTCGCTTCTGGTCGCCCCGCCCGGAGAACTCCGGACACAACAAAGAGCGCCTGGGGCCACAATCCCGCCAGGCGCACACAGAGTCTCTGGTAACCAAAACTGCAACCCGGTCAACGTATCATGGTTTTCCCGCGAGCGGTCAAGCTTGGGCAGAATCTTCGGGCAACTGGGCGATCATGGCCGTGAGCCCCGTCACATCCAACAGATCGGCGGGCCGAACCGTCACCCCGTGCCGGACGTAGTGGAACGCCGCGCCCACCCGGTCCACCGGCACACCAGCCAGGTCCGCCCAGGCCAACCGGTACACGGCCAACTGCACCGCGGCCACCTCCGCCGCCGGCCCCGAGGGCTGCGCGCCGGTCTTCCAGTCGACCACGTCGAACCGCCCGCCGGGCCGGGCGAAGACCGCGTCCATCCGCCCCCGCACCACGACCCCGCCGATCACCGTCGCGAAGGGGACCTCCACCTCCACCGGTGACCGGTCGGCCCACTCGCTGGCCAGGAACCGCTCCTGAAGCTCCACCAGCGCCTCGTCGGGCGCGGCATCCGCGTCGGCCGCACCGGGCAGCTCGTCCAGGTCCAGCAGGCGGTCAGCACCGAAGCGCTGCTCCAACCAGGCGTGGAAGGCGGTGCCTCGGCGGGCGTACGGGTTGGGCTCGGCCGGCACCGGGCGGCGCAGCGTACGGGCCAGGGCCGCCGGGTCGCGCCGCAACGCCACCAGCTGGGTGACGCTCAACTGCCCGGGCAGGACCACCTCGACCGCACCGGAGAGCCGGGTCAGCTCGGCCCGCTCGGCCAGCAGCAGATCCGCCTCGCGCTGCCAGCGCGCCACCTCCGGGTCGACCTCCGGCTCGACCGGCCCGACCGCCTCGGTCTCCGACCCGATCGGCGTCACCGGCCCGACCGCCTCGGTCTCCGACCCGATCGGCGTCACCGGCCCGACCGCCTCGGTCTCCGACCCGATCGGCGTCACCGGCCCGACCACACGCGCCGGCCCGACCGGCCCGGGGAGCACCGGCCCGACCGGCCCGGGGAGCACCGCGGCCGGCCCGTCGGCCATCAGGCGGCGTACCAGCCCGGCCGCCTCGGCCAACTCCGGTCGGCGGCCACCCAGCGGGTCGGCCGGCCACTCCGCGCGGACCACCACCTCGGCGGTGGGGTTCGTGGCATCCGGGGTCGGCTCCGGTGCCCAGGCGTCGATCAGGTGCCCCGGCCCACCGTCGAGGCAGGCGTCGTACATCTCACGCAGGAAGACCGACGGACCGCGCGGTCGCTTCGTCCCCTCCCCCCACCAGTAACCGGAGCACAGCAGCAGCCGGCGCGGCCGGGTGACCGCCACGTACGTCAGGCGGCGTTCCTCCCGCTCGTCGTGTGCCCGCCAGGCGTCGGTGAAGTCGTTCACCGCCCGTGCCACGGCCCGCTGGTCGGCGGCCTCGTCGAGCGCCAGCTCGGGCAACCCGTCGGCGTCGCCGCGCAGGGGGAACGGCAGCACCCCCAGTCCGCCCAGCCAGTGATCGGAGTTGCGCACCGGCCCCGGCCACGACCCACGACACAGGCCGGCCACCGCCACCACGTCCCACTCCAGGCCCTTGGCGGCGTGCGCGGTGACCACCTGCACCGCGCCCTCCACGACCTCCACCTCACCCGGCGCCAGTCCGCGCTCCTCGTCCTCGGCGGCGGCCAGGTAGGACAGGAACCCGGACAGTGTCGCGCCGGGCGTCTCCCCGCTGAAGCGGGCCGCCACGTCACCCAGCGCGTCCAGGTGACCCCGGGCCAGACCGGCGTCGCCGGCACCGTCCCGGCCGGCCCGCACCGCGACCTCCACGTCCAGGCCGATGGTCCGCTCGATGTCCGCGATCAGATCCGGCAGCGCCTGGTCCAGCCGGTACCGCAACAGCGCCAGCTCCATGCCGTACGCGCGCAGCCGCGCGAAGCCCTCCGCCGAGTACGCCTGCGCCGGGCCGAGATCGGCCAGCGCCTCCACCAGGGTCGCCTCGTCCAGCAGATCGGGGCTGATGTCCGCGTCGTCGTCGGCGGCCAACTGACGGCGGGCGTTGGCGATGGCGCGGGCCCGCCGGTGCAACGCCACCAGGTCACGCGGCCCGATCCGCCAGCGGGCGCCGGTGAGCAACCGCAGCAGAGCGGCCCCGTCGGTCGGGTCGGCCAGCACCCGCAGCGTGCAGACCACGTCTCGTACCTCGGGGGTGTCCAGCAGGCCGCCGAGCCCCACCACCTCGACCGGGAGGCCACGCTCACGCAGCGCCGACTCGATCGCCGGAATCTGACTGCGGACCCGGACCAGCACGGCGGTGGTCGGGCGCTGCGCCACCGGGATGTGTTCGGGGGCCGCGCCCGGCATCCGGGCCGCCCCCCGCCACGCGGCCAGCACGCTGTCGGCGATCCAGTCCGCCTCGTCGGCGTACGTGGGCAGCAACGCGCAGTGCACCGTGCCGCCGGCCGAACCGCCGGGGCTGCGGTGCGGGATCGGCTCCCGGACGGTCAGCGCCGAGCGCAGCTCCGGCACCCGGGCACCCGCCGCCCGCAGCGGAGCCGACAACGCGTTCGCCACCCGGAGGATCTCCGGACGGTTACGCCAGCTCGTGGTGAGCCCGAGCGCCGGGGCCGGCTCACCGTCGGCGCGGGCGAACTCGGTGGGGAACCGGTCGAGGGTGCCGGCGCTGGCCCCCCGCCAGCCGTAGATGGACTGGCACGGGTCGCCCACCGCGGTCACCGGATGCCCACCGCCGAACAGGGCGTTGAGCAGCACCACCTGGGCGTGGCTGGTGTCCTGGTACTCGTCGAGCAGCACCGCCCGGAAGCGGTCCCGCTCGATCTCGCCGACCCCCGGGTGATCGCGGGCCACCCGGGCCGCCCGGGCGAGCTGGTCGGCGAAGTCCATCGCCTCGAAGTCCTCCTTGCGCCGGGCGTACGCCCGCACCAGCGGCAGCAGGCGCAGCCGGGTCTGTTGCAGGGTGAGCGCCTTGCGTACGTCGGCGTACACCCGGCCCGGCCGGGACTGCACCTCGGCGAAGAACCGACCGGTCCAGGCCGCCAGCTGGTCCGGGGCGACCAGGTGCTCGTCCAACTCCCCGGCGAGCGCCAGCACCGCGTCGGTGATGGTGCTCGGCATCCGGTCCACCTCGGACATGTCGCCGTCGTAGTTGCGCACGAGCAGGTCGACCAACTGCCAGCGGGACGCCTCGGTGAGCAGCCGGGTCGACGGCTCGTAACCGGACCGCAGCCCGTGCTCGGTGACGATCCGCCCCGCGTAGGAGTGGTACGTGGAGACGGTGGGTTCACCGGCGAGCGGGTCGTCCAGCGGGTCGCGGCCCTGCCGGCCGAGTCGGCGGATCAGTTGGTCCAGCCGGGTGCGGACCCGGTGGGCAAGCTCACCGGCCGCCTTACGGGTGAAGGTCAGCCCGAGGATCTGCTCCGGGCGCACGTACGCGTTGGCCACCAGCCAGACCACCCGCGCGGCCATCGTCTCGGTCTTGCCCGACCCGGCTCCCGCGACCACCAGCAGCGGCTCCACCGGGGCGGCGATGATCGCGGCCTGCTCCCGGGTGGGCGCCGGCAACCGCAGCAGCTTGGCCAGCTCCACGGGCGTGTACCGGGGGCCGGAGTCCGCCAGTCGGGGCGCCGGTGTGGGACCCGCGCCGAACAGGGTGGGTTGGCTCACGGTGCTGTCTCAGGATGCGACACCCGCTCACTCCTCGCCCTCACGGTTGCGTCGAACGGTCGGCGGCTCGACGACCTGACGCCCCTGCCCGGAGACCGGGCAGCTGGTGCGGACCGGGCAGACCCGGCACTTCGAGTTGGCCACCGCGGCGAACGTGGCGGCTGCCATCGTATCGGCGGTCCTCCGGACCAGCGCGGTCGCCCAACCGGCCGCCGGTCCCTCGCCGGCCGCCGGCTGGTTCTGTTCCCGGGCGTCCTTCGCGGAGGTGCCGAGTTGCACGAGCGCCGCGCCGCCGGACTCGTCACCGAACTCGGCGAACGCGCCCGCCTCCACCGCCGCCTGGTACGCGCCGAGCTGCGGGTGCTCGGCCAGGTCGGTGCCGGTAACGGCGGTGGACTTGCCGGTCTTCAGGTCGATCACCACGAGCCGTCCGGATTCGTCGACCTCCAGCCGGTCGACCCGTCCGGTCAGGTCGACGGGCCGGTGCGGGTCGTCCAGCCGGACCGCGAACTCGTGCTCGATGGCGAGCAACCGGCGCGGATTGGTGGCCAGCCAGCGCAGCAGCTTGTCGACCATCGCCTCGGCGCGTTCCCGCTCCGGCCCGGCCATCCACCGGGCCGCCAACTCGATGGCGTCGAACCGGGCGGCCACGTAGTCGAGCAGCGCACCCCGGTCGGCGCTGGCGTCCTCGGCGAGCATCGCGGCGGCGTGCACCAGGTTGCCCACCCCCTGCGCGGTGCTGGTCGGGCCACTGCCGCCGTGCCGTTCCAGCAACCACCGCAGGCTGCATCGCAGGGCGCTCTCCATGGCCGACGGGGTGACCCGCACCGGCTCCCCGTCCTCGACGAGCGGCCGGTCGTCGGAGAGCGCGCGCAACCCCCACCAGTCGTCCGGGTGCGCGCCGGGAACCCCGGCGGCGGCCAGCCGGGCCAACTGGGCCGCCGCCGCGCGCCGCCGACCCGCCGGGGCGGCCGGGTCGGTGATGGCGGTACGCAGTTCGGCCACCAGCGCCGGCAGCGTCAGCGCCCGAGGTGGACGGGTCACCGGCAGTGCCCCGGGACGGTCCGGCTCACCGTCATCGCCGGTCGTGCCGTTCGTCGCACCGGCCGCGCCAGTGGTCGTGCCGGCAGTCGCGCCGTTCGTTGCGCCGCCGTTCGCGCTGTTCGGCGCTCCATCGGCGGCGGGCGTGGCCTCAGGTGGGCTGGGGGCGGGGTCCCCGGTGCGCGGACCCGGTGGCGGGGGCGGGTCGGCACTCGGTGGGGTGGGCGGCCCGGCACTCGGCGGGCTGGGCGGCCCGGCACTCGGCGGGGTGGGCGGCCCGGCACTCGGTGGGGTGGGCGGCCCGGCACTCGGCGGGGTGGGCGGCCCGGCACTCGGTGGGGTGGGACCCAGCTCGTGCAGGAACCGGCTCGGCTGCTCCTGGTGGTCGTCACCGCCGACGGCGGCCGAGGCCACGGCGCTGACCAGCAGCCGGTGCCGGGCCCGGCTGATGGCGACGTGGAAGAGCCGGCGCTCCTCGTCCAGCAACGCCGACGTCTGGCCCACCACGTTCGCCCTGGTGGCGCCGTCGACAGAGCGGCCGGCCAGCACGTCGACCAGCCGCTCGGAGCCGAGCAGGCTGCCGCGCAGTCGCAGGTCCGGCCAGATGCCCTCCTGGACGCCGGCCACCGCGACCAGGTCCCATTCCAGGCCCTTGGCGGCGTGCGCGGTGAGCAGGCGTACCGCCGCACCCCGGTCGGCGGTCGGCGCGATGGTGTCGGCCGGCAGGTCCTGGGCGAGCACGTGGTCGAGGAAGACCTCGGTGCGGGCACCGGGCAGCCGGTCGGTGAACCGGGCCGCCGCGTCGAAGAGAACCAGGACGGCGTCGAGGTCCCGGTCGGCCGCCTCGGCCCGCCGCCGCCGGGCCAGGTCCCCCTCGCCGGCCGCCGGCCGCCCGTGGTTGATCGCGCCCGCCCAGCGCTCGGCGAGACCGCTGGTCTCCCACACGGCCCAGAGCACGTCCTCGGCGGTCGCGCCCGGCCGGGCGGCGGCTTCGCGTGCGATGGCCAGCAGCCCGGCCACCGCCTGCGCCGGCTCCGCCCAGCGCCGCTCGATGCCGGCCAACTCCTCCGGGTCCTGCAACGCCTCGACGATGAGTTCCCCGGACGGGCGGCGGTCACCGCCGGCCAACGCGAGGGCTCGCAGGCCCTGCCGCAGCCGCCGCTCGGCCAGCGGGTCGGCACCGCCCAGCGACGAGTGCAGCAGCGCGACCGCCGACTCCTCGTCCAGTCGCTCCGGCTCCAGCGCGCAGCGCAGCAGGAGCAGCAGCGGGGCGACCGCCGGTTGCAGGTGCAGGGGCAGATCCTCACCGTGCACCACGGTGGGTACGCCGGCGGCGTGCAGCGCCCGTCGCAGGGTGGGCAGCTGCAACGCGGTGGACCGCACCAGCACCGCCATCCGCGACCAGGGCACGCCGTCGAGCAGGTGGGCCGAGCGCAGCGCGTGGGCCAGCCAGGCGGCCTCACTTGTCGCCGACCGGAAGGTGTGCACCTCGACGGTCCCGGGTGGCGCGTCCGGCAGTGGGTGCAGCCGGCGGTGTGCGGCCGGGCCACGCAGCCGGCGGCCCAGCCGGGCCAGGGCGGCGAGCAGACCAGGCCCGGCCCGGTACGACGTGGTCAGCAGCACCTGCGCGGCGGGCGCTCCGGAGGCGGTCCGGAAGCGGTGCGCGAACGTGGTCACCCCGGCCGGGTCGGCGCCGCGGAAGGCGTACGTGGAGGAGTCGGGGTCGGCGAACGCGACGAGCGACTTGCCACCGCCGGCGATCACCGAGAGCAGCTCCAGTTGGGCGGGGTCGGTGTCGGCCAGCTCGTCGAGGTACACGTACGCGAGCCGACGGCGCTCGGCGGCCAGCAGCTCCTCGTCGTCGCGCAGCAGCCCGGTGGCCGCCCGGACCAGCTCCGCCGGGTCGTACGCGATCGAGCCCCGGTTGCTGACGTCGCGCAGCGCGAGCACGGCGACGTACTCCCGGAGGAAGCGGGCGGCGGCCGGCCAGTCGGCGCGGCCGAGCTTCTCACCCAGCCGGGCCAGGTCCATCGGACCCACGCCGCGCTCGGCGGCGCGCATGAGCAGGTCGCGCAGCTGACCGGCGAAGGCCCGGGTCCGCAGGGCCGGGCGCAGGTCGGTCGGCCAGCCGACCGGGTCGTCCTCGGGTTCCTCGCCCACCACGTCCAGCAGCTCGCGGATGATCAGATCCTGCTCCGGGCCGGTCAGCAGGCGGGGTGACGGTTCGCCTCGTTCGGCGGCGGCTCGGCGCAGCAACCCGAAGGCGTACGCCGGGAAGGTGCGCACCAGCGGCTCGCGCAGCACCCGGTGGCCGTCCTGCGCGACCCGGGCCTCGATGCGTTGACGCAGGGCGGTGGCCCCTCGACGGCCGAAGGTCAGCACCAGGATCCGTTCGGGGTCGACCCCCTCGCTCACCCGGGCGGCGACCGCCTCGACAAGCGTGCTGGTCTTGCCGGTGCCGGGGCCGCCGAGCACGAGCATCGGCCCGTTGGTGTGCCCGACCACCTCGGCCTGCACCGGATCGGCCCGCCAACCGCCGCCGTCGACCGTCAGCTCGGACCCGGCCACGCGATCGGGCTCAGCCGACGCGCCACCGGACGTGCCCCCGCGGGCGGGCACGGAAGCGCCGTCCGGCGTCGTCCCGTCCCCCCGCGGCGGTCCCCCGGACCGCCGCACCAACCGGTACGCCTGCATCAGCTCATCCCATCAGACCCATACGACACCCACCCAATCCCCCACGTCACCCTCAACCCCACCCCATCCACCCCCGTCGATCATGAGGTTAGCGGCGCGACACGCCGACAACAGCACCGCCAACTCCATGATCACCGGGGCCGGGGTGGGGTGGGGTGGGGTGTCGGGGCAGGGTGGGTCAGGTTAGGCGGGACTCCAGGGCGTCCAGGGCTTCGGGGACTGTGGTGGTCACCGTCAGGAGGTTGCGGCCTGCTGATCTGAGGAAGTTCTGGTTGGTCAGGCTGTCCAGCCAGTCCAGCAGGGGGCGGTAGAACCCGTCGGTGTCGATCAGCACCATCGGCTTCGCGTGCAGGGCGAGGGTCGCGGTCGTCCAGACCTCGAACAGCTCGTCCAGGGTGCCCAGCCCGCCGGGCAGGGTGAGGAACGCGTCCGACTTGTCGATCATCAGGGTCTTGCGGCCGGCCATCGAGTCGGTCACCAGCAGCTCGTCCGAGGCCAGGTCGGCGACCTCCAGATCGACGAGCGACTGCGGGATCACCCCCAGGGTGCGTCCGCCGGCGGAGCGGGCGCCGTCCGCCAGCGCGCCCATCATGCCGACGCAGCCGCCGCCGCTGACCAGCGTGTGGCCGCGCCGGGCCAGCTCCGCACCGGTCTCGGTGGCCAGGTCCAACCAGCGCTGGTCCAGCGTGCGGGAGGACGCGCAGAAGACGCAGATCGCGGCCATCACCTGTCCCGTGGCTGGTCGGCCGCCTGCGCGGCGGCGGCCTGCTGGTCCGCGCCGGTACGCGCGACCGCCTCGTCGCGGACCGCCTCCTGCTCGACGGAGAGCGCGGCCTCCGCCTCGACGATGTACCGCACCGCGGCGCCGACGTCGTCGGTGAGACAGATCAGGTCCAGGTCGACCGGCCCGATCTTGCCACCGGCGGCCATCGTGTCGCGCATCCAGTTGAGCAGGCCCTGCCAGTAGTCGACTCCCATGAGCACCACCGGGAACCGGGTGACCTTGCCGGTCTGCACCAGGGTGAGCGCCTCGAACAGCTCGTCCATGGTGCCGAACCCACCGGGCAGCACGACGAACGCCTGTGCGTACTTGACGAACATGGTCTTGCGGGCGAAGAAGTAGCGGAAGTCGATCGCCAGGTCGACCCACTCGTTGAGGCCCTGCTCGAACGGCAGCTCGATGCCGAGCCCGACGGAGAGGCCACCGGCCTCGCTGGCGCCGCGGTTGGCGGCCTCCATCACGCCCGGCCCACCCCCGGTGATCACCGCGTAGCCGGCTCGGGCCAGCGCGCCGCCCACCTGCTCGGCCAGTTGGCACTCGGCGCTGTCCGGGCCGCTGCGGGCGGAGCCGAACACGCTGACCGCGGGCGGCAGATCGGCGAGGGTGTCGAAACCTTCGACGAACTCGGAGAGGATGCGCAGCGCGCGCCAGGCGTCCCTGGTCTTCCAGTCGCTCCGCCCACGCGAGTCCAACAACCGTTGATCAGCGGTACTGCTCGGGATCGACCCCCTGCGCAGCGTGACCGCGCCGCGGTGTCGTTCCTGCCCCGGACCGCGACCGGCCTCCCGCCCGTTGTTGCTCTGGCTCATGGGGCAACCGTAGTGGAGCGGCACCTCGCAGGTGTGCGGGGCGGGGACGCCGAGAAATAGTTCGGGATCATGGGCAACTAATTCGCTCCCCCGTACGTCTTACTATTCACATACCGGGTATGCCCGGCGCGCGCCTTCGGGGGAGGAGACAGCGTGATCAGTAACAGCGAGATGATCCGGATCCGTCGCCAGATGCAGCGACGGATCCGAGACGTGGTGGCCGAACGCCGCCGCACCCGACTGCAGGACCCACCCCTGGTCTCCCCCGCCGCCGCGCCCGCAGGAGCCGATCAAGAGGTTTGCGTCGCCGACAACGGGCCCGGCTGACGCAAACCTCTTGATCACCGGGGCGAGCCGGGTCAGGCCGGGTCAGGCTGGGGCCAGCCAGCGGTGCAGGGTTGCCGCGCCGTCGCGGATCTTGCTGATCTCGACGTGCTCGTCCTTGTGGTGGGCCAGGTTCGGGTCGCCGGGACCGAAGTTCAGCGCCGGGATCCCCATGGCCGCGAACCGGGCCACGTCCGTCCAGCCCAGCTTGCCGATCGGCGCCGCGCCCACCGCCGCCAGGAACTCCTTCGCCGGAGCCGCCTCCAACCCGGGGGTCGCACCGGCAGCCGCGTCGGTCACCACCACGTCGAAGCCAGCGAACACCTCCCGCAGGTGCGCCTCCGCACCCGCCGGGTCGCGATCCGGCGCGTACCGGTAGTTGACCTCGATCTCGCACCGGTCGGGGATCACGTTGCCGGCGACCCCGCCGATGATCCGTACCGCGTTCATGCCCTCGCGGTAGTCGCACCCCTCGATGGTGACCCGGCGCGCCTCGTACGTCTGGAGACGCCGCAGCACTTCGGTGGCCGCGTGGATGGCGTTCACCCCGTGCCAGGAGCGCGCCGCGTGCGCCCGCTCGCCCGTCGTCGTCACGAGCGCGCGCATGGTGCCCTGGCAACCCGCCTCGACGATGCCGTACGTCGGCTCCAGCAGCACCGCGAAGTCCGCCTCCAGCCACTCCGGGTAGGCCTGGGCCACCAGGTTGAGCCCGTTGTACCGCGACTCGATCTCCTCGGCCTCGTAGAAGAAGTACGTCACGTCGTAGCGCGGGGCGGGCAGGGTCACCGCCAGGTGCAGCGCGTACGCGGTGCCGGACTTCATGTCCGAGGTGCCGCAGCCGTACATCAGGTCGCCGCGCATGGTCGACGGGAAGTTGTTGTTGAGCGGCACCGTGTCGAGGTGTCCGGCCAACACGACGCGCTGCGCCCGACCGAGGTCGGTACGCGCCATCACGGTGTTGCCGTGCCGGTGGGTGGTCAGGTGCGGTACGCCCCGCAGCACCTCTTCGACACAGTCGGCGATCGCCTTCTCGTTGAGGGACACGGACTCTATGTCGACCAGCGCGCGGGTCAGCTGTACCGGATCGGCGAGGACCTCGGGGGTCAGCGGGTTCTCCATGGTTCGCACGGTACCTTCAGGTCTGTCCGCGCGAGGAGTGAGCTGAGGCCGACCCGGCCGCGACCGAGAGGTGTAACAGTGACGTCCGCAGATTCCGCCTGGGGTATTGGCCTGGCCACGGTCACGGCAGATGAGCAGGTGCTCGACACCTGGTACCCGACCGGCAAGCTGGGCCTCGGTGAGCTGCCGCTGGTCGCCGGGGAGGACAAGTCGGACGTGCTCGACCTGCCGCCGGCGGCGCTCGGTGACCGGGCACTGCCCGGTCTGCGTACCGTCCAGGTGGTCACCGTGATCGGCTCGCTCGACGACCCGATCAAGGACGCCCCGGACGCGTACCTCCGGTTGCACCTGCTCTCGCACCGCCTGGTGCGGCCCAACCAGCTCAACCTCGACGGCATCTTCGCCAAGCTGGCCAACGTGGCCTGGACGTCCGCCGGGCCGTGCCCACCGGAGCGGGTGGACGAGCTGCGGGTGATCGAGCGGGCCGCCGGTCGCCACCTGTCGGTGTACGGGGTCGACAAGTTCCCCCGGATGACCGACTACGTGGTGCCCTCCGGGGTGCGGATCGCCGACGCCGACCGGGTCCGCCTGGGCGCCCACCTGGCGGCCGGCACCACCGTGATGCACGAGGGCTTCGTGAACTTCAACGCCGGCACCGTCGGCACCTCCATGGTCGAGGGGCGGATCGTGCAGGGCGTGCTGGTCGGCGACGGCTCCGACATCGGCGGTGGGGCCTCCATCATGGGCACCCTCTCCGGCGGCGGCACCGACAAGATCAGCATCGGTGAGCGGAGCCTGGTCGGCGCGAACGCCGGCGTCGGGATCTCGCTCGGCGACGACTGTGTGGTCGAGGCCGGCTGCTACATCACCGCCGCGTCGAAGATCACGCTCCCCGACGGCCGGGTGGTCAAGGCCCGTGAGCTGTCCGGCGTCGACGGCCTGCTGTTCTGGCGCAACTCGGTGACCGGCGGGCTGGAGGCCCGGCCCCGCACCGGCCGGGGCATCGAGCTGAACGCCGCCCTGCACGTCAACAACTGACGGACCCGTCGGGTCCGCGGCACTCGGCCGCGGACCCGACGGGGTACGCCTCAGCGCAACCGGTACGCCTGGATGACCCGTTGCGTCACCGTGTTACCCGCGGTGTCCCGGGCGGTGGCCCGCAGCGACACGTGACCGGTGCCCGCCGGATGCCGCAGCAGAGCCGACCAGCCGTTGGCGGAGGAGCGGACCAGCTTCGCCGTGGCCCAGGTCTTCCCGCCGTCGTACGAGACGTCGACAGTGAGCTTCTGCACCCGGGCGGCCGGCGCGCCGGGCTGCCGCTGCACCCGCACCGGGACGACGAAGTCCTGACCCGCGGGTGCGCTGTTGTCGACCCGCAACGGCGGGGTGAAGCGCACCGCCGACAGCGGCAGTCGGGCCGGTGTGTCACCGGTGACGTGCCGCGACCGGAAGGTCCAGGTGGATTCCACCTCGGTGCTCAGGTCGGTGAAGCTTCGCTTCGAGGACGCGACGAGGCGGTAGTCCGCCCTACCCGGCGGCACGGTGAACTCTCCGTAGCCGGCGTACTCGCTCTCGCCGACCAGCTCGCCGTTGCGCCAGAGCGTGGTGTGCTCACTGTCGCTCAGTGACGCGCCCGGGTGCCCGGCCGCGTCGCTGAACATCGGCACGTCGGCCAGGATGGTGTCGCCGACCCGGCTGACGCTCTGGTGCGGCCAGCGCGGGTTCGGGAAGGACGGCGCGTACGGGGCCTGATTCCAGATCTCCTGCACCGTCCGCCCGGCCCGGTACGCGGTGGCGGTGGAGAAGAGCGCTGCCCGCGGGTTCAACCAGCCCTCCTCGTCCCGCGTTCCGAAGTAGATGTCGGTCTCCCACTTCACGCCCCTCGTGTTGTAGTGCTCGACCCGCTGGCCGGGCACGACGGTGGGCAGGACCAGGGCGGAGCCGCCGACGTTGTACTCCAGGACGGGGTACACGGTCCGCTCGGCCTCCAGGTCCGGGTAGCCACCGCGGAAGCGGTGCACGACGGTGGCCAGATCCCGTCGGGTGTAGTCGCGGACGAACCCCGTGGGCATCCGGCCGGGGATCGCCTCGGCCAACGCGTACAGGTACGGGCTGTTGGCCGTGTCCGGCTTGGTCCACTGGCTGCTGACGGTGGCGACGAACCGGTCGGCGGAGACCGCCTTGCCGAGCTGGCCACTGGTCAGGCCGGTGAACGTGTCCGCCCAGAGCCCGACGCCGTATCCACTGCCGTCGTCGGCCGTGAAGTTGCCACTGATGTCGATCAACTCCGGGGCGGCCCCCCGCTCGGGGACGGTCGTCCGTACCGGCTTCGTCCGGCGGGCGTCCACGACGATCCGGGTGTCCCGTTCGACGGTCAGTTCGGGCTGCACCAGGACGGACACCCCACCCGACTCATCGTCCGGCGCCGGCTCGAAGATGATGCTGCTCAGGCCGTAGTGCCCCTTCGGCAGTCGCACGGTGGAGACTCCGTCGACGCCCTCAAGGTCCCACCAGGCGAAACCGTCCAACCCGACCAGGCTGCTCGAATGGTCAGCGGTGCGCGCGCCGGCGCGGTTCAGGTGCTCCATGGTCAGCGTGTAGCTCTCCACCTCCCGGTGCACGGCCAGCGGGGTGACCGCGACCGCCGCCCCGGACCGGGCCACGATCCGCCCGGTCCAGTAGCCGTCGGCGTCGCCGAGCCGGGTGTCCGCGGTGACGGTCGTGGCGGCCGTACCGCCCGCCGGCACGGTGAGTTGGTTGGCGCCCAACACGAACAGACCGGCCGGCAGCGCACGACCGCCGGGGCCGGCGCCCTCGACGCCCAGGTCCACGGTGACCGGGTCCGGACCGTCGTTTCGCCAGGTCACCGTGCGGATGATCGGGGCGTCGTCGGCGTGCGGCCAGAGCGCACGCCCGAACGAGACGCTCACCGGGTCGCTGGTGATCGCCTGGGTGGTCGCGTGCGCGACGTCGACCCGCCCGGCGCCCTGCTGGTAGGCGGTCTGGTCCGGGTGCGGCTTGGCGGCGGCCATCAGGGTGGCCTTGAGCCGCTCGGCCCGCCACCCGGGGTGCTGCTGGGCCAGCAGCGCGGCCGAACCGGCCACGTGCGGGGTCGCCATCGAGGTGCCGGAGAGGGTGACGTAGCGGTCCCCCACCGGGTCGCCGATGACGCCGGTGGCGGACCGCGCGGCGACGATGTCGACGCCGGGCCCGGTGATGTCCGGCTTCAGCGCCTCGTCGCCGACCCGCGGTCCCCGGCTGGAGAATTCGGCCAGCTCGTCGTCCCGGTCCACCGCGCCCACGGCGAGCCCGGCGTCGGCGCTGGCCGGGGAGCCGACCGAGCCGTCCGAGCCGTCGTTGCCGGCGGCGAGGACGAACAGCGTGCCGGTCTGCGCGGTCAGGGTCTGCACCGCCTCCTCCAGCGGGTCGACCTCGGGGGTGTCCCAACCGCTGAGGCTCATGTTGACCACGGCGGCCTTCTTCTCCACCGCGGCCCACTGCATGCCGGCGAGGATCGCCGAGTCGGTGCAGCCCTGGTCCTCACAGACCTTGCCGTCCAGCAGCGTCGCGTCCGGCGCCACACCCCGGTACTTGCCGCCGGAGGCCGCGCCGGTGCCGGCGATGGTCGAGGCCACGTGGGTGCCGTGGCCGATCACGTCCCGAGCTTCGGGGACCTCGGTGAAGTTGCGCGCCTCGGCCACCTTGCCGGCCAGGTCCGGGTGGGTTGCGTCGACGCCGGTGTCCAGCACCGCGACGGTCACTCCCGTGCCGGTGAACCCGGCCGCCCAGGCTGCGGGTGCGCCGATCTGCGGCACGCTGTGGTCGAGGGTCACCCGGCGACGGCCGTCCAGCCAGATCCGCTCGACGCCCCCCGCCGCGTCGATACGGGCCCCGGCGGGGCCGGTGGCGACAGTCGCCCAGACCGCGCCGAGGGAGGACTTGTCGCTGTGCAGGGCGGCGCCGTGAATCGCCGGTAGGTCGCGGGTCACCCGCGTGCCGGGCAGTGCGGCCGGGGCGCGCCGGGCGGAGCCGGTCTCGCCGTACGTCACCAGAAGCGGCAGGTTGTCCCGGCGGGCGTCGTCGTAGCCGGCGGCGATCAGCCCGGTCACGTCGAACAGTCGCCGGTCGACCCGGCCGGCGCGGACCAGTGGCAGGGCGTCCTCCGGCAGCACGGTCAGGTGACCGCGGACGCGGCTGGTGAGGAAGCGCAGGTGAGCACGCTCGGGACCGGGGCGGACGGCCGCGGACCCGGACGCGGTGACGGTGACCCGGTCTCCGGTGAGCAGGGTGACCGTCTTCGCGGTGGCGCTGGCGGTGGGCGCGCCGGTCGCGGTACGCGGGGCGGCGTCGGGGGCGATGGTCGGTGGGCTGGCCACGGCGATCGCCGGAGGGCCCAGGACGAGGGCGGCGATGGCGGTGACGGCGGTGGTCATTCTGCTGCGTCGATGCAACGGATCCTCCTCGGTGGAGCGTTTGTACTGCGAGACGTGCATAGACCGCCGTCAGTATTGCATACCCGGTATGCAAAAAAGGGGTCGAAAATATGACGGACCTGCCAACCAGCAGCGGAGTCGGCGGGCATCATCGACCGGGTGACCTCCATGAAGGACCGGATGCTGGCCGGCGAGCCGTACCTCGCCGACGATCCCGAACTCATCGCCGACCTGGACCGGGCCGCCCGCCTGATGGAACGCTTCAACACCAGTCCCGCGGCAGATCCGCAGGGGCGGCTGGGGGCGCTGCGCGAACTGCTCGGTGACGTGGGCGAGGACGCGTGGGTCCGCCCACCGTTCTACTGCGACTACGGCTGGCAGATTCGCATCGGCCCGCGCAGCTTCGTCAACTACCACGCCGTCTTCCTCGACGTCGCGCGGATCACCATCGGCGCGGACGTCCAGGTCGGACCGAACGTGCAGCTGCTCACCCCGACCCATCCGGTCGATCCCGGCCCGCGACGGGACAAGTGGGAGGCCGCCAAGCCGATCACCATCGACGACAACGTCTGGCTCGGCGGCGGCGCGATCGTGCTGGCCGGAGTGTCGATCGGCGCGAACACCGTCGTCGGCGCAGGCGCGGTGGTGACGCGGGACCTGCCCGCCAACGTGGTCGCCGTCGGCAACCCCGCCCGGCCCATCCGTGACCTGGACTGATCCCACCGACCCCGGCGGGTCCGGCCGCCGCCGGCACGGGCGGGCAGACCACGCTGGCTTCGAGCCCGCCGGTCAGGCCGGCGGCGACTCCGGCAGGCGGACCACCAGGTCGGCTCGGTCGGCGGTCGGAGTTATCCGGGCCGCGTTGGCCTCGTCACTGCCCAGCGCCCACTCGCGGGCCTGCTCCGGCGACCGCCCGAACGCCTCGTGTCGGGCGGTCAACCGCCGATGGCGCAGGTCGGCGTCCAGGTCGAGGAACCACGTCTCGTGCAGCAGCGCGCGCACCTCCTGCCACGGAAAATCCGGCAGCAGCAGGTAATTGCCCTCGGTCACCACCAGCCGGACCGACGGCGGCACCTCGATCGCCCCGGCCACCGGCTCCTCCAACTCACGGCGGAACTCCGGCGCGTACACCGAGGTGGGCTCCAACCGGCGCAGTCGGCGCAGCAACGAGACGAACCCGTTGGCGTCGAAGGTGTCCGCCGCGCCCTTGCGGTCCGCGCGGCCCAGCCGGACCAGCTGGGACTGCGCCAGGTGGAAGCCGTCCATCGGCACCAGTCTGGCGGCCGACCCGACCGCGGCCACGACCTGCTCGGCCAGCGTCGACTTCCCCGCGCCCGGCGCGCCGGCGATGCCCAGCAGTTGCCGCGGACCGGCCTCGGCCAGTGCCAGCGCGCGCTGCACCAACTCGTCGACCGACAGCACGTGAGCCGGTGGCATCAGTCGAGGACCGGCGCGCTGATCGTGAACCGCGCCTGCACGGCCGCCTGGACGGTCTGCGGCTGCGGGTCCAACTCGAGTTCCGGCGGGCCGCCACCCGGGCCGCCACCTCCGGCGAACGCCGCGCGGGCGAACATCGGCCGGTCCGCCGGCCCGGCGTCGGCCAACTCGAGCAACGAGGTGACCTGGGCACCGAGCGCCTCGGCGTACTCCCGGGCGCGTACCAGCGCGTCGCGGATCGCGGCGTGTCGGGCCTCGCGGTGCGCGGGGCTGTCCGGGCGAAGCTCCCACCACGGCCCGGCCACCTCGACCTGGTCCTGGTCAGCCAACCGGAGCATCAACTCGCCGAGGGCGGTGAAGTCGGTGACGGTGACCGTGGTGGTCACGCTGCCGTGCCAGGCGACCACCCGTTCACCGGAGCGACGGGTCTCCGGCCGCACCCGCAGATCGCCGGTCTCCCGCCGTGCCACCGCTGGCCCGGAGCCGTCCAGCAGCACCCGGACAGCAGCGGCACGCTCGGCCAGCCGGGTCAGGGTCGCCTCCCGATCCCGGTCCCGCGCGGTCGCGGTGACCGCGAACCGGGCCAGCTCGGGCGGCACCTCCCGGTACGCCTCGCCGCGCACCTGCACCACCGGACCGTCCGCCGCCATGCCTCTCAGCCTAGTCAGCCACGGGCCGCCGCGCCGTGTAGGAGACGGTGTCGACGCCGACGTGCAGACCCGTCAGGTGACCACCGGCCACCCCCAGCTCGCACAGCCAGGACACCTCCGCGGCGTGGTCACCGCCGATCGGGAACTGCCTGTCGTACGCGTCGAACCGGCGATCGCGCAACGCCGCGCGGGCGGCACGTGCCTCGTCGTACCGGGCCGTGAGCGCCGGTGCGTCGCTGGCGCTCAGCGCGGCGGTCAGGTCGTCCAGGAACGCGGTGACCTCGGCCAGCTCGCGCAGCACCCGCTCCCGGTTGCCGAGCAGCATGTTGGCGGTCCGACCGGCGGGGGTGCCGGCGACCCGGGTGCCGTCGGAGAAGCTGCCGGCGGCGAGCGCGAGTATCGCGTCGCGCAGCGGGGCGCGCTGCACCGCACCGGCAAGCGCGCCGGCCAGCAGGTGCGGCACGTGTGAGGCGAGCGCCGCGACCGAGTCGTGCTCCGTCGCGGACATCGGCACCACCTGGGCCGCGAAGAGGTCCACCAGCAACTCGGCCAGCCAACGGAACGCCGTCGTGGCCGGCCCAGCGGTGGGACAGAGCACCCAGGCGGCGCCGCTGAGCAGCTCCGGCCCCGCCGCCGTCAAGCCCGCCCGGTCGGTGCCGGCCATCGGGTGGCCCGGCACGAACCGGTGCGTCAGCCCGTGCGTGGCGGCGAACGCCGCCACCTCCGCCTTGGTACTGCCCACGTCGGTCAGCACACAACGCTCACCGGTCATCGCGGCCACCTCGACGAGCGTCGCCGGCAGCGTCGGCAGCGGCCCGCAGAGGAAGACCAGGTCCCGGTCGGCCACCGCCTCGACCAACCGGTCCGGAGCGGGTACGCCCAGCCGGCGGGCCTCCCGCCGGGTGCCCTCGTCCGGATCCCACCCGGTCACGTCGACGCCTGCGGCGTGCAGTCGGAGCAGCACCGAACCACCGATCAGGCCGGTGCCGACCACCGCCGCCCGCACACCGGGGCTGTCCACCATCCGCGTACCTCGACGTTCCTGCTCGGGTGTGGGGCAGGTCGGGCCGAGGATATCGTCCGGGGCCGGCGCGGACGCCGGTCAGCCCTCGGCGGTCATCGCGTCAGCCCGTGATCCGCAAGATCGTAAATCCTGGCGAGGTCGCCCGGACGTACGGTCAGACCTGGGCGAGGCGGGCCGCGACGCCCGCGATGTGCTCGTCGGACTCGGTCAGCGCCGCCCGTACGTGCTGCTGGCCGCCGGGACCGTAGAAGACGCCGGCGGCGACCAGGATGCCGCGCCGCGCCAGCCAGTCGACGGTCTGCCAGCAGTCCTCACCTCGGGTGAGCCAGAGGTAGAGACCTGCCTCGGAGTGCTCGACGGTGAACCCGGCACCGGTGAACGCGGCGGCCAGTTTCTCCCGCCGTGCTCGATAGCGCTCCCGCTGCTCCTCGGCGTGTCGCTCGTCGTCCAGCGCGGCCACCATGGCCGCCTGCACCGGCGCGGGCACGATCATCCCCGCGTGCTTGCGCACCTTCAGCAGCTCGGCGACGAGCGCTGGATCACCGGCGACGAACCCGGCCCGGTAGCCGGCGAGATTGGATCGCTTGGACAGCGAGTGCAGGGCGAGCAGCCCGGCATAGCTGCCACCGCTGACCTGCGGCGACAGCACCGAGACCGGCTCCGCCGACCAGCCGAGCGGCAGGTAGCACTCGTCGCTGGCGACCACCGCGCCGCGTTCCCGAGCCCAGTCGACCACCTTGCGCAGGTGCGCCGCGGGCAGCACCCGACCGGTCGGGTTGCCGGGCGAGTTCACCCAGACCAGCCGGACCCGCGGGGTCGGCCCGACCGAGGTGAGCGAGTCGGTGCGGACGACTGTCGCGCCGGCCAACCGGGCGCCGTCCTCGTAGGTGGGGTACGCGATCGACGGCACCACCACCACGTCACCCGGGCCGATGCCGAGCAGCGTGGGCAGCCAGGCGACCAGCTCCTTCGAGCCGATGGTCGGCAGCACACCCAGACCGTCGACCCCAGCACCACAGGCTCGGGACACCCACGCCGTGATCGCGGCCCGCAACGCCGGGGTACCGGCGGTCAGCGGGTAGCCGGGAGCATCGGACGCGTCAGCCAACGCCTGGCGGATCACCTCGGGCACCGGGTCGACAGGCGTACCCATCGAGAGGTTGATCAGGCCCTCCGGATGGGCCGCGGCCAGAGTGGCCGCGGCATCCAGGGTGTCCCAGGTGAACTCGGGCAGCCGCGACGAGACCGGCGCGGGCCGGTTCAGTGGCCCTCGCCGCGCGGTGGCTGCGCGGCGACGAAGGTGGCGTCCTTCTCCACCTTGCCGATCTTCGAGGCACCGCCGGGCGAGCCCAGCTCCTCGAAGAACTCGTAGTTGGCGCCCGTGTAGTCCTTCCACTGCTCCGGGACGTCGTCCTCGTAGAAGATCGCCTCCACCGGGCAGACCGGCTCACAGGCACCACAGTCGACGCACTCGTCGGGGTGGATGTAGAGCATCCGATTGCCCTCGTAAATGCAGTCGACCGGGCATTCCTCGATGCATGCCTTGTCGAGCACATCCACGCACGGCTCGGCGATGATGTAGGTCACCGGTCTTCTCCTCCGCAAGACACGCCGCGATCACCCGCGACGGTAAGAGCCTAGTATCTCGCCGGGGAGGGGGTCGATCGTGCTCCGACAGCAGGATGTGGGATACCGAATCGTAGTCCGCCGGATTGTGGGGATTCGCGAGGGCCGACCGCTCTTCTCCGACGCCCTCGGCGAGCTGGTCGAGCTGAGCGAGACTCATCTCACGCTCTCCACCGCACAGGGCCATCTGCGCGTCCCGGTCGCGCAGGTCCACCGCGCCAAGCGGGTGCCGCCCACCCGTCGGCCAACCGCCGCGGCGGTCGTCGCGTTGGAGCGGGCCGCCGACGAGGCCTGGCCGGCACCGACGCGGGGCCAGCTCGGCGACTGGCTGCTCCGCTCGGCGGAGGGCTGGAGCGGGCGGGCCAACTCGGCGCTGCCGATCGGCGACCCCGACCGACCGCTCCCCGCCGCCGTAGACGCGGTCGAACGCTGGTACGCCGAACAGGGCCAGCCGCCGATCATCAACACGCCGCTGCCCCTCGCCGCCCCGGTCGGCGCCGAACTGGACGCCCGCGGCTGGGCCGCCCGCCCGCCGGTCCTGGTGCAGACCACGCCGCTCCCGCTACGACCGACCGGCACCGCATCGGCTGCCCGATCCACCACCACCGAGCAGCCCAGCGCCGACGGGGACACCGGCACGGCCGGCGCAGACGGGCAGGCCGGCGCAGACGGGCAGGCCGGCGCAGACGGGCAGGCCGGCGCAGACGGGCAGGCCGGCGCAGACGGGCAGGCCGGCGTGTGGAGCAGTGCGGTCGTTGAGCTGGCCAGCGCGCCGAGCGCGGAGTGGCTGGCCGTCGCCGCCGGCCGCAAGGGCGGCCTGCCGGACGCCGCCCGGCACGTGCTCACCGCCGTGGACCTGGTCCGTTTCGCCCACGTGTACGTCGACGGCACGCTGGTGGCGGTCGGCCGAGGCACGGTGACCGGCCAGGGGCGCTGGCTGGGCCTCAGCCTCATCGAGGTTCTACCGGCCGCCCGCCGTCAAGGGCTGGCTGTCCGGGTGATCCACGAGTTGGCCGGCTGGGGCGTGTCCAGTGGCGCGACGCACGCCTTCCTCCAGGTCGAGCAGCACAACACGGCGGCGGTGGCGCTCTACCGGCGACTCGGTTTCAGCACACACCACACCTACCTGACCCGAGTCGCCCCACAGTGACGAGGACCGGCGCACAGGGTCAAACCCGCGCACGCGGTGAGCCGGACACGTGGCGAGCCCGGCACGCGGCAAGCCCGGCACCGTGATCGACTCAACTTTCGGGAAGTCGCGGCATCTGCCTGCCCAAGACAGCCCGACTTCATAAAACCCGAGTTGATCAACAAGAAATCGGGGCGTCCGCCCCCTCCGGACAGCCCGACTTCACGAAAGCCGAGTTGATCAAACCCCCGAGTCCGGCAGCGCAGGCCGGCACAAGCCCAGCCCTCGCCTGCTCGTACGCCTGGCTTGTCAGCGGTGCGGTCGGTCGTGGCGTGCGCGCTCGTCAGCGGCGGACGACGCGGCGGGGTTTGGCGGCTTTGACCTCGGCGTACCGCTTGAGCTGCCACGAGCGGTAGTCACGCCCCAGCGCGGTGAGCACCAGGTAGCCGATCAGCACCCCGGCGACGGAGGCCAGCAGGTACAGCCAGAGCTGGGCGAAGAACGTCGGCGCGCCGCCAGCGAACGGATTGTGGCCGATCAGCAGAGGCCCGACCAACACGGTCAGCAGCATCGCCGCCAGCACCACGAGGGCCATGTCGGCCGCCCAGTCCGCCAGCGGCCGGCGACGACCCCAGCGGAAGGCGACCACTGCCAGGGTCACCCCGATCACCGCGAACATCGCCAACGACACCCGGTCGGCGGCCGTGTCGTCCTGCTCGAAGCCGAACCGGATGATCAGCCGGGCGACCACGTTGACCGCGAACAGTGCTGCCACGAGCACCGCGATGTCACGCCACCGTCTGTCCACCACCGGACCTCCTGCCGTACGCCCCGTCGCGGGGCTCACATCCCTGGCTGGAATATCTACCACCCTTACCTGGGTGGCGTCATCAGCCCGACCGTGGACGGCGGAGCGAGGATCTGCCGGAAGCCCATCACCGCGAAGGTCATCGCACCGGCCACGATCATGGCCAGGCCGACCCAGTTGTCGCCGGCCAGCAACAGGTCACCCTCGTTGGTCCGGATGGCGGCCACCGCCATCAGCGCGAACCAGGGCACCGCCGGCAGCGCCACCGCCCACCTGCGGCCGACCGCCTCGTGCGCGAACCAGCTCAGCACGATGTTGGCACCGACGGCGAGGAGCGCCGACACGCCGATCAACTGCCCGCCGACGCGGACCGTGGAGAGCAGCAACTCCAGCACCCCGCTCAGCACTCCGGCGACCACCACGACGACCGCGCCGGCCAGCCGTAGGCCCAGGTCGAACAGTCGCGGCGGTGGTCCCGCCGGGGGCGGGGCATCCAGGTCGTCCAGAACCGTCATCGACGCGGGCAGGGTCACCGGGAACCCGCCGCCGCGACCGAGGACCGGTCCGGCGCGGTCCCGACCGAGGATCGGTCCGAGACGGTCCCGACCGGAGACCGGTCCGAGACGGTCCCGACCGGAGACCGGTCCGAGACGGTCCCGACCGAGGACCGGTCCGGAGCAATCTCCTCGGGGAGCCCGGCGAAGAGGTCGTCCTCCCAGGCGTACGGCCCGGAGCCCGGTCCCTTCTCGCCGACCGCGAGGGTGAAGAACTCCACGCCCATGAACTCGCCGCCGAAGTTGCCGGCGATCGAGTAGAGCCAGGAGGTGGCCGGGATCTGGGTGGCGTGCGCCCGCATCGCGTCTTCCTTGGCCGCGTGCTGGTCGGTGCCGTCGATCCGGGCGGCGATCTGGTCGTCCGGGGTGCCGAAGGGAAGGTCGGCGATGTCGGCGATGCCGCCGAACGGGTTGTCGGAGGACCCGGCGAAGTGCGCCATGCCGGCTTCCAGGACGCTGAGCGGCATCGCGGTCCAGTAGACCTTCGGCGGGGCGCAGAACTCGGCGGCGGCCAGCTCGACAGCGCGCATCGCGACCCGGTGGGCCTGGATGTGGTCGGGGTGGCCGTAGAAGCCGTTCGGGTCGTACGTGATCAGCACCTGCGGCCGTACCTCTCGCATGATCTCCACGAGATGCCCGGCGGCCTCGTCGAGGTCGGCCTGCCAGAAGGCGCGGGGGTGTTCGTTGGTGGCGAGCCCCATCATCCCCGAGTCGCGGTAGCGGCCGGCGCCGCCCAGGAAGCGGTGGTCGCTGACGCCGAGCGCGGCGCACGCGGCGGCAAGCTCGGCGATGCGGTACCCGCCGAGTTGGTCGGCCTCGGCGGCGGCGAGCTGGGCCAGCGCGGGCACGTGGATCTCGCCCTCCTCGCCGAGGGTGCAGGTCACAAGCGTGACGTGGGCCCCGTTGGCGGCATAGTGGGCCATCGTCGAGCCCGTGCCGATCGACTCGTCGTCGGGGTGCGCGTGGACCAGCAGCAGGCGGCGGTCGGGCAGCATCGTCACGACGGTCACTCTAACCGGCGCCCAGGTCCCACCGGCGTCGACGCGTCCGCCCAGGTCGGCCACATCACCTCCCGTACCGCTCTACGATTTGGTCTGTGGACTTTCCGGAGCTGGCCGCCCGCACCCGCCGGTTCAGCCACGGCGCGCCGCGCGCTGTCTCCGTGGCCGACGACGGCTCCCGGGTGATCTTCCTGCGCTCGGCCGGGCCGGAGGACCCGGCGGACGCGCTCTGGTTGCTGGACGTGGCCACCGCCGAGGAGCGCCTGATCGCCGACCCGACGACCCTGCTGGGCGAGGGCGGGGACGTGCGGTCCCTCTCCCCCGGCGAACGCGCGCTTCGTGAGCGCTTACGGCTCAGCGCCGCGGGCATCGGCTCGTACGCGCTGGACGCCGCCGGGCGGATCGCGGTCTTCGCGCTGGCCGGGCGGTTGTTCCGGGCCGATCTGGTGCACGGTGACGTGGTGGAGGTGGCCACCGTCGGTCCGGTGCTGGATCCGCGTCCCGACCCGACCGGGCAGCGGCTGGCGTACGTGACCGACGCGGGCGAGGGTGTGCGTCGCGGCGAGCTGCGGGTGATCGAGGCAGACGGCACCGACACCCTGCTGGCCGGCGAGGACGCCGGGGTGAGCTGGGGGTTGGCCGAGCACATCGCGGCGGAGGAGTTCGGCCGGTTCCGGGGGTACTGGTGGGCGCCGGACGGACGCATGGTGCTCGCCGCCCGGGTCGACGAGTCCCGCCTGGATCGCTGGCACCTGCACGACCCGGCCGAGCCGGCCAGCGCGCCGACCGCCGTGGCGTACCCCCGGGCTGGTGGGCCGAACGCGGAGGTCAGCCTGCACCTGCTGGACCTCGACGACGGCTGGGTCGACGTGCACTGGGACCGGGAGACCTACCCGTACCTGACCGCGGTCAGCTGGGTCGAGGGCAGCCCACTGATCACCGTGTTGCGGCGGTCGCAGCAGCACGGGCTGGTACTCGCGGTGGATCCCCGGACGGGTGAGACGCAGGTGCACGCCGAGCTGGCCGATCCGCGCTGGGTCGAGCCGATCACCGGCACCCCGGCGCACCTGCCGGACGGCCGGGTGCTCGTCGGCGGGGAGTTGGCCCACGACGGGTACGACGCGCGGTGCCTGTTCGCGGACGGCACACTGCTCACTCCGCCGTCGCTGTACGTGCGGCGGGTCGTGGGTCGGCTGCCGGCCAGTTCCGGGCCGGCCGACCTGCTGGTCGAGGCCAGCGACGGTGAGCCGAGCGAGCGGCACCTGTTCCGGGTCCGCACCACCATCGGCGGTGGGGTGGACGCGCGCCGGATCACCACCGACCCGGGTTGGTACACCGCCGCCGTGGGCGGTGACGTGCTTGCCGTCGGGATCGCGTCGCTGGACCACGCGGGGGTGCGGTGGACGGTTCGGCGCGGCGACCAGGAGTTGGCCGAGCTGCGGTCGCTGGCCGCCACCCCTCCGTACTCTCCGCTGCCGTTGCTGGAACGGGTGACCGATCGGCGGTTGCCGGCGGCGGTGCTCTACCCGGACAACCACGTGACGGGCCGGCGGCTGCCGGTGCTGCTGGACATCTACGGCGGGCCGGGGCACCAGGAGGTCGTGGCGGCACGGGCCGCGTGGTTGGAGCGGCAGTGGTGGGCCGATGCCGGGTTCGCGGTGGTCACCATCGACAACCGGGGTACGCCGGGGGTGGCCCCGTCGTTCGAGAAGGCGATCCACCGGCGGATGGCCGACGTGACCCTGACCGACCAGATCGACGCCCTGACCGCGCTCGCCGGTAAGCACCCCGACCTGGACATGGCACGGGTGGGGATTCGTGGTTGGTCGTTCGGCGGGTGGCTGGCCGGGTTGGCGGTGCTGCGCCACCCGGAGTTGTTCCGGTGCGGGATCGCGGGCGCGCCGGTGACCGACTGGGCGCTGTACGACACCGCGTACACCGAGCGTTATCTGGGGTTGCCCGAGGACGGCATGGACGTCTACGCGCACCACTCACTCGTCGAGTTGGCCGCCGAGCCGCTCACCGGCCCCGACCAGGCCCGCCCGTTGCTGCTGGTGCACGGCCTGGCCGACGACAACGTGGTGGCCGCGCACACGCTCCGGCTCTCCGCGGCCCTGCTGAGCACCGGCCGCCCGCACGCCGTCCTGCCGTTGACCGGAGCCACCCACATGGCCGCGAACGGCACCGCCGAGCGGCTGCTCCCGCTGGAACTCGACTTCCTCCGTACCCATCTGCTGTAAGCGGTGTTCGATAACTGATTTCGGCACGTCGGGGGCCCTGTCGCATGCCATGCTGACGAAGCGGGACCCGGCGCTGAGATTGCCGAGGGTGATACCGCTTTCCCTCATTCCGAAAGGATTCGACAATGGTGGGCATTGCGCAGAAACCCTCGGTCGCCGCCGTCCAGGAAGGCGAGTTCCCGGTCACGCACTTTCGTACGGCGACCGTGAACGGAATCGATATCTTCTACCGCGAGGCCGGCCCGGCCGACGGCCCGGCCGTCCTGCTGCTGCACGGATTTCCCACGGCGTCCTCGCAGTTCCGCCACCTGATCCCCCTGCTCGCTGATCGATATCGGGTGATCGCGCCGGACTTTCCAGGTTTCGGTCACAGCGCCAGCCCGGACCGGTCGACGTTCGACTACACCTTCGCCAACTTCGCCGATCTGATGGACGGCCTCCTCGGCCAGCTCGGCGTGGATCGCTATGCGCTCTACTGTTTTGACTACGGGGCGCCGACGGGGTTCCGGATGGCCCTCAAGGGACCTGAGCGGATCAGCGCGCTCATCGTGCAGAACGGCAACGCGTACGAAGAGGGGCTGAGCGAGTTCTGGGATCCGATCAAGGCTTACTGGGCGGAGAAGACCGACGAACGCCGTCAGGCCATCGCGTTCATCCTCAACTCCGACACGGTCAAGCAGCAGTACACGGCGGGGGTGCAGGACCTCAGTCGGCTCGACCCCGACCGGTGGGCCCACGACGACATGCAGCTCGCTCGCCCCGGCAACGCGGACATCCAGCTGGATCTGTTCTACGACTACGGCAGCAACGTCACGCTGTATCCGGAATTCCACGCCTTCTTCCGTGACCACCAGCCGCCGACGCTTGTCGTCTGGGGCCAGAACGACCCGGTCTTCCCGGCCGCTGGCGCCCACCCCTATCGCAAGGACCTGCCGGCGGCCGAATTCCACCTGCTCGACACCGGCCACTTCCTGCTGGAAGACAAGATCGACGTCGCTGCGCCGATGATCCACGACTTCCTCGACCGCTCCATCGGTCGTTCCTGATCGGAGAACGGGTTGGGGGCTGGGGACTGGTCGCCGGCATCGCAGCGGGGAGAATGCGGCGGTGTCGGATTTCACGAAGCCACTCGGCTACCGTCTCATCACCGGACCCGACGACGCCGAATTCTGCGCCCGCGTCAGCGCGCTTCTCGATGAGGGCTATCGACTGCATGGGTCACCGGCGCTGACCTACGACGGCGAACGTGTCATCGCCGCTCAGGCGGTGGTGCTGCCACACTCGGTCGGAGCCGAGGCGGCCACGGACGACGCCAGGTAGGGCCACGGTCACCAACGCTCCACGAGGTGTTCCCGGCCCGGCGGCGGATCGTACGGTTCGGGCCAGTAGTCGATGATCTTGCTGATCAGCCCCTGCTCGGACATCTCCAGCCAGACGCACGCGTCCTGCTGCTCGTCGCCGACGCGAACATCGACCAACAGGGCAGCATGACGGCCATCGGCGATCACCCGTCGCGGCCGGAGGTGCCAATCGCCGGGATACTCGGTGTTGAACCGCAGGAACGCGTCCCGGCCGCGAATGCGCTCCCGGGTCTGCGGCATCTCGTAGACCACATCATCGGTGAGCAGGGCGGCCAACCCGGACCAGTCGCGGCGCTCCAGAAGATCAGCGTAGGCGTGGGCGGCCCGCCGGGCCGTCGAGGTGTCATCCACGACGCGGACCCTAGCCGTCACGAGCGACAGTCCGGCGAGCCCTCGGTGCACCGACGCGCCGCCGGGCCGTCACTCGTCCCGGCCGTCACGCCGCAACAAGAGGTCAGGGGCGAGCGTCGAACTGAGTCCGCGCTTCGAAGACGCGGTCCATGTGTGTCTCCGCCCAGTTCTTGATCGCGACCATGACCGGGAACAGCTCATGGCCGAGCGGGGTGAGCGCGTAGTCGACGCGGACCGGCATCGAGGCGGTGACCGTGCGGGTGACCAGGCCGTCGCGTTCCAGCGTGCGCAGGGTCTGGGTGAGCATCTTCTGGCTGACGCCAGCGATGCGGCGGGCGAGTTCGCCATGCCGCTGCGGGCCGCTGGCGAGCGCTGGGATCACCAGGGCGACCCACTTGTCAGTGAGCCTGCTCAGCAGCTCGCGGGTCGGGCATTGTTCCAGGAACGCGTCGTAGTCACGTTTGGCCTGCTCGCGGCGTTGCGCCGCAGTCATCGTCGCCATCTTGTCTCCTCAGGTTCCCTAGGCACTTTACGGTACCTACTTACCGACAGTGCCAGCGATTCGTACGGTTGTGGTGATCACGAGGTCCCACGAAGGAGTCGGCGATGCGCGCAGTCAGCTATGCACAGTTCGGAGGGCCGGAGGTCCTGCAGGTGATCGACGTGCCGGTGCCCGAGCCCGGTCCGGGGCAGGTCCGGGTGCGGGTCGCGGCGTCAGTCGTACATCCGGTCGATCTGATGCTCCGCTCCGGCCGGTTCCCGGCCCCGTTGCCGACCGATCTGCCGTACACGCCGGGCTGGGACGTTGCCGGCAGCATCGACGCGGTCGGCCCATCGGTCGAGGAGTTCGGGATCGGCGACGAGGTCATCGGCTTCTCGCACTGGCTACGCACCACGGTCGGCACCCACGCGGAGTACGTGGTCCTCGACGCCGCCGGGCTGACCTCCGCGCCCGCCGGCGTCCCCGCCACCGAATCGGCGACCCTGCCGACCAATGGCCTGGCCGCCGCCCAGGCCATTGACCTGCTCGCGCTCCCCGCGGGTTCGACCGTGCTCGTCACCGGCGCCGCCGGGCAGGTCGGTGGGTTCGTGCTGGCGCTGGCCCGGGCGGCCGGTCTGCACGCCACGGGACTCGCCGGGGCCGACGACCGCGAGTTCGTCGAGTCGCTGGGCGCGGCGTTCCTGTCGCGCACCGACGATCCGACGGGGACGTTCGACGCGGTCATCGATCTGGCGGTGATCGGCCCCGCGCTGCTGGACCTCGTCCGGGACGGCGGCGGCTACGTGGCCGCGTCACCTCCACTTCGCCCGGAGCCGGTGCGGGGAATCCGGACCCTCGCACTGGAGGTGCTACCGGACGGAGCCCGGCTGGGTGAGTTGGTCAAACTCGTCACCAGCGGCGACCTCCCGCTCCGGGTCGCCGACGTGTACCCCTTCGCCGACGCGGCGGCGGCCCACGACCGACTGGCCCAAGGTGGCGTGCGCGGCGGCGTGGTGATCGTCCCCTGATCAGCCGCTCACAACCCTGCCGATGACCGGCCAGCCGCGCACGGCTGGCCGGTCATCGGTCCGAGGGAGGAGACGCTTCGATGGTCTGCCGGGTCAGCGAAAGGCGTCGACGTTGCGAGCGGCCCACGCGGCGAAGGGGCGCGGCGGTCGGCCCAGGACCTCGGACACGTCCGGGCTGATCCGCTGCTCACGTGCGGTCGGCGCGCCGATGATCGCCAACGTTCCCTCGACCACCGGCGGGGGCATGAACCGCAGCAACTGTTCGCGGGCCTCGTCGGGCGTCTGCTCGACGAAGCTGATCGGCTCGCCGAGTGCGGTAGCGAGATCGGCGACCCGCTCACGTGGTGTGCTCAGCGCGGGACCGGTCAACTCGTACGTGCGACCGGCGTGGGCGTCGTCGCGGAGGGCGACGGCCGCCACCTCGGCGATGTCGTCCGGGTCGATCACCGGCAGACCGACCCCACCGAACGGTGCGGCCACCGTCCGGCCCTTGCGGACCGGCTCGACCCAACTGAGGGCGTTGGAGGCGAAGCCGCCGGGGCGCAGGATCGTCCAGTCGAGGCCGGACCGGCGTACCTGCTCTTCGATGGCGTGCAGTGGAGCGTGCGACGCGGTCCCGGGCCTCGTGCCGACCGCCTGCGAGGATTGCAGCACGATGCGTTTCACGCCGGCTTCCGTGGTGACCCGCAGGATCTCGGGCACGTCGAGATGCGCCCCGGCGCCCTCCACGAGCAGGAACAACGCCTCGGCGCCGGCGAGCGCCGGCCGCAGGCTCTCCGGCCGCTCCAGGTCCGCACGATGGTGGCGCACCCCGTCCGGTACGACGACCGGACGTCGTGCACGGGACACCGCCGACGCCGCGGCACCCGACGCCGCGAGGATCGACAACAGCTTCCGACCGACGTTCCCGGTGGCGCCTGTCACGACGAACATGTCTGAACCTCCAAGTCGACCGCGTCGGTCACGCGGTTGGAGGCGACGTTAGTAGCGTCGATATAGTAGGTACCTAGAGGATAGTAATGGCTTTATGACGGAGGCCACATGCAACGGTCAACGCACCCCGAGTTGGCCTGCCCGGTCGCGCCGGTCGTCGACATCGTGTTCAGTCGATGGACCACACCGATTCTGTGGGCTCTGCACGAGTACGGGCGGCAGCGATTCGTGGAGCTGGAACGCCGGCTGACCAGCATCACACCGAAGGTGCTCACCCAACGGCTGCGCCAACTCGAACGCGACGGGCTGGTGGCACGCACCTACCACGCCGAGGTGCCACCCCGCGTGGAATACGAGATCACCGAGCTGGGTGCCAGCCTCGGTCCGCTCTTCGCGCACCTGACCACCTGGGCCGACGCCCACCTCCCAGAGGTGGAGCAGGCACGGCAGGCCTACGACGCCGACCGATGAGCCCCAACCCCGGGTGCACGCTCCGCCGCTGGCGAGCGATCAGTGTGGGAACGCGCGGGGGATGCGTGCGTCGAGGAGTTCGTCGCGGAACGCCTGGATGCGTGTGATGACCTGCCGTCTGCCGACGGTGTTCTCAATACGGTCGAGGTACAGGCATCGGGCGGCGAGTTTGTCCAGATCCACGGTGAAGTAGATGGCCATCAGCGGGTTGACGAAGAGGTCGCCGCCGCCGGTACGCCTGGTGAATCGGACGTCCCCGAAAGCGCCGCTGGTGGCGGCGGCGATCTGCCCCTGGACGATGCTCGGCCGCTGCGGGGTGGCGGCCTGGGCGTCGGCGACGGCAGCGCGGTAGAGCTCCGCCTCCCGGCTCGAACCGGGGATGGACAGAGCGCCGAGGTAACCACCGTCCCGGTCGAGCGCGGCAAGGTTCTCCAGCACCTGAACGTGATTGACGCCGTCGTAGGCGTCGATGCCGAAGCCGAGACTGGTCACCAGCTTGACCGGTACGTCCAGCGCGGCCACTGCGGCCACGCTGGTCATGTCCTCCACCGGCGTGCCGAGATCGCTCTCGTCGCCCCGCAGCAGGACATCCGTGCCGCCGTCGACCAGGACCACCGCGTCGATGTCGAGGTGCTCCACCAGGTGCCGGTACGCCGCCCGTAGTGGCTGGACACCGAGGGGCGGAAACGCGTACACCGTCGACGGCAGTTGTTGAGCCGCCAGCCAGCGGGCAAGCGTTCGTTCGGGGAAGTACCAGTCGGGGCTGGCGGTATCCGGCTGTACCGCTGCGACGTGCTCCGCCACCCACGCGTCCCGGTCCATCACCTCAAGCTCCGAGAAGGAGAGGTTGGTCAGGTGCACCTGCGCGCCGGCGCGCCACAGCGCGAACGCCAAGGGCAGGCCCGCGTACACGTCGAACCCCCCGCCCGCTCCGGCGATGAGGATGCTCCGCGCCGGAGCCAGAGCGGCAAACAGCGGCGGTACGGCCAACGAGAACGCACCGGAGTCGGCCGACAGCGCGGCAGGGATGATCACCACCCCATGATCACCGACGCCGGCGGCGTACCGCACTCCGGCTTCCCTCCTCCTGCCGGCCGCGGCTGGAGACGAACGCGGAAAGCAGGATGATCGCGAAGATCAGCAGGTTGAGGACCCATCGAGGGTCGTCGACGTGCAGCGCAGCGGCGAACTGATCCTTCTCCGCTGTGGTCAGCACCGCTGTGGACCGCTCCGCCGCAGCGAAGTCCAGGCGGTCGGGCGCGAACACCAGGTAGGTCCAGACCCGGTGGACGAAATACACGGCGGCTGCGGCGACGAAGAGGATCCGACGGGCACCGGGACGCCATCCGAGGACCAGCAGCCCCGGCAGGATGACGAGTTCGGTGGGGACGTTCGCCGCGATCGCGACCGGAATGCTGGGGAGGAACATCGTCACCAGCGTCTCGCCGGTGATCGAGGAGCTGTCCAGCGCGGCACCCAGCATCACCAGCCCGATGGCGCCGCCGAACGCGAGCAGCGCCATGGTCACACAGCCCAGCGCCACGAGGCCATCCTCGACCCAGGCGCTCAACGCCGGTCTGCGGCGGATCCAGCGCGCGACGAGCCCGATCAGGACCGCCCATCCGGCCCCGGCCAGCAGGGCGATCGGCAGTGGCAAAAACTCCATCAGGGACAGCCCCTGCACCACGATCGTGAACAACGCGACGAGGGCGAACGGCGCTACGTGATCAATACGCTGCTTCATGCCTCCGGACGTTAGGAAGGACCACCGGGGAGGGCATCTGCCGATCGGTCTACCGCTGGTTTAAACAGGGTTTATTCCAGCAGACCGGCCTCGCGGGCGTGCGCGACGGCCTGCAGGCGGCTCGTCGCATCGAGCTTGCGGAAGATGTGGTTGAGGTGCGCCTTCACTGTGCCGGTCGCGACGAAGAGCCCCTTGGCGATCTCCGCGTTCGTACGACCGGTCGCCAACTGTCGTAGCACCTCCAGTTCGCGCGAGCTGAGCGGCTCCGCGAGCCTGCGCCGCACCGCGACTGGCGACGGCCCCTGAGCGGCGACGGGCACGGCCAGACCTGCCGGTGCCAGGTCGGCCCCGGACGGGACGGCTGCGACCCAACGGACGGCCAGCACCGCGACCGCCAACACGAACGCGCCGAACAGTGGGATCGCCCACCACTGGCCGCTGCCACGCTCCACCATCGCGAACGACAGCCCGACGACGACCATCGCCCAGACGAAACAGCCGACCAGCACGGCAGCGACGAACAAGCGTCGACGGATGGACGGTGACCGGAGCCAGGTGGTGACGCGCATCGGCAACTCCCCACGGTCAGGAACCGTGCCGAGCCTAACCCGTCCCGCTCACAGCACCCCGAGGTTGATGGCGAGCTGGGTGATCGTGGCTGGGGCGTCCGGGGCGCGGGCGACCTGCTGCGCACTGACGGCGGATGCGGGAAAGGCTCGGTGTCCCACACTCCAGACAGGTATGGGAACCCGGTCGACAGGTGATCAGTCGTGAACTCTCATGGTCATGACTTCTCTCCCGGTAGGAGCCGTCCGTGGTAATCGCCCGACCACGAATCGACCGCACGCCGGTGCCGTCAGTCAGGCCGAGAAGGAGTATCGGTGGTTGCCACGGTTGGCCCCGCACCTACCGCTGGCCATCCCGCAACCGGTCGCGGTGGGTCGGCCGGACCTCGGGTATCCGTGGCCCTGGACGGTCTCTCAATGGCTTGACGGCGAGGTGGCAACCTCAGCTGCTCTGGCGCAGTCGCGGAAGGCCGCCGTCGCTCTGGCCGGATTTCTCAGCGCACTTCAGCGGTTCCCGGTCCTGGAGGTGCCGCAGGGCGACGGTCGGGCGTTGGCTGCCCGGGACGACGAAACACGTACCAGGATCGCGCAGGTTGCCGGGGTCTTCGACGCGGCGGCCCTGACGTCGGTCTGGGAGACGGCGCTGAGCACATCGGGCTGGAACCGCCCGCCGGTCTGGTTCCACGGCGACTTTCACACTGGCAACATTCTGACCGTGAACGGCCGCGTCAGCGCCGAGATCGACTTCGGTGGCCTCGGTGTCGGCGATCCGGCACGGGACATGACCAGCGCCTTTACTCTGATGTCGCGCACCACGCGTGCCGTCTTCCGCGCCGCGCTCGGCGTGGACGATCCGACGTGGGCCAGGGGTCGCGGATGGGCACTCGCTACCGGCCTGAACGCCTACTGCTCGTACGCCGCCTCCGATGCGCGGGTGGCCGCACAGACCACCCGGCAGATCGCGGAAGCGCTCATCGGTTGATGGATTCACGGCCGATCTCAGCGCACCCGACAAGGCCGACCAGGCGCTCCGGGGCAGCCAGCTCGGGGCTGAGGTCGGTAGGGTGCCGTCGTTGGGGTGCCGGCCACTCCCGGATGCAGTCCTCGGCATGCCCCAAGTGACATCCACCGATTCGAAGGAAGCCCGGCATGACTAGCCCACGCGAAACCTTCCTCCGGCTGGTGAACGGCGTCTGCGACGGTCCGTACGAGGACTTGGCCGACCTGTACGCCGAACAAACCCACGTCACGCATCCGTTCCACCCGCTCAACCCGCCACCGCTACTCAGTCGCAGTGAGCTGCACGAGCACTTCACCTCGCCACCTCCGGTCGCCCGGACGCTGAACCGCAAGCCGGTCGACGTGACGATTCACGAGACCGCCGACCCGGAGGTGATCGTCGCCGAGTTCGCCTATCAGGGGCGGGTCGACGAGACGGGCGAGGCGTTCACGGTGCCGTGTGTCTTCGTGATGCGCATCCGCGACGGGCTCATCATCGAGTCCCGCGACTACATCGACCACATCTCCAGCGCGCGGGCTTGGGGTCAACTCGACAGTCTGCTGACCGCGCTTCGTCCGCAGCAAAGCACCGCTATTGAAAGCTCAGTCCAGCCCTGATTCACGGCCGGTTACGGCGTCCAGTCGCGCCGGAGCAGACCGTAGATCACCATGTCCACGAAGCCGTCGCCGTCGTACTCGCGCTCCCGCTGGGTGCCTTCGTGCGTGAAGCCGCACGTCTCCGCAGTACGCCGCATGGCCGTGTTGCTGGCCACCGTCTCCAGTTCCAGACGGCGTAGGTTGCGGTTGCGGAAGCCGTACCGGCAGAGCAACCGGATCACTTCGGTCCCGTACCCCTGACCACGTGCCTCGGGTAGCAGCGAGATGCCGAGGTGGGCGTACTGGTTGAACGCGTCGATCCCCCACAGCGCGCCGCCACCGAGGAACGTGCCGTCGGCCACGGTTTCGGCCAGCAACGGCACCGCGGCCCGGCCGTCGGGTGGCTCGCTGACCTGTTTCTCCAGCCGAGCCCGGATTTGGCCGACGTGGCGCGGCAGGAACGGCTCGCCGTCTGTGATCAGGTGCAACTCGGGATCACCGTAGAGGCGGAACATGTCCGCCGCGTCGTCGGGCGTGGGCGGGCGCAGTCGGACCCGATCGGTGGCGAACATGCCGCGACGCTAACAGCCGGTGTGGAGATCCACGACCGGGTTAGCATCGTCGCGCAGGTCGCTGAGGGTGGAGGCGAGTCGGGCCGCCAGGGCCGCGTCGGCGAGCGCGAGTTCCGCGATCAGCGCAGCCGTCGCCGCGGTGAGTGCACGGGTGAGTTCGGCTTCGTCGAGCGCGCGTACCAGGGTGGTGTTCAGCGGCGCGGTCACCGCGGTGGGAAGCAGGTGGGCGCCCTTCGCATGGCTCGTGGGGTGACCGAGTCGCAAGCAGGCCAGGGCGAGAACCTGGCCGCGTAGGGCACTGATCCACTGCTCGGCCTGCCACCACCGGTGTCGTTGGATGCACGTCCGCGCGTGCAGGGCGTGGTGCCATCCCAGCCCGACCAGGGTCCGGCGACCAGGGGACGGGTCGTCCTTCGCCGGTACGGGATGCCCGAAGACGGTACGCCAGGTAGGACCGAGCGGCCCGAACTCCGCGGCCGGGGTGAACCCGATGTCCACTTCGAGCAGGTCGGGAAGCAGGAACACCCGGTACACCGCCGGACCGGACGGCAGGTCCCAGTGGTGCACGGCGGCGAAGTCCCCGTAGAGCAGGTCGGTCCAGCGGTGCATCGCGGGATCCAGCGGTCCTTCGATGCCGAACACCAGGTCGATGTCCGACCATCGGTCGCCGCCGTTGAGGGCGTGGGATCCGGTGATGGCGGCCCCGACGACGGCTGGGTCTTCGTCGGCCAGGCCGAGTAACCGCTCTCGGATCGAGTCACGCTCGCCGGCGGAGAACACCGCGCCACCCTATCGCCACGGTTTCGGCGACCCGTCCGGCAGGACGTCCCGACGACGCTGTCGGGAGCGGGAGCGCCACGGGCAACGTCGTGAGGAGGAAGGCCGCGGGCCGCCCACAGAGTCTCTGGACCAACGCTATGGGCGAGGTATACCCAGCCCTACGCCGTTTCGATAGCTGGGCGTAGTGGTCATCGCCCGGCCGAATGGTTGCCTGGCGTGATGCCGAGAATCAAGGGACTGGGAACGTTCCTACTCATCACCTTTGGCGCAACGTGGACCGTCGAGATCACGCTCTACCTGCTGGGTTTCTCGCTGGCGGATCCGCTCGTGCAGATCCTCTCCCTCGGCTGGATCGCGCCCGCCGCCGCCGCTTTCATTGTTCGCCGCTGGGTCACACGTGAAGGCTTTGCCGACGCCGGATTGGCGCTGCGGCTACGCGCGGCGTGGCCCCACTACCTTGCGGCCTGGCTGGGACCGCTGGCATTCACCGTCGCTGCCGTCGGCATCGCCGCAGCCCTGGGGCTGTGGCGGCCGACCCTGGCACCGTTGAACGAGCTGGCACCTGGCCTGCCGTGGTGGGCCTCCCTGATTGTGCTGATGCTCGTCGTACCGCTACTGGCCCCGCTCTACTGGGGCGAGGAGTTCGGCTGGACCAGCTACCTCCGGCTGCGGATCTTCCCCGGACGACCACTGGCCGCCACCCTGGCCACCGGCCTGATCTGGGCGGTCTGGCACTATCCGCTGCCGTTCCTCGGGTACATCGAGTTCAGCAACGTGACCCTGGGCCTGCTGGTCTGGACGGTGTCCTTCCTGTGCCAAGAGATCATTCTTGCCTGGCTGCGGCTGCGCAGCGGCAGCATCTGGACCACGAGCGTCGCGCATGCCGGAAACAACATGACCCTGTCACTGCTGACCGGCACCCTGCTGGGTGAGGCCTCCAACGTCATTGCAGTCACGGTGTTGATGACCGCTCCGATGGCAGCGGTGGCTGGCTGGATTCTGCTCAGCGGGCGATACCGGGCCGTGCCACAACGCCCGCCACACCAGCGTTTCGCCGCCTCAACCGGCCACCAGCGCGAGCCCAGCCGGTGAGGTGAGCGGGCCTGCCAACGATGCGGTCAACCCGCGACAACCTCCGACGAAGGTAGCACAAGTGCTACAGTAGCGTGTATGCATGAAGTGGGACTGCGGGAGATGCGGCAGAATGCCAGCGACCTGGTGCGCAGGGCGCAGGCCGGCGAACGCGTGACGATCACTGTCGCCGGCAGACCGGCCGCCGTGCTCGGCCCGGTCAGTCCTCGAACCTGGCGCGAATGGGACGATCTGGCCGGCGTGTTCGATCAACCCACCGACCCGGCGTGGGCAAGGGATCGGGACCTCCTCGACGACAGCGTCACCGATCCATGGGTCGAGCGGTGAGCCGCGGGATCCTCGACACCAGCGTCCTCATCGCTAGCGATGTAACCCCGATTCCAGGCGAACTGGCCATCAGCGTCGCCAGCCTCGCCGAACTCCAGTTCGGTGTCCTGGTCGCGAAAACCGCCGAGGCGAGAGCACTTCGTCTAGCCCGGCTGAGCGCAATCCAACGCCGATTTGATCCGCTTCCCATCGACGAAGCCATCACCGACAGCTATACGCGACTGGCTGCCCGCGTCGTCGAGATCGGCCGTCAGCCACGAGCCAGGGTGATGGACCTACTCATCGCCGCAACCGCGCACGCCCACGACGCCGCCATCTACACCCGCAACGCCGACGACCTCGCCGGTCTCGAAGACCTCATCACGATCCACACCATCTGACCGCGTCCCGCCCAGCCGGCCAGATGAAACGGGCAGGGCCGCACCAAGTGACCTGTTCAGCGGAAACAGAAGGATCCCCTCCCGACGACGCTGTCGAGAGAGGACCCTTCTGGCTTGCGGCGTGCCTTACTGCGTGACGTACGCGTTCACGAACGACGGGTAGCCGAAGACGCTGGAGATGAAGATCCCGCCGGCCTTCGACCCGTGCACGTTGTAGGCCACGTCGACGAACAGCGGCACCACCGGCGCGTGCTCCTTCATGATCCGCTCGTCGAGCTTGGCCCACTCGGGACCCTGGTCGGCGGCGGGCATGGCCTGGATTCGGTCCATCTCGGCGTTGATCGTCGGGTCGTTGAAGTAGGACTGGTTGCTGTTGCCCTCGGCCTTGATGGTCCGGCCGTCGTAGAGCACCGGCAGGATCGATGCCCCGCTCGGCCAGTCCGCCGCCCAGTTACCGATGTACAGGTCCCAGGGGTTGTCCTTCTTCTTGATCTCGTCGAGCTTCGCGTCGTCGGAGATGTTCCGCAGCGTGATCTTGAAGCCGGCCCGCTCCAGGTTGGCCTTGAGCTGTGCGCCCTGCTGCTGCTCGGTCGAGTTGTCCGCGACACCGAGGACCAGCTCCGGCGTCTTCCCGCCGAGCAGTTCCTTGGCCTTGTCCACGTTGCCGTTGGCGCCCGCCGGGTACGCGTCGTACGCCTTGTAGCCGATGGTGGCCGACGGCATCAGCGTGGTCAGCGGCGCGGCGACGGTCTGGCCGCCCATCGCCTTGATGAAGCCCTCGCGGTCGATGGCGTAGTTGAGTGCCTGGCGGACCTTCAGGTCAGTCACCCGCTGGTTGTTGATCACGAGCTGGTTGGCGCTCGGGGTCGGCGAGAGAATGGTCCGCGACTTGAGCGCGGCGTCCCCGGCCACCTTGGCGACGAGCGAGGCGGGCACCGTGTTGAAGGCGAGCGCGCTCTGGTCGGCGCCGTTGTCGGCGATCACCCGGTTGTTGGCGGCGTCCGCGGTCGGGCCGAAGCTCCAGACGAACTGGTCCGGGTACTGGTGCCGGACCGGGTCGGTCTTCGCGTCCCAGTTGGTGTTGCGGTCCAGGGTGAGCTGCACGCCCACCTGGTTCTTGGCGACCTTGTACGGCCCGGACGAGAACGGCTGCTTGTCCAGGTCGACGCCGGTGTCCTTGTCGGCGGGCAGCGGCGCGGTGGTCGGCAGCGAGACCGCGAACGGCAGGTCACAGCGGGGCTTGGCGAACTCGAAGCGCAGCGTCTTGGCGTCCGGAGTGCTCAGGCCGGGCGGCAGCGAGGTCTTGTTCTTCTTGAAGTCCCACTTGGTGTCGAACTGCGGGGTGTCGGCCAGCCACTCCTGGATGTAGGTGGGGCCGCCGGAGAGGTCCGGGTCGAAGGACCGGGCGATGCCGTACGCGATCTCCTTGGAGGTGATCGGCCGGCCGTCCTCGAACTTCACCCCGTCCTTGATCGTGAATTCCCAGACCTTGCAGTCGTTGTTGACGTTCTTGCCCGGCGTCTCGGCCAGGTCGCCGACCAGAACGAGGCCGCCCTTGCCGTCGTCCTTCCAGGTGGTCAGGTAGCGCGCGAAGAGCGGGTTGGTCATCAGACCGGCGAACGAGTACGTCCGCTGCGGGTCCAGGTGGGAGATCGGCGACTCCCGGATGATGGTGAAGGTGCCACCCTTCGCGGCGCCGCTCACCTCGGCCGCCGGCCCCTGCGAGTCCTTGGGGTCGGTCGCGATGACCCCGGTCTGCTGCCGGTCGGTGTCCACGGTGGTGCCCTCGCCCGTGTTCTTCGAGCACGCACCCAATGCCACCACCAGAGCGATCGCGCCGCCCGCGGCGGCCACCACGCGTGGTCTCATGAATACCCCCTTCACATGTGCCGTGCGTTTCGTCGGGGCGAGAACCGCCGACGTCCCGAGGATCGTAAGGAAGAAAACCTACGAGTTGTGTAACAGTTGTCGATAAATTTCGCCAGCAGCCACGCCCTGGACAGCGGCCGGGTCAGCGCAGCCGCACCCGGGGGTCGATGGCCGCGTAGAGCAGGTCGACCAGCATGTTCGCCAGCACCACGAAGACGGCCGCGATCAGCACCGTGGCCATGATGGTGGGCAGGTCACCCGAGCGCACCGCGTCCACCGCCGTACGTCCCAACCCCTGCACGCCGAACGTCGTCTCGGTGATCACCGTGCCGCCCAGCGCCCCGCCCACGTCCAGCCCGGCGATGGTCACCACCGGGGTGATCGCCGCGCGCAGCGCGTGCCTCCCGTACACCGTGGGTTTGGCCAGGCCCTTGGCCCGCGCGGTCCGGACGAAGTCCTCGGACAGCGTCTCCAACATCTGCGCCCGGGACAGTCGGGCGTAGATGGCCGAGAAGAGGAAGGCCAGCGCCACCCAGGCGAGCACCAGTCCGCTGGCCCACTTCGCCGGGTTGTCGAAGAGGGAGGTGTAGCTGGGCACCGGCAGCAGCCGCAGGTTGTAGACGAAGACCAGCAGCAGCACCGCGCCCACGAAGTAGAGCTGCAACGACGCGCCGGTCAGTGAGAAGCCGATGGCCGCCCGGTCGAGCCAGGTGCCGCGCCGCAACGCGGAGACCATCCCCAGCCCCACCCCCAGCAGCAGCCAGAGGATCGCCGCCGGGATGACGATGCTCAGCGTCACCGGCAGCACCCGGCCGATGGTGTCCGAGACGGCCTCGTTGGTGACGTACGACCAGCCCAGGCAGGGCGCGTCACACCGGCCGCCCTGAGCGCTGCCCAGATCCCGGCCGGTGACGATGCCCTTCATGTAACCGGCGTACTGGCTGACCAGCGGGTCGTTCAGGCCCAGGTCGTCGCGGACCCGCTCCAGCCGCTCCGGGTTGCAGTTCTTCGAGCAGATGCTGCTCGCCGGGTCGCGCGGCAGGGCGAAGAACATCAGGAAGGTCAGCACGCTCACCGCGAACAGGGTCAGCGTGGCGGAGAACAGCCGCTTGATCAGAAACCGTGACATGAGCCCACCCCTACCGGGACGACTTCGGGTCGAGCGCGTCCCGCAACGCGTCGCCGAAGAGGTTGAAGGCGAACACCAGCGCGAAGATCATGATGCCCGGGAAGAACACGTAGGCCGGGTCGGTCTGGAGGAAGTCCAGACTGTCGTAGATCATCCGGCCGAAACTCGGGGTCTCGTCGCTGAGGCCGACGCCGATGAACGACAGCGCGGCCTCACTGGTGATGAACTGCGGCACGGCGAGGGAGAACGACACCAGGATCGGCGCCCAGATGTTCGGCAGCAGTTGCCGGAACAGCATGTGCCCCAGCCCGGCCCCGCTGGCCCGGGCCGCCTCCACGAACTCCCGTTCACGCAGCGCGATCACCTGCCCGCGAACCAGCCGTGCCGTGCTGGTCCAGCCGAAGATGGCGAACACGGCGATCAGCACGCCGATCCCGAAGGCGGACGACACCTGCCCCCGCTCACCGTAGAACCGCAGCGTGATGGTGGGGGTGAGGGCCAGGGCGATGATCAGGAACGGCATGGCCAGCGTCAGGTCGGTGATCCAGTTGATCACCGCGTCGAGCCAGCCGCCGAGGTAGCCCGCGAGCGCGCCCAGCACGATCCCGATCGTCGCGGTGATCAACGCGGCGGCGAACGCGACGAACAACGACGTCCGCAGCCCGTAGATCAGCCGGATGAAGATGTCCCTCCCCAGCCCCGGCTCCAGGCCGAACCAGTGCTCGCCGGCGACGCCGCCGGCGTAACCAAGCGGCATGCCGAAGCCGTCCAGCAGGTTCTGGAACTGCTCCCGCGGACCGACACCGTAGGCCATCTCGATCAGCGGAGCCGCCAACCCCACCAGCAGAAAGAAGACCAGGAGTACGCCGCTGACCACGGCCGTCCGGTCCCGGCGCAGCCGCAGCCAGGCGAGCTGACCGGGTGAACGCCCGACCACACCCTTCGCGGCGGGCGTGCTCGCGTCCAGGTCGGACTCGATCTCGGCCAGCGCCACACCCTCCACCGGGGACAGGCTCACGACGGCACCTCCTCGACGAACGGAGCCGCCACCTCGGGGCTCGTGCTGGCCGCTTCCCCTTCGGGGAAGTGGCACGCGGTGGCCTGGCTGCCCCCGTCGCGGGGGATCAACGCGGGCTCCTCGGTGGCGCAGACGTCCTGCGCCTTCCAGCAGCGGGTACGGAACCGGCAGCCCGACGGCGGGTCGAGCGGGGTCGGCACGTCACCGGTCAGCCGGATCCGACCCGCCGGGCCGAGCTGGGTGACGTCCGGGATCGCCGAGAGCAACGCCCGGGTGTACGGGTGCTGCGGGCGCTCGTAGATGTCCGCCCGGTCGCCGATCTCCACGATCCGACCCAGGTACATGACCGCGACCCGCTGGCTGAAGTGCCGGATCACGGCCAGGTCGTGCGCGATGAACACGAACGCCAGGCCCAGCTCCCGTTGCAGGTCACGCAGCAGGTTGACCACCTGCGCCTGGATCGAGACGTCCAGCGCGCTCACCGGCTCGTCGGCGACGATCAGCTTGGGCCGCAGGGCCAGCGCGCGGGCGATGCCGATGCGTTGACGCTGGCCGCCGGAGAACTCGTGCGGGTACCTGTTGTAGTGCTCCGGGTTCAACCCGACCAGTTCCAGCAGCTCCTGCACCCGGGCCTTCACGCCACCCGGGGGCTTGATCCCGTTGACCTGCAACGGCATCGCCACGATCCGACCGACGGTGTGCCGGGGGTTCAACGAGGCGTACGGGTCCTGGAAGATGATCTGGAGTTCCTGACGCAGCGGGCGCAACTCCCGGCGGCCGGCGTGGGTGATGTCCCGCCCGGCGAACTCGATGCTGCCGCTCGTCGGCTCCAACAGCCGCACCAGCATCCGACCGGTGGTGGTCTTGCCGCAGCCCGACTCCCCCACCAGCCCGAGCGTCTCGCCGGGGCGCACGTCGAAGTCGAGCCCGTCGACCGCCCGCACCTGGCCGGTGGCGCGCAGCCCCTGGCGTACCGGGAAGTGCTTGGTCAGCCCACGTACCCGCAGCAGTGGTTCGTCGGTCATCGGGCCACCCCCACGGATGCGACGTCCTCGGCGTAGAACGTGACACGCTCCTCGGCGCTGAGGTGACAGGCGACCAGGTGGCCGTCGGCCCCGGCCGCGCGCAGCTCGGGCACCTCGCTGCGGGACCGGCCGCCGACCCGGTCCGCGTACCGGCAGCGAGGGTGGAACGCGCAGCCGGACGGCAGGTTGATCAGGCTGGGCGGGTTGCCGGGGATCGGCACCAGGTCCGCGTCCGCGTCGCCGTGAAGGGACGGCACGCTGGAGAGCAACCCCCAGGTGTACGGATGCTGCGGCGAGCGGAGCACCTGCTCGACGCTGCCCCGCTCGACGGCACGCCCCCCGTACATGACGAGCACGTCGTCGGCCACCTGACCGACCACGCCGAGGTCGTGGGTGATCAGGATGATCGCGGAGTGGAACTCGGCCTGGAGGTCGGCGAGCAAATCCAGGATCTGCGCCTGCACGGTGACGTCCAGCGCGGTGGTCGGCTCGTCGGCGATCAGCAGCGCCGGGTCGTTGACCAGGGACATCGCGATCATCGCCCGCTGGCGCATGCCGCCGGAGAACTCGTGCGGATACTGGTCGAAACGGCGGGCCGGCTGCGGGATGCCGACCCGGTCCAGCATGTCCACCGCCCGCTGGCGGGCCTCGCGCCGGTTGGCCTTCGGGTGGTGCACCCGGTACGCCTCGGCGATCTGCCGGCCCACCGTGTAGTACGGGTGCAGCGCCGACAGTGGATCCTGGAAGATCATCGCCATGTCCCGGCCGCGCAGCCGGCGTACCTCCTCGTCAGGCAGGCCGACCAACTGCCGCCCACCGACGGAGATCTCTCCGGTGATCGTGGCGCGCTTCGGGTCGTGCAGGCCGAGGATGGCCAGCGAGGTGACGCTCTTGCCGGAGCCGGACTCGCCCACGATGCCGAGGGTGCGACCCCGCTCCACGGCGAACGACACCCCGTCGACCGCGCGCACCACGCCGTCCTCGGTGTCGAACCGGACCCGCAGGTCACGCACCCGCAGGTAGGCATCCGAACTGTCCACGGCCGCCTCCCTCAGTGACGAAGAGAACTTACATGAAAGTCCTGAGGGTGAAAATAAGCTACAAAGTCCGTACCTGTCAGCGGGCCCGAGCGTAACGAGTCCGCATCGGCCCCGCACCCCCGTCACCTCGCCATCCACACCCGTTCATGCCGCGCCCTCACGGTGGGCGCGCTGTCGACGGCCCCGCGCAACATCCCCGATGTTTGCGCGGATCTTGACGGCAAGCGCCTACCCGAGAGACCGGGAGCGGAGTTTGCGGCGTCACGGACGCCAAGGTCACGCTCGAACCAGGATGTAGTGGCATCGCCGACGCGTCGATACCACTACATCCAAGATCGAGCGCGATCTTGGAACTCAGCTGAGCTACCTGGACCATCCCCCGATGCGCCTGGCCTACGACAGCAGGGACTGCCGCGCCTCAGGGGCGATCAGGTGAGGTGCAGCTAGGGCCGAGGCCCCGCCGCCTCACCGGCCGCTCGGCGTGACGATGACCTGGGTGCCAACGGCCACGACCTGCTCGCCAGTCAACATCGCTGGCGCCTGCAGGTGAAAGGCGGTCCCGTCAGGCAGCGGGACCTGCAGGAACCACCCGTTGAGCGTCTGCACCAGATCACTTTCCCTGCCGTTGACCTGCACCGTCTCAATCCGCTTAGCGCCGCTCACCAAGCCCATCAGATTTCTTTCGGGAGTCTCGACGAGATTGACACTGAGTTCCTCGCCAGACGCGGGGGCGCGCAGGGTCACGATCTTGTTGTCCTTGAACGCTGCCAACCGCCAGCCCGCTGGGGCGAGACGCACCTGCAGCGGCACCGGCCGGGCATCATCCGCCACGGTCGCGGCCAGCCCCCGCACCGCCGCTTCGCTGCCGAAGCGACCATGGCCGGTGAGCGTGACCCACTGACCGGACCGGCGCTGCCAACTCAGTACCACCGACGTGCCGGACTGTGTCTGATGTTCGACCACGAAGCCGGGCACGCCCTGCATCGAGACGGACCGGACCCGCTCGGGCACGTCCTGTGGCACATACCGATCGCTCACGCCGAGATAGATATCGCTGACGCCATCATTCGCCGAGAAGACCGCCGTCATCAGCGGCCGGTCGTTGCCCTGCTCGTCGCGGGCAACACCGCCACTGAAGGTCGGCGCCGCCAAGCCAGCGGGGCGAGGACGCAACCCGATGGGATACACCGGCGCATCGAACGCCACGAGCTGCACTCCCGCTTGCCGGCCGGCCGGCGCACGACGCTCCGACAACACGAATGGACCACCAGCAGCCACGGCGACCACGACCGCAACGGCGAAGCCGAGGCCAACCCGCCGATGTTGGAGAGCCAAGTTGACACGTCTCCTACCCCACCCAGGGCGGGCCGGCGCAACCGCGACCATCTCGGCCATCAGTCGGCGACGAGCGCTGGACAAAGCCGCCGAAGACACCGGCGGGGCGTCCGGGCCATGCTCGCGCAGCAATTCGAGATCGTTCATAGCAACTCCTGGTTGATCGTTGCCGAGCTGAGGAATTCACGAGTCAGGCGTCGGGCCCGGTTCAGCCGGGACCGGACGGTGCCGACAGGTATGGCGAGCACGGCGGCGATCTCGGCGTAGGACAACCCCGCCCACGCCGTCAGCAACAACACGTCCCGGTCCCCGCGCTTCAACCGCACCAGAGCCGCAGCCAACTGCTGGCGCAACGCTTGCGCGTCCGCGCGCTGGATGGCTTCATCGTCGCTCGACATCACATCGGTGGCGGCGGCAGCCAACCGGGCCAACATGCGGTAGCGGCGCTCCTCCTGCCGCGCCTGTCGGTGCAGCACGTTCGTGGCGATGCCGTACAGCCAGGCCCGCGGATCAACGCCCTGCGACCGATAGGTCGACCTCCGCCTGAACGCAATCAGAAACGTCTCAGCCAGCAAATCGTCAGCCCCGCTACCGACCCGACGCGCCAGATATCGGTGAACGGCCACAGCATGCCGGTCGAACAGCGTCGCGAACCGCTCCGGACACTCGACCGACTCGCGCATCAACACGTCATCGCCCACAAGTTGCGACGGCTCCACGAGCTGCGCCGGTGGAGGCCGCTCCGACCGGGGGCCAGCCGGCTCGCCCAAAGAAATATCCCTCACGTCGTACGTTGCGCTCACACCTGTTCATGCCCGCAGAGCGCCATCGGGTTCACGCTCCGCCTACCGAACTCGGCGGCCCTGCGGTGACGGAACGTACCGGTGGGAGTGCGAACGGACCTCGGCGATCACATCGTCTGAGCCGCAATCGATCTTGTGCTCGCACGTCGGGTGCGATCTCAGCGACCCAGAATGAGTTGCACTGGGCGGATGATTCCCGTCGGCATTCTTGGCCGCGCGCTGCCGTGGACTGAGTTGGACTACCTCGCCCTCGGTGATACGGCCCAGCGCATCGAACTCCTCGACGGCGGCCTACTCATCGGCCCATCCCCGTCCGTCCGACACCAGGTGATCGTCGGTGGTCTGGCAGCCGCGTTGGAACCAGGCTGTGCTGCCGCGAACCGCACCCTGCTCCCGGTCATCAACCTGCGGCTGAACGTCACCCGGATCCTCAACCCCGACCTCGTGGTGACCACGGAGCTGGATTTCGAGGCGACCTGCGTACCGGCAGACGCGGTCCTCCTGGTCGGCGAGGTCGCCGCGCCACACACCGCCGCCATTGACCGGGTGTTGAAGCCGCACCTGTACGCGGCGGCCGGGATCGAGTGGTATCTGCTCGTCGATCAGGAAACCCTGACCGCGCATCTCCACCAACGGCAGGGCGGCCATTACGTGGAGCGGGCTACCACGAAGCGCGGTGAGGTTCTGGAGCTGGCGGAGCCGGTGCGGGCCACGATCCGGCCGGAGGACCTCGTCCCCTGACGGGTGTCGGTCGGCTGGCCTAGGGTCGGTCCATGACCGAGTTCGACGCGGCCAGCGCCGCCGTCCAGGCCGCCCTCGACGCGGGCGCACGGTACGCCGACGCGCGGGTGATGCACCGTCGCTACGAGTCGATGACCGCGCGCAACGGTGACGTGGAGGAGCTGACCCAGGACGAGAGCATCGGCATCGGTGTCCGGGCACTCGTCGGTGCGAGTTGGGGCTTCCACGCCGTACCCGATCTGTCGGACGCCGCCGCCCGCGACGCCGGCCGGCGCGCGACGCGGACCGCCATGGCGAGCGCGCGGGTTCCCGGCCCGCCTGTCGACCTGGTCCCTACGCGGGCGGTCACCGCGAGTTGGGCCTCCGGCTGCGAGATCGACCCGCTCGGGGTGCCCCTGTCGGACAAGGGCGACCTGCTGGTCGGGGCGACCCGCACGATGGCCGAGCACGGCGCGGACCTGGCCGAGGGCCTCTACCAGATCTGGGACACGGCGAAGTGGTTCGTCTCCAGCGAGGGCCACCGGATCGACCAGCGGATCCGCGAGTGCGGCGGCGGCATCTCGGCCACCTCGATCGGCGACGGGGAGACGCAGCGGCGGTCCTGGCCGAGCTACCGGGGGCAGTACGGCACCACCGGCTGGGAGCTGGTCGAGTCACTCGACCTGGCCGCGCACGCCGCGCAGATCGCCGAGGAGTCCCGAGCGCTGCTCACCGCGCCGCTCTGCCCGGCCGGCGAGACCGATCTGATCCTCGGCGGTGAGCAGTTGGCCCTGCAGATCCACGAGTCGGTCGGGCACGCCATCGAGTTGGACCGGATCCTCGGCTGGGAGGCCGCGTTCGCCGGCACGTCCTGGTTGGACCTGGCCCAGCTCGGCTCGCTGCGCTACGGCTCCGAGCTGATGAACATCACCATCGATCCGACCATCCCCGGCGCGCTCGGCAGCTTCGGCTTCGACGACGAGGGTTCCCCGGCGACCAAGCGGGACGCGGTCCGCGACGGCCGCTGGGTGGGGGTGCTCGCCGGTCGGGACTCCGCCGCGATGGCCAGCCTCGACTACGGCGGCAGCGTACGGGCCGACGGGTGGGCCCGGCTGCCGATGGTGCGGATGACGAACGTCGGCCTGGAACCCGGCCCGCACACCCTGGAAGAGATCATCGCGGCCACCGACGACGGCGTGCTGATGGACCTCAACCGGTCCTGGTCGATCGACGACAAGCGACTCAACTTCCAGTTCGGCTGCGAGATCGGCTGGGAGATCAAGAAGGGGCGGCGGGGGCGGATGCTGCGCAACCCCACGTACACCGGGATCGGCCCGCTCTTCTGGCGCTCGATGGACATGCTGTCGAGCGAGACGGTGTCCTGGGGCACGCCCAACTGCGGCAAGGGCCAACCGGGCCAGATCGGGCACACCGGCCACCCGGCCGCGCCGGCCCGGTTCCGCAACGTCCGGGTGGGGGTGTCGGCGTGAGCGCGAGGAGTGAGGTGGAGCTGGCCGGGCAGGTCGTGGAGCTGGTCCGCCGCCTCGGTGGGCCGGCCGCCCAGGCCGAGGCGGTGGTGACGCGGGCGGACCTGGCGCTGACCCGGTTCGCCAACTCGGCCATCCACCAGAACGTCGCGGAGTCGACCGTCGGGGTCCGGCTGCGGCTGCACGTCGACGGTCGGACCGCCGCCGGCAGCGGCAGCGTGGTCACCGCCGACGGGCTGAGCGCGCTGGTCGAGCGCACCCTGGCGGCGGCGCGGCTCTGCCCGCCCGACCCGGGCTGGCCGGGGCTGGCCCCGCCCACGCCCTCGCCGGAGGCGCCGGCGGTCGACGAGGCCACCGCGCACGCCGAGCCGGATCAGCGGGCCGATCGGGTGGGCGCTTTCGTGGCCGCCGCCGGGGGCCTCAGCACGGCCGGTTACTGCCGTACCGCGCATCGCTCGTCGGCGTTCGCCAACTCGGCCGGGCACATGGCGTACGGCCGTTCGGCGGAGGCGGCGATGGATGGCATCGCCCGCAGCGATGGCGCGGACGGGGTGGCCCGGCGCAGCGCCGACCGGCTCTCCGACCTCGACGGCGCCGAGCTGGGCGCGCGGGCGGCGGCGAAGGCCCGGGCGGCGGCCGACCCGGTCGAGCTGCCACCGGGGCGCTACGAGGTGGTGTTCGAGCCGGCCGCCGTGGCGGACCTGTTGCAGAACCTCTCCTGGTACGGCTTCAACGGCAAGCGGTACGCCGAGCGGCAGTCGTTCGCCGAGCCGGGTACGGCCCAGTTCGACCGGGCGGTGACCCTGGTGGACGACCCGCTGGGCGCGTCGGGGCTGACATTCGATGCGGAGGGCACCGGTCGTCGGGCGCTGACCCTGGTCGAGGCGGGCACCACCCGGGCGGTGGCGCACGACCGGCGGACGGCCGACGCGGCGGGTGTGCCGTCCACCGGGCACGCGGTCGCGGGTGGAGCCACCTGGGGGCCGATGGCCCGTAACCTGCGGCTGTCCGGCGCGGCGGCCGGCCCGGTCAGCGCGACGGGCCGGAGCACCACCGGCGGGGCGGCCGGCGCGGTGGTCGACGCGGACACCGCGGCGCTTGTCGCCGGTGTACGCCGGGGGTTGCTGGTCAGCGACCTCTGGTACACGAGGGTGCTCGACCCGAAGAGCCTCGTCGTCACCGGGCTGACCCGCAACGGCGTCTGGCTCATCGAGGACGGCACGGTGGTGCGGGCGGTCCGTGATCTGCGGTTCACCGAGTCGTACCCGCGCGCGCTCGGACCCGGGGCGGTGCTCGGGGTGGGCGGGCGGGTGGTGCGGCAACCGGATCGGGTGGACGGTGCCTGGTGGACGGCTCCCCCGCTGCGACTGGCGTCCTGGCACTTCAGCGGAGGCGCCTCGGGATGACCGCGGCGGACCGCCGCGGACCGACGTACCGCGGCTTTTCCGCAGGCCAGACACACGGGACACTCCCTTGCGCGGACGGCTCGCAGAGATCGGCGTAACGTGTGTCACTTAGCTGCGTCGGTCGATCCGGCGTGGTCGTTGGTGTGCGCAGGACGTGGCAGCGGGTGCGGGTTCGCCGGTCCGCGTGCCGACCGGAGAAAGATCAGCCCGCCCGTACGGGCCCGTCGAGGAGACGACTCGAATGACTTCAACGGCAACGAAGCCGCGGGGAGCGCGGGCGCGCGCCGCGATCGCGGCGAAGACGTTGCGTACCGACCGCTGGTGGTTCGCTCCGCTGATCACCGTGATCGGGCTCAGCGCCTGGGTCGCGTACGCGACGGTCCGGGTCTTCCAGCATGACAACTACTGGGTCGACGCGTACCACTACCTGACCCCGTTCTACTCCCCGTGCGTGACGGACCGGTGTGTCGAGGCGGCCTCGCACTTCGGGCGGTTCCTGCCCGGCTGGTGGGTCATCCCGGATGCCGCGCTGACCCTGCCGTTCCTGCTGCTGTTCCGGCTCACCTGCTACTACTACCGCAAGGCGTACTACCGGTCGTTCTGGCTGTCGCCGCCGGCCTGTGCCGTCCCGGACGGCCACAAGGAGTACGCCGGGGAGACCCGCTTCCCACTGCTCGGTCAGAACCTGCACCGCTACTTCTTCTACGCCGCCGCGATCATCTCGCTGATCAACACCTGGGACGCGATCCTCGCCTTCCACTCGCCCAAGGGCTTCGGCTTCGGGCTCGGCAACATCATCCTGGTGCTCAACGTGGTGATGCTCTGGGCGTACACGATCTCCTGCCACTCCTGCCGGCACATCATCGGCGGCCGGCTCAAGCACTTCTCCAAGCACCCGGTGCGGTACAAGGCCTGGACTGTCGTCTCGGCGTTGAACGTCCGGCACATGCAGCTCGCCTGGATCACCCTCGGCACCCTGGCGCTGGCCGACTTCTACATCATGGCGCTCGCGGCCGGCTGGTTCTCCGACCTGCGGTTCATCAACTAAAGGGCCCCTGACATGACCACTACCACTCGCATCGAACGACACCACTACGACGTCGTCGTCATCGGGGCCGGCGGCGCCGGTCTGCGCGCGGCGATCGAGGCCCGGCTCGCCGGCAAGAAGACCGCGATCATCTCCAAGTCGCTCTTCGGCAAGGCGCACACGGTGATGGCCGAGGGCGGCGCGGCAGCCGCCATGGGCAACGTGAACAGCCGGGACAACTGGCAGGTGCACTTCCGCGACACCATGCGTGGCGGCAAGTTCCTCAACAACTTCCGGATGGCCGAGTTGCACGCGAAGGAGTCGCCGCAGCGGATCTGGGAGCTGGAGACGTACGGTGCGCTCTTCGACCGCACCAAGGACGGCAAGATCTCGCAGCGCAACTTCGGTGGCCACGAGTACCCGCGCCTGGCGCACGTCGGCGACCGGACCGGCCTGGAGTTGATCCGCACCCTCCAGCAGAAGATCGTCTCGCTTCAGCAGGAGGACCAGCGGGAGTTCGGCTCGTACGACGCCCGGATCAAGGTGTTCTCCGAGACCACGATCACCGAGCTGCTGCTCGACGGTGACCGGGTGGCCGGCGCGTTCGGGTACTACCGCGAGTCCGGTGAGTTCATCCTCTTCGAGGCGCCGGCCGTCGTGCTCGCCACCGGTGGCGTCGGGCGCTCCTACAAGGTCACCTCGAACTCCTGGGAGTACACCGGGGACGGGCACGCGTTGGCGCTGCGCGCCGGGGCGACGCTGATCAACATGGAGTTCCTCCAGTTCCACCCGACCGGCATGGTCTGGCCGCCCTCGGTGAAGGGCATCCTGGTCACCGAGTCGGTGCGTGGTGACGGTGGCGTCCTGAAGAACTCCGAGGGCAAGCGGTTCATGTTCGACTACGTCCCCGACGTCTTCCGCAAGCAGTACGCGGAGACCGAGGAGGAGGCGGACCGCTGGTACACCGACCCGGACAACAACAGGCGTCCACCGGAGCTGCTGCCCCGGGACGAGGTGGCCCGCGCGATCAACAGCGAGGTCAAGGCCGGTCGGGGCTCCCCCGCCGGTGGCGTCTTCCTGGACATCGCGAGCCGGCGTTCGGCCGACGAGATCCGCCGGCGGCTGCCGTCGATGTACCACCAGTTCAAGGAGCTGGCCGACGTCGACATCACCGCCGAGCCGATGGAGGTCGGGCCGACCTGTCACTACGTGATGGGCGGCGTCGAGGTCGACCCGGATTCGGGTGCGGCCTTCGGCCACGTACGCGGACTGTTCGCCGCCGGTGAGGTCTCCGGCGGTATGCACGGCTCCAACCGGCTGGGCGGCAACTCCCTGTCCGACCTGCTGGTCTTCGGCAAGCGGGCGGGCGGCCACGCGGCCAGCTACGCCGACGGGCTCGCCGCCCGGCCGAAGGTGGCCGTGGACGCGGTCGAGGCCGCCGTGGAGACCGCCCTCGCCCCGCTGCAACGGGACACCGGCGAGAGCCCGTACACCCTCCAGCAGGACCTCCAGGCCGTCATGGGGGACCTGGTGGGCATCATCCGCCGGGAGGGTGAGCTAGCCGACGCGCTGGTGCGGCTGGCCGAGCTGCGCGAGCGGGTCGCCAAGGTCAGCGCGTTCGGCGGCCGGCGCTACAACCCGGGCTGGCACCTCGCCCTGGACCTGCGCAACATGCTCGTGGTCTCGGAGTGCACCGCGAAGGCGGCGTTGGAGCGGCAGGAGTCGCGCGGCGGGCACACCCGGGAGGACTATCCGGCGATGGAGCCGAAGTGGCGACAGGTCAACCTGGTCTGCTCGCTGGACGGCGACAGCGTACGGCTCACCCGTAAGCCGCTGCCGAAGATGCGGCCGGAGCTGATCGGCCTCTTCGACCGTGCGGAGCTTTCCAAGTACCTCACCGACGAGGAGCTGGCCGACTTCGACGCCCTCGTCGCCGACGCTGGAGAGGCGGACAACCGATGAGCGCGAAGCGTCAGTTCCGAATCTGGCGGGGTGACGAGACCGGCGGGGACCTGCAGGACTACATGGTCGAGGTGAACGAGGGCGAGGTCGTCCTCGACGTCATCCACCGCCTCCAGGCCACCGACGCGCCGGACCTGGCCTGCCGGTGGAACTGCAAGGCCGGCAAGTGCGGCTCCTGCTCCATGGAGATCAACGGCAAGCCGCGGTTGGGCTGCATGACGCGGATGTCGACCTTCGGCGACGAGGAGACCGTCACGGTCACCCCGCTGCGGACCTTCCCGGTCATCCGGGACCTGGTCACCGACGTGTCGTACAACTACCAGAAGGCCCGCGAGACCCCGGCGTTCGCCCCACCGGCGGACGTGGCCCCGGGTGACTACCGGATGCAGCAGGTCGACGTCGAGCGCTCGCAGGAGTTCCGCAAGTGCATCGAGTGCTTCCTGTGCCAGACGGTCTGCCACGTGATCCGTGATCACGACGAGAACAAGCAGGCGTTCTCCGGCCCTCGGTACTTCATTCGGGCGGCCGAGCTGGACATGCACCCGCTGGACAGCCGGACGGACCGCAAGGAGTACGCACAGGCCGAACAGGGCCTCGGTTTCTGCAACATCACCAAGTGCTGCACCGAGGTCTGCCCCGAGCACATCAAGATCACTGATAACGGGATCATCCCCATGAAGGAACGGGTCGTCGACCGCAGGTACGATCCCCTTGTGTGGCTTGGTAGCAAGATCTTCCGTCGGGGCGAGACTCCCCAGACCAGCGTGACCACCGCCCGCCAGGGCTCGACGACGTCGGGCTCGGCCAGGGGCGGGGTGCACTCGCACGCGGGTGGTTCCCACGACCCGCGCGCCGAGGCGCAGGCGCAGAGTGGCGTGAACTGGGACCGGGAGGTGCCCCACCCGACCGCTCCGGCGGTGGACGACCGGGGCAAGCTGCCGCTGACCGAGCTCACGTTCGACCGGGCCGCCGCGCCGTCGCCGTTCGGTGACGACGTCACCTTCCCGCTGCCTCCGGAGCACCTCAACTTCGCGCACCCCGACCAGGACAAGCAGCACTAGAACCCGAACCAAAGACGGGGGCCGTGGCTATCGCCACGGCCCCCGTCCCCGCTTCCAGCCCACCCGCCTGCTCTGCCGCCTGGTCACCTGCCTGCTCCGCCGCCTGCTCCGGTGATCAAGAGGTTTGCGTCACGACACGCCGCGCCGCATGACGCAAACCTCTTGATCACCGGAGGCTGGGCGGGGCGGGGCGGGAGGGGGCGGGGCGGGGGTTAGGGGGTTTTGAGGAGGGGGCGGAGGGCGGCCACGATGGGGGCGTCGGCGGGGAGCCAGGTGACCGAGTCCAGCTCGTTGGCCGAGAGCCACCGCAGCGCCTCGTGTTCCAGCGCCTGGGGCTCGTCGCCGTGGAGCAGGCGGGCGGCGTACACCTTGAGCACCGAACGGCCGTGCGCCATTCGTACGTTGCGGCCGACCCGATCGTGGACCTCGACGCGTACGGCCAACTCCTCGGCGCACTCCCGGACCAGCGCGTCGGTCTCGGTCTCCCCCGGCTCGACCTTCCCGCCGGGAAACTCCCACATTCCGGCCACCTCGGGCGGGGCGGCACGCGCACAGGCGAGCACCCGCCCGTCCCGGATGATCGCCGCACCGACGATCACCTTCAGGTCCCGTCGTTCGGTCTGCCCGCCGCCATTCGCCCGTTCGGTCCGCACGGGCGTCCAGGGTGCCAGATCAATCGGCGGTTTGGGTACCGTAGCCGTCCGCTAGGCCAACAGAACACGGAAGTGTGGGCGTGGACACCCCTTCCGAGCAACGACAAACTAGAGGACACCGACAAGACACGGGATGGCGACGATTTGGCCACGAGCCGACAACGGCGCTTGGGGGGTGCGGTGATGCGCGTGCTGTTCAACAGCAGGGCCAAGCAGGACTACCTCTCCGACGCGTTGACCCTGCTAGCTGGTTGGACACGCGAAGGCGAGCAGATCCGACGGACGCTCGCGATCGACGATACCCAACACGCCGCCCTAACTGAACGGGTCAAGGTCGTCGCTGACGCGCTGCACCTGCGCCCCGAGATCAGCCGCCTGCCCGACCGCACCCAGATCCGGGTCGGGCACGGCAACGGCGAGCCGTTGACCGAGGGTGAGGTCCTGTTGGCCGCCCGCATCGAGGACGCGTACCGGGCGGTCACCGAGTCCTGACGACCGTCTCCGGCTCCGACCCGGCGTCCTGCGGGTAGTAGCGCAACTCCACCGAGTTGCCGTCCGGGTCCCGCACGTAGATCGAGGTCGCCGAACCGCGGGCGCCGAACCGGCTGACCGGCCCGGTCAGCACGGTGAAGACCCCCGACTCGATCACCTGCGCCCAGTCCAGTGGTGCCACCACCAGGCAGAAGTGGTCCACGTTCGCGCCCAGCGGCGCACCTCGGACGAGGTCGATGATGCTGTCGGGGCTGATCCGCACCGACGGGAACGGGACGGTGCCGGCGCGCCACTCGTCGACCCGTACCGGTGCCAGCCCGAGCCGGCCGCAGTAGAAGTCCAAGGACCGTTCCACGTCGGCGACGGTCAGTACCAGGTGGTCGAAACCGGTTACCCGCACCCCGCTCACGCCTCCTCCAGGTGTGCCGCCGCGCGCAGCCAGCCGCTGAACAGGGCTGGATCGATGTCGGCGACCTCGCGCAACTTCACCGCCGCCATCGCCCGCGCACCGGGCGTCAGCCGCCCCGACGGGTCGGTGATCTCCTGCCCCCGCCACAGCCCGAAGGTGACGTACGACCCGTACGCCTTGACCAGGCAGACCGGACGCTGGCCGGGCCGGTCGCCCAGGCCCCAGACCGGGTGCCCGTGCCACATCGCCCCGGTCGCTCCGGGCAGCGCCGCCGCGATGATCGGCGTCAGCTTCTCGCCGATCTCGCGCAGTGGGCCGGCCAGGCCGGCCAGGTAGTCGTCAATGCTCACGTCCAGCGCCTTTCGCTCGGTGTTCCGTGCCGTTCACGATGCCCGGACGAGGGACGCCGACCAAGATCTGATGCCGCTACGATCGTTGCCCACAGGTCAACGATGGGAACCGGTGTGCTGGAGCGGTACGAGGTGGAGACGTTCCTGACGCTCGCGGAGGAGCTGCACTTCGGCCGGACCGCCGAGCGGTTGACAGTCAGCACCGGCCGGGTCAGCCACATCGTGAGGAAGCTGGAACGCCGGATCGGCGCACCGCTGTTCGCCCGCACCAGCCGGGTCGTCCGGCTCACTCCGATCGGCCGGCAGCTCGCCGACGAGCTGGCTCCGCTGGTCGCCGAGATGGACGAGGCCGTTCGCCGCGCGACCGACGCCGCCCGGGGCGTGACCGGGACGCTGCGGGTGGCGTTCCTCGGCGAATGGACCGCGCCGGTGCTGCTGCGGGCGGTGGCCCTGTTCGCTGAACGGCACCCGGACTGCCGGGTGGAGGTGCACGAGGCGCAGTTGTCCACCACCCGATCGGGGCTGCTCGACGGATCGACGGACGTTCTGATCGCCTCGTACCCGTTCGACGGGATGGCCACCGGTCCGGCGCTGCTCGCCGAGGATCGGGTACTGGCGGTGGCAGCGGGTCACCCCCTCACCCGGGAGCGGTCGGTGTCGTTGGAGGTGCTCGCCGACCATCCGGTGGTGCAGTACCCGGCCGTGACCTCGACGGAGTTCAAGCGGGACCGCACCCCGGAGCGCACCCCGTCCGGCCGGCCGGTGCCGAAGGGACCCGCCGGGAACACCTTCTCCGAGATGCTGTCCCTGGTCGCGCTGGGCCGGGGTGTCCTGCCGGTGGGCGCGCACACGCGGCGCTACTACCCGCGCCCCGACGTGGCGTACGTGCCCATCCACGACGCCCCACCGATCGAACGCGGGCCGGTCTGGCTGCCCAGCAACACCACCACCCGGGTCCGTGAGTTCGTCCGCGCCGCGACCGACGCGAACCCCCGATGAGACACGCCGAGTTCCGCCACCACCGTCTGATCCGGGGTACGACGCGGAGTCGTGGTCCTCGCCCGGGTGGGCCGGTGGCACCGGTTTTTTAACCTGGATCCATGGCGAACATCGCGTACGACCGCAAGGAGCAGGTCCAGCAGATCGAGAGCGGACTCCTCGACGGCGAGCAGATCATCGCCGTCTACGACGCGGTCGGCACCGGCACCGGGTTCATCGGGCTGACGGACCGTCGCGTGATCATCCAGGACCGCTCGTTCATCGGGAAGCGGTTCGCGATCACCAGCATCCCGTACTCGAAGATCACCAGCGTGAGTGTGGTCAGCAACAAGTCCTGGGGTGGCTCGTTCTTCTCCACCGGGGCGATCGCCATCCACGTGGGGACGCACACCTACGAGGTGGAGTTCCGTGGCGCGCAGAAGAGCCACCACGTGCACAACGTGATCCTGCACCACATCTCCTGAGCGCCCGACCACCGTGGCCCGGCCAGGCATATATGCCTTGCCGGGCCGCGGCCGTCTCTGGTCTGCTCGGTCGACAGCCGCGCGAAGGGAGCAGCCACCATGCCCGACACGACGAAGTCCCTCCGACCGAACGTCATCCGACCTGAGGAATCGAGGCTTCGTGAGCAGATCTGCTCCGACTCCCGTGGCGCGGGAGCGCGCCACTGACCCCCTGACCAACCCCGGAGGCCGCTGATGTCGGTGTTCGACGATCCCGGCCTCTTCGGCCGGCTGTGGGCCGCCGGCTACGACAGCCCAGGCAACCCCGACCCGGTGCCAGCGGTGGACTTCCTGGCCGATCTGGCCGACGGTGGGCCGGTTCTCGAGCTGGCGATCGGCACCGGCCGGGTCGCGCTGCCGCTGGCCGAGCGCGGTCTCGACGTGCACGGTGTCGAAGCGTCCGAGGAGATGCTGGCGCAGATGCGGGCCAAGCCCGGCGGCGACCGGATCCCCGTGGTCGTCGCCGACATGGCGGACGTACCGGTGACGGGTGAGTTCCGGCTCGCGTACCTGGTCTTCAACACGCTGTTCAACCTGGTGGACGCCGAGCGGCAGGCGGACTGTTTCCGCAACGTCGCCCGGGTGCTGTCGCCGGGCGGGGCGTTCGTCATCGAGACGTTCGTGCCGGACCCGCGCGACTTCGACCGCCACGAGCAGGTGCAGGTCTGGGGCGTCACCGAGGACTCCGCGACGATAAGACTGCATCGGTACGACCGACCGGCGCAGTCCTTCATCCGGCAGACCATCACCTTCGACGCCGACGGTGTGCACCTGAAGCCGTTCGCCATGCGCTACGCCTGGCCACACCAGATCGACGAGATGGCGCAGCAGGCGGGGCTCCGGCTCACCGAGCGGTACGCGGACTGGCACCGGCAGCCGTTCACCGCTGACAGCCCGTCGCACATCTCCGTCTACCGGGCGGAGTAGCAGTTGGTCGACTCCGGTTCCGGGAATCCGGGATGTCGAGGTCTCCTTGACCCCCCGACTTCAAGGAGCCGGAGTCGATCTCGCGATTCGCCGGCCCGACCGGCCAGGCTCTACTACGTGATGAGCTTGAAGTCACTCTGGAACGTGCCGTACTCGGCAGGCGAGACCCAGCAGCTGAAACGAACTCCGACCAGGCGCGGTTCCGCGATGTTCAACTGAATCGCCAACATTTCGGCGTCCGTCCGGTACGTCCGGTCAGCGTTGCCCGCGCGCTGAAATTCGACGATCCCCCCGCGTCTGCCGACGACCACGTACTCCCTTCTCTCACCGCGCGCCTCCGTACCACCGTGCGTGGTGTCGACATGCCGCTCATCGATTGGCTGGCCGCAGAGGCCGCAGAGAGACGCCGGCTCAGAAGCTTCCATGCCGAACAAGGTAGCGGCGTGGGCATCGGGCCGGACGCCAGCTTTCCGATGCTGCCGTGCGGTGCGGCACCGGGGGTACAGACATTGCAGCGGTAGGCCCGACCCGCCGCGAGGGGCTCGGCGACCGACTACGAGCGGTATCCCTCAGCGGCGACACCGCACCGGTCGCCGACGAGCGCCCGGACCCGGTAGGTGACACGTTGCGCGTTCGACTGATTCTGCTGTCGGCAGTCTTCCTTGCTCTGCCGGGCCCGCGCCGGGTGAGCTGGCAGCATGCCAACGGACACCGCCCGGTTCCCCCGCACCTCGCCGTACTGGCCGGTGGTCAGTCATCCGCAGCTCCGGCGCGTCCTGCCCGGGCTCGCCGTGTCGGCGTTGGGCGACGGCATGGCGGTCGTCGCGGTGATCTGGCTCGCCAGCGACCTCGCCCCGCCCGGTCAGCGCGAGACCTGGGCCGCGCTGGCCATGGCCGCGTACACCGTGCCGAGCGCGGTCGGGACTGTCGTCTTCGGCCGGCTGCTACGTGGACGCGGCGGCGCCCAACTCGCCGGGTGGGACGCGATCCTGCGGGCGTGCGCGCTCGCGGCGATCCCGCTCGCCCACCTCGCGGGCGTGCTCACCCTCGGGCTGTACGTGGTCCTGCTGGCCGCGTCGGCCCTGCTGCACTCGTGGGGCTCGGCCGGACGGTTCACCCTGATCGCCGAACTGCTGCCGCAGCGACACCACCTCCCCGCGAACGCGGTGCTGGGCACCATCGCCGGGTTCGCCACCATCGTCGGCCCACCACTGGCGGGCATCCTGATCGGTTGGGCGGGACCGGTGTGGGTCATCGCGATCGACGCCGCCACCTTCGCCGCGCTGGCCCTCACGTACCGCCTCGCCCTTCCCACCAGCGACGAGGCCCCGCGGGCCGAGCGCGGCGCTTCGCGGACCGCCGGCCTCGCGGTCATCCGCCGCAACCCGGCCCTGCTGGGCCTCCTGGTATTGAGCCTCGGGTTCTTCTTCCTCTTCGGACCGGTGTACGTGGCCATGCCGTTCCACGTCAAAGACGACCTGCACGCCTCCGCGACGCTGCTCGGCATCTTCTACGCCGCCTTCGGCGTCGGCGGTCTCGTCGGCGGCCTGGTCGCCGGTTACCTCCGCCGCTGGCCGCTGCGGGTCACCACCATCGGCATCGTCGTCGGGTTCGGGATCGCCATGCTGCCTCTCGGCCTGGGTGCGCCGCTCGTCGTGTCGTTGCCGGCCTTCGCCCTGGCGGGACTGATCTGGGCACCGTACATGTCCACGTCGATGGCGCTGTTCCAGCGCAGCACGTCGACCGAGCAACTGCCGGCGGTGCTCGCCGCGAACGGCGCCGTCCTCGTGCTGGCGGTGCCCCTGGGCACCATGCTGGGCGGGCCACTCGTGCGTGCCGTGGGCGCGCGCCCGACGATGCTGCTCTGCGCCGTGGCGATCGTGGCCCTCGGCCTGGTCGCCGGAGGGTTCGCGATCTCCCGGCGGAGCGCGCGACCCCCCGGCGGGCCGACCGGCACCGAGGTCAGTGCCCGTCGCCGATCTGTACGTCGTCCGGTGCCGGCCGGCCGCGCCCGGTCTCCACGAACGCCTTGAGACTCAGCAGGAACGTCGCCCACTTGGTGCTGCACTGGTGCGTCAGCTCGGTCGGCTCACGCCAGCCCTCATGGGTGAACTGGACGATCGTGAACTCGCCGCGTTCGTCGAGACGCCAGCCGATCTCGGTGCCGATCCATTCCGTCGGACCGTCGGTGACCCGCCACCGCACCCGGCCGGCCGGGTCCAGCTCAAGGATCTCCAGGTCGAACCCGGGGTCGTCGCCGAACCGGACGGCCAACCGGCCGCCGACCTCGCTCTTGCCTGTCGTGTCGACCGACCACCAGCCGGCAACGCCCTCGGGAGATGCCACCGCCTGGTAGACGTCGTCGAGCGGGGCGACGACGCCGACTTGGTGCAGGATGTCGACCATTGTCATTCTCCTTCGTCGTGGTGGCGGTTGCGCTCGATCGCCTCGGCGATCCGCTTGATCCGGCGGAGCCGGGCGTCCCAGGTGGAGCCCACCGCCGACAACTGCGCGACGGCGCGGGCGAGCTGCGCCTCGTCGACCTGGTAGTGACGCTCGCGACCGGCCGACTCGGCGTGGATCAGCCCGACCCGGTCCAGGACGGCCAGGTGCTTCGCGACGGCCTGCCGGGTGACGGGTAGCCGCCGGCTCAGCGACGTCGCGGTGCCCGGCCCGTCGGAGAGCAGAAGATCGATCATCGTACGACGGGTGGGGTCACCGATCGCCGACCACAGCTCGTCGTCGACAGCGGTGCTCACGGCGTGGCGACCAGCCGTGCGACGTACCCGCCCAGCCTGGGCAGGTAGTGGTCCCAACCGTTCTCGTGATCCTGGTACTGCGCCTCCAGGACGGCGATCTCCCAGCCCATCTCGCGGAACCCGGTCTCGGTCATCCGGATCTGCGTGCCCGTGCCGCTCGGGGTCAGGTCGAAGGTGACGAGCAGTGCCGACCCTCTCCGGTCCGGCTCGGTGAAGCACCACCGGAAGGAGAATCGCTTCGGCGGGTCGACCTCGACGACGGCGAGCGCGACGGTCGTCGTCTCGCCGGTGTCGGCGTTTCGCCAGATCAGTTCGCCGGGCGCGCCCGCGACCGATTCGAACCGCGCGTCGTCGGGCCACCACTCCCGCATGTGCTCGGGCTGACTGACCACCTCGAAGACCACCTCGGGTGACGCGTCGACGTGGATGTCGCGCTCGATGGTTCCCTGTTCCATGCGCCCCAACCTTTCGCAACCTTTGGTTGCACTCAACCTACGACAGCCCTCCGCCCTCGCGCAACCTTTCGTTGCATGTCGCGGTCTGGTCGTACCCGGGGCGCACAATGCCGTGCATGTCTGAGCCATCGCCGCACCGGCACCACGCCATCGACTACGTCGAGTTCACGGTGACCAACCTCGCCGAGGCCAAGCGCTTCTACGCCGACGCGTTCGGCTGGCAGTTCAACGACTACGGTCCCGGGTACGCGGGCATCCGCAGCCCGCACGACTCCGGCCCCGAGGTCGGCGGCCTCCGCCTGGACCAGGCCGTCCAGCAAGGCGGTCCGCTGGTGCTGCTCTACTCAAGCGACCTGGACCGGTCCGTGCAGGCCGTGAAGGAGGCCGGCGGCCAGGTGGTGAAGGGGCCGTACGAGTTTCCCGGTGGCCGCCGGTTCCACTTCACCGACCCCAGCGGCAACGAGCTGGGCGCCTGGGCCGAGCGCTGATCGCATGCACACGTTGGTGGTAGCCGTGCATCCCGAGGCCGGGTCCTCACGCACCACACGGCTCGGCAGCTGGCGGCCTCGTTGCGTGCCGGCTCCGTCGAGATCGCCGACCTGATCGTGGACTACTGCGGCAGCCGTCGTGGCGTCACGGCCTTCGTGTACGAGTCCGAGCAGGACGACTCCGCCCGAGCTGACGATCACCTGCTGCGGCAGAGTGACCCCCATGACCGGCAGAGGATTGACCGTCGACGGAACGATCGCGCGCGAAGGCGAGCTGAGTCGGGTCCCACCGGCATTCGCCGGTGTCGTCGACGCGGCACGCACCCGGATAGTCGAGGGCTTCGGCGGCGGCCGACTGCACAGCGCCTACCTCTACGGCAGCATCCCGCGTGGCACCGCCGTACCTGGAGTCTCTGATCTTGATCTGTTGCTCGCTCTGAACGCCGAGCCGACCGCGGCCGACCGGCGGGATGCCACGCGGATCGAGCAAGCCCTCGACCAGTCCTTCGACGAGATCGACGGCGTGGGCATCCTGCTGTTCAGCGCACGTACGCTGCTCAGCGAGCTGGAACGCCACGATCTCGGCTTCTTCGTCGCGTGCCTGTGCACTCCCCTGCTGGGCGACGACCTCGCCGACCAACTCCCCGGCTACCGGCCCACTGCCCTGCTCGCCCGCGAGACGAACGGCGACCTGGCAATCGCGCTTCCAGACTGGCGTCGGCAAGCGGCCGAAGCGAGCACCGACAACCACCGTAGGAGTCTCTGCCGGCTCGTCGCCCGTCGCATCGTCCGGACGGGATTCACGCTGGTCATGCCTCGCTGGGAAGGCTGGACAAGCGACCTCGTCGAGTCCGCCGAGGCGTTCGGTCTCTACTACCCGCAACGCGCCGAGCAGATGCCCGCCGCTGCGAGGATCGGGCGCGCGCCCTCGGCGGATCCGGCGGTACTACGCCACCTCATCGACGACCTGGGGCCGTGGCTCGCGGTGGAGTACGCGGCCGTCCATGGTGAGAAGGCGGTACGTCCCTGACGTTGCACCATGCCCTAGCGGAGGTCGGCACCGCTCATCACCCGACAGCCGAACATGTCGCCGAGGACAGCGCGCTGATGGTCGGTCAAGGGGTTCACGAAGACCGCGACATCGACCCCACCCTCCCGGCAGGCATCGGCGACCTCGCGGGCTTTGCCAGAGCTGAGCAGAGTGCGCCTCGAGAACGGCGCCGCCATCCTGTCCGCCCCGCCGAAGGAGACGCCCCGCCGCTGAACGTGCCGACTCACCACGTGACCCCCGTGGGTTTCCACCAGGGTGGCCAGCAGATCGAGCTGGTCAGCAAACTCCCTGTCCTTCGCGGAGAACAGGCCCACCAGCGCCACGTCGGCGCCTGCCAGCACAGCGTGCACACTTCCGGCCCGGCCTCGGCTCATCGGTCACCTGCGCAGGACGCGCAGCACGCCGGTCAACATCGGCAGAGTGAACTCGCCCTGCGCGGTCTCGGACCTGGTCGCAAGGAAGGCACGAATTTGGCCGAGCGTGGCGTCCCGCTCCTCCTCCGGCGCGACCAGCATCCCCGCCCGGGTCGCCAGTGTCGCGACGAGGGAGTCGGCGGTCCGGCGCTGCCCGTGCGGAAACTCGACCTGCTCCGATGCGCCGAACCGGGTGCCCAGCCCGGTGCCCGCGACGAGCATGGCCGCCGTCGCCGCGCGCCAACTGCTCAGCGTGTCGCGGGGGCCGATGACCGCACTCCCGCTGACCCGTTCGAGTGCGGAAACCCAGTCGATCCGGTCGTCCATGACGTTCCACAGCCCCGCGAGGACGCCGCCGGGCGCGAGGACCCTGGCAATTTCGGCCCCGGCGACGACCGGGTCGAACCAGTGCAGGGCGTTGCCAGCCAGGACGGCGTCGACGGAGGCGTCCGGCAACGGAATCGACTCCGCGCTACCCGGCAGTGCCCGGACGGCCGGCAGCGCGCGGCGCAGTTCGGTGAGCATCGCCGGGTCGGGTTCGACCGCGACGACGTCCGCACCCAGCTCGACCAGCGTGGCGGTCAACTTGCCGGTACCGGCACCGAGGTCGAGCACCCGTGGGCCGGGCGCGGGCTCAAGCGCCCAGCGCACCCCTGCCCGCGCGTAGTCCGGACGATGTTCGGCGTACACGGTCGCTGCCGCGCCGAAGGATGATCGGAGCAGATGGTCGTCCATGCGGTGACTCTATGCGGCTGCGAGCACGCCGATCGTCCTCGGAGGCATCGGGGAGGATGACTGCTTCGGTTACCGTCGGGGCGTGGTGGATCCGGTTCCGCTGGCGTCGGGGCGAGACGCCGACGTCTTCGCCATCGACGATCGGCGCGTCCTCCGGCGTTACCGCAACGGTGGAGACGTGGCCGCCGAAGCGGCTGTCATGGCGTACGTGGGAGGTCTGGGTTTTCCGGTGCCCACCGTGTACGAGGCGCGCGGCACCGATCTCGTCCTGGAACGTCTGGACGGGGGCACCATGTTGTCGGCGCTCATCGCCGGTGAACTCGATGCCCTGGCAGCGGCCGACTGTCTGGCGGATCTGCATCGCCGGCTCCACGCGTTGCCGCCCCGGCTCGGCGAACGCGACGACGACCGGATCCTGCACCTCGACCTGCACCCGGACAACGTCATGCTGACGTCACGGGGACCGGTCCTCATCGACTGGCGCAACGCCACCGAGGGACCACCAGACCTTGATGTCGCGCTCTCCGCCGTCATCCTCGCCCAGGTGGCTGCCGATGGTGAGCATCCCCTGGCAACGCCGGCCGCAACGCTGTTGGCTGCCTTCCTGGACCGCGTCGGCAGCAGCCTGCTGACCGGGCTGGACGACGCCGTGGCGGTACGGCGGAACGATCCGGCACTCACCGCACGTGAGCGGGAGCAGCTCGACGCCGCTGCCGTCCTGATCACGGGCCACTGGTAAGGCCCCAACGGAGGCGCGTGGCGCTGGTGCTCGCGGTTACGGCGGGGGTCTCTGTGGCGGCACGTCCGGTGCCCTCTGTGTGCCCCGCAAAACCCTTGTCCAGGCACCGAAGGACGCAGCTAGGCTGCGGTCGAGGTAGGGCAGAGGGGCTTGGGGGGATCGGCAATGATGATTGTGGCCTTCGACGACAATCGCGACTGGTACATCCAGGGATGGGTCTTCGACGAAATTGTCGATTCCGTTCCCGTCGGGATGCTTCAGGACGATGACGTGGACGAGCACCTGCGACCTGGCCGCGCGATGGGGCTGCTCGATCTGCGGTCCAGGGAACCGGATCGAGCGCGGCGCATCATCGCTGGTCTGAGTGCGGGCGTGGTCGGCCGAATGCGCACGCTCGACCAGAGCAACGACAAGCTTGTCGAGTTCTACGAGGGCCTGCTGAAGACCGCTGCTGCCGCCGCCCGCGAGCTTCCCACCGCGGGCAACGGGGCAATCTCGCCTTCCTGAATACCGCGCTATCGAGGTCGGCGGAACACCACGACTTCAATGAAGCCGAGTCGATCAGGTCGTCGAGGGCCCAACTGACCGCCGAGACTCGCTGGCACGCGTGTCTGTCATTGACGCCTCAGCCAGTCCGGAACTGCGGGTGCGGAGACCCGCAACGGTCCGCGGCGGTCACGGACGTACGTCGCATAGTCCGCGAAATGGCGACGCCGGCCGAGAAAGTGCGGGTAGTGATCGAAGTGCCACCGGCAGGCCTCGACGAACTCTGTGTGGTCATCGAGGCCCAGCCGAGCACAGAGACGTGCGAACTTGTCCAGGCCGTCCAGCATCTCGGCGCACTGGGCAGGCGTCGCGCCATCGGCGCCCCACAGCACACCGGCTGGCAGCTCGTGAACCGCGTATTCAAGCCACTGTCGATCACGAAGGTAACGCGTCCGGTCATCGTCGGCTGAGGCGTTCACCGGACTTCCCTTACCTGCACCATGTGGCCAGCCTAGGCAGCAGACGTCGGACCGGAGTCAGACGTCGAGGCGAACTCAGAGTCGCTGTCTCGCTACCAGCGGCGGCACCATCCGACACCTCACCTGGCGTCTCGGGCTGTCAAGGTTGGTCGTCCAGCCGCTCCTCGACCCGGCCGCACATGACCTCGATTTCGCCAGACCGGATCATCTCGTCAACTGCCGCGACCATGGCAGCAACACCGGGTTCGGGAACGATCACCTGATCCGAACACCAGAAGTAACGGCCACCATCGGTTTCTCCGGTGCTCGCGTGTCTCTGCAGGATTTCCTCCACTGCGTCAAGAGTGAAGAAGGTGGCGTACCGGTGAGTGCCGTCCGCGAGATAGATGTGCGCATCAACGTTGTCGACCGTCTCGGCATCATCGCCGCCGCCCAGCATGAACTGCACGACAGCGGCTTCGGTCTCTACGACGTGTCCGTACATGTCGTCCGTCAAGCCGTGCATCTCGCGCACTCCGTCACCTACCATGACGCGCACTGTAGCTCCCAGCTCGACCCCGGAGCCCACACTGCCGTTCGCCGGCTACATGCACCTGGGAGCATGCATGCGGAACGTTGCCCTTCTCGCCGGGCCGTTGGTCGACCTGTCCTCCGCTGCCGCGGTTCTGGAAGCGACCGGCCTGCAGGTCATCAGCCCAGGCAACGTCTGCCGTGAGCACGTGCAACTGCGGACGCCGCTGGGCGAGCAGATGAACCGGTACATGCAGACCGGGCACCTTATCCCGGATGTGCTGACCACGAAGGCCATCGCTGACGCCCTGGCCGCCGTGGACGGCGGCTGGCTGCTGTGCAACTACCCGCGCAGGATCGATCAGGCGGAGTTGTTGGCGCAGAGCGGCCATGCACCCGACACGGTGATCGAGCTCGTCCTGACGAAGGACGAACTCGACCTCATGGCCCGCCGCCGGATAGAACGTCGGATAGAACTGGACCCACAGCAGGCCGGGCGAGGCGACGAACTGCTGCTGATGTACTCGCACTACCAGGAGAACTACCAGGAGCAGATCGAGCCGCTGCGCGCTTACTACCGAACTCGCGGCATGTTGTGGACCGCCAGTGGCTCTGGCGGCTACGAGGACATGGCGGCCACGCTGCTTCCGACCGCTGCCGACGGTCGAGGCCTCCCGCAGACGGCTAGGGCGTGTCTTCAAAGGCTCACAACCATTGGAGTAGCGCGGCGATGGTGACTGTGGCCTGGAACGAGGTCGCGGTCTTGTCGTAGCGGGTCGCCACGCTGCGGTACTGCTTGAGCCGGTTGAAGCACCGTTCGACGACGTTGCGCCGTTTGTAGAGCTGCTTGTCGAACGCCGGTGGTCGGCCGCCACGGCTGCCGCGTCGGTGGCGGTTGGCCTGCTGGTCGGCGCGCTCAGGGATCGTGTGTCCGACGCCGCGCCGGCGCAGGTCAGCCCGGATGGCCTTGGAGCTGTAGCCCTTGTCGGCGATGACATGGTCGGGCCGGACCCGAGGTCGGCCGGGTCCGGCCCGCTCGACCCGGATCGCTGCCATGACGTGCGTGAAGCGGCTGCAGTCGTTGACGTTGCCGCCGGTAAGCACGAACGCCAGGGTCCGACCCAGGCCGTCGCAGGCGAGGTGAATCTTGGTGGTCAGTCCACCTCGACTTCGGCCGAGGGCGTGATCTTGTGGTTCGTCCGATTCGCAGGCCCCCCTTTAGCGCCCGCAGCGTGCTGGTGGGCACGCACGATCGTGGAGTCCACCGACACCAGCCAGTCAATGTCCCCGGCAGCGTCCGCGTCGGCCTGGACCCCGGCCAGCATCCGCTCGAACGTGCCATCAAGGGCCCACCTGCGGAAACGGGTATAGATCGACTGCCACGACCCGTAGCGGACGGGCACATCACGCCACGCCGCCCCGGCCCGGATCTTCCACACGATCCCGTTGAGGACCCGCCGGTCATCGACCCGAGGCCGACCACCGGTCACCACCGACGGCAGATACCGCGATAGCGCATCCCACTCGACGTCAGATAACTCGTAGCGACGACCCACGCCCTACATCATCCGACACCATGATCCTTTGAAGACACTGCCTAGGGCACGAGACCCAGGGCGACGACTCGACCGGAGTCAGACGTTGAAGCGGAACTCCACCACGTCGCCGTCCTGCATGACGTACTCCTTGCCCTCGATGCGGACCTTGCCCGCCGCCTTGGCCGACGCCATCGAACCGTGCTCGACCAGGTCGTGGTAGGAGACCACCTCGGCCTTGATGAAGCCGCGCTGGAAGTCGCTGTGGATGACACCCGCGGCCTCCGGCGCGGTGGCGCCGACCGGGACGGTCCAGGCGCGTGCTTCCTTGGGACCGGCCGTGAGGTACGTCTGGAGGCCGAGCGTGCGGAAGCCGACCCGGACGAGCTGGTTGAGGCCGGGCTCGTTCTGCCCGATCGACTCCAGCAGCTCGCGGGCCTCCTCCTCGGGGAGGTCCACCAGCTCGGATTCGATCTTCGCGTCCATGAAGACGGCCTCGGCGGGGGCGACCAGGGCGCGCAGCTCGTCGAGGAACGCCTCGTTGGCCAGCTCGGCCTCGTCGACGTTGAAGACGTACAGGAAGGGCTTGGTGGTGAGCAGGTGCAGCTCGCGCAGGTGCTCCAGCTCGATCTTGGCGGCGGCGGCCCCGGAGTAGAGGGTGGTGCCGCCGTCGAGCACCTCGATGGCGGCCTTCGCGGCGGCGACCGCGGCCAAGCGGTCCTTGCGGAGCTTGGCTTCCTTCTCCAACCGGGGCAGCGCCTTGTCCAGGGTTTGCAGGTCGGCGAGGATCAGCTCGGTGTTGATCGTCTCGATGTCGTCGGCCGGGGAGATCTTGCCATCGACGTGCACCACGTTCGGGTCGGAGAAGGCCCGGACCACCTGGCAGATCGCCGAGGCGTCGCGGATGTTCGCCAGGAAGGCGTTGCCCCGGCCCTGCCCCTTCGAGGCGCCGCGGACCAGGCCGGCGATGTCGACGAACGACACCGGAGCCGGTAGCACCTTCTGCGAAGAGAAGATCTCGGCCAGTTTGCCCAGCCGCTCGTCCGGAAGCCCGACCACGCCGACGTTGGGCTCGATGGTGGCGAACGGGTAGTTCGCCGCCAGCACGTCGTTCTTGGTCAACGCGTTGAAAAGCGTGCTCTTGCCGACGTTGGGCAGGCCGACGATGCCGATGGAGAGACTCACGACCACCCAGCCTACGCGGCGAACGGTTCACGTCGCGACGGGACCCGGCGAGCAGGCGTGACAGGCGCCGGCGCTCAGCCGAGCAGGCGCGGGGCGATGACCGCCTCCCGGACGCTGCCGTCCGCGCCCCGGCTGACCTCGTACGCCGAGACGCCCTCGCGGTCCGCGACCGCCTCGACCAGTTGGGTGCCCCGGTAGACCAGGCCGACCCCGTCGTCGGTGCAGTGGCTGGTCGGCAGCGTCTCGTTGCCGACCAGCTCGTGCATGAGCGGGCGTCGCTGCCCCTCGCTGTCGTAGTGCACCCCGTTGCCGTACGGCAGCCAGGCCAGGCCGTCGGTGAAGCCGCGCAGCCGGGGGCCGAAGCTGTCGGTGGCACCGCCGACATGCCAGCAGATCGAGCCCGCGGACACCCCGGCCAGCACCACGCCGGCCTGCCAGCACTCGTGCAGGATCTCGTCGAGCCCGTGCACCCGCCACACGGCGACCAGGTTGGCCACGCTGCCACCGTCGACCCAGATCACGTCCTGGGCGAGCAGGTGGGCGCGGATGTCCTCGACGTTCGGCATGGGGAACAGGGTGAGGTGCGACAGCCGGAACCGGGTGTCGGCGAACGCGCCGTAGATGGCGCTCAGCACGGTGGGCTGGTCCCCGATGGCCTGACCGAGATAGCAGACCCGTGGCTGCGGGCCGGCCTCGGCCAGTTCGGCCGCCAACTCGAAGACCGGGCTGGGGCGCAGGTTGTAGGGGCCGCGGTCACCCCGGAAGAAGCCCATGCTGGTGGCGAGGATGGTAGGTGCGCTGGCGGGCATGGGGCGTCCTTCCGTCGGGGATGCGGCGTCCATCCTGCCGCAGCCGGCCGACCGGGGACCGCCAACCCCGGTGCGGCCAGTCGGCCGAGGCGGTCAGTTGCCGCGGCGCTGCCGAGGAACCGTGACCTCGGGCAGTTCGTCGAACGGCCGGCCGTCCGGGGGTAGTTGGGCCGCGGCGGCGCGGGGCAGGGTGAACCGGTCGGCGGCGGCCGGGCCGGCCGAGATCGACTCGCGCAGCATCCAGCGCACCTCGTCGGCCGTCCAGCCCAGCCCTGGCCGAGCGGCTATCTCGCGAACCAGCCGCCGGCCGACCCGGGTGTCGTCGTCGTAGAAGCGCATGCACCAGTGGTGCGTCCACATGCCGAGCGCCCGCAGGCCCGCGTCGTCTAGCGAGCCGACCAGCCGGCCGCAGGCGGTGTCGGTGAAGGCCTGCTCGGGGTCGGTCGCCCGGTCCCGGTCGATGGCGCCGCGGGCGGCGGGCGCGACGGCCCGCATCCGGCGGTAGAAGGACTGCGCCACCGCGCGGGGCAGCGGCGGAAATGTGCCAGGTGTCGACGCCGCCGCCCAACCCGCCACGCTCGTCATCCGTCGCACCCCTTCTTGAGTTGGTGGCCGGACGGTACCCGTCACGACCGACACTTCCGGGCCGGAAAAACCCATCGGATCGCGGATAGCGACGATGACCTGCGGCGTCTGTATCTGTGACAACGAAACGGGGGTGGTGGGTGGACGAGGACGAGCGGGCTCGACTGGCCGAGTTCGTCGGCAGCCGGACGCCGGCGCTGATGCGGGTCGCGTACCTGCTGACCGGGGACCGCAACGCCGCCGAGGACCTGTTCCAGTCGGCACTGGCACGGACCATCCCGAAGTGGGGGTCCATCCGGCACGCCGATCCCGAGGGGTACCTCCGCGTGGTGATGTACCGCGAACAGATCAGCTGGTGGCGACGACTGCGCCGATGGCGGGAGACGCCGCTCAACCCGGCGGACGAACCGGTCGGCGTCGATCCGAGCGGCGGCTCCGACGTGCGGCTGGCCATGCGCGCCGCGCTGCGCCACCTGCCACCGGCACAGCGGACGGTGGTGGTCCTGCGCTACTACGAGGATCTGCCCGAAGCCCGGGTGGCCGAGCTGCTCGGCTGCTCCGTGGGCACGGTACGCAGCCGTACCCACCGGGCTGTCACGCGCCTGCGCGAACTACTGCCGGAGGTCGAAATGCTGGAGGTGCGGCGATGACCGATCCCTTCGAGCACCTCATCCGCTCCACCCTCACCGACCTCGCCGAGGAGGCACCGATCGTGCATGACCAGTTGACCGGAGCGGAACGGCGGGTGCGCAACAGGCGCCGCGCCACGGTGACGATGGGGGCGGTCGGCACCCTCGCGGCGATCCTGATCGCCACTCCGCTCGCTCTCGCCTCGACCGGCTCGGACGAGGCGCCGCCGGCCGCCCCCAGCCCGGCGGGTCCAGCGGCCGTGCCCGGCCCACCCGCACCCGACCTGTCCACGCCGACCGCGGTGCCGCCGGGCGTACCAAGCCCCGGCGGCGCGAAACAGGACCCGTGGCAGCGGCCGGACGCGCCCGGCAAGCCCGGTGAGCCAGGTGTGCCCGCTGCGCCCGGTGAGCCCGGTGCGCCCGCTGCGCCGGCTGCGCCGGGAGTCCCTGGTGTGCCTGGAGCCCCTGGTGTGCCCAGTGATCCGTTCAAACGGGACGTGCCCGGCGTGCCTGGTGAGTCGGCACCGTTTACCGCACCCGGCGCGCCCAGCCGATGAGCACACCGACCGTGTCGCGCTGAGCAGGACCGGTCAGGTCGGCGGCGTCCTCGCCCCGGCCTGACCGGAGATACCGGTCACCTCCGGGCGGCCCTCCCCGCGCCAGCGAGCGCCGCGCGTCCCCGGGAACGGCGGGCGGTGGCCCACCGGGTTTGCCGAGGCCGGTGAGCCCACCCATCCTTGGGCCATGACCGATCCCGGACATCCGACGTGCGAGCCGCAGGGGCGCCGATGAGCACCACCATGCCCCGGGTGCCCACCTCGCTGACCGGGCAGATCGTCACACCCGGCGACCGCCGGTACGCGCAGCTGCGCTCCACGTACACCACGACTGCCTCCCCGGCCGCGGTCCTGCTGCCGAAGACCACCACGCAGGTGATCGACGCGCTGCGCTACGCGCGGGAGCAGCGGCTGCCGATCGCCGTCCGCAGCGGCGGACACGGCTTCTCCGGGGCCTCCTCGAACAACGGTGGCGTGGTCATCGACCTGTCCCTGCTCAACCGGGTGCAGGTGCTCGACGAGCGGGCCGGGCTGGTCCGGGTCGAGGCCGGCGCACGCTGGGCGAACGTCGCGAAGGCGTTGGCGCCGTACGGCCTGGTCGTCAGCTCGGGTGACTACGGTGGCGTCGGCGTCGGCGGCCTGGCCACCGGCGGCGGCGTGGGCTGGCTGGTCCGCGCCCACGGTCTCACCCTCGACCGCGTCCGCGCGGTCGAGGTGGTGCTCGCCGACGGGACGCTGGTCCGCGCGGACGCCGCGCACGAGCCGGACCTGTTCTGGCTGGTCCGGGGCGCGGGAGCTGGTGCGGGGATCGTGGTGGCCTTCGAGATCGAGGCGGTCGAGCAGCGCAACGTCGGCGTGACGCAACTGGTCGTCGAGGCGCATCCGGACGGGCGCACCATCCGGGAGTGGACGGCCTACCTCGCACAGGCCCCACGGGAGTTGTCCGCGGCGGCCGTGGTGTACGCCGAGGGCCGCTCGGCCCTCATGTCCATCACCGCCGTGGTGGCCGCCGAGAGCCTGCGCCGCGCCCGACCCGCGGTGGAGCCGCTGCTCGCCATCGGCAAGGTGCTCGAACACCGCACCGACCTGCTGCCCTACCCGACCCTGGTGCCGACCGCGCACCTCAACCCCAACGTCGGGCAGCAGCGCGGCACGACCACGAACGGTCTGTTCACCGGGCTGGACGACGCCGGCGCGCGGGCCGTGCAACGGGCGGTGACCGGGCCGGGGCGAGCCGTGGTGCAGCTCCGCTCGCTGGGGGGCGCGGTCAACGACGTGGCATCCGACGCGACCGCGTACGCCCATCGCCACCAGGACACGCTCGTCGTCGCCTCGGTGTTCCCACCGCAGGGTGGGGCGGCGTTGGACGCCGCCTGGCGGGCCGTCGGAGCGCGGGCCGACGGCGCGTACGCCAACTTCGAGAGCCGACCGGACCCGGCCGCGTTCGCCCGGATCTACCCGGGCGAGACCGGGATCCGGGTACGACGGCTGTGGAAGCGGTACGACCCGGACGGCGTGTTCCGGTCGGCCCTGCTCACCGGTCAACCGAGCCGGGCCGCGCAGCCGAGCCGATCGGGCCAGCCGCACCGCGCCGCCCAGCCCACCCGTTCCGGCCAGCCGAATCGGGCTGGCCAGCCCACCGGGTCCGGTCAACCGCATCGGCGTCGCCGCCGCCCCCGTTGACGGGGTCCCTGCTCACCGACACGGCAAGGTCCGATTCCCGCCAGCCGGCGGCGGGTCGAGCGGGGCATCATCGGTGACATGGAGCTGGACTTCGAGCGGTGTTACCGGGCCGTGGACAGTCGGGACCAGCGGTTCGACGGCTGGTTCTACACCGGTGTGACGTCCACCGGCATCTACTGCCGGCCGTCCTGCCCGGCGATCACGCCGAAGCGGCAGAACGTCCGGTTCTTTCCGTCCGCCGCCGCGGCCCAGGGTGTCGGGCTGCGCGCCTGCCGCCGCTGCCGGCCGGACGCCGCGCCGGGTTCACCCCTGTGGGATGTCCGCGCGGACGTGGTCGGCCGGGCGATGCGGCTGATCGCCGACGGCGTGGTCGACCGGGACGGCGTACCCGGGTTGGCCTCCCGCCTGGGCTACACCGAACGGCACCTGCACCGGATGCTGAGCGCCGAGATGGGCGCCGGACCGCTCGCGCTGGCCCGCGCCCAGCGGGCACAGACCGCCCGGATCCTGATCGAGACCACCGACCTCGGGATGGCCGAGATCGCGTTCGCCGCCGGCTTCGGCAGCGTCCGGCAGTTCAACGACACGCTCCGCGAGGTGTACGCGAGCGCCCCGTCCGATCTGCGAACGGCGCGCGGCGGTCAGCGGGCGCCGGCCGGCGCGGGCACTCTCGCGCTGCGGCTGGCGTACCGTCCGCCGCTGCACGCCCAGGCGCTACTGGACTTCTTCGCGGTGCGGGCACTGCCCGGGGTGGACGAGGTCCGCGACGGGACGTACCACCGGGGTCTGCGGTTGCCCCACGGCACCGGCGAGGTGGCGCTGACTCCGGCGGCCGGGCACGTGGCGGCGACGCTGCGGTTGACCGACCTGCGCGACCTGGCGCCCGCGGTGGCCCGCTGCCGCCGGCTGCTCGACCTGGACGCGGACCCGACCGCCATCGACGCCACGCTGGCCGCCGACCCGGCGCTAGCCCCGGCGGTCGCGGCAGAGCCGGGCATCCGCGTCCCCCGCGCGGTGGACGGCTTCGAGATGGCCGTCCGCGCCATAGTCGGCCAACAGGTCTCGGTGGCCTCTGCCCAAAAAACCCTGACCCGCCTCCTCACCACCCCCACCCCCAAGCACGTCGATCATGAGGTTGACCTGGCGATTGGAGATCGAATCCCACGCCAACCTCATGATCACCGAGGCGGGGGCGGGGGGCTGCGGGGCTTTTTGGGCGCGGAGGAGTTGTTGGCCGTGCCGGACTCGGGGTTTGGGATGCCGGTGGGGCGGCGGGAGACCTTGCGGGGGCTGGCTCGGGCGGTCGTGGACGGGTCCGTCGACCTGGCGGCTGGGGTGGATCGGGAGGCGGCAACTCGAGGGCTGCTCGCATTGCCCGGCATCGGTCCGTGGACCGCCAACTACCTGGCCATGCGCGCCTTCGGCGACCCGGACATCCTGCTCAGCACCGACCTCGCCGTCCGGCGCGGCGCCGCCGCCCTCGGCCTGCCCGACAACCCGACAATCCTCGACGGGTACGCCGACCGTTGGCGTCCCTGGCGGTCCTACGCAACGATGAGACTCTGGAGAGCGGCATGAGCATCGACAGCACCGTACTGAGCACGCCGGCCGGTCCGTTGAGCATCCTCGCCGGCCCGGACGGCGACGTACGGGCGGCCGGCTTCACCCCGGACCCGGCGGCACTGCTGCCCCTGATCCACCCGACCCTGCGGGCGCCGGTACGCCAACGGGCCGACCTCGGCCCGATCACCGCGGCGGTCCACTCCTACCTGGACGGTGACCTCGACGCCATCGACGCGGTGCCGGTCCGCCAGCGCACCGGCGGGGAGTTCATGGCCCACGCCTGGCAGGTGCTGCGCGAGGTGCCGCCCGGCACCCCGGTCACCTACACCGGGTACGCCGCGCTGGCCGGTCGACCACCGGCGGTACGGGCCGCCGCGGCTGCCTGCGCCCGGAACGCGGCGGCACTGTTCGTGCCCTGCCACCGGGTCCTGCGCACCGACGGCACCCTCGGTGGGTACCGCTGGGGGCTGGACGTGAAGACGTGGCTTCTCGGTCATGAGCGGCGCCTGACAGCAAGCTGACACCGGCGTCGCCTGGCATTGACGCTACCGTCTGGTATGCCTGTGGAAAGCGACGGCAACCCGACCACCCGGGTTGCCGCGCCCCGGCACCCCCTGCACAACCTCTGGCGGCTACGCCCCTACCTCCGGCCGTACGCCACAGAGTTCGCCTGGCTGCTCGTCGCGGGCCTCGCGGGCACGGCGGCCGGGATCGCCGTACCGCTTGTCGTGCAGCGGGTGGTGGACGGGCCGGTGGCCCGACACGAACCGGCCGGGCTGTTCCAGCTCGGCGGTCTGGCGCTGCTGCTCGGCGTGGCCGAGGCGGTGCTCATCTTCATCCGCCGATGGGTGCAGTCCTCCTCGTCGGTGGGCATGGAGGCGGCGCTGCGTGCCGACGTCTACGCCCACCTGCAACGGTTGCCGACCAGCTTCCACGACCGCTGGCAGTCCGGCCAGTTGCTCTCCCGGATCACCAGCGACCTGTCGGTGATCCGCCGGTTCCTCTCCTTCGGCGTGTTCTTCCTGGTGCTCAACGTGACCACCTACGTCGTCGTGGTGGTGCTGCTCGTCAACCTGCATCCGATGCTCGGTGCGCTTGTCGCGGCCAGCTCGGTGCCGCTGCTGCTGATCAGCCGCCGGTTCGGGCGGCACTACCATGCCGCGTCCCGGCGGATGCAGGACCAGCAGGGTGACGTGGCGACCCTGGTCGAGGAGACCGCGCAGGGCCTGCGCACCATGAAGGCGTACGGGCGCGGGCCGGAACTGGCGGCCCGCTTCGGCGGCAGGGCGCGGCGGCTGCACGACACGGGCGTCGCCAAGGCGCGGCTGCTGGCCACCACGTCGGCGTTGCTCGACCTGGTGCCCAACGTGACCCTGGGCGTGGTGCTGGTGGCCGGTGCGGCCGCCGCGGCGAAGGGCGCGCTCACCATCGGCGAGCTGGTCGCGTTCGTCAGCCTCCAACTGATGCTCATCTGGCCGGTGCAGTCGCTGGGCTGGATCATCGCCAACGGTCAGGAGGCCGCCACCGCCGCCGACCGGCTCCAGGAGGTGCTGGACACCCCACCCCAGATCGTCGACTCCCCCGGCGCGCTCGCGCTGCCGCGCGACGCGGTGCAGGGCCGGCTCCGCATCGAGCGGGTCTCGTTCCGCTACCCGGGCGCCACCGCACCGGTGCTGCGCGAGATCGACCTGGTCGTCGAGCCAGGTGAGACGCTCGCCCTGGTCGGCGCCACCGGCTCCGGCAAGAGCACGCTGCTCTCGCTGGTGCCCCGGCTGCACGAGGTGACCACCGGCCGGATCACCCTGGACGGGCACGACCTGCGCGAACTACGGCTGGCCTCACTACGCCGCCTGGTCGGGGTGGCGTTCGAGGAGCCCACGCTCTTCTCCATGTCGGTGTGGGAGAACCTCACCCTGGGACACCCCGACGCCGGCGACGACGACGTCCGCGCGGCCCTCGCGCTCGCCCAGGCCGACTTCGCGTACGAGCTGCCGTGGGGGTTGGCCACCCGGGTGGGTGAGCAGGGGATCTCCCTGTCCGGCGGTCAGCGTCAACGGCTCGCGTTGGCGCGGGCCGTGCTCGGCCGACCGGCGGTGCTGGTGCTCGACGACCCGCTGTCCGCTCTCGACGTGCACACCGAGGCGCTGGTCGAGGCGGCACTGCGACGGGTCCTGCGCGACAGCACCGCGCTGCTGGTGGTGCACCGGCCGTCGACGATCGCCCTGGCCGACCGGGTCGCGCTGCTCGAAGACGGACGGATCACGGCCGTGGGCCGGCACTCCGACCTGCTGGCCACCGTTCCGGCGTACCGGGCGTTGCTGGCCGCCGACCCACCCACCGAGCACCCACCGGCGGAAGCCGCCGGCCCGAGCCCGTTCCCCTCCGACGGGTGGGGGCTGGTGCGCTCGTGACCGTGCCGAAGCCTGCCGAACCGCCGCCCGAGGAGGAACCGGAGCTGACCCGCTGGCGCGGGACCGCCACGGACCCGGAGGCGGACCGGAGCCGAGCCGAGGACACCGCGCCCGAGGCGGTGGCCCGGCTGCGCCGGCTCAGCCGGGCACTGCTCGCCGAACAGCTCCGACCACACCGGAGGCGACTCGCCGCCGCGGTCGGCCTACTGCTGACCCAGAACGCCGCCGCGATGGCCGGCCCGTACCTGGTCATGATCGGCATCGACCGGACCATCGCGCCGCTACGCGCCGGCAACCCCGGCCCGCTGGTCGCCGTCGCCGGGGCGTTCGTGGTCGCCTCGCTGACCGAGTACGCGGCCCGGCGCGGGTTCCTCACCCTCTCCGCCCGGATCGGCCAGGCCGTCCTGCTCGACCTGCGGCAGCGGGTGTTCGGGCACTTCCTGCGGCTGTCCGTGGGCTTCCACGAGCGGTACACCTCCGGCCGGATGGTCTCCCGCCTCACCAGTGACGTGGACTCGATCGCCGAGTTGGTCGACGGTGGGATCGACAACCTGGTGATGGCGGGGCTGTCGATGCTGTCGGTGGCCGCCATCCTGCTCTGGCTGGACCTGCCGCTGGCCGCCGTGACGCTGCTCGCCTTCCCGTTCCTGTTCTGGCTCTCCCGCTGGTTCGCCCGGTCGTCGGCGAGCGCGTACCGGCGGACCCGGGACGCGGTCGCGCTGGTCATCGTGCACTTCGTCGAGTCGATGCGGGGCATCAAGGCGGTGCAGGCGTTCCGCCGGGAACCGCGCAACCAACGGATCTTCGTGGCGCTCGGCGACGACTACCGACGGACCAGCCTGCGCACGTTCCGACTGATCGCCACGTACTCGCCGGCGATCAAGCTGATCGGCAACATCACCGTGGCGGCGGTGCTCTGCTACGGCGGGTGGCGGGTGCTCGACGGCCAGACCGAGGTCGGTGTGCTCGCCGCGTTCCTGCTCTACCTGCGTCGCTTCTTCGAGCCGATGCAGGAGCTGAGCCAGTTCTACAACTCCCTCCAGTCGGCCACCGCCGCCCTGGAGAAACTGGCCGGGGTGCTCGACGAGCGGCCGGCCGTCGCCGAGCCGGCCCGGCCCACACCGCTGCCGACCGGCCCCGGTGGCGGTGCGGTGACCTTCCGGGCGGTCTCCTTCGGATACCGTGCCGGCACCCCGATCCTCGCCGGTCTGGAGCTGAGCGTGTCGGCCGGACAGACGGTGGCGCTGATCGGGCCGACCGGTGCGGGCAAGTCGACAATCGCCAAACTGGTCGCCCGTTTCCACGACCCGGACACCGGCACGGTCCAGCTCGACGGGGTCGACCTGCGTGACGTCTGCGACGCCGATCTGCGCCGGGCCGTGGTGTTGGTGACGCAGGAGAACCACCTGTTCAGTGGGACGGTCGCGGACAACATCCGGTTCGGCCGCCCGAGCGCGGACGACGAGACCGTCCGGGCCGCGGCGCGGGCGATCGGCGCGCACGACTTCATCGCCGCCCTGCCGGAGGGGTACGCCACCCAGGTGCACCGTCGCGGCGGCCGGCTCTCCGCCGGGGAGCGCCAACTCGTCGCGTTCGCCCGGGCGTTCCTGGCCGACCCGAGCGTGCTGATCCTGGACGAGGCGACGTCGTCGCTCGACGTGCCGACCGAACGGCTGGTGCAGCACGCGCTCGGTACGATCCTGCGCGACCGCACCGCGCTGGTGATCGCGCACCGACTTTCCACCGTGGAGACCGCCGACCGGGTGCTCGTCCTCGACGACGGGAAGGTCGTCGAGGACGGCCCACCCGCCGTGCTGGCCGAGGCCGGCGGCCGGTACGCGGCCCTGCACCGGCAGTGGCGCGAGTCGCTGATCTGAACCAGCGATCCGCAACTGCGTGGTCCGTCCCCCCGAAGATGCCTACGATCGCTGGATGACCGATACGGCGAGGACGGCCCGCGCCGGCATCCCCGAGCGTCCGACCCTGGACGGGCTCGAGGAGAGCTGGGCACGCCGCTGGCAAGAGGAGGGCACGTACGCGTTCGACCGCGCGAAGCCGACCGTTCCGGGTCGCGGCGCGGCGTCCGACGCGCCGAGCGGGAATGGTCGCAGGAAAGACGTGTACGCGATCGACACCCCGCCGCCGACCGTATCGGGCGAGCTGCACATGGGGCACGTGTTCTCGTACACGCACACCGACATCGTCGCGCGATACCAGCGGATGCGCGGCAAGGCGGTCTTCTACCCGATGGGCTGGGACGACAACGGCCTGCCCACCGAGCGTCGCGTGCAGAACGTCTACGGGGTGCGCTGCGATCCGGCGCTGGCGTACGACCCGGTGTGGCGACCACCGGCGACTCCGGTCGACGACGCGGCCCGCCGCGACCCCACCCCGCTCTCCCGGCGCAACTTCATCGAGCTGTGCGAACGGCTGACGGCCACCGACGAGCAGGTCTTCGAGTCGCTGTGGCGACGGCTCGGGCTCTCGGTGGACTGGTCGTTGACGTACACGACGATCGGCCGGATCGCCCGGACCACCAGTCAGCGGGCGTTCGTGCGCAACCTGCGGCGCGGCGAGGCGTACCAGTCGGAGGCGCCGACGCTCTGGGACGTCGGCTTCGCCACCGCCGTCGCCCAGGCGGAGCTGGAGGACCGGGAGCGCCCCGGCGCCTACCACCGGCTGCGGTTCACCCGGCCGGACGGGCGCGAGGTGCAGATCGACACCACCCGACCGGAGCTGTTGCCCGCCTGCGTGGCGTTGGTCTGTCACCCCGACGACGAGCGGTACGCCGACCTGGTGGGCGCGACTGTCCGCAGCCCGCTGTTCGACGTCGAGGTGCCGGTGCGCGCCCACCCGCTCGCCGAGCCGGGCAAGGGCACCGGCATCGCGATGGTCTGCACGTTCGGCGACCTGAGCGACGTGACGTGGTGGCGGGATCTCGACCTCGACACCCGCGTGGTCATCGGCCGCGACGGTCGGCTGCTTCCGGAGCCGCCGGCCGGGGTGCCGGCGCAGCCGTACGCGGCGCTGGCCGGGCAGAGCGTCAACGGCGCCCGCCGGGAGATCGTCGGGATGCTGGCCGACGCGGGTGACCTGATCGGCGAGCCGCGCCCGATCACCCATCCGGTCAAGTTCTACGAGCGCGGTGACCGCCCACTGGAGATCGTCTCGACTCGACAGTGGTATCTGCGCAACGGCGGCCGCGACGCCGACCTGCGGGCCACGCTGCTGGCCCGGGGCGAGGAGCTGCACTGGGTGCCGGCGCACATGAAGCACCGCTACGACAACTGGGTGGGCGGCCTGACCGGGGACTGGCTGGTCAGTCGGCAGCGGTTCTTCGGGGTGCCGGTGCCGGTGTGGTACCGGCTCGACGACACTGGCGAGCCGGACTGGTCCCACCCTCTCACGCCGGACGAGTCAGCGCTGCCGGTCGACCCATCCAGTGATCCGGCGCCCGGGTACGACGAGTCGCAGCGCGGCCATCCGGGCGGCTTCATCGGTGATCCGGACGTGCTGGACACCTGGGCCACCTCGTCGCTGACCCCGCAGATCGTCGGTGGCTGGGAGACCGACCCGGAGCTGTTCGCGCAGGTCTTTCCGATGGACCTCCGCCCGCAGGGGCAGGAGATCATCCGGACCTGGCTCTTCGACAGCGTGGTCCGTTCGCACTTCGAGCACGGGGTGCTGCCCTGGCGGGACACCGTGCTCTCCGGCTGGATCCTCGACCCGGACCACAAGAAGATGGCCAAGTCCAAGGGCAACGTGGTCACCCCGCTGGCCCTGTTGGAGCAGCACGGCTCGGACGCGGTGCGCTACTGGGCGGCCAGCGGCAAGCCCGGCATGGACCTGGCCTTCGACCCGGCGCAGATCAAGATCGGCCGTCGGCTGGCCACCAAACTGCTCAACGCGTCCAAGTTCGTGCTCGGGCTGGGGGCGGCGGACGCGCTCCGCGCCCCATTGGACAACTCCAGTTCGGCGCGTCCGACGCCGCGCCGCGACCTGGAGCTGTCGGCGACCACGCCACTGGACCGGGCCATGCTCGCCGAACTGACCACCGTGGTCACCGCCGCGAGCACCGCCCTCGACGCGTACGACCACACGGCCGCGTTGCAGGCGGCCGAGGCGTTCTTCTGGCGGTTCTGCGACGACTACATCGAGTTGGTCAAGGAGCGGGCGTACGGCACCGGCGCGGCCGCGGACTCGGCGCGGGCGGCGCTGGCCTCGGCGCTCTCGGTGCAGTTACGACTGTTCGCCCCGGTGCTGCCCTACGTGACCGAGGAAATCTGGTCGTGGTGGCGGTACGGCTCGGTGCACCGCGCGACGTGGCCCACCACCTACGAGGTGACCCGGTCGATCGAGGGGTCGGGTGACCCGGCCCTGCTGCGGCTCGCCGGCGACGCGTTGAGTCAGGTGCGACGGGCCAAGTCGGAGCGGAAGCTGTCGATGAGGGCGGAGGTGCCGCTGGCCGAGGCGCTCGGCCCCGCGGCCCTCCTGGAGCAGCTCACCCTCGTCGCCGACGACCTCCGGGCGGCCGGTCGGATCGGCAAACTCGACCTGCTCCCCGACCGCACCCCGGAACTCGTCATCGCCTGCGCGTTCTGAGCCGCGTCCGCCGCCGCCACCCCCCGGGGCGGCGGCGGACGGGCGTCACCAGCCGCGCAGGAAACGCAGCCCGAGCAGGAAAGCGACCACGGAGGGCCCCACCAGCAGGGTGATCGCCTGGAGGCGGTACGGCATCCGGTGTCGGGTCAGCTCGCCCGCGTTGCCCAGCACGATGGCGCCGGCCAGCATCATGAACGCACCCCACCAACCGGTCTCCAGGTCGATCAGGTTCACCCGGATCGCTTGCAGGGTCAGCCCGAGCATCGCGCCGGTCAGCGCGAGCAGGGCCACCGCACGGTGCAGGCCACGGGCCAGCGGGTGGGCCGCCCGCCAACCGTAGGTGCCGGCGACCGCCAGGCAGGGCAGCACCACGAGCAACGGCCAACCCCGCCCCATGACACCGAACATCAGCAGCGCGCCCACCGCGAACACGATGGTGCCGACGCAGGCGAGCATGTAGCCGGCGAAGGCCCGGCCACCGCCCCGAGCCAGCAACGGGCCGCCACTGGCCGCGATCAACGCGGCCGGGATCAGGATGAACACGGCCCACCAGTGGAACTGCCCGCTGCCCTGGGCAGCCGTCGCGACCGTGGCACAGGCCAGCCCGGCAACCGCCAGACTGGTCAGCCAGGGCCGGCTGCTCCGGGAGTACGGCTCAGCCAACGACGTCCGCTCCGCTTCGACGCTCACACCCAACAGCCTGGCCCGACGGGGGCCGACCGGTCCATCCGGCCAGCCCTACCGCCGAGGTGTGGCTGGCCGGATCACCGTTGGGCACTGGTCTCAGCTCGTCTCGCCGGCCACGCTGAACGAACGCAGACGGTCGATGGCCAGCACGGTGAAGCCGACGCTGACCAACGCGGTCATCACCGAGGCGACCGGCACCGACACGGTGGTCTCCAACAGCCCGGTGGGGGCGATCCGGTCGGTGAGGGCGATCACGTACTGCTGGATGGAGAGCACCTTGGTGCCGCTGACGAAGTTGCCCAGCAGCCCCTCCCAGATCAGCACGTAGACCAGGCCGAGCAGCACCGGCCGCCTGGTGACCAGGCTGAGGGCGAGGAACAACGCCGAGTACGCCAGCGCGCCGAGCGTCGCCGCGACCGCCAGCGCCAGTCCGAGGCGTACCGAATTGGCGAGCACGCCCGCGACGTAGAGCGGCACCGCGACGGTGGCCGCGCTGACCCCGGCGGCGACCGCGAGCTTCGGCAGCACGATCTGCCAGCGCGGCAGCGGCTTGGTCAGGATGTGCACGACCGTGCCGTCGTCGATCTCGGCACCCAACACGCCCGTACCGATGATCAGCGCGACCACCGGCAGCACCACGGCCAGCCCCAGGCCGACCAGCACCGGCGGCCCCCACTCGCCCGGGTCCACCCCCAGCGACCGGCAGAGCACGGCCAGCCCGAGCAGCACCAACGGCAGCGGAAGCAGCAGCAGGAACCGACGCCTGCCGAACAGCCCACGCGCGGTGATCCAGGTAATTGTCGACATGTCAGGCCTCCACCAGGTAGGAGAAGACGCTCTCCAGAGACTCGTCGGACGGCACCAGTTGGCGCACCCGGATGCCGTGCTTGAGCGCGATCCGGGGCAGTGCCCGGGTGAAGGCGCCGTAGTCACCGGCCCGCACGGTCAGGCCGGTGGGGTCCAGCTCGACCCCACTGACGGACGGCTCGGCGATCAGCGCGACGGCCAGCGCCCGGTCGTCCGTGGAACGCACCGCGAAGACGTGTGGGCGATTGGTCATCAACCGGCGGATGGTCCGGAAGTCGCCGGAGGCCGCCAACCGCCCGGCCACCATCACCTGCACCGTCCCGGAGACCTGCTCGACCTCCTCCAGGATGTGCGAGCTGAACAGGATGGTCCGGCCGGCGTCGCCGAGCGTGTGCAGCAACTGCATCATGTGCAGCCGCTGGCGCGGGTCCATCCCGTTGAACGGCTCGTCGAGCAGCAGCACCTGCGGGTCGTGCACCAGCGCGGCGGCCACGCGGGCCCGCTGGCGCATGCCCTTGGAGTACGTGCCGATCCGACGGCTCTGCGCCGACTCCAACTCGACCAGATCGATCGCCCGCCGGGCGGCCGCCGCCGGATCGGCCAGCCGGTGCAGCTTCGCGCTGGCCAGCACGAACTCGTACGCGGTGAGGAAGCCCTGCACCGCCTCCCGTTCGCTGACCAGCCCCAACCGTCGGTAGACGTCCGGGTTGCGCCAGGTCGGCTCGTCGTCCAGCGTCACCGTGCCGCGCGACGGGGAGAGGAACCCGGCCATCATGTGCAGCAGCGTGGTCTTGCCGGCGCCGTTCGGGCCGAGCAGCCCGGTCACGCCCGGCCCCAGGGCCATGCTGATGTCGTTGACCGCGACCACGTTGCCGTACCACCGGGACACCCCGGTCAGGTTCAGCGTGCTCATCAGGAGGCGACCTTCCGGTAGCGGACCAGCAGGAGGGCGGTCGCGCCGGCGACCAACAGCACCGCGGCCAGGGCGTAGACCAGGCCGAACCCGCCGATCAGCATCTCGCCCGGATCGCCCTCGACCAGCAGGTCACCCAGCGACCAGATGCCCACCCCCTGCACCAGCGTGGAGGGCGAGGCGAGCCCGGCCAGCTCGTTGGCCGTCTGCGACGGCAGGATGCTCAGCACGCCCACGATCGGGGTGGTCATCAGGAAGACCGCGACCACGCCGCCGGCGGCGAAGGCCCGCTTGCCGGTCAGCGAGGCGACCAGCAGGCCGATCGAGGCGAAGACCACCGCCCAGAGCCCGGCGTAGAGCAGGCCGGGCAGCAGGTCGAGCAGCTCGTTCCAGACCCCGCGCATGCCCTGCTTGGTGGTGAACGCGGCACCCAGGAACATCAGCAACTGCGGCCCCCCGAGCAGCAGCCAGAGCGCCGTGACCAGCGCCAGCAGCTTGGCCAGCGCGTAGTCGCTGCGGGGCAGCGGTCGGGAGAAATACAGCGGCAGGACGCCGCTGCGCAGGTCCCGGGAGACCAGCTCCGGCGCGGCCACCGCGACGAAGAAGATGACCAGCCAGCTCATCGCGTCGGCGAACTGGGCGTACGTGGCGACCGGCTCGCCGATCTGGCTGCGGATCGCGGCCAGGGCCACCGCGACCAGGCTGACGATGCCGACCACCAGCCACGGGAAGATCTTGGCCTTGGCGCTGCGCCCGAAGCCGAACACGGTGCGCAACCCGTGCCCGTAGAGCGCGCCGAAGACCTGCCGGCGGCCCTGCCTCGGGCCCTCGTAGCGCTGGTAGCCGATGTCGTGGATGACGCCTGTCGGCGCGGGGCGCACGGCGGCTGCGGTCGGCTCAGGCATGGGAGAGCTCCCTCGTGGCGAAGAGTTCGGCCACCCGGTGCCGGCGCTGGTCCAGTCGGTGCAGTGGCAGGTCCAGTTCGGCGACCGCGCCGAGGATCAGGTCGTAGGTGCCGTCGTCGGCGAGTGGCACGAGCAGCAGTCGCCCGTCCCGCGCGACCGGCAGCTTCAGCTCGGTGAGCCGGGCGGCGAGCTCCTCGGTGCCCTCGCTGACCTCCACGGCGAGCACGTCGGTGGCCGTGGTCATCGCGGAGATGTGGTCGGCGCGCAGCAGTTTGCCGCCGTCGATGGCGATGAGCGTGTCGCAGATCCGCTCGACCTCGCCGAGCAGGTGCGAGCAGACCAGCACGGAGATGCCGAACTCGGTGCCGATCCGGTGCACCAGCGCCAGCATGGCGTCCCGGCCGGCCGGGTCCAGACCGTTGGTCGGCTCGTCGAGCAGCAGCAGATCGGGGTCGTGCACAAGCGCCTGGGCCAGCTTGACGCGCTGCTTCATGCCGGTGGAGTAGCCGCCCACCGGGCGGTAACGCTCCTCGTAGAGCCCGACGTGCCGCAGGGCCTCCGAGGCTCGCTCGCGGGCGGCGGTGCGGGGAAGGCCGCTCATCCGCCCGAGGTGGGTGACCAACTCGGCGGCGGACAGGTCGGGTGGGAGGCAGTCGTGCTCGGGCATGTAACCGACGCGGGCACGGACCGCCGCCGGATCGGCGGACGGGTCGATGCCGAGCACCGAGACCTGACCGCTGGTCGGGGCGATCAGGCCGAGCAGGATCTTGATCAGCGTGGATTTTCCGGCGCCGTTCGCGCCCACCAGGCCGATGATCCCGGGCTCGACGGCGACGGTGAGGTCGGCGAGCGCGGTGACCCGACCTCCGTACGTCTTGGTGAGCGACTGGGTCGCGATCAGTGTCACGCTGCCAGCGTAGGGAGTCGACGCCCACCACGGACACCGGCGCGCCCCCGGCGCTTCCCTGATCCTTGCCCCGACAGACCCTTAGGGTCCCCCGCCGAGGGTGGTGGAACCGTTGCCGCCGGTAGCGCGTCCGGCGCGACCCCGCCTCGGGAAACGGCGATCCGGGGTGACACCATTCATCTCCCGGCCTGTCGGGAGTCGTGCCCGCGTCACCTGGATGTCGAGCGAGTCCGTCCTCCGCACCGACCACAACCGGTTCGGGGTGAGGTCCGCAGTGGTCGGCGGATCCGGTGTTGATCCGCCCGGCCGGATCGTGGAGTGGCGGCCTCGACCGATCGACGGTCGGCTGCGAAACTGTGTGCCGGTCAGCGAGTGGGGGGTGTGGATGAGCAACGGCTGGGTGCTGCCCGACGAGGTGCTGCAGGACGCACCGGCGTACACGCCGCGTCCCGGTGAGCTCGCTGACCTGGAGCTGCTGCTGACCGGTGCGTACTCCCCCCTGACCGGTTTCATGACCCGTGCCGACCTGGTGTCGGTCAGCCGGCGCGGCCAACTGGCCGACGGCACGCCGTGGCAGGTCGCGGTTACCCTCCAGGTGCCGACCGCCCTGGCTCAGGGCTTCGACCCGCGCGACCCGGCCCGCCGGGCGCTGGTGCTGACCGACGGCGAGGGCGCGCCGGCGGCTGCCCTGGACGTGGCGGACGTCTGGCCGGTACGCGAGGGCGTCGCCGGGGTTGGCGGCCAGGTCCGGCGGCTGGGCGACGGTGGCCACGGCCCGTTCCAGCGACTGCGTCGCAGCCCGGAGGAGGTCCGCGCGCTGCTGCCCCCGGGCCGGGTGCTCGGTGTGATCGCCGACCGGCCGCTGCACCGTCCCCAGCTCGCTCAGATCGCCCACGCAGCCCGCACGCTGGCCGCGCACCTGCTCGTGATGATCCCGGTCGGTGAGGGCGGCGTCGGAGGGCTTCCGCCCGAGGCACTGGTCCGCATCATCTTCGCCGCCCGGGACCGGATGCCGCCCGCCACCGTGATCGCGGTGCCGCTGTCGCATCGCCGGGAGGAGATCAGCGACGCGCTGCTGCGCGCCCGGGTCTCCGCCGCGTACGGGGTCACCCACCTACTCTCCACCGGGGAGATGCTGTCCGGCGCCGGGTTGCGGGTGCTGGTGCCACGGGAACTCGCCTACGACAACAGGGACGGGCAGTGGCGTTGGCGGGAGGACATCCCTCCGCGCAACCGTCGGCTCGCGCTGACCCAGCAGGAGATCGAGGACCTGCTGGATCGGGGCTTCCCCCTGCCGGAGTGGCACACCCCGCCGGCCGTGGCGAGGGAGCTGACCCGGGCCCGGCCACCGCGCCGGCACCGGGGGCTGGTGGTCTTCCTGACCGGCCTCTCCGGCTCCGGCAAGTCGACGATCGCGCGCGGGCTGGCGGACGCGCTGCGGGAGAGCGGCGACCGCACGGTGACCCTGCTCGACGGGGATGTGGTGCGCCGGGAGCTCACCGCCGGGCTGGGCTTCAGCAAGGCCGACCGGGACATGAACGTCCGGCGGATCGGGTGGGTGGCCGCCGAGATCGCCCGGCACCGGGGGGTGGGCATCTGCTGCCCGATCGCCCCGTACGCGGCGGCCCGTGCCGCCGCCCGCGAGATGGCCCTGGCCGCGGGGGCGGGTTTCGTGCTGGTGCACGTCGCCACCCCGCTGGAGGTGTGTGAGCGCCGGGACCGCAAGGGCCTGTACGCGCGAGCGCGGGCCGGCCTGCTCACCGGCATGACCGGTATCGACGACCCGTACGAGGAGCCGAGCGACGCCGACCTGGTGCTGGACACCAGCGATCTCAGCGTCGCGGACGCCGTTCAGGCCGTGTTGCACCAGCTCACCGAGACCGGGTGGGTGGAGCTGAAGATCGCCTCTTCCTGAGGTGTTTCCGTAGCCGCTGTCCGGCCGCCGCTCGCTCCGCGCTAGTGTTCGTCTTTGTTGGAACACGTTTGACCGCGTGAGAGTACGGGGACCTCCGGGAGGCACGGCGAATGCTCGCTCAGCAGCGGCAGGCGGCCATCCTGGAGCGGGTCCGGTCCACCGGCGGCGTCCGCGTGAGTGAGTTGGCGGCCGAGTTCGGCGTCTCCGACATGACCATCCGTCGTGACCTGGAGGCGCTGCACGAGCGGGGCCTGCTGGCCAAGGTGCACGGCGGCGCCACGGCAGCCGGGCCGAGCTCGACCGACGAGCCGGGTTTCTCCGCCAAGTCGGTCCGCCAACTGGTGGAGAAGGCGGCCATCGCGGATCGGGCGGCCCAACTGGTCCGGCCGGGCGCGGCGGTCGCGCTCTCCGCCGGCACCACCACCGCCGAGCTGGCCCGCAAGCTGGTGGACGTCCCCGGCCTGACCGTGGTGACCAACTCGCTGCCGGTGGCCGAGATCCTGCACGCCGGTGGCCGACCGGACCAGACGGTGGTGCTCACCGGGGGCGTCCGCACGCCGTCGGACGCGCTGGTCGGCCCACTCGCGGTCGGGGCGATCCGGGCACTGCACCTGGATCTGCTCTTCCTGGGCGTGCACGGCATCACCGAGCGGGCCGGCTTCACCACCCCGAACCTCATGGAGGCGGAGACCGACCGGGCGCTCGTGGCCGCGGCGGACCGGTTGGTGGTGCTGGCCGACCACACCAAGTGGGGCACGGTGGGCATCTCCTCGATCGTCGAGCTGGCGGCAGCACACGTACTCGTCAGCGACGACCGGTTGCCTGCGCCCGCACGGCGGGTACTCGGCGAACAGGTGGGCGAATTGATCATGGTAGAAGCGACCGGGGCGGGCCGCGCGACGCGCACGCCGACGAGTGAGGGGGCGGCGCAGTGAAACGCACCGCGATCGACCTGGCCGACGGCCGGGAACTGATTTACTTCGACGAGCGCGACGACGCGGTCCGCGACCAGCCGGACCGCCGGGACCTGCCGCCGCCGCCCCCCGCGTCCCAACTGCGCTACGACCCGCTGACCGACGAGTGGGTGGCGGTGGCCGTGCATCGGCAGACCCGCACCTTCCTCCCCCCGGCGAACGAGTGCCCCCTCGACCCGTCGGTGGGTGATCGGCTGACCGAGGTCCCCGCGCCCGACTACGACGTGGTGGTCTTCGAGAACCGGTTCCCGTCGCTCAGTGGCCGCGTCGCCGAGGAGCCCGGCGAGATCACCCCGTTCACGCCTGTCCGACCGGGAGTCGGCCGATGCGAGGTGGTCTGCTTCACCTCGGACCACAACGCCTCCTTCGCCAGCCTGCCGCCGAGCCGGGTCCGCACCGTCCTGGACGCGCTCGCCGACCGCACCGAGGTGCTCGGCGAACTGCCCGGCGTGGAGCAGATCTTCTGCTTCGAGAACCGGGGCGTCGAGATCGGCGTCACGCTGCACCACCCGCACGGGCAGATCTACGCGTACCCCTTCGTGACGCCGCGCACCCGCGCGCTGCTCGCCGCGGCACGCCGGCACGCGGAACGGACCGGCGGGGGCAACCTGTACGCGGACGTGCTGGCCGCCGAGCGCGCGACCGGCGACCGGGTGGTCGCCGAGAACGAACACTGGACGGCGTTCGTCCCGGCGGCCGCCCGCTGGCCGTTCGAGGTGCACGTCGCGCCACACCGGGTGGTACCCGACATTCCGGCGCTCAGTGACAGCGAGCGGGATGCCTTCGGGCCGCTCTACCTGGATCTACTGCGCCGCTTCGACGGTCTGTTCGACATGCCGATGCCGTACATCTCGGCGTGGCACCAGGCGCCGGTGCGCATCGACCGCGAGTTCGGCCACCTGCACCTGCAGCTGTTCAGCATCCGGCGGGCCAAGGACAAGCTGAAGTATCTGGCGGGCTCCGAGTCCGGGATGGGTGTCTTCATCAACGACATCTCCCCCGAGCGTGCCGCCGAACTGCTGCGCGCCGTCTGAGCCGAGCTGCTTTCCGACCCTGCCGGTGAGCGACGGAAACAGGGCGCGGGGGGCCCGGGACAGGGCCCCCCGCAGGGAAGGGACGGCTGGCTGTGCACGGCACAGCCGGGAAGGCTGGCTGATCGGCGCACGGGTGCCGCGGGTCGACCGTGGTCAACCTTCCTCGGACGCGACTGGCATCTCGTCCATCCTGGTCAACGAGGCGCGCCGACGGCGGTGACGCCACCCGGCGCGTCAGCGCCGGACACGCCGAAGCCCGCCGGCTGAGACGCCGGCGGGCTCCGATGATGCGGTACGCCTGGATCAGGCGGCGATCTTGCGGGCCAGGTTCTCGTCGAGCGCGTTCATGAACTCGTCGGTGGTCAGCCACGGGGCGTCGCGCGAGATGAGCAGGGACAGGTCCTTGGTCATCTGGCCGCCCTCGACGGTGTCGACGATGACCTGCTCCAGCGTGTTGGCGAACTCGGTGACCGCCGGGGTGCCGTCCAGCTTGCCGCGGTGGGCCAGGCCCCGGGTCCAGGCGTAGATCGACGCGATCGGGTTCGTCGACGTCTTCTCGCCCTTCTGGTACTGCCGGTAGTGCCGGGTGACCGTGCCGTGGGCGGCCTCGGCCTCGACGGTACGACCGTCCGGGGAGAGCAGGACGGAGGTCATCAGACCCAGCGAGCCGAAGCCCTGCGCGACGGTGTCGGACTGCACGTCACCGTCGTAGTTCTTGCAGGCCCAGACGTAGCCACCCTCCCACTTGAGCGCGGCGGCGACCATGTCGTCGATGAGCCGGTGCTCGTAGGTGATGCCGGCGGCGGCGAACTCGTCCTTGAACTCGGTCTCGAACACCTCGGCGAAGATGTCCTTGAACCGGCCGTCGTACGCCTTGAGGATGGTGTTCTTGGTGGACAGGTAGACCGGGTAGTTGCGGTCCAGCCCGTACCGGAACGACGCCCGGGCGAAGTCCCGGATCGACTCGTCGTAGTTGTACATGCCCATGGCGATGCCGCCGCCGGGGAAGTTGGCGACCTCCATCTCCATCGGCGCGCCGCCGTCGGCGGGGGTGTAGGTGATGGTCACCGTGCCCGGGCCGGGGACGACGAAGTCGGTGGCCTTGTACTGGTCACCGTGGGCGTGCCGGCCGATGATGATCGGCTTGGTCCAGCCGGGGACCAGCCGCGGCACGTTGGACATGATGATCGGCTCACGGAAGACGACGCCGCCGAGGATGTTGCGGATGGTGCCGTTGGGCGACCGCCACATCTTCTTCAGGCCGAACTCCTCCACCCGGGCCTCGTCCGGGGTGATGGTCGCGCACTTGACGCCGACGCCGTGCTCCTTGATGGCGTTGGCGGCGTCAACGGTGACCTGGTCGTCGGTCTCGTCGCGGTGCTGGATCGACAGGTCGTAGTAGTGCAGGTCGACGTCGAGGTAGGGCAGGATCAGCTGCTCCCGGATCTGCTTCCAGATGATCCGGGTCATCTCGTCGCCGTCGAGCTCCACGACCGGGTTGTTTACCTTGATCTTCGCCATCGGCCGGCGCTCCTCTCGGGGGACACGTGCTCAAGCAGTACGAGCGTACTGCAATTGGACGGGCAGCCCCCACCCGGCCTCGGTCGGCCGGTGGAAGCGGGCTGCACGGCACAGAATTCCCTGGCACCATCGCCCGATGCCACTGAGCCGCACCCTCGGGTCTATCACGGTCACCGCGCTCATCGACTCCGAGGGAGCTTTCTTCCAACCTCGCACCGAGGCGTTTCCACACGCCACGGCAGCCCACTGGCGGGAGGCCGACCGACGCGACCCGGGGGCGGTGACCGCCGACGGGCAGTGGTGGCTGCCGTTTCGCAGCTTCGCGATCCGCTCCGGGGACGGGCCGGTCACCCTTGTCGACGCCGGCATCGGCCCGGCCGACTCACTGGCCGCGAGCTGGGCGCCCGTACCGGGGCGGCTGCCCACCGAACTGGCCGCCGCCGGCATCGACCCCGCGGACGTCGACACCGTCGTGCTCACCCACCTGCACACCGACCACATCGGCTGGGCCGTGACCGGCAACCCCGGCCGGCCGTACTTCCCGAACGCGAGCTACCTGGTGCAGCGGGCCGATCTCGACGCGGCGGAGACACTCAATCCGGCGCTGCCGGCCGGCCTGGTCGCGCCGTTGCGCGCCGCCGGCCAGCTCCGGGTGGTCGACGGCGAGACCACCCTCACCCCGGCGGTACGCCTGCTCTCCACTCCCGGCCACACGCCCGGCCACCAGTCGGTGCTGGTGACCTCCGCCGACGAGCGGCTGCTGCTCACCGGCGACCTGCTGGTGCACATGGTGCAGTTGGTCGACCCCGACCTGGCGTACGCCCACGAGGAGGACCCGGAACGAGCCCGCACCTCCCGGCTGACCACCCTGCGCACCCACTCCCCCACCCTCCTGGCCACCCCCCATCTCAGCGCCCCCTTCACCACCGTCTGACCACGCGGCGGTCCGACCAATCCTCTGCGGTTGATCAAGAGGTTCGCGTCACCAGAACCGCGATTCCTGACGCAAACCTCTTGATCAACCTGCTCGATGAGCCCGCCCGGGTCCGGGGTTGGGGGCTGTGCGGACTGTGGGGACGGCGAAGGGCGCGCCGGCGAAGCCGGCGCGCCCTTCGCTGAAGCGGTGTCTCGGGGAACTACATGCTGGAGACGTCGCCCTGCTTGGCGCGGACGGCTTCGGCGGCCGCCAGGAGGCTGGCGCGCTCGTCGGCGTCCAGGTCGGTCTCGACGACGCGCTTGACGCCCTCGGCGCCGATCGCGGCCTCGACACCGAGGTAGACACCGGAGATGCCGTACTCACCGTCGACCCACGCGCAGACCGGCATGACCTCGCCGGAGTCCTCGGCGACGGCCTTCGCCATCCGGGCCGCGGCGGCGGACGGGGCGTAGTACGCCGAACCGGTCTTGAGCAGCGCGACCACCTCGGCGCCACCGTTGCGGGTCTTGACGACCAGTTCCTCGATCTGCTCGGCGGGCATCGCGTCACGCAGCGGCTTGCCGTTGACGGTGCTCTTCGACGGGACCGGGACCATGGTGTCGCCGTGCGAGCCCAGGGTCAGCGTGCGTACCGACGCCACCGGCACGTTCAGCGCCTCGGCGACGAAGTTGCTGAACCGGGCGGTGTCGAGCATGCCGGCCTGGCCGAGCACCCGGTTCTTCGGGAACTGGGTGGCGAGCTGCGCCAGCGCGGTCATCTCGTCCAGCGGGTTGGAGACCACGATGACGACGGCGTTCGGGGCGTACTTGGCCACGTTCTCGGCGACCTGACGAACGATCTTGGCGTTGGTCTCCAGCAGGTCCATCCGGCTCATGCCGGGCTTCCGCGGCAGACCAGCGGTGATCACGACGACGTCGGAGCCCTCGATCTGCTCGTAGCCCTCACCGTTGGGGCCGGTGGTGACACCGACGACCTTGGTCTCGAAGCCCTCGATGGCCCGGGACTGGTTGAGGTCGAGCGCGAGGCCCGCGGGCTTGCCCTCCACGATGTCGGTGATCACTACGGTGTCGAAGACGTCGTACTCGGCCAGGCGCTGTGCGGTGGTGGAGCCGTAGAAGCCAGCCCCGACGACAGTGACCTTCTTACCCATGGTCGTCCCACTCCCTGATACCAGTCGGTTTTCCGGACCGTATCAGTCATCCTGGCACCGATCAGGCCAGGGGCGGCGGCCATCGCCGGGATGGGGCGAACGTCACCGCCGTCCTGGTTCGGCGCTGCGGACGTGTGGGTCAGCCGCGCTCGGCGCGCTCGACGACGTTGGTGAGCAGCATGGCCCGGGTCATCGGCCCGACACCGCCGGGCATGGGGACCAGGGCGCCGGCCGTCTCGGTCACCTCCGGGTCCACGTCGCCGGTGTAGCGGCCCTTGCCGTCCGCGCCGATCACCCGCGTGATACCGACGTCGACCACCACCGCGCCCGGCTTGATCATGTCGGCGGTGAGCAGCCCCGGTACGCCGGCGGCGACGATGACGATGTCGGCGGCCCGGGTGTGCGAGGCGAGGTCGAGGGTGCCGGTGTGGCAGAGGGTGACCGTGGCGTTCTCGCTGCGGCGGGTGAGCAGCAGGCCGAGCGGCCGACCAACGGTGTTGCCCCGACCGACCACGGCCACGGTGGCGCCGCGCAGGGCCACGTCGTGGCGGCGGAGCAACTCGACGATGCCGCGCGGAGTACAGGGCAGCGGGCCGTCGTAGCCGAGCACCAGCCGGCCCAGGTTGACCGGGTGCAGGCCGTCGGCGTCCTTGTCCGGGTCGATCGACTCCAGCACCCGTTGGGTGTCGAGGTGGGCCGGCAGCGGCAGCTGGACGATGTAGCCGTGGCACGCCGGGTCGGCGTTCAGCTCGGCCAGCACGTCGTCGACCTGCTGCTGGGTGGCGTCGGCGGGCAGCTCCCGCCGGATCGAGGCGATGCCGACCTCGGCGCAGTCGCGGTGCTTGCCGTTGACGTACGCCTGGCTGCCCGGATCCGCCCCGACCAGGACCGTGCCGAGCCCGGGGGTGATGCCGCGTTCCGCGAGTGCCTTCACCCGTATCCGCAGCTCGTCCTTGATCTCCGCCGCGGTTGCCTTGCCGTCCAGAAGCGTCGCCGTCACCACCAGATCGTCTCACGGCCACCGCTTCGGCGTTCGGACGACCTCCGGCGCCACCGGCTCCGCCCCCGGCGACAGCTTGTGACTTTCCGTTACGTGGCGCTAGTCACTCTCAGTCACAGATCGTGGATTTCGTCACCGTCGAACCAGACAGGGCGGCAAAGTGCGGCAGGTACCGGACGGCGAGTCAAGAGGCCACCAGGCTGGCCGAGGTTGCCCCATTGGGCGCGTTGACCGGCCGCATTTTCGCAGCTGGAAGGCGTTTACCCGAAATCTGCTAGCAGGTCGGCTGACCTTCGGCAACCCCTGGCGTGCCGGAACGTTACCCACCCGCAACCGCCTCGTTGCCGACAGCCGGTCGCCGACCTACCGTTGCCGCTTGTTGCGCAGCGTAACCCAGCGTCGGGCCTGACTGCGCAGCGTGAGGAGATGAGGAGGCTCAATGCGAGTTCGTAGACTCGCCGCCTGGACCGCCCTCCCGCTCGCGGTGACGCTGGGCCTCGCGGCCTGCGGCAGCGGCGGAGACGGTGGATCCAGCGGCAACGGCACGTCGGCGGTCAGCATCCAGATCGCCGAGCCGAAGCACCTGGTTCCCACGAACACCACCGAGACGTCCGGGTCACAGGTGATCGCCGGCCTGTTCAGCCCGCTCGTCGACTACGACGCCCAGAACAAGCCGTACGAGGTCGCCGCGCAGTCGATCACCTCGTCCGACAACAAGGTCTGGACGATCAAGCTCAAGGACGGCTTCACCTTCCACAACGGTGAGAAGGTCACGTCCGAGGACTACATCAACGCCTGGAACTACGGCGCGTACGCCCCCAACGGTCAGGACGCCAACGCCTTCTTCGACAAGATCGCTGGCTACGCCGACCTCCAGGGCAAGGCGCCGAAGGCCAAGGAGATGTCCGGCCTGAAGAAGGTCGACGACAGCACGTTCACCGTGACGCTGTCCGCCCCGTACATCGACTTCAAGACCACGCTCGGCTACAACGCGTTCTTCCCACTGCCGAAGGCCGCGTTCACGGCCCCGGGTGTGCTCAAGGACGGCTTCGAGCAGGCGCCGATCGGGCAGGGTCCCTTCAAGATGAAGGGCACCTGGCAGCACGACAGCAAGATCGACGTCGAGCGCTATGACGCGTACCCGGGTGAGAAGCCCAAGGTCAAGGACGTCGAGTTCCGGATCTACCAGCAGCTCACCGCGGCCTACGCGGATGTCCAGGCGGACAACCTGGACGTGCTGCCGACGATCCCGACCGAGAGCCTGAGCACCGCGCCGAGCGACCTGGGCGACCGGTACCAGACCAGTCCGATGTCGTCGTTCCAGTTCCTCGCGTTCCCGACGTTCGACAAGGACTACGCCAACCCGGACGTGCGCAAGGCCATCTCGATGGCGATCGACCGTGACGAGATCACCAAGTCGGTCTTCAAGGGCTCGCAGACGTCGGCACGCTCCTTCGTCTCGCCGGTCCTGCCGGGCTACCGGGAGAACACCACGGGCAAGGCGGGCGAGTTCAACCCGACCGAGGCCAAGAAGCTCTACCAGGCCGCCGGCGGCCCGAAGAAGATCGTCATCTCCTACAACGGCGACGGCGGTCACAAGGACTGGGTCGACGCCACGGTCAACCAGCTCAAGGCCAACCTGGGTGTGGACGCCGTCGGCTCGGCCGAGCCGAAGTTCGCCGACCTGCTCACCAAGGTCGAGAAGAAGACGCCGGTGGGTGCCTTCCGGATGGGTTGGGTCATGGACTACCCGACCATGGAGGACTACCTCGGCCCGCTGTACAGCACCAACGGCTCGTCGAACTACTACGGCTACAGCAACCCGGAGTTCGACAAGCTGGTCAAGGAGGGTTCCGCCGCCAAGACGCAGGACGAGGCGATCGCCAAGTACCAGCAGGCGGAGGACATCCTGGCCAAGGACATGCCGGTGATCCCGCTCCGCTTCGGCGAGAACGTGTTCGGCCACTCGTCCAAGGTCAAGAACGTGCAGATGGACCTGTTCCAGCGGGTCAACCTCGTCAAGATCGAAGCGGCCAGCTGAGCTGACCAAGGTGCGGGCCACCCGGGCGACGCCCGGGTGGCCCGACCGCACCACCGGGTCGGGTCGCAGAGCGGTCCCGGCGTCGGTGGTGCCGGCTTCCCCGGGCCGGACGGCACGTCTCGGATATTTCGGGTACGACCAGAGATGCCGTCCTGCGACCCTTTCGCACATTTCCGGAGAGACTGCTAAGCATGTTCCGCTACATCTTGCGGCGCCTACTGCAGATGGTCCTGGCGTTCTTCGGGACCACCCTGATCGTCTACGCGCTGACATTCGCCGGGCAGGGCGACCCCATCCAGGCGCTCGCTGGTGAGCGGCCGGTGACGCCGGCCCAACGGGCCTACCTGACCGAGAGGTACCACCTGGACGCCACCGGCGTCGGCGGCTTCTTCTACCGCTACTTCGACTACGTGAAGAACCTGCTCCAGGGCAACCTGGGCGAGTCGCTCACCGGTCGGAACATCGGCGACATCCTCCAGCAGGCCTGGCCGGTCACCGTCCGGCTGGCGCTCATCGCGCTCGCCGTGGCGATCATCTTCGGGGTCACCGCCGGTGTGCTCGCCGGCATCCGCCGGGCCAGCATCTTCGACAACTCGACGCTGGTGCTGACCCTGCTGGTGCTGGGCATCCCGACCATCGTGCTGGCACCCCTGGCGCAGTACTTCCTGGGCGTCAGGTGGCAACTCTTCCCACCCACCGCCGGCTCCGACCCGACGTTCTACGCACTCCTCCTGCCGGGCATCGTGCTCGGCTCGCTGTCGCTGGCCACCGCGCTGCGGCTCACCCGGGCCTCGGTGGCGGAGAACCTGCGCGCCGACTACGTCCGGACCGCCCGGTCCAAGGGCCTGGTCAAGCGCCGCATCGTCGTCGTCCACGTGCTGCGCAACTCGCTCATCCCGGTCGTCACCTTCCTCGGCGTGGAACTGGGCAACCTGATGAGCGGCGCGATCATCACCGAGGGCGTCTTCAACATCCCCGGCGTGGGCTTCAACCTCTTCCGTGGCATCCGCACCGAGGACGGCCCCCTGGTGGTGGGCATCGTCAGCGTGCTCGTCGTGGTCTACCTGGTCTCGAACCTGGTGGTGGACGTCCTGTACGCCGTACTCGATCCGAGGATCCGCTATGAGTGAGCGCAGCGAACGAATCATCAGCGCAGCGTGCCTGGGCACTCATGCCGGCGCCGAGCGCAGCGAGGTGGCGGCATGAGTGAGCGCAGCGAGGTGGCGGCATGAGTGACTTTGAGACTGTGGCGGCCAGCGAGAACCAGGCCGCGCGGCGTGGCCCCTCGGGTGAGCCGGGTACACCCAACCAGGTCGGCGCCGCGAACAAGCCCCGCAGCCTGGCCGGGGACGCCTGGCGCGATCTGCGCCGCAACCCGATCTTCTGGATCTCGCTGGCGCTTGTCGTGATCTTCACCCTGATGGCGCTGCTCCCCGGGGTGTTCACCGCCAACAACCCGAACGACTGCCTGCTCTCCCGGCAGCACGCCGGGCCGTCCGGCGGGGCCATCTTCGGGTACGACTTCCAGGGCTGCGACACGTACTCCCGGGCGGTCTACGGCACCCGCGCCTCGCTGCTGGTCGGCGCGCTCGCGGCGCTCGGCACCGGGATCATCGCGCTGGTGATCGGCATGCTGGCCGGCTACTTCGGCCGCTGGGTCGACGCGGTGCTGTCCCGGGTGATCGACGTGGTGCTCGGCATCCCGCTGCTGCTGGCCGCGATCGTGCTGCTCAAGCGGGTGTCCAGCGACAACCAGTGGGCCCGGATCGGCGCGGTCGTCTTCGTGCTGGCCCTGCTCGGTTGGACCACCGCCGCCCGCGTGGTCCGGTCCTCGGTGATCACCGCCAAGGAGCAGGACTACGTCTCGGCGGCGCGGATGCTCGGCGCCGGCAACAGCCGGATCATGTGGCGGCACATCCTGCCGAACTCGCTGGCCCCGGTCATCGTCGTGCTGACCATCGCGCTCGGCTCGTTCATCGCGGCCGAGGCGACGCTGTCCTTCCTGGGCATCGGCCTGAAGGCGCCGACCATCTCGTGGGGTCAGGACATCGACACCGGCCGCATCCACATGCGGGAGGCGGCCACACCGCTGATCGTCCCGTCGGCATTCCTCGCGTTGACCGTGCTGGCGTTCATCATGCTCGGCGACGCGATCCGTGACGCCTTCGACCCGAAGCTGCGGTGACTCATGCGAGCGCGAGAACTGAGCGAAGCGAGCCCCGCGGTCGCGAGCGAAAGGCAGGCACAGCCATGACCGTTCAACCGACGCCCGCCTCCGCCACGCCCGAGGGCGGCCACCTGCTGGAGCTGCGGGACCTGCACGTCGAGTTCCGCACCAACGAGGGCGTGGCCCGGGTGATCAACGGCGTGTCCTACCACCTGGACGCCGGCGAGACGCTTGCCGTGCTCGGCGAGTCCGGCTCGGGCAAGTCCGTCACCGCCCAGGCGATCATGGGCATCCTGGACACCCCGCCGGCGTTCGTCCGCTCCGGGCAGATCCTCTACCAGGGTCAGGACCTGCTCACCCGCTCCGAGGAACAGCGCCGGCAGATCCGCGGCCAGGAGATCGCGATGATCTTCCAGGACGCGCTCTCCGCCCTGAACCCGGTGTTCCCGGTCGGCTGGCAGATCGGCGAGACGCTGCGTCAGCGCGCCGGGATGTCCCGGTCCGACGCCCGACGTCGCGCCATCGAGCTGATGGACCTGGTCAAGATCCCGGGGGCCGCCAAGCGGATCGGCGACTACCCGCACCAGTTCTCCGGCGGCATGCGGCAGCGCGTCATGATCGCGATGGCGCTGGCGTTGGACCCGAAGGTGCTGATCGCCGACGAGCCCACCACGGCGCTCGACGTGACCGTCCAGGCCCAGATCATGGACCTGCTGGCCGACCTGCGCCGGGAACGCAACATGGCGATGATCCTGATCACCCACGACCTGGGTGTGGTCGCCGGTGTCGCGGACCGGATCGCGGTCATGTACGCCGGCCGGATCGTCGAACACGCCGACGTCCGCTCGCTCTACAAGGCGCCCGCCCACCCGTACACCAAGGGTTTGTTGGAGTCGATCCCGCGCCTGGACGTCCGCGGCGCGGAACTGTCGACGATCAAGGGGTTGCCGCCGAACCTGATGCGGATCCCGTCCGGTTGCCCGTTCCACCCCCGGTGCCCGTACGTCCAGCAGGTCTGCGTGGACGTCGTACCGCACGACCTGGTCCTCGGCGACGGCCGGACCAGCGCTTGCCACTTCGCGCAGGAGGTCCGTGATGACAGCGTCGCCCGCTAACCCCACGAAGGTCCGCGGCGAGACGATCCTCTCCGTCGACAACCTGGTGAAGCACTTCCCGATCACGCAGGGCGTTCTGTTCCAGCGGCAGATCGGCGCGGTCAAGGCCGTCGACGGGGTGAGCTTCGAGCTGCGTCGGGGCGAGACGCTGGGCGTGGTCGGTGAGTCCGGCTGCGGTAAGTCCACCCTCGCCCGACTGCTGATGCGACTGGAGACGCCCACCTCCGGCCGGGCCACCCTGGAAGGTCGCGACCTGTTCAAGGCCTCCGGGGGCGAGATGCGTCGGGTACGCCGCAACATGCAGATGGTGATGCAGGACCCGTACACGTCGCTGAACCCGCGGATGACCGTCGGCGACATCATCGGCGAGCCGTTCGAGATCCACACGGATGCCGCGCCGAAGGGCAGCAAGCAGAAGCGGGTCCAGGAGTTGCTCGACCTGGTCGGGCTCAACCCGGAGCACATCAACAGGTACCCGCACCAGTTCTCCGGCGGCCAGCGGCAGCGCATCGGCATCGCCCGCGCGCTCGCCCTGCGGCCCGAGGTGATCGTCTGCGACGAGCCGGTGTCGGCGCTGGACGTCTCCATCCAGGCTCAGGTGATCAACCTGCTGAAGCAGCTCCAGGACGAGTTGGGGCTCTCGTACATCTTCATCGCCCACGACCTGTCCGTGGTGCGGCACATCGCCGACCGGGTGGCGGTGATGTACCTCGGCCGGATCGTGGAGATCGGCACCGAGGACGAGATCTACGAGCGGGCCACCCACCCGTACACCCAGGCTCTGCTCTCCGCGGTGCCGGTGCCGGACCCGGAGGCCCGCGATCAGCGCAACATGATCCGGCTGGTCGGCGACGTGCCCAGCCCGGCCGACCCGCCGAGTGGATGCCACTTCCGGACGCGGTGCTGGAAGGCCCAGGACATCTGCGCCAAGGAAGACCCGCAGACGGTCCCGAGAGCAGCCGACCCGCACCCGTCGGCCTGCCACTTCGCCGAACTCCGCCCACCCCTCCCGGCCTAACCCGACCGCCCGACACGTCGATCATGGAGTTGTGGTGGCCGATTTCTTGGCCGGTACCCCTTTTGCGGGGCACCACAACTCCATGATCGACGCGAACAGGGGGTGGGGTTAGTGGAAGAAGTGGCGGGTTCCCGTTAGGTACATCGTTACGTTTGCCTTCTTTGCTGCTTCGATGACCTCTTCGTCGCGGATGGAGCCTCCCGGCTGCACGATGGCGCGGACGCCGGCGTCGAGGAGGATCTGCGGGCCGTCGGCGAACGGGAAGAACGCGTCCGAGGCGGCGACCGAGCCACGGGCCCGGTCGGCGCCGGCGCGGGTGACCGCGAGCTGCGCCGAGTCGACCCGGTTGACCTGACCCATGCCGACGCCGACGGTGGCGCCGTCCTTGGCGAGCAGGATCGCGTTGCTCTTCACCGCGCGGACCGCCCGCCAGGCGAACGCGAGGTCCCGCAACAGCTCCTCGTCGGCGGCCTCTCCGGTCGCCAACTGCCAGTTCGCCGGGTCGTCGCCGGGGGCGTTCACCCGGTCGGCGACCTGGGCCAGTACGCCTCCGGTCACCTGCCGCAGCTCCACCAGCGCCGGGGTCCAGGCCGGCGCCCGCAGCAGCCGGATGTTCTTCTTGCCCTGCAACACCTCGACCGCGCCGTCGTCGAAGCCGGGCGCGACCACGACCTCGGTGAAGATGTCGGCGACCTGCCGGGCCAGCTCGACCGAGACCGGCCGGTTGACCGCGATCACCCCGCCGTACGCCGACACCGGGTCGCAGGCGTGCGCCTTGCGGTGCGCCTCGGCCACGTCCGCACCCACCGCGATGCCGCACGGGTTGGCGTGCTTGATGATCGCCACCGCCGGCTGGTCGGCGAAGTCGTTCGCGGCCCGCCAGGCGGCGTCCGCGTCGACGTAGTTGTTGTACGACATCTCCTTGCCGTGCAGCTGCTCGGCCTGGGCCAGCCCGGCGGGGGCGTCCGGGTCGGTGTAGAGAGCCGCCGGCTGGTGCGGGTTCTCGCCGTACCGCAGCGCGGTCGACTTGCGCAGCGCCAGCCCCGCGAACTGCGGCCAGGAGTCGTCGGCCGGCGCCAGCTCCTGGGCACACCACTGGGCCACCGCGACGTCGTACTCGGCGATGTCGGCGAACGCCCGGGCGGCCAGCGCCCGACGCTGGGCCAGGGTGAAGCCACCCTCGCTGAGCGCGCCGAGCAGCGCCGGGTAACCGGCCGGGTCGGTGAGCACGGCGACCGAGGCGTGGTTCTTGGCGGCGGCCCGCACCATGGCCGGGCCACCGATGTCGATCTGCTCCACGCACTCCTCGACGCCGGCGCCGGACGCGACGGTCGCCTGGAACGGGTAGAGGTTGGAGACCAGCAGGTCGAACGCCGCCACCCCCAGCTCGTCGAGCTGCGCCACGTGCGTGTCCTTGCGCAGGTCGGCGAGGAGACCCGCGTGCACCTTGGGGTGCAGGGTCTTCACCCGACCGTCGAGCACCTCGGGGAACCCGGTCACCGTCTCCACCGGCGTCACCGGCACCCCGGCGGCGGCGATGGTGCCCGCCGTGCTGCCGGTGGACACGATCTCCACGCCGGCCGCGTGCAGGGCCTGGGCCAGCTCGACCAGCCCGGTCTTGTCGTAGACGCTGACCAGCGCCCGCCTGATCGGGCGGCGCCCGTCCTGAGTGGGACTCACGGAACCGTGACCTTCCTTCCGGTGATGGTCCAGCCTTCGCGGACCAGGCGACCGACCTGCTCGACGAGCTGGCGCCGCTCGGCTTCCTTGATGCGCTCGGTGAGCGTGTCGACGTCGTCGTCGTCGAGCACCGGCACCGCGACCTGCGCGACGATCGGCCCGGTGTCCATACCGGCGTCGACGAAGAAGAGGGTGGCCCCGGTGAGCTTCACGCCGTAGGCGAGGGCGTCCCGCGGACCGTGGATGCCGGGGAACGCCGGCAGCAGGGTGTTGTGGGTGTTCAGGTAGCGGTCACCGAAGGCGGCGAGGAAGTGCGGGCCGACCAGCTTGAGGAAGCCGGCGGAGATGACCAGGTCGGGTTGGTGCTTCGCGACGTGCGCGGTGAGCGCCCGGTCCCAGTCCTCCCGGGTGTCGTGGTCGCGGACCCGCTCGACGAAGGTCGGCACCCCGGCCGCGTCGGCCCGGTCCAGGCCCGCGATGCCGTCGCGGTCCGCGCCGACCGCGACGACCTGTGCGCCGTACGCGGGGTCGGCGGCGGCATCCAGCAGCGACTGAAGGTTGCTCCCGGAGCCGGAGATGAGGACGACGATGCGGGCGACAGGCGCGGGCTCGGTCACCGGGCCACCCTATCGGGCAGGTCAGGATGCCCCTCCGCTGGGCGGTGCGCCGATCTTCGACAGCGTCGACGTGCATCGACCCGGTACGCTGCCGCTCGCTCGGGCCGAACGTCCCGCCCACCCGCGCCACGGCGCTGGCCCGACCCGCGGAGTTGAGCAAGAACTGCCTTTTCCTGCGCTTCGGGAAGAATGTCTACCGGTTGCCGCACTGGGCATCGGGAGGACTGAACGCGATCATGGATGGAAACACACAGCAGTAACTGACGGAACCAGTCCAAGGAGCTCTTCGAATGCAGCCCGGTAACCCCGGTCAGGACCCGTACGGCCAGCAGCCCAACCAGGACCCGACCGCCCCCCCGCCGCCCGCCGCCCCGTACGGCCAGCAGCCCACCTCCGGCCAGCCCTACGGTCAGCAGGACCCGTACGCGGCACCCCAGCCCCCGTACGGCCAGCAGCCCACCTCGGGCCAGCCCTACGGTCAGCAGGACCCGTACGGCGCACCGCAGGCCCCGTACGGCCAGCAGCCCACCTCCGGCCAGCCGTACGGTCAGCCGCCGGCGTACCAGGACCCGTACGGCCAGCAGCAGCCCCAGTACGGCAACGCCCCGGGTTACCCGAACGCCGGGTACCCGCAGGCGCAGGGGCAGAACAACACCCTCGGCCTGGTGTCGATGATCCTCGGTATCGCGGCGATCCCGCTGCTCTGCTGCTTCTCCCTGGGCATCCCGGTCGGCATCGCGGCAGTGGTCACCGGTTACCTCGCCCGGAAGAAGGTCGCCCAGGGCCAGGCCAGCAACGCCGGGCAGGCCAAGGCCGGCCTGATCTGCGGCGCGGTCGCCGTCGGGCTCGGCATCGTGTTGATCATCGTGTCCGTCGTGGCACAGGTGACGTTGCCCGGCCAGCCCTGACCAGGCTCGCTGTCGACGGGGCGCTCCGGATTCGTCCGGGGCGCCCCGCGCTCGTTCACCCGCACGAGGACGCGGCCGGGGCCTGGCCTACCGGGCCGGGCTGAGCGCTCCTACTGGGCCGGGGCGCGGGTGAGCGCTCGGGTGGCCGCGGCACCGAGGAGTGCGCCGACCGCGATCACACCTGCCGCCACCGCTCCGACCTGCCAGCCCACCGGCCCGACCTGCGCCAGCCGGCCGGCGCCGAGCGACCCGCCGGACAGCGCGGCGGCCACGCCGAGCAGCACTCCGGCCACCGGCCCGGCCAGCGCCGCCGGCACCAGCACCTCGGCCCAGCGCTGCGGGGCCCGCTCCGGACCGGCGAGTCGAGCCACCCGGCGGGCGAGCAACCAGCCGGCGACCATCCCGGCCAGCACGGGCACCGCGAGCAGGAGAGCGCCGAGACCGTCCACCGGACCTCGCGGCAGACCGGCGAGAAGTGGCACGGCCGGCAACGCGCCGACCGACACCTCGCTGGTGCGGACCGCGGTGTCGATGCCGACCGCGAAACCCGGCCCCAGCAGGTAGCTGGCCGACCAGATCGCCGCGTTCGGCGCGTACGCGGCGCTGACCAGGGTGATCCCGGCCTGCCCGGCGACCCCGGTCCGGTACGCGCCGATCATGTCGGCCGCGTCGCCGCCGCCGGTGGCCACCGCCAGGCCGGCCGCCCCGGCACCCGCGCCGAGCAGCAGCAGCCCGGCCACCAGACCGCTGCGCACGCCGTCGCGCACCGGGGCCGGCAGCCGGGTGACGAGCAGCCGGGTCACGGCGGTGACGCGGGTCGCGCCGACCAGCGCGGCGAGGGTGCCGACCGCCGCGAACGTCACTCCGGCCCGGACCACCGACACATCCGGTCCGTTGGCGCCGATCAGCACCGCCGCGAGGGCGCCGAGCAGCGCGTACGCGATGCCGACCGAGCCCGCGGCGAGCAGCGCCCGTCGCGGTGAGCGGGTGTCGCGGGCGCCGATCGCGCGGCTGACGTGCACACCGGCCCGGGTCAGCCGCCACAGCGCCAGCACGGTCAGCGCCAGCGGGGCGAGCCCCAGCGGACCGGACGCGGTGTGCAGCGGCACGCCGTGCCCGAGCAGCCACCCGGCCAGCGCGGTGCGCAGGGTGTTGGTCAGAGTGCTGGAATCCGTGCCGAGTTGAACCAGGCCGAGCACGATGGCGACCGGCAGGTAGGAGGTGAGCGCGGCCCAGCAGGCGGCCACCCCGGCGGCGACGGGCAGCGGCGCACGCCCGCGTGGCGTCCCGCCCGAGCGGGGCGCGGGCACCCGTCGGGCCGGCGCGGCACGGTCGACCGGCCGGTCGTCGGCGCGCACACCGCCGGGACGGCTGGGACGGTCAGGGGTGACGGGGGACATCCGCTCTACTCTGGCACGTCGGGAAGGCGGTGGCAGTCCGTTAACCCGTCCGAAGGGCGACGAGTTGACCGAACCAGGGCCTCGGCGACCCGGTCCGGTCTAGCCTCGGCCAGAGGGGGCGCGAGTCGCCACCGCCCGGGTCGGGTCCGCCGGTCGCGGTCCGGCCGGCTCGCCGTCCACGACCGCCCGGAGGAAGCTGTGACGACGCCATACCCGCCACCCCCGCCCCCACCGGCCCGGGGACGGGACCGGACCACGCTCTGGGGTGTGCTGGGCATCGTGCTGGGGCTGATCTGCTGCGGCATCCTGGGCATCATCTTCGGCTACCTGTCGATCCGGGACGCCCGCCGGTCCGGGCAGTCACCGTTGCTCGGCTACCTCGCCATCGTCTTCGGCGTGATCAACATCATCGGCGGCGCGATCCTGCGGGCGACCGGCAACTACCCGTTCTGGAACAACGACTGAGCGAGCCGGTCGACCAGCGAGCTGACGCTGGTAGCGCAGAGCCGGGCGGCCACCGATGCTGGTTTCACCGGTCACGGTGAAACCGGTGCGTGCCAGCACCGCCTGGGACGCCGGGTTGTCGAGGGTGGCCAGCGCGGTGAGACCGGCGAGCCGGTAGTCGTCGGCGGCCAGGTGGCACACCTGCTCGACAGCCGCGGTGGCGACGCCCTTGCCGGCGGCCCGCTCACCGACCCGGTAGCCGAGTTCGGCGAACCCGGGCGCGACATCCACGAGGTTGACCCGGCCGACCAGGTCACCCTGCTCGGTCAGGACGACGTGGAAGTGACACAGGCCCGCCTCCTGCTCGGCCAACAACGCCCGGTGCCGATCGGCGAACCCGGAAAAGTACGCGTCGCCACGATCCGGCACCGAGCGCGCGAAGTACGCCCGGTTCTCCCGTTCGAACGCCAGCAGAGCGTCCGCGTGGTCGGCCCTCAGCCGCTGCACTGTCAGCACGCCGGCAGCCTACGGTCCGTTCGGCGCCCCGGTGGTACGCCGGAGGGGGCCGACCAGGCTGCGGTCGACCCCCTCCGGTGTTGCCTGGCCGGCTCAGCTGCCGGACATGATCTCCCGCATCAGCTTGGCGGTCTCGGTCGGCGTCTTGCCGACCTTGACGCCGACCGCCTCCAGCGCCGCCTGCTTCGCCTCGGCGGTGCCGGCCGAGCCGGAGATGATCGCCCCGGCGTGACCCATGGTCTTGCCGGGCGGGGCGGTGAAGCCGGCGATGTAGCCGACCACCGGCTTGGTGACGTTCGCCTTGATGAACTCGGCGGCCCGCTCCTCGGCGTCGCCACCGATCTCACCGATCATCACGATGGCGTCGGTCTCCGGGTCGGCCTCGAACGCCGCCAGGGCGTCGATGTGGGTGGTCCCGATGATCGGGTCACCGCCGATGCCGACGCAGGTGGAGAAGCCGATGTCGCGCAGCTCGTACATCATCTGGTAGGTCAGCGTGCCGCTCTTGCTGACCAGGCCGATCCGGCCCGAGCCGGTGATGTCGGCCGGGATGATGCCGGCGTTGGACGCGCCGGGCGAGGCGATGCCGGGGCAGTTCGGCCCGATGATCCGGGTCTGCTCACCCTTGGACACGTTGTACGCCCAGAACGACGCGGTGTCGTGCACCGGCACGCCCTCGGTGATCACCACGGCCAGGCCGATCGCGGCGTCGATCGCCTCGACCACGGCGGCCTTGGTGAACTGCGGCGGCACGAAGATGACCGTGACGTCGGCCCCGGTCTCGGCCATCGCGTCCGCGACCGACGCGAAGACCGGCAGCTCGGTGCCGTCGAAGTCGACGGTCTGGCCCGCCTTGCGCGGGTTGACGCCGCCCACCACGTTCGTGCCGGCGGCGAGCATCCGCCGGGTGTGCTTGGAACCCTCGGAACCGGTCATCCCCTGAACGATGACCTTCGAGTCCTTGGTCAGCCAGATAGCCATGATCAGACCCCCGCAGCTGCCAGCTCGGCGGCCCGCTCGGCCGCACCGTCCATGGTGTCCACCCGCTGCACGAGCGGGTTGTTCGCGCTGTCCAGGATCGCCCGGCCAGCCTCGGCGTTGTTGCCGTCGAGACGGACGACGAGCGGCTTGGTGACCTGCTCGCCGCGCTGCTCCAGCAGGGCCAGCGCCTGGATGATGCCGTTGGCGACCTCGTCGCAGGCGGTGATGCCGCCGAAGACGTTGACGAAGACGCTCTTCACGGCCGGGTCGGAGAGCACGATCTCCAGCCCGTTCGCCATCACCGCGGCGCTCGCGCCGCCGCCGATGTCGAGGAAGTTGGCCGGCTTGACGTTGCCGTGCCGCTCACCGGCGTACGCGACGACGTCGAGGGTCGACATGACCAGACCCGCGCCGTTGCCGATGATGCCGACTTCGCCGTCGAGCTTGACGTAGTTGAGGTCCTTGGCCTTGGCGGCCTGCTCCAGCGGGTCCACGGCGGCCTGGTCCACGAGCGCCTCGTGGTCCGGGTGCCGGAACGCGGCGTTCTCGTCCAGGCTGATCTTGGCATCGAGCAGCAGCATCCGGCCGTCGCCGTTCTTGGCGAGCGGGTTGACCTCGACCAGGGTGGCGTCCTCGGCGACGAACGCCTGCCACAGGCCGACGGCGATCTCGACCACCTGGTCGGCGACCTCGGCCGGGAAACCGGCGGCGGTCACGATCTCGCGAGCCTTGGCCTCGTCCACGCCCTTGACGGCGTCGATCGGGGCCTTCACCACCTTGTCGGGGGTGTCGGCGGCGACCTGCTCGATGTCCATGCCGCCGGCCACGCTGGCGATGCAGAGGAAGGTGCGGTTCGCCCGGTCGAGCAGGTACGAGAAGTAGTACTCCTCGGCCACGTCCGCGGTCACCGTGATCATGACCTTGTGGACGGTGTGGCCCTTGATGTCCATGCCGAGGATGTCGGTGGCACGGGCCACCGTCTCCTCGGCGCCCTCGGCCAGCTTGACGCCGCCGGCCTTACCGCGGCCGCCGACCTTCACCTGCGCCTTGACGACCACGCGACCGCCGAGGCGGTCGGCGATCGCACGGGCCTCTTCCGGGGTAGTGGCGACGCCGCCGGCCAACACGGGCAAGCCGTGCCGCTCGAACAGGTCCCGCCCCTGGTACTCGTACAGGTCCACGATTGCGCGTCCCGTCCCGTCTCCGCGGCGCGCCGTCGCGCCGCCACCAGCGTTCAAAAACAGTTTGACGCCTGTCATCAGTTGAAACAGGCCATTGGCCGCAGCCTAGCGAGGCCGGCACCGCCGGCAACCGAGCGGGTGCGTGGTGTGCGGTAATGCACAACCGGACATCGGGAGCGGCCGGTTTCCGGCCACGACCCGGTCCGCATCCACCGTCCGGGCGATGTTGCCCCGGTGGCGTAACCCGGCCGTGGGGGCGTCGTTGAGTCAGATGTCGGAGCGCTGAGCAGCGCAAAGACGGGATACGGCCGATGCCCTGTCGGTCGAGGGGTGGCGGCGGGGCATCGTGCATAGAGGGGCCGGACGTGTGAGGGGTGCGTCCGGCCCCTCCCCCGTGCCCAAATCCGCCTCGCCAGAGCCGACCGTCGCGGCGAGCCTCAGGAAACCGGCTGCGCGACGTTCTCTCGGACCCACTCGACGATCGCCTGAGTGGTGGCGCCCGGCGTGAAGATCTTCGCGACGCCCAGCTTTTCCAGCTCGGGAATGTCGCCGTTCGGAATGATGCCGCCACCGAACACGACGATGTCGCGGGCGTCCCGCTCACCGAGCAGTTCCAGCACCCGCCGGAACAACGTCATGTGTGCGCCGGAGAGGACGGACAGGCCGACCGCGTCGGCGTCCTCCTGGATGGCGGTCTCCACGATCTGCTCGGGGGTCTGGTGCAGGCCGGTGTAGACGACCTCCATCCCCGCGTCGCGCAGTGCGCGCGCGACGACCTTCGCTCCCCGGTCGTGGCCGTCCAGACCGGGCTTGGCGACGACGACCCGAATTCGAGAGCTCATCAGCGCACACCTTTCACCGGCTTCACGGCCTTCACCTGAACGAACGGTAACCCGGCGGGCCCGGCCCGGGAAATCCGGGTTCCGCGCCCGACAGGTGCCCGCCGCGACCGCTGCCGGCCGGGAGTGGTCGCACCGACGCTATCCGCGCCGCCCGGGCGTGACCCGGCGCTGCCCGCAGTCAAGCCGGACGAGTCCGCCGGACCGGTCACGCTCGGCGACGAACGGGCAGCATCTGGGGCACCGTTCGGCGTCACGATGCGTGACAATCATGGACGCAAACGGACAGATCGACACGCCAATTTCTCGCTCTAGCTTGTGACTCCTCTGGTGGTTGGCTAACGTGTCCACGGTTGTCATCAGGTCCATGGACGGGTGACGACGCGGTCAGCGGACGTTCATCGGAGCTTCACGAACGTCCACCGGCCGCTTCGGAACCCCGACAACGGAGGGTGTGCGTGCGCCAGCGCCTGTCGTCTGAGCCCGATCGATATCGCGGTCGTCGCCGCGTGCCCACCCCACCGCGTAGCCGTTACGCCGCTGTCGTCACCACCGCTTTCGTCGGAGCCGGCATCGTCGCACTCGGCGCCAGCGCCCTGCCGGACGCCAAGGACGTCAGCCCGAAGGTGCTCGACGAGCTCAAGCAGGCGTCGGTCACCAGCCAGGACGTGAAGGCCCGCGCCGACAACGCCGACCGCGCCTCGCGGGACAGCCGCAGCAAGGACAGCGCCGAGCCCGAGGTGTGGCTGCTGCCGCTTCAGGGCTACGACTTCAACTCCCCCTACGGGATGCGCTGGGGCAAGATGCACACCGGCGTCGACCTGGTCGCCGCCGAGGGCACGCCCTTTGTGGCGATCCACGACGGCCTGGTCACCAAGGCCGGCTGGTTCGGCGGGTACGGCAACGCCGTGATCGTTCAGCACGCCGACGGCAGCGAGGCCATCTACGGCCACTCCTCCGCGGTGAGCGTCAAGGAAGGCCAGCAGATCAAGGCGGGCGACCAGCTCGGCCTGGTCGGCCAGACCGGTCACGCCTACGGCACCCACCTGCACCTCGAGATCCATGTCAAGGGCAAGCCGATGGACCCGGTGCCGTTCCTGCAGGACCGCGGAGTGGACATCAAGCTGCAAGTCGAGGCAATTTACAGCGAGGTAGCCGGCTCCTGACGTTGCGTACCGACCGTTGACCGCCCGGATCTGTCGATCCGGGCGGTTTTTCGTTGGCCGATGTCTCCCAGGTCACAGTGGAGATTGTGAGCGGCGACACTGCACCGCATGATCACTTTTCCGGTCGTAGCACCGCAGAGCGGGTCATATCCGGGCAGGTGAGCCGCCCTCCATCGCCCGGCCCCCGGTCCCCATCCCGCCTCCAACCCGGCCCGACACCAGTATTTCGAGGTCAAGTGCCCCTCGACTGTGAAGGTCCGCCGTGCAAGAAGACAGCCCCGTCCAGAACGAGAACACCCGCGACACCGCTCCCACCGGGCCGCCGGAACTCCCCCGTCGGCGCAACCGCCTCATCGTGCTCGGCGCCGCCGCTCTGCTCGCCCTCGGCCTCGGTGGCGTCGTCGTCGCCACCACCGGCACCGACCAGCCGGCACCCGCCGCCGTCTCCCTCGACGCGCAGTCCCGCAACGAGGCCGCCAGCCGGGCCGACCGCTCGACTCGCGAGTCGAGCACCCCGGTCACTCCCTCGGGCAGCCCCACGCCGACCCCGTCGGCGACCAGCGCCAGCCCGGCACCCGCGAAGACGGCCACCGCGAAGGCCAAGCCGAAGCCGAAGAAGACCACCAAGCCCACGCCCGCCTGGGTCAACCCGATGCCGGGAGCCGAGGTCACCTCCTGCTACGGGCAGCGCTGGGGCACCCTGCACGCCGGCATCGACCTGGCACTGCCCTCCGGTACGCCGATCCGCGCCGCGGCCGCCGGCACCGTGACCCAGGCCGGTGACGCGTCCGACGGGTACGGCAACTCCGTCTTCATCGATCACGGCAACGGGTACCTGACCCACTACGCCCACCAGAGCCGCATCGCGGTCACCGTGGGGCAGGCGGTCAAGGCTGGCCAGGTCATCGGCTACGAGGGCGCGACCGGCGACGCCACCGGCCCGCACCTGCACTTCGAGGTGCACCAGGGCATGTGGAACCAGATCGACCCCGCCCCGTTCATGCGCTCGCACGGCGTGGACCTGGGCTGCTGAGGCAGCGAATCGAGGATCACCCAGCCGTGCCGCTGCCAGCGGCGGCACGCTCGGCTGCCTCGTAACGCCGCGCCACCTGGTGGAACGCCTCCTTCGGCTCCCACTGGGACGGGTCCTCGGAGGGCACCCGCACCACGCCGAAGCCGGCCATGTCCAGGTCGCGACGCGGGTCCGCGTGGTGCGGGAAGTCCGGCATGACGAAGGTGAAGACGAAGCAGCCGTGTACGCCGTGTGCGGCGTAGAGGTCGATGAGTTCGGCCAGGTACGCCGCCTGGGTGGACTCGTCGCGTACGTGTCCGTCCCTGACTCGGGGCGGTTGGGCGAACCAGTTCACGATCCGGAACGAACCGGGCCCGCGGCGCTCGGCACCGAGGTGGGCGCCGCACCCGAACTCGGTGATGACCACCGGTTTGTCCGCCTCGTGCAGCAGGGCGCGCAGCCGTTGCTGGTACGCGGCGGGGTCGGGGCCGAAACGGTAGAGGTTGACGCCGACGAGGTCGAAGCCGGACCAGTCGACCTTCTCCCAGAAGCCCGCGGCGTAGGTGACCGGCCCGTGGAACGCGGCGCGGGCGACGGGCAGGGCGGCGCCGAGCAGGGCGTTGAGCTTGCGGGTGATCCGGCGGTCGAAGAAGCGTCGCCACCGCACCAGCACCTGCAGCCGGATGAAGACACGGGGTCCCGGGACCATCCCCGGGGAGGTGAGGGAGAACTCGCTGCCGACCAGCAGCGTGACTCGACCCGGGTAGTCGACGCGTAGTTCCTCGGCCGCGGTGGCCGTCGCCGTGAGATGGGCCAGGATCTCGCGGCGCGGGCGGTCGGCGACATACGGCCGGATGTAGACATCGAGGCCGACGTCCAGGGCGCTCCGCGCCGCCTCCATCTGCGCGCCGGTATCGGTGCCGATCACCATCACCGTCGTGCAGTGCAGGGTCTCGCGGATGGCACGCATGTCCCGGCGCACCGCCTCGCCGGAGCTATGGCCAGCGATGTATGAGATACCTCTGATCTCCAGGCTCACGCTGTCCACTATCCGGCCCGGATGCGGTGTCGGCCACGTCCGGGGAGCGAAAATAGACCTTGGTTCACGTCCCGATACCTTCGGCGCTGCGGCCCGCCGCACGTGCGCCAACTCCCCGCGCGGTCCTAGCGCAACCTCTAGGAAGGAGTGCCGAAGCACCACCCACCTGGTCTGGCCGGGGGTGCCGCCGCCGGCGGCCGGCGCATCGTTCAGGCGTGGGCCTGGGCGCGTGCCGCGCGTCGTTGCGTCGGTGATGCCAGGCACCAGGTCAGCACCACGACCGGTGCGATGTGCAGACCGGCGCCGAGCCAGTCCGCGGCACCGAAGGCACCGCTGAAAATCAGGGTGACGATGATTGCCGCCGGCACCACGTGCATCACAAGGTTCGGCAGCAGGAACGGCCGCATGGCTGCGTCGTCGCGGCCACTGATGATCCAGTTCATCACACCGACGACCACCAGATCGGTGCCGAGCGCCCGTGCCACAAGCAGCGAACGGGCATCTGGGTGGTCAGCAAGGCCGATCCCGGGCGCGATGAGCCACACCGCACCCAGAACGACGATGTCGAGCACCGCGACAGCCTTCAGAACGAGCGACGGTTTCACGCGGCTTCCCCTCGTCATTTAAACGGGATGTGCATCCCGTTTAGATGGAAGATACGGGACGCGCATCCCGTTTGTCCAACCACCCCGGACACCACCATCAGCGTGACCCCGAGGGCGGTGCCAAGGATGGCGAGAGTGACAAGGCCTGCGTGGCCGAGCGGCTCGGTGACGTACGCGCCGAGCAGCGCACCCGCCGCGACCAGGACGGCCACACCGGCGCGCCGCACCGACGCGTTGGAGTCCGGCAATCGAGCGGAGCGCAGCAGTTGCGCCAGGTGCCAGGCCACCGCTCCGGCCAGGCCCAGCGTTGCCGTGCCGACCCCCTCGAAGACCACATCGTCGGGCACCACGAAATTCAACCCACCGAACACGTGCCGCAACCTGTCGTCGGGCATACCCACGGCGTGGAACGCGAGCTTGAGGGCGTGGTTGAAACCGCCCTCAACGAGGCCGGCCAAGCCGACGAACGCCACGGCGACCACGATCGCGCCGGCGGAGAGCGCCAGACGGCTGCCGGTGCGGGCATGTCGCGCGAGCAGCGCCAGCGCCAGCACCAGTAGCAACCCCAGCGGCAGGAGGCCGACGAGCCTGATCGGGGTGCCGTACCGGGCCGCCCCGTAGGCGTGCTCGACGACGAACGCCGCATACAGCCCGATCAACCACCGGCCCAGGTCTCGTCGCGCACGCGAAGGTTTGGACAATGCGCCCACCACCTATAATCGGAACCGCCATCCCGCTTGAGCATACGGGATGACCATCCCGTTTAGGAGTCCGAAATCGCCGAGCAACGCAAGCCGCGTGCCGATGGCGTACGCAACCGGGCGAAGGTTCTGCACGCCGCGATCGATGCGTTTGCCACGGATGGGCCGACGGTGCCGATCCACGAGATCGCCCGCCGCGCCGGCGTCGGCACCGGCACCGTCAGTCGACACTTCCCGACCAAGGAATCGCTCTACGAGGCGATCGTGCAGAGCGTGGCCAAACGCCTGGTCACCAGGGCGATCGAGCTGCGTGCCACTCATGAAGCAGGCCCGGCTCTGTTCGAATTTCTCACCAGCATGGCCGCCGAGGGTGCGACAAACCGCGCACTGGCCGACGCGCTCTCCGGCACCGGGTTCGACATCGCCGCCGCGGCTGCAAAGGGCGAACACGACCTCAATCATGTCCTGACCGAACTGCTCAGCGCCGCTCAGCGCGCAGGCGCGGTCCGTCCCGACGTCGACGCCGCCGACCTGAAAGCGTTCCTGGTCGGTTGCGCGGTCCGCGAGCGCGACACCGCCGCCCCGGCGGCCCGAGACCGGATGCTCACGATCGTCCGCGACGGCCTGAGCACCGTGCGGCGACCATAGTCTCCAGGCGTGCCGGGGTCAGAGCTTGTCGACCGGGGCGTGCCGGAGCACCAGCCACATCGTCTGGTCGCCGAAGTCGATCTGCGCGCGGGCACCTGGGCCGTGCCCCTCGACGGCGAGCACCCGCCCCAACCCGTACCGCTGGTGATTGACCCGGTCGCCGGCCGACACCTTCGGCCCCTGCGGCAGCTCACTGGCCGTGGTCAGCCGGCTGGCGTCCACGCCGAGCCGCTGCGCCAACTGGGCCGCCTTCGGCGTACCCCCGGTGAAGTTGCCACGCGCGCCGGGCGCGCGGTCCGCGCGGCCACCGACGCCGCCGCCCCCGCCGGCCCACGAGGTGTACGACCCCTCGGTGCGCTCCCAGTGCACCAGCTCGGTCGGCAACTCCTCCAGGAACCGCGACGGCGGGTTGTAGGACGGCTGCCCCCAGGCCGAGCGGGTCACCGCGCGGGACAGGTAGAGCCGCTGTCGGGCGCGGGTGATGCCGACGTACGCCAGCCGGCGCTCCTCCTCCAACTCGCGGGTGTCGCCCAGCGAGCGCAGGTGCGGGAAGACGCCGTCCTCCAGCCCGGTCAGGAAGACGACCGGGAACTCCAGCCCCTTGGCGGTGTGCAGCGTCATCAGGGTGACCACGCCCTGGTGGTCGGGGTCGTCGGAGGGGATCTGGTCGGCGTCGGCGACCAGAGCCACCTGCTCCAGGAAGCCGGCCAGGGTGGCCCGCTCCCCCTCCTCGCCCTGCGACTCGATCCGCTCGGTGTACTCCCGGGCGACGCTCACCAACTCCTGGAGGTTGTCCACCCGACCGGCGTCCTGCGGATCCAGGCTCTCCTCCAGCTCCGTGAGGTAGCCCGAGCGGGTCAGCAGCGCCTCCAGCACCTCCTCCGGGGTGCCGGTCTCGGACAGCTCGCGGGCGCCGTCGAGCAGCGCCACGAAGTCGGCGATGCCGTTGGCCGCCCGGCTGGAGATGCCCGGCGCCTCCCGGGCCCGGCGCAACGCCGCGCCGAACGAGATCCGGTCCCGGCTGGAGAGCGCCTCGACACACGCCTCGGCGCGGTCGCCGATCCCCCGGCGCGGGGTGTTGAGGACCCGCCGCAGGCTCACCGTGTCGTCGTCGTTGACCACCGAACGCAGGTACGCCAGTGCGTCGCGGACCTCCTTGCGCTCGTAGAAGCGCACCCCGCCGACCACCTTGTAGGGCAGGCCGATGCGGATGAACACCTCTTCGAACACGCGGGACTGGGCGTTGGTGCGGTAGAAGACCGCGACGTCGCCGGGGCGTGTCTCGTCGGCGTCGACCAGTCGGTCGATCTCCCGGGCCACCCAGTCGGCCTCGGCGTGCTCGGTGTCGGCCACGTAGCCGACGATCTGCTCACCGGCGCCGGCCTCGCTCCACAGCCGCTTGGGCTTGCGGGAGGTGTTGCGGTCGATCACCGCGTTGGCCGCGTTGAGGATGGTCTGGGTGGAGCGGTAGTTCTGCTCCAGCAGGATCGTTCGCGCGTCGGTGTAGTCCCGCTCGAACTCCAGGATGTTGCGGATCGTCGCGCCCCGGAACGCGTAGATCGACTGGTCGGCGTCGCCGACCACGCACAGCTCGGCCGGCTCCACCCCCTCGGTGCCGGAGACCAGCTCCTTGATCAGGATGTACTGGGCGTGGTTGGTGTCCTGGTACTCGTCCACCAGCACGTGCCGGAAGCGCCGACGGTAGCTCTCCGCGACGTGCGGGTGGGACTGGAGCAGGTGCACCGTGGTCATGATCAGGTCGTCGAAGTCCAGTGCGTGCGCCTCACGCAGCCGGCGCTGGTAGAGCGTGTACGCCTCGGCGAGCGCCCGCTCATTGGGGCCGGTGGCCCGTGCCGCGAACTGCTCCGGATCGACCAGTTCGTTCTTGAGGTTGGAGACCTGGGCCGCCAGCCCCCGCGCCGGGTAGCGCTTCGGGTCGAGATCCAACTCGCGGGTCACCAACTGCATCAGCCGCCGGGAGTCGTCCGCGTCGTAGATCGAGAACGTCGACTTGAGGCCGGCGTGCTCGTGCTCGGCACGCAGGATCCGCACGCAGGCCGAGTGGAACGTCGACACCCACATCAGGCGCGCCCGCGGACCGACGAGCGCGGCGACGCGCTCCTTCATCTCGCCGGCGGCCTTGTTGGTGAAGGTGATCGCGATGATCTCACCGGGGTGCACGTCCCGTGCGGCGAGCAGGTAGGCGATCCGGTGCGTGAGCACCCGGGTCTTGCCGGATCCGGCGCCGGCCACGATCAGCAGCGGCGAGCCGGCGTGGCTGACGGCGTCGCGCTGAGGCCCGTTGAGCCCGGCGAGCAACTGCTGCGGATCGAGGCGCGCGGGGGCCGGCCCGGATCGGTGCGGGCGGGCCGGCGCGGACTCCGGCGCAGGCGGGGACGCGGGAATGTCGAAGAGAGGATGCATCGCCCGACAAGTCTATGCCGCCGGTCGGACACTCCCCCGACCGCTGCGCCGCGGCGCGGGCAAGGGCCGCCGGACGCTTGCGCAGCCGCGGCCGGCGCCGGCATACTCGTCAGCGTGATCGCTGCGCGCTACCACTTTTACTATGGCACCGGGAGTCCGGCTGCCGTAGGTCGCGCCTGATCGATTCAGACCTGCAAAAAGCCCCGGGCTCCTGGAGTCCGGGGCTTTTTCCGTCCCGGGTTCCGGGCACCGGGCACCACAGTGCGAGGGGTACCCGATGATGGCAGACGTGATGGAGCAGAGCGGCGGCCCGGCCCGGCCCGAGGCGGAGCAACCCGCGCCGAACGGGACCGAGGCGACAGTGCCCACGTCGGCGGCGGTCGACAACGCCACGCCGGTCGAGGCACGGACCGGCACCGAGGAACCAACCGCCTCGGCGCGGATCGTGCAGATCCGGGAGCGGATCGACGAGATCGACAACGCGATGATCGCGCTCTGGCAGGAGCGGGCCGCCCTGTCCCAGGAGGTCGGTGCGACCCGGATGGCGTCCGGCGGCACGCGCCTGGTGCTCTCCCGGGAGCGGAAGATCCTGGAACGGTTCCGCGTCGCGCTCGGTGCCGACGGCACCCAGTTGGCCCTGCTGCTGCTCCGCGCCGGCCGCGGCCCCCTCTGAGCCCGATGGCGGGCGGTGCGCCCGACCCGGCCGGGAAGCGGTCTGGCCGGGTCACAGACAGACGAAACCGCCTGCCGTCGTCGTGGTGACGTCGGCAGGCGGTCTCGGGTGACTCAGGCCTCGTGGGTGGCGACGATCTCGCGCCGCTCCGCGAAGTGGCAGGCGCTCGGGTGGTCCGAGTCCCGCCGAATCTCCAGCAGCGGGACCTGCTCGGCGCAGACTTCCTGCGCCTTCCAGCAGCGGGTCCGGAACCGGCAGCCCGAGGGCGGGCTGATCGGCGACGGCACATCGCCCGTGAGCCGAATGATCGTCTTGTTGTTCCGCTGCGTCGGGTCCGGAACCGGCACCGCCGACAGCAGAGCCTGGGTGTACGGGTGGGTCGGCCGCTCGTAGATCTCGTCCTCGGTGCCGATCTCGACGATCTTGCCGAGATACATCACCGCGACCCGGTCCGACAGGTGGCGGACCACGGACAGGTCGTGGGCGATGAAGATGTACGAGAGCCCAAACTCGCCCTGCAACCGTTCCAGCAGGTTCATCACCTGAGCCTGGATGGAGACGTCCAGCGCCGACACCGGCTCGTCACAGACGATGATCTCGGGCCGCAGGGCGAGCGCGCGGGCGATGCCGATGCGCTGCCGCTGCCCGCCGGAGAACTGGTGCGGGTACCTGTTGATGTGCTCCGGGTTGAGCCCGACCAGGTCGAGCAGTTCGCGGACCTTGGCCCGGCGGCTGCCCTTCGGCGCCACCTCCGGGTGGATCTCGAACGGCTCGCCGAGCAGGTCACCGACGGTCATCCGGGGGTTCAGCGAGGTGTACGGGTCCTGCATCACCAGCTGGATCTGCCGGCGCAGGCGTCGCAGCGCCCCACCGGAGAGCTTGGAGATGTCCTGGCCCTTGTAGACCACGTTGCCGGCGGTCGGCTTCTCCAGGTTCATCAGCACCCGGGCGAGCGTCGACTTGCCGCAACCGGACTCGCCGACCACACCGAGCGTCTCGCCAGCGCGCAGACCGAACGAGACCCCGTCGACCGCCTTGACCTGACCGACGGTCTTCTTGAACACCACACCCTGCGTGACGGGGTAGTGCTTGACCAGGTCATTGACCTCGAGGATGTTCTCAGACACGGTTCACCAGCTCCTCGGCGAAGTGGCAGGCGCTGGCCCGGGCGGGGCCGACCTGCAGCAGCGGCGGGACCTTCTCCCGGCACACCGGCTGAGCCATCGGGCACCGCGGGTTGAACGGGCAGCCCGGCGGGATGTTCATCAGGTTCGGCGGGAGGCCCTTGATCGTCCGGAGCTGCTGCCCCTTCTCGTCGAGGCGCGGGATCGAGTCGATCAGACCCAACGTGTACGGGTGCGCCGGCTTGGCGTACAGCTCGTACACGTCGGCTTCCTCGACGATCCGGCCGGCGTACATGACCGCGATCCGGTCCGCGACGTCGGCGACCACGCCGAGGTCGTGGGTGATCAGGATCATGCCCATCTGCCGCTCACGCTGGAGCTCGGCGAGCAGGTCCATGATCTGGGCCTGCACGGTCACGTCGAGCGCGGTGGTCGGCTCGTCCGCGATCAGCACCTCCGGGTCGAGCGCCAGCGACATCGCGATCATCGCGCGCTGCCGCATACCACCGGAGAACTGGTGTGGGTAGTTGTTGAACCGGCCCTTGGCGTTCGGGATCTTGACCTGGTCGAGCATCTCGATCGCGCGCTTCTTGGCCTCGGCGCGACCCATGCCCCGCCGGACCCGGAACTGCTCGGCGATCTGGAACCCGACGGTGAAGACGGGGTTCAGCGCGGAGAGCGCGTCCTGGAAGATCATCGCGATGCCCTCGCCGCGGATGCGGCGACGCTCCTCGTCGGACATGCGGAGCATGTCCTTGCCGTTGAAGCGAACCTGGCCGCCGGTGACGAAGCCGGGCGGCGTGTCGAGGATGCCCATGATGGTCTGCGCGGTGACGCTCTTGCCGGAGCCGGACTCGCCGAGCACGGCGAGGGTCTCCCCCGCGTCGACGTGGTACGTGACTCCGTTGATGACCTTTGCGACGCCGTCCCGGGTGCGGAACTCCACCCGCAGGTCGTCGACCTCGAGCAGCCGGCCAGAGGGACGTCCGGACCCGCCGGATCCCGGCGCGGACTGCTCGGACACGAGAATGTCGGACACTGGATCTCCCCTAGCGGAGTTTCGGATCGAGGGCCTCGCGGACCGCCTCACCGAGCATCACGAAGCTCAGCACTGCGGCGACGAGGAACGCGGCGGGGAAGAACACCAGCCCCGGCGCGACCCGGATGAAATCCTTGCCCTCGCTGATCATGATGCCCCAGGACACCACCGGCGACTTCAGGCCGACACCCAGGAACGACAGGGTGGCCTCGGCGCCGATGAACGAGCCGACCATGATCGTGCCGTAGACCAGCAGCGGGGCCAGGCAGTTCGGGAGCAGGTGCTTGAGGATGATCCGGCCGCTGCCGGCACCCAGTGCGCGGGCCGCGATGATGTAGTCGGCGTCCCTGGTGGCGAGCACCGAGGAGCGCATCAGCCGCATCACGACCGGCCAGCTCAACACGATCAACGAGATGATCACGAGGGCCATGATCTGGGCCTTGCTGTTGCCGGAACCCGAGCCGTTGAACGTGGTCAGGATGACGATCGCGCCGAGCACGAACGGCACACCGAAGAACACGTCGCCGATCCGGCTCAGCAGCCCGTCCACCCAGCCACCGCGGTAGCCGGCGATGACGCCCATCGCTCCACCGACGAGCAGGGTGCCGATCACCGAGAGCATGGCCACGATGATGGACGCCCGCGCGCCGTAGATGACCCGGGCGTAGACGTCCCGGCCCTGCACGTCGTAGCCGAACCAGCCATTGGCGGACGGCTTGTCGAGGCTGCGGGACAGCGATCCGTTGACCGCGTCACCCGGGGCGAACAGCGCCGGGAAGGCCGCCATCAGCAGGAAGAACACGATCAGCGTGGCCGAGACCCAGAACAGCGGCTTACGCCGGAGGTCGCGCCAGGCGTCACCCAGCAGGCCACGCGGCTTCTCGTTGCTCTGCGGCGCGCCCGCGGTGGCGGAGGCCGGAGAGTCGGTCGGGTGCGCGGCAGGGGTGCTGACGATCGATGCGGTACTCGGGTCACTCATAGCGGATCCTCGGGTCCAGGGCGGCGTAGAGCAGGTCAACCAGCAGGTTCATCACGAGATAGACCAGCACCAGGACGACCACGATCCCTACCACGGTGGCGCTCTCTTTGGTGATGATCGCGCGGTAGACCTCACGGCCGATGCCGTTGATGCCGAAGATCCCCTCGGTGATGATCGCGCCGCCCATCAGGGCACCGAGGTCGGTGCCGAGCAGGGTGACCACCGGGATGAGCGAGTTGCGCAGCAGGTGCACCCCGACAACCCGGCGCATCGGCAGGCCCTTGGCGATGGCGGTGCGCACGTAGTCGGCACGGCGGTTCTCCGCGATGCTCGTTCGTGCCACCCGCGCGATGTACGCCACCGACGCGCTGCCGAGCACGAAGCCCGGCACGATCAGCTCGGACCACCGCATCTCGGAGGAGACGGTCGGCTTGATGATGCCCCACTGCACGCCCAGCAGCCACTGCAGCACGAAGCCGACCACGAACACCGGCAGCGCGAGCAGGAAGAGCGTGGAGACCAGGACCAGGTTGTCCAGGAAACCGTTGCGGCGCAGACCGGTCAGGACGCCGGCGCCGAGACCGATCACGGCCTCGATGGCGAGCGCGACCAGGGCCAGCTTCAGCGTGTTGGGGTACGCCGTGGCGATGATGCCGCCGATGTCGCGCTGCGAGAAGGTCTGACCGAAGTCACCCTGGAGCAGGTTCTTCATGTAGTTGAAGTACTGCACGAAGACGTTCTGGTCCAGGTGGTACTTCTCGGTCATGAACGCCACGTATTGGTCCGGGCAGCGGCGCTCGCCGCACTTACCGGCGAAGGGGTCGCCCGGTACGGCCCAGACGAGGGCATAGATGAGGAACGTCGAGCCGATGAAGACCGGCACGAGTTGGAGCAGCCGTCTCAACAGATAACGGCCCATGGGGTGGTCCTCCAGACAGGGGGCGCGTCGGACGGCCGACACGGTGGTGACAACGTGCGAATGGAGTGTTGTAACACCCAATCGCGGAACTGCCCCGGGTCGGGCTCACCGGATGTGGCGAGCCCGACCCGGGGTCAGACCGAACGGATCAGAGCTCGACCGAGGTGATGTCGAGTTCGCCGACGTTGTTCAGCTCGAGCTTCTTGATCTTCTCCGAGTGGCCGGACTGCTGGCCGTAGAAGTAGATCGGGATGCTCGGGACGTCCTGGTCGATCTTCTCGACGGCCTTGGTGAACGCCTCGTGCGAGGCCTCCAGGCTCGGCGCGGCGCTGGCCTGCTTGGCCAGGGCGTCGACCTCGGGGTTGCTGTACAGGCCGTCGTTCGAGGAGCCACCCGTCACGTACAGCGGGTTGATCCAGTTCTCGACGTCCGGGTAGTCCTGCTGCCAGGCAGCGCGGTACGGGCCCTTCATCGCGTGGGCGTTGACGTTCTGGCGGAAGACCGCGAAGGTCGGCACGCCCTCAGCCCGAGCCTCGATGCCGAGGTTGGTCTTGACCTGCTGCGCAACCGCGTCCATCCAGTCCTTGTGGCTGGAGTCCGAGTTGTAGTAGAAGACCATCTCGCCGGTGAAGCCGCCGGCCTCGGTCAGCAGCTGCTTCGCCGTGGTCGGGTCGAACTTGCAGGCGGTGCAGTTACCCGGCTTGGCGCCCGGGGTCAGCGGGTTCGCCCAGCTGTCGGCCGGCTTGCGGGTGCCGAAGAAGATCTTGTCCGAGATTTCCTGCCGGTTGATCGACAGCGACACGGCCCGACGCAGCTTCGGGTTCTGGTAACGCTTGTCGTACTGCGGGAACGCGATCAGCGCGGTCGTCGGCGTGACGGTGTTGCGGCCCCGCTCACCGAGGTCGGTCTTCCACTTGTCGCCGGCGAGCGCCGAGGTGGGCAGGGACTCCAGGAAGTCCAGGTTGTTGGAGAGCACGTCGGCGTAGGCGGCCGTCTCGTCCTGGTACAGCTTGACGTCGACGTCCTTGAGCTTCATCTTGTCGCGAAGGTTGTAGTCGTCGAAGCGCGTCAGCTTGATCAGGGAGTTGTCGGCCCACGACACGAACTTGACCGGGCCGTTGCCGATCGGGTTCTTGCCGAACTCCTCGGGCTTCTGCGTGAAGAACTTGTCCGGCAGCGGCATGAAGGCGCTGTAGCCGAGCTTGGTCGGGAAGACCGCGGTCGGCGCCGACAGGGTGACCTCGAAGGTCTGCTCGTCGACGACCTTCAGGCCGGACAGCTTCTCAGCCGTCGGCGCCGGGGCCTTCTTCGGGCCGTCCGCGCCATCCGGGTCACTGGTGTAGGTCTGCTCGAAACCCTGGATGTCGGAGAAGAAGCTGCCGTTCTGCGCGCCGTTCGGCGAGTAGGCGGCCCAGTTCCAGGCGTCGACGAAGTTCTTCGACTTGACCTCGGTCCCGTCGTGGAACTTCGTACCCTTCTTGATCTTGATCGTGAAGACCTTGGAGTCCGTGGTGTTGATGGACTCCGCCAGCGCGTTACGCGGGGCCCCACCGTCGTTCGGGTACTCGACCAGGCCGGTCCACAGCCAGTCGACGATCTTGCCGCCGCCGGTCTCCGTGGTGTTCGACGGGACCAGCGGGTTCTCCGGCTGGACACCGTGGATGACAATCGCGCCGTCGCCGCTGGCGGCAGTTTCGCCTTCGCCACCGCTCGAGCAACCGCTCGCGACAAGCGCGGCAGCCGCGCTGAGCGCGATCGCGCTCGTCGCCCGCTTCGAGACTCTCATTCCGAGGGGCCTCCTCTTTCTAACCAGGTTCCGTCGTGGGTTTCACGCACGTTTTGGGGGTGACACCGCCCGACCACCCCGGGGCGCGGGTCGCCGGGACCACAGGGAAGTTGGGGACACCCCTGATGTTCCGATCCGCCGGGCTCCCCCGCCAACGAGGCGTGACACGACGCGGAAGGCACGGCCACGAGCCGCCGCGAAGGGCGGGGACATGGTCATGGGCCGTACGGAGTGCCACACACCGATGGTGAGGTGCTGCCACTGTGACACCAACTGGCCTCTTCCGTGAAGGTGCCGTTATCAAGCCGTTAGTTGCCCGCCACGTTGCCGATACTTGAAAAATGATCATAAAACGGTCGGCGGAGGTAGCACTGAGCAGGAAATACGTTGCGCCACCCGCAGAAGTGGTCCCGGCCCGCGCTCAGCCTCCGGGCCCACCTCTGCCCGTTAGGACGCCCAGAACCGCTCGCATTTCGACCCGTCCGGACAGGTCGACTACGGCTGCACGGGCACGATCACCGGCTGGGTGGACGAGTGCGCGGAGATCGTTTGTCTGATCCTCGGCCAGGGTGACGTGCGGTCACACCAGCCGGCGGTCCGCCGCCCAGCGGGAGAGTTCGTAGCGGTTGGACATCTGCAGCTTGCGGAGCACGTTCGACACGTGCGTCTCCACCGTCTTGATGGAGATGAACAGCTCCTTGGCGATCTCCTTGTAGGCGTACCCCCGGGCCAGCAACCGCAGCACCTCCCGCTCCCGGTTGGTGAGCTGGTCCAGCTCGGGGTCGGCCACCGGGGCGTCCGGCCGGGCCGCGAAGGCATCCAGCACGAACCCGGCCAGCCGAGGGCTGAACACCGCGTCGCCGTCCGCCACCCGGCGGATCGCCGCGGCCAGCTCGTCCGGGGAGATGGTCTTGGTCACGTACCCCCGCGCACCGGCCCGGATCAGCCCGATCACGTCCTCCGCCGCGTCGGAGACGCTCAGCGCCAGGAACTTGACCTGCGGGTGCGTACGCCGCATCGCCTCCAGCACCGCGCGCCCGCCGCCGTCGGGCATGTGCACGTCGAGCAGCACCACGTCCGGGCCGACAGCCGCGATCCGGGTGACCGCCTCGGCCACGGTGCTCGCCTCGCCCACCACCTCGACGTGGGCGCCCAACTCCGCGCGCACCCCGGCCCGGAACATGGCGTGGTCGTCCACCAGAAACACCCGGAGCCGCTCGGGGCGGGGCTCCGCCGGGTCGAGGTGCTCGGTCGGCTGCTCGGCCATGGTCATCTGTTCCTCTCCGCTGCGGACGAGTCCCGGGAGATCGGCAGTATCAACCGGACCTCGGTCCCCTCCCCCGGGCCGGACCGGATCTCGGCCCGTCCGCCGTGCCGCTTCATCCGCCCGATGATCGAGCCGCGTACGCCGTGCCGGTGGTCCTCCACGGTATCCGGATCGAAGCCCTTGCCCCGGTCCCGGATGAAGACGCTGACCTGATCGGGCTCCACCTCGGCGTAGAGCGACACGGTCTGCACGCCGGCGTGCCGGGCCGCGTTCACCAGCGCCTCCCGGGCGGCCGCGACCAGCGCCCCGACCTTCTCGTCGGTCTCCCGGTCCCCCACCACGACCGCCTCCACGGTGATCGCGTAGGTGTCCTCGACCTCGGCGGCGGCCTGCTCCAGCGCGGCGGCGAAGCGCTCGCTCGGCGACGCGGTCGGCTTGTACAGCCAGTTGCGCAGCGAACGCTCCTGCCCTCGGGCCAACCGCTGCACCATCTTGACGTCACTGGCGTTGCGCTGGATCAGGGCCAACGTGTGCAGCACCTGATCGTGCACCATGGCGGCCAACTCGGCCCGCTCCTGCTCGCGGATGCGCCCCTCGCGCTCCGAGCGGAGCTGGCTGTACGTCCGCCAGAGCACGGGCGCGGCGACCACGCCGACCCCCGCCAACCCGACCAGCGCGAAGATCACACCGTTGATCACCGCGTCGAAGTTCTGCGCCGGCGAGTAGACCGCCGCGACACCGATGATGCCGACCGCGACCAGCACCCCACCGCCGATGAACCGGAGCACGAACGCCCGCCGGTCACTCTCCTCGACGACCGCGCCGAGCCAGGGCACCGGCATCGCGTTGCCCCACTGCCGCCGCCGTTCGGGTGCGGACTGGTGCCAGATGACCCCGGCACCGACCGCGATGATGGCCACCAGCCAACCGGCCGTGCCGGCCGCGCCCACCGAATCGAAGACCATGACCTGGATCAACAGGACACCGAGCCCGATCCCCACGAACGGCAGGAGCTGGGCGACGTCGCGTCGGGGCGGCACCGCGGTGTCACCGGGCCGCAACGGCACCACCGCCCAGAAGGCCGCGTAGAGCAGCAGGCCGAGCCCGCTCAGGCCGAGCAGCACCATGAACGCGACGCGCACCCGCAGCACCGAGATGCCGAGATGGTCGGCGATACCGGCGGCGACGCCGGCGGCCATCCGGTGCTCGGGAGCACGATAGAGGCGCGGGGGCGGAATCACGGTGCTGATCGGAGGCTCCCTGGTCGCGGTGGCGGGTCGGTGCAGGTCGGTGATCTGATCGTCACACGCTGCGGCGTCGACGACCACGGGGACGCCCCGGACATTCCGGCCGCCGGATCTCAGGGTGGGGTCAGGGTCGGGTCCTGAGGTCGTTCGGGTTCACCTGGCAGCAGGATCGAAGCATGACCGAGGAAGCTGCCCCGCCACCCCGACCGGGGTCGGCGGAGCCGGGTGGTTCAGCACCGCCCCCACCAGCCACGACGCCCGCCGAATGGACCGAGCCCCGCACGTTCGGTCCGCCCGCCGGCTACGGCCCGGACAGCGGCGGCACACCCGCCGATCCGGCCGGCGGCTACCCGCCGCCCACCGGCGGCCACGGGCCGGGGTTCGCGGCCGGCACCGGCTACGGGGCCGCGGGCACGCCACCCGGACCGGGCGGTCCGGGTCCGTCCGCGCCGCCACCGCCGTTCGCCGGCACCGGTTTCACCTCGCGGTACGGGTTGGTCCGGCCGCGCGAGGGCCGGTATCTGGCCGGCGTCTGCGCGGCGATCGGGCGAGCCACCAACACCGACCCGGTGCTCTGGCGGGTGCTGCTCGCGGTGCTCGGGTTCTTCGGTGGCATCGGCATCCTGGTGTACGTCGCCGCCTGGTTGATCATCCCGAACGAGGGCGACACCGCGTCCCCGATCGAGTCCATGCTCGGCCGCGGCCGCTCCAGCATGTCGCCGGTGACCGTCATCATCCTGGGCATCCTGGTCGCCGCCAGCTTCGGCTACATCGTCACCGACGCCTTCCGCGCGGTGCTGCTCGGCGCGGCCATCCTGGTCGCCGGCGCGCTGCTGCTCAACCGGGACAGCCGCACCCCACAGCCGGGCACCCCGGCCGGGCCGGCACCCTCCGGCAACCCGCCCGGCCCGGTCCCACCGGTGACCTGGCCCGCGCCCTCGTACGGCGTGGCACCGCCCAGCGGCCCACCGGCGACCGCACCGATGGCCGGCGGTGCACCGGCATTCGCCACCGCGACCGCGGGGACAGCGCCCACCGTCACCACCCCGGCGTACGGCCTGCCACCGACCGGCGTTGCGCAGTCCACCGCCACGGCGCAGCCGGTCTCCGGAACGACCCCGGTGTCCGGGCAACCGGCCGACCCGACGACTGTCGCAGCGGGCTGGCCGGCGCCCGCCACGGACTGGCCGGGCACCGCCCCGACCACCGCCGGGTGGCCGTCGGCACCGGTGACCGGCGCACCGGCCGACCCGTCCGGCTATCCGACCGCCGCCCCGGCGTCCGGATACCGCCCCCCGTTCGCGCCGCACGGCCCGTACGCGACGCCGGCCCCGGCCGCTGCCCGTCCGCCGAAGCCACCGAAGCCACCGAAGCGCCCCAAGGAGCGTTCGCCGCTCGGCGCGGTGACCTTCTCCCTGATCTTCCTGGTCCTCGGTGTGGTCGCCCTGCTCGACCTGCTCGACGTCTTCGCCATCAGCGCCTCGGCGTACTTCGCGGCCGCGCTGGCCACGATCGGGCTGGGACTGCTGGTCGGCACCTGGTTCGGACGGGCCCGCTGGCTCATCGCGCTCGGTCTGGTGACCGCGGCGGCGCTGGGCACGGGCACGGTCGCCGAGTCCTACGACCGGATCCGCGGGGTCGACGGCGCGGTGACCTGGGCACCCACGGACTACCGCGATCTGGCCGACCGGTACGAGAACAGCTTCGGTGACGCCGTACTCGACCTGCGCGGGATCGACTTCGCGAAGCGGGACAGCCAGGTGACGGTTGCGATCAACTTCGGCAAGGCGACAGTGGTCGTCCCACCGAACGTGGACGTCACCACGGTGGCCGACGTCAACGCTGGTGACGCCACCATCTTCGGCAGCCGTTCCGGCGGACTGGACGGTCGCCTACAGGAGACCACCGACCTCGGAATCGACGGTGCCGGCGGCGGCAAACTGCGCCTGTACATCCACGTCAACGCTGGCAACCTGGAGGTGACCCGGTGAAGGCTCACCGCACGGATCTGGTGTCGTTCGCCTTCGGGCTCGTGTTCCTGGCGCTGTCGGCCTGGTGGCTGCTCGCCCAACTACTCGGGTTCGCGCTGCCGGCGGTCGGTTGGTTCCTGGCCAGCGCCCTCATCCTGATCGGGGTCTTCGGGCTGGTCGGCGCACTGCGCTCGGGTCGGTCGGGCCCGCCGGAGCAGACCGCCGAGGCCGGCGTCACCGAGGCCACCGCGCCCGTCTCCGGCGCGTCCGCTCCGGTCTCCGGAATGCCGACCTCCGGTGCGGCACTGCCGGTCTGGGAGGCCGACCGTTCCACCTGGGACGCTCCCCCACCGCCAGCGACCCCGGAGACGGCCACCACCGAGGTACGGGCACCGGAGGCGCCGTCCACCGAGGTGATCCACCCGGCCTGGTTGGCTCACCAGCCAGCAGAGCCGGAGACCGCCCCGATCGCCGGCCAGCCCGACGAGCCGACGCTCCCGCTCGTCACCCGAGCGCCGGACGGGGACGAGCCGACCCGGTCCGACCACCCGGACGAGCCGGTCGGCGACCAGCCGGGTGACGGGCGGGAGGGTCGACGGGGAGAGGCCTGACCTCGGGCGCAGCCCGGCCACGGCCGGCTCCACCGCCACGGCGATGCCGATGGCCCGGACGGACGCATATGCTGGCCGGTGGAGATCTCGCCTCCGCCGGCCGGCCCGTCCCGCCATGGCGGTCCCGCCGCGATTCCCGTCTCTACCCCCGTCAGGAGCCCGCCCGACATGACCCAGTCCCCCGCCGTGCGTACGACCGGCCGATCCGGTCCGGTCCGCATCGGCGAGCGAGCCGCCCGCACGCTCGTCGCCGAGCTGGCCCGGATCAACGATCCCAAGGCCGCCCTGCTGGTCGGGGTCCGCCCGGAATCCGCGGTGCTGGCCGCGGCGATCGAGGCGCTGCTCCCCGGTGACCGGCTCACCGTGGTGCCCGCCGAGCCGCTCGGCGCTGCCGCGCTCCGCGAGCACGTCAACGCCCAGGGCCGTTGGGTCGCCGACCGGGTGGGGGTCGTCGACTCCCTGGCGGAGGCCGAAGCCGCCACGGTCGTCATCGCCGGCGAGGTGTTCAGCGGCACCGCCGAGGAGACCCGCAGCGGCATCGAGGGCCTGGCCAAGTTCCTGTCCGACGGTGCGGTCCTGAGCGTGGCCACCACCGCCACACCCGGCCGGACCACCGGGGCCGCCGCCGAGCTGGCCCGCCAGGACGCCCTCTACGGCGTCGGTGCCGACCTGGTGGTGCGCAACTCACCGCCGGTACGGGTCTACCGACTGCGCTTCACCCCGGCCAGCCCTGCCACGGCCGAGAGGCTCGCCCCCGCGCACCGGCCGTCGAGCGTGCCGCTGACCCGCGGCATGCACATCGACTCCAACGGCGTTGCCGCTGCCGGCATCACGCTGGGCCTCGCGGCGCTGGCCCGGGTGGCGCGCCCGTCGTCGAAGCTCTGGCTACTGCCGGCGCTGGCCGCCGGGCCGGTGGCCGCGTTCTTCCGGGACCCGGAGCGCGACGTACCGGAGGACCCGACCGCGGTCGTCGCCAGCGCGGACGGCAAGGTTCTGTCGGTGCAGCGACTGCACGACGAGCGTTTCGGCGACGGCGAGTGGCTGCGGGTCGCGGTTTTCCTGTCGGTGCTGGACGTGCACGTCAACCGTGCCCCGGTCGCCGGCAAGGTGGTGGACTACTTCGTCGCCGACGGCGGCTTCGTCAACGCGATGAAGCCGGACGCCGAGCACAACGTCGCCGCGTACACCGTGTTGGACACCGCACGTGGCACGGTGGTGGTCGCGCAGCGCACCGGGTTGATCGCCCGTCGGATCGTGCAGCGCGCACCGATCGGCGCGCTGCTGGCCAAGGGTGAGCGCTTCGGGCTGATCCGTTTCGGCTCACGGACCGACGTCTACCTCCCGGCCGACGCCGCCGACCCGCTGGTCGGGCCGGGCGACAAGGTTATGGGCGGGTCCACGGTCATCGCCCGCTGGCGCTGACCCACGCACGTGGAAACGGGGCGCCGCTGACCGCGGCGCCCCGTTCTCGTTTGGGGGAAAATCAGGCGGTACGACGTTGCCGCAGCCAGAGCACCGGCCCGCTGACCAGGTAACCCACCACGATCAGCGCGAACGTGAGCCGGATGTCGATGAGTGCGCCGATCACCGGGGCCAGCCACAGCCACGGCGGCAGCTTCACCAGGCGGGCGAGCTTGGCGTACGGGAAGCTCGACACCATCGCGAAGGCGAGCAGCGCGACCCCCGCGACCAGCACAGCACCGGGCACGGGCAGGCCGATCGCCACCGTCACGGCGAGCACGGCGGCCGCCATCGTGGTGGGCACGCCGCAGAAGAACCTGCCGTCCTTCGGCGAGACGTTGAAGCGGGCCAGTCGAATCGCGGCGCACGCCGCGACCAGGGCACACGCCACTGCCGCCGCTGCGGTGGAGACGGAACCGGCGAGTGAGGCGTAGACCACCACGGGCGCGGCGAGGCCGAACGAGCACATGTCGGCCAGGGAGTCCATCTGCGCGCCGAACGGGCTGGCGACGCCCAGCCGTCGGGCCAGTGCACCGTCCAGACCATCGAAGGCGACGCAGGCGATCAGGCAGAGCGCGGCGATGCGCACCTCACCCTGCATGGCCAGGAAGATCGCCAGCATGCCGAGCATCAGGCTGGCCAGCGTGCAGGCGTTGACCAGGCCGAACTTCATCCGGCGGGCAATGGTGCGGTCGCCGGGGAGCAGCGGGATCGAGTGTGACGAAGCCTCGTCGGCGTGTGCCAGGGGCGGCATCGCCGGACTGACCGGCATGATGGCCTCGATCTCGGCTCGACCGACGCCGGACGCCGGACGGCTGAGCCGGTCCAGGCCGTAGCGGCGGCGCTGCCGGTCGGCGTACCGGTGCTCGGTCGGGGTCAGGTCGGTCACGTGCAGGTCACCGTCACGGCGACCGACCCGGACCAACAGCACCTGGCGGGCGAATGTGCTGCTGCGGCGCAACGGGCCCGCCCAGCGACGCCCTGCGGGGCGCGGACTGTCAGTAGTACGACGCCGGCGCCATGGGGCTCTCGGCACGTTTCCTCCATCACCGGATCGGCTGACCGCCGCGGGGCGGGTGTCCGGCTGTCTCGTGCCGGACCGTGCGTGGCCCGGCAGCCGTTTTGCGCGGAGTACACCATCGCATAGGGGGACATGGCTTGGCGATAGCTGCCGGCGGTGCTTGTAACTGGTCTAAACCGCTCGAACCGCTCGCTTATTCCCATCCCGGGCTTCATCGCCCGTTTCCTCCATCATTCCCGCCATTGACTGTACCGGAGGGTCACCAAGTCGGCTCAGCGAGCGGAGTGCTATCGGCCACCCTGTCCGATTGCCGAGGCAGCGATGTCGCTCAACGGCAGGTCGAGGGCCTGCTCGCGAGTGAACCATCCAGCCCGCGCCGTCGAACCTCCGGCCGATTCGGTGACCACCGCATCGCTGGGTGTGTCCACCAGCACCCGATAGGTCACCCGTACGCCGTGCCAGTCCAGAGGCCGACCCTCCGGGCCGAGCGCGGCAGGGTTGTGCAGGTTGTTCACACCGAGGATCTCCTCCACGCGGCCCTGCTGGCCACCCTCCTCGACCAACTCCCGGAGCAGACCGGTGGCTGGCTGCTCGCCATGGTCGGTCCCCCCGCCCGGGAGGTGCCACAGGCCAGCCCCCGGATAACCGGCCGCGATCTCGGTCAGCAGGATCCGCCCAGCCGGGTCGGTGACCAGCCCGTACGCCCCGAAGCGCAGCCTGCGGTCGGGATGCGGCGGCGAAAGCGGCACACGCGCCCGATGCGCCCCGGGCGCCAGTGGGGTCACCGGCAGACCGAGCACTCCGGCGGTGAACGGCGTCAGCGGCACCCGCGCCGCCTCGGCCAGGGTGAGCCAGCACACCCGGTCCACCGCGCCACCACCGACGTCGCCCATCACGCCGTCGCCGGAAGGAGCGTCGCCCGATGCGCCGCCGCGCAGTACGCCGTCGCCCGGTGCACCGTCACGCAGGACGCCGTCACGCAGCGCGCCGTGAGGCGCAGCAAGCTCGAACAGCAGCCGGTCGGTGTGCAGCGCGACGTCGTCCTCCGGATAGGTGACCACGTCGGCGACCACCGTGCGGAGCCGGCCGACCACCACGGCCAACCCGGCCTGCTCGGCTACCGCACGGACCATGGCGCGCTCCGGGTGCTCGGCATGCGCCACCGCATCACCGGGCAGCCGCCAGATCCCCGGGAACTCACCCCCGACCCCGTCCCGGACCACCAGGACCCGGTCCGAATCCCACAGAATTCCGAAAACGCCAACCCGCCGCAGAAAGTCCATCCCCGCCAACTCCGCTCCCCCGCCCAGCCGCCTAGCCGCCTAGCCGCCCAGCCCGTCGATCATGAGGTTATTGCCGTCCGTCTCGGGGCGTGTCCTGACAATAACTTCATGATCGACGCTCGGAGTCCGAGGATTCGCGCTAGCGCAGTCCGTTTTGGGCGTTAGGTGCGCTCGGCAGGCAGCGCGGCGCACCCCGGGAGGCTCGGTTAGCGATGATCGACTCGGGTTTATTGATGTCGGGGTATTCGGGAGCTTGGGACACCCCGACATCAGCGAAGCGGAGCTGGTCATCCGGTCCGTACCGCCCGTTGGGACTTTCTCGCGAGCCGCATCTCTCGGAGGTCCGGACAGCCGCCGAACCATCCAACGCTCGGCACTCGGCACCCGGCCCAGATGCGCTGCTGTCGGCGAGCATTACCGGCGGAGACCTACCCGCCAGCACGCCCACCACCAGACACACCAACGCCGGCGACGCGCCACCGGCCGAGCGCCCGCCCCAGCACGCACGACCACCGTCCAAGCCCGCCCGCAACGCGCCACCGGTCAAGCGCCCGCAAAGCACGCACCACCCCACCGGCCGAGGGATCGCGGCCGTCTGCCCGTTTCAGGTGGAACGGGGCCGGCGGGTCAGGTGAGCTGGGCGGCCTGGACCGCTTCGGCGGTCACCTCGGTGAGGTGGTGGGTGGGGAGAGCGCCGAGCTCTTCGCGGGCGAACCAGCGGGCCTCGCAGGTGGAGCCACCCACGTCGGTCACGGTCAGCGGGTTGGGCTGGTCGACCACGACCCGGTAGAAGGCACGTACCCCGTGCCAGTCGATCGGGTAGCCCTCCGGGCCGAGCGACGCGGCGTCCCGGTGGCTGGCCACGCCGAGCAACTCGACCAGACGGCCGGTCTGCCCGGTCTCCTCGACCAGCTCGCGGATGAGCGCGGCACCGGGCTGCTCGCCGTAGTCGGTGCCGCCGCCGGGCAGGTGCCAGCAGCCAGCGCCCGGGTAGCCGTCGGAAACCCTGGTGAGCAGCACGCGACCGGCCGGGTCGGTGCACACCGCGTACGCGGCGAAGCGCTGCGCCCGGTGCAGCCCGTCCGGACCGGGCACCGCGTAGAAGGAGGGGAACTCGGGCGCCTCGTCGGGCACCACGTCGGCGGAGGACGTGGGCAACCCGAGCGCACGCGCGGTGAACGAGCGCAGCGGCAACTCGCGCGCCTCGTCGAGGGTGTACCAGCGGGCCAGGTCGGTGGGACGCTCACCGACCCGGTCGGCGAGGGTGCCGCCACGGACCGCCACCTGGTAGATCAGCCGGTCGGTGTGGATGGTGATGCCGCGCTCCGGCAGCGCCCGCATGTCGGCGAGCACGTCGGCCAGGCCCGAGACGGCGACCGACAGGCCGGTCTCGGCGGCGGTCTCGCGGACCACCGTGTGGTTGGGGTCCTCGCCGTGGTCGACCGCCCCGCCGGGCAGGGACCACGTGCCGGGGGTGCCGGAGCGCTCCGAGGCGCGAACCAGCAGGACTCGGCCTGTCGAATCAGCACAGACTGCGTATGCCGCGATCCTGCGGAGCGGCTCCAGCAAGGTGGTCACGGAAGCAAATTCTCCCCGCGCCGGGTTACCGGAACGGAAAAGAGTCGGATTCCTGACTGTCTGGCCCCGATCAGGGATTGGTCAGGGTAAGGATCCGGGCGGTCACCGAGGGCGGGGCGGGCACCGGCGCGGACCGTGGAGGCATGACATCGACCACCGCTCCCCACGCCCCGTACAAGCAGCTCCGTCGACCCACCACCGACCGCATGGTGGCCGGGGTCGCGAGCGGCGTCGGCCGCTACTTCGCCGTCGACCCCACACTGGTCCGGGTGGCCTTCGCGGTCACCGGCCTGCTCACCGGCGGGCTCGCGCTGCTCGCGTACCCGATCATGTGGTTCCTGATGCCCGAGGAGCCCACCGGCGCGCCGGCCTGGCCGCACGCGGCGGGCGTCGCGCCGCAGTCGGGTCCGCCGCCGACCGCCGGGCCTGCGCCGGGCGGGCCGATGCCGGGGTACGCCCCGACGCCGCCCTACCCGCCGACGACCCCGTTCGACGCGCCGCCGAGCCCGGCGCACAACCCGCACGACAGCAGCCCGCCGCCGGTCGCGTGAGCGGCGCTCACTCCCACTCGATGGTGCCCGGTGGCTTGCTGGTCACGTCCAGCACGACCCGGTTGACCTCGGCCACCTCGTTGGTGATCCGGGTGGAGATCCGGGCCACGACCTCGTAGGGCAGCCGTGACCAGTCGGCGGTCATGGCGTCCTCGCTGGAGACGGGGCGCAGCACCACGGGGTGCCCGTAGCTGCGCCCGTCTCCCTGCACACCGACGCTGCGCACGTCGGCGAGCAGCACCACGGGGAACTGCCAGACGCCCCGGTCCAGGCCGGCGGCGGTCAACTCCTCGCGGGCGATCAGGTCGGCCTCGCGGAGCAGGTCGAGGCGCTCCTGGTTGACCGCGCCGATGATCCGGATGGCCAGGCCGGGACCCGGGAACGGGTGCCGCCAGACCATCGACTCGGGCAGGCCGAGCTGGAGGCCGAGCGCGCGGACCTCGTCCTTGAACAGGGTGCGCAGCGGCTCGACGAGCGCGAACTTCAGGTCCTCCGGCAGACCGCCCACGTTGTGGTGGCTCTTGATGTTGGCGGTGCCGGTGCCGCCGCCGGACTCCACCACGTCGGGGTAGAGGGTGCCCTGGACCAGGAACTCCACGTCACCGTGCGAGGCGATCTCGCGGGCGGCGGCCTCGAAGACCCGGATGAACTCCCGACCAATGATCTTGCGCTTCTGCTCCGGGTCGGTCACGTCGGCCAGCGCGCCGAGGAACCGGTCGGTGGCGTCGACCACCTTCAGCTTGATGCCGGTGGCGGCGACGTAGTCCTTCTCCACCTGCTCGGCCTCGCCCGCGCGCAACAGACCGTGGTCGACGAAGACGCAGGTGAGCTGGTCACCGACGGCCTTGTGCACGAGCGCGGCGGCGACCGCGGAATCCACCCCGCCGGACAGGCCGCAGATGACCTCCTTGTCGCCGACCTGGGCGCGGATCCGGGCAACCTGCTCGTCGATGATGTTCTCGGGCGTCCAGGTCGGCTCGATGCCGGCGATGTCGTACAGGAAGCGCGTCAGCATCTCCTGGCCGTGCGCGGTGTGCCCGACCTCCGGGTGGAACTGCACGCCGGCCCGCCGCCCGGCCAGGTCCTCGAAGGCGGCGACCGGAGCGCCCGCCGACTCGGCGGTCACCGTGAATCCCGTGGGCGCCTCGGTCACGGCGTCGCCGTGGCTCATCCAGACCGGCAGGTCCGCCGGCAGGTCGCGCAGCAGCACACCCGGGTCGAGCAGGCGGGGGCGCAGCGGCGTGCCGCCGTACTCCCGGTTGCCGGTCCGCGCGACCGTGCCGCCGAGCGCCTGGGCCATCGCCTGGAAGCCGTAGCAGATGCCGAAGACCGGCACGTCGGCGGTGAACACGCCCGCGTCGATCTGCGGCGCGTCCGGCGCGTAGACGCTGGCCGGGCCCCCGGAGAGGATGATCGCGGCGGGGCTCTTCGCCAGCATCTCGGCGATCGGCATCGAGTGCGGCACGATCTCGGAGTAGACCTTCGCCTCGCGAACCCGGCGCGCGATGAGCTGGGCGTACTGGGCTCCGAAGTCCACCACGAGGACGGGGCGAGGCAGGCTCATGTGCGCAAAGCCTACCGACAGTCACGGCCGCGTCGGGCACGGGCCGGCACTCCGGCGTGCCGCGGCGGCGGCTGCGGGTGCGGCGGCCGGTCGGAGGGCGTCCTAAGATCGACGCGGGGCGATGACGGCCGGACGGAGGACAGGTGTGACCGAGGTGACCGTACGGCCCTTCCGGGACACCGACGCCGAGCTGCTTGCCGTACTCGTCGCCAGGTGCCTTCGGGAGGTCAACAGCCGTGACTACGCGGCCGACCTGATCGAGCGGATGTGCGCGCACTTCGACGCCGCCCGCTTTCGTGAACTCGCCACCGTCCGGGAGGTGTTCGTCGCGGAGCAGGGCGGGCGGGTGGTCGGCACCGTGTCCCGGGACGGCAACAAGGTCTACACGATGTTCGTCGACCCGGACCGCGCCGGCCAGGGTGTCGGCCGCCGGCTCATGCGCCACATCGAGCGGTTGGCCGGCGCTGACGGCCACGACCACATGGAGACCGGCGCCAGCATCACGGGGCACGGCTTCTACCACCGACTGGGCTACCACGACGTCCGGGTCAGCGAGACCGACTTCGGGCTCAACCACATCCTCCGCAAGCCGCTGTCCTAGAGCCGCAGCGCTCCCGGGGCGTCCGCCGGCACCGCCGGGTGGCGCGGGGGTACGGGCGCGAGCCGGCGGTACGGGGAGCCGAGCGTCGGGCGGGGGTCCTCCTCGCCCCTGTTGGGCCAGAAGGCCATCGCCCGTTCCGCCTGGGCGGTGATCGTCAACGAGGGGTTCACGCCGAGGTTGGCCGAGACCGCCGCGCCGTCGACCACGTGCAGCCCCGGGTGCCCGTACACCCGGTGCCAGGGATCGATCACCCCGTCGGCCGGCGTCGCCCCGATCACCGCGCCGCCCAGGATGTGCGCGGTCATCGGGATGTCGAACGGCTCGGTGAGCGGGCCGCCGGGAGTGCCGCCGATCTCGTCGGCGAGCAGTCGGGCGGCGGTGTTGCCGGCCGGGATCCAGGTCGGGCTCGGGGTGCCATGCCCCGGCCCGGTGACCAGCCGACGGCCGAGCGCGCCGCGCCGCCACCGGGTGGTCAGCGAGTTGTCCACCGACTGCATCACCAGGGCGATCACCGTCCGTTCCGACCAGCCGCGCACGGGCAGCATCCGGGCGACCAGCCCCGGTTGCCGCAGCATGCTGCCCAGCCAGCGCCGCACCCGGTGCGGACCGCCGTCGACAAGCAGCGACTGGAGCAGCCCCATCGCATTGGAGCCCCGCCCGTAGCGGACCGGCTCGACGTGGGTCTGCGGGTCGGGGTGGAACGAGCTGGTGATGGCCACCCCCTCGGTGTAGTCCAGACGCTCGGACCGGGCCCGTCGGCGGGACACCGAGGCGGCCAGGATCGCCTCGGAGTTGGTCCGGGTCAGCTCGCCGAGGCGGGGCGAGAGCCCGGGCAGCACGTCGTCGGCCTTCATGGCGTGCAGCAGCCGCTGGGTGCCGAGCGCCCCGGCGGCGAACACCACCTGGTCGGCGTGGACCACCTGCCGCCGCCTGCGCAGCCAGGCACCGGTGCGCTCGGTACGCACCTCGTACCCGCCGCCCGCCGCCGGTCGGACGGCGGTCACCGTGGTCAGCGGATGCACCGTGACGCCCTGCTGTTCGGCCAGCCAGAGGTAGTTCTTGACAAGCGTGTTCTTCGCCCCGTGCCGGCAGCCGGTCATGCACGAGCCGCAGTGCAGGCAGCCGGTGCGCTCCGGGCCGGCACCACCGAAGTACGGGTCGGCGACCCGCTGGCCGGGACGACCGATGTGCACACCGACAGGCGTGGCGTGGAAGGTGTGCCCCACCCCCATCCGCTCGGCCACCGCCCGCATGGCGCGGTCCGCGCCGGTCTCCAGGGGGTACGTGGTGACGCCGAGCATCCGCTTCGCCTGGTCGAAGTGGCCGGCCAGCTCGGCACGCCAGTCGGTGATGTCCCGCCACTGCGGGTCGGCGTAGAAGGCCGGCAGCGGCTCGTAGAGGGTGTTCGCGTAGACGAGTGAGCCGCCACCCACCCCGGCGCCGGACAGCACCAGCACCCCTCCGCCGGACCGCCGGTCGGCCGGGCGGAGCAGGGTGAGCCGCTGGATGCCGTAGCAGCCCAGCTTCGGCGCCCAGAGGAAGCGGCGGGCCCGCCAGGACGTCTGCGGGAACTCGTCGTCGGTGAAGCGCCGGCCAGCTTCCAGCACGGCGACGGAGTAGCCCTTCTCGGCCAGCCGGAGCGCGGTGACACTGCCGCCGAAGCCGGATCCGATGACGACCACGTCGTACCGCATGGACGCATCATTACTCGCGAGTAGCGCTCGCGCCAGCGCCAGTTTTCGCGCGATCATGCTCCGGCCGACCGACCCGACGCATTCCGGCCGCAACCCGGAGCACCCGTCGGAGCGTTGTTCACCAGACGGGTGGAAGGAATCCAAGATGATCCTCGGGTCGATGGCGCCGCGCCGACGGTGGTTGCTGCTGGGGTTGACGGCCCTCGCCGCCGTCGCGCTGATCGCGGCCGCCACGGTGGTGATCACCCGGCTGACCGGCGACAGCAAGCCGAGCGGCGCTCCGGCGACCGGCTCGCCGACGCCGTCACCGGCCGGGACACCCACCCCGAGTCCCAGCGGCCCGCCACCGGGCGCGGGCATCACCGGCCCGCTCAACCTGCTGCTGGTCGGTGTGGACACCCGGGTCAGCGTGCCCGGCTGGGAGCCGCACGCGGACGCGGTGCTGGTGCTGCACGTACCCCAGGGGTTGGGTCAGGCATACCTCTTCTCCCTCCCCCGCGACCTGCTGGTCGACATCCCGGCTTTCCCGAAGGCCGACTACAAGGGCGGCAAGACCAAGCTCACCCACGCCATGAGCTTCGGCAGCCGGGTGCCGGGCAAACCCAAACAACCAAGCACCGCCCAGGGGTACGAGCTGCTGCGCAGCACGGTCAGCGGATACACCGGGCTGCGCATCGACGCCGGCGCGGTGCTCACGTTCAACGGGTTCGACCGGCTGGTCGACACGCTGGGCGGAGTGGACATCTACGTCGACCAGCGGGTCGAGTCGCGCCACCGGCAGCCGAACGGCAAGTACCGGCAGACCGCGCCCGGCGGATACACCGGGCCGCAGCAGGTCTACGAGAAGGGCAACCAGCACCTCAACGGCTGGCAGGCACTGGACTACGCGCGGCAGCGCTACATCACCGGTGGCGACTACGCCCGGCAGCGGCACCAGCAGCAACTCGTCAAGGCGCTGACCCGCAAGATCCTGGATGAGGGCCTGGCCCGGCAACCCGAGCGGGTCGACCAGGTGGTCAGCGCCCTCGGCGACACCCTCGTGTACGCGGGCGGGCCGCGGATCGTCGACTTCGCGTACGCCCTGGGTGGGGTGCCGGCGAACCGCTTCACGCTCGTCGGCCTGCCCGGTTCCGGCGTCGGCAAGGGCAGCGCCTACCGCGGCGAGCAGCTCACCAGTGTCGGCCGGAAGTTCATCAGCGAACTCCGTGCCGGCCGCGCCGACGCCTACCTCGCCGCCAACCCCAGCCTGGTCGTCAGGAACTGACCCCGGTCAGAGCCGCTTGGGCAGGGCCGGCTTCTTGGTGCCGTAGAGCCAGGCGTCGAAGACCTGGTCGAGTTGCTTGCCGGAGATGCGTTCGGCGAGCGCCACGAACTCGGCGGTGGTGGCGGTGCCGTTCCGCTTCTCCGCCGCCCAGGTCTTGACGATCTCGAAGAACGCCTTGTCGCCGACGGACACCCGCAGGGCGTGCAGCGTCATCGCACCGCGCTGGTAGACCGACTCGCTGAACAGCTCCTTCGCCCCCGGCTTGCCCGGCGGCGTCTTCCACACCTTCTCGGGTGCCCTGGCGTACCGGTTGTCGAACGCCTCCTTGGCCGTGGAATCCCTGGTGTGCTCCGCCCAGAGCCACTCCCCGTACGTCGCGAAGCCCTCGTTGAGCCAGATGTCCTCCCAGGTGCCCAGGGAGACGCTGTCGCCGAACCACTGGTGGGCCAGCTCGTGGGCGACCACCGCGGTGTTCGGGCCCTGCCGGAAGAAGCCTGCCGAGTAGACCGGACGGCTCTGCGTCTCCAGCGCGTAGGAGATCCGGCTGTCCGAGACCACCACACCGCCGTACGCGTCGAACGGGTACGGCCCGAACACGGTCTCCAGGTAGTCGGCGACCTTTGTGGTCTCGGCGATCGCCGAATCCGCGGAACCGTTTGCCGCGATCGCGACCGCGCTGTAGACCGGCTTCCCCCGGTGCGTGGAGGTGGTGATCCGGAACTCGCCGATCACCATCGTGCTCAGGTAGCTGGCCATCGGCGACTTCTCCGACCACTTCCAGGTGGTCCACCCGCCCGTGCTGGCCTTGCCGCCGGGAACGCCGTTGCTGACCGCGGTGAGACCGTCCGGAACCGTGATCTCGAAGTCGTACGTGGCCTTGTCGGACGGGTGGTCGTTGACCGGGAACCAGGTGCTGGCCGACTCGGGCTGCCCCAGCGCGATGGCACCGTCGGGGGTGTGCAGGAATCCACCGTCACCGAGGGTCTCGTTCTTCAGCGGCTTCGGCACGCCCTCGTAGGCGATCTCGGCGACGAACCCGTTGCCGTTGACCAGACCGGAAGCTGGCGTGATCACCAGCTCGTTCCGCTCGCGGCGGTGCGTCGCCGGCGCACCGTCCACGCTGACCGCGGTGACGGTGAGACCGGCCAGGTCGAGGTTGAACGTCGACAGGTCGGCCGTCGCGGTGGCCTGCACGGTGGTCGTACCGGTCAGTCTGTCCTTCGCGGGGTCGTAGCGCACCTTGACCACGTACCGTCGGACGTCGTAGCCGCCGTTGCCGTAGCTCGGGAAGTAGGCGTCGCCGGCCCCCGGCGCGCCCGCGGTGAACGTCCGCGACGGAGTGGGCGACACGCTCGGCGACGGCGCGGGCCTCGAGCCCGTCGAGTCGCATCCGGACAGGACGAGTGCCCCGGTCACCAGCAGAGCCGAGCCCATCCGCAGTCCGCGTCGCCGCACCCGCATCCCACACCCTCCCCGTGACGGCCTGGGCCGCTCCCCGCGCACGGGCTTGTCCCCGCCGCCCCGGACGGCAGCATATCGACAGGGCAGCACGGCGCCGTCACGGCAGTGTGGGCGCTGAGCCACCCACCAACCAGGCGTCCAAGAGCGGTCGGAGCTGCCGACCCGCCACCCGCTCGGCCAGCGCGACGAGGTCCGCGGTGGTCGCGTTGGCCGCCGCCCGCTCGGTGGTCCAGGTCCGCAGGATCCGGAAGAACACCTCGTCACCGACAGTCCGACGCAACGCGTGCACGGCCAACGCCCCGCGCTTGTAGACGGCCGTACCGAACATCCGCTCCCGGCCCGGCTCGACCGACGGCTGCGACCAGTCGGTGGTCGCGTACTGGAGCTCGAAGTTGCGTTGCGCGGTCCGGCCGCCGTCGTGTTCCTCCCACAGCCACTCGGCGTAGCTGGCGAAGCCCTCGTTCAGCCAGATGTCGCTCCACCTGCCCACCGACACGCTGTCGCCGAACCACTGGTGCGCCAGCTCGTGCGCCACGACGCTCGGGTTGGGCCGGTCGTCGGTGAAGAACGCGGGACCGTAGACCGGGCGGGACTGGGTTTCCAGCGCGTACCCGACCCGGTCGTCGGCGACGACGATCCCACCGTACGAGTCGAACGGATACGGGCCGAAGCGGCTGGCCAGGAAGTCGGCGATCGCGCCGGTGCGGGCCAGTGAGGTGGCCGCGCCGCCGGCCGATGGCAGGCTCGCCGCCACCGCGGTGACCATCGGTCGGCCGGCGTGCGTGCCGGTCACCACCCGGTAGTCGCCGATCACCAGCGTGGTCAGGTAGCTGGCCATCGGGGTGCGCTCCGACCAGTGCCAGGTGGTCCAGCCGTCGGCGCTGCTCTTCGGCCCGGGCACTCCGTTGCTCAGCGCCGCCAGGCCGTCCGGCACGGTCACCGCCAGGTCGTAGCGGGCCTTGTCCGACGGGTGGTCGTTGACCGGGAACCAGGTGGCGGCGGAGTCGGGTTGGCCGAGCGCGATCGCGCCGTCGGCGGTGTGCAGGAAGCCGCCGCTGCCCAACGATCCGTCCACAGCGGCGGTGGGCACGCCCGCGTAGTCGACGGTCACGGTGAACTGCTGGCCACGCGGGAGACCGGCACGTGGGGTGATCACCAACTCGCCGTCGTCGCGGCGGTGGTCGGCCCGCGCGTCGCCCACCCGGACGGCGTCGACGGCGAGGCCGGCCAGGTCCAGGTTGAACCGGGACAGGTCCTGCGTGGCCGTGGCGGTGATGACGGCTCGACCGGTCAGCCGGTCGGTCGACGGGTCGTAGCGGACGTCCAGGCCGTAGTGGCTGACGTCGTAGCCGCCGTTACCGCGCCCCGGCACGTACGGGTCACCGGCGTCGGCCGCACCGGGCCGGAACCCGTCGCGGTGCTCGCCCGTACACCCGGCCAACACCAGCCCGACGACGCAGGCCAGCGCGGCGAGCAGCCGGGTGCCGGCGGGCGTCCGTCCGCTCCGGACCATGCTGACTCCTCCCGCGCGGGATCCCCGGGTCAGGACGAGCGTAGCCAGCGGCGCCGACCGTGCGACCGGTATCGGCCTTTTGTTGGATTCGGGGCGTAGCGCGACGAAGGCCGACCCCGCCTCGCGCGGGGCCGGCCTTCCAGCGTCTGTGAAAAATCAGCGGTCCAGGACCAGGCCGACCTTCTGGAACTCCTTCAGGTCGCGGTAACCGCACTTGGCCATCGCCCGACGCAGCCCACCGAACAGGTTGAGCTGGCCGTCCGCCTCGTCCGCCGGCCCGAAGAGCAGCTCCTCCATCGACCCGAGCGGCTCACCGGCCACCTCGAACGCGCCCCGGGGCAGCGACGGGTGGCTCGCCGCCGAGTGCCACCAGGCGCCACCGGCGGGCGCCTCGTCGCAGAGCGACAGCGGCTCACCGAGCATCACCGCGTCCGCGCCGCAGCCGAGCGCCTTGGCGATGTCACCCGACGTCTGGATGTCACCGTCGGCGATCAGGTGCACGTACCGGCCGCCGGTCTCGTCGAGATAGTCGCGACGGGCCGCCGCGGCGTCGGCAATCGCGGAGGCCATCGGCACCCGGATGCCCAGCACCGACTCGGTCGTCGACCACTCGTCGCCACCGATGCCCACGATCACACCGGCCGCACCGGTACGCATCAGGTGCAGCGCCGTCTTGTAGTCCGTGCAGCCGCCGACGATCACCGGCAGGTCGAGGTCGGCGATGAACTCCTTGAGGTTCAACGGCTCGTCGGTGGTCGACACGTGCTCGGCCGAGACGATGGTGCCCTGGATGACCAGGATGTCCACCCCGGCGTCCAGGATCACCGGGGCCAGCGCCAGGGTGTGCTGCGGAGAGACCCGTACCGCCACCGTGCCGCCACCGGCACGCAGCTCGCGCACCCGTTCGGCGATCAGGTCCGGACGGATCGGCTCGGCGTACACCTCCTGGAGCCGCTTGGTGGCGCGGGCCTCCTCGTCGAGGCTGGCCAGCTCGTCGAGCACCTTCGTCGGGTTCTCGTAACGGGTCCACAGGCCCTCGACGTTGAGCACGCCGAGACCGCCGAGCTGACCGAGCCGGACCGCCGAGGCCGGGCTCATGGTGGCGTCGGAGGGGTGGCCGACGCACGGGATGCCGAACGGGTACGCGTCGAGCTGCCAGGAGGTCGACACGTCGTCGACGTCCCGGGTACGCCGGCTCGGCACGATGGCGATGTCGTCCAGGTGGTAGCCGCGCTGCGCGGTCTTGCCCAGCCCGATCTCGACCACGTCACGCATGGGGGACTCCAGGTGGTTGGGGGTGATGGGTCAGCGGGAGTGGTAGTTGGGCGCCTCGACGGTCATCTGCACGTCGTGCGGGTGGCTCTCCTTCAGCCCGGCCGCGGTGATCCGGATCAGCTGGCCACGCCGGTGCAGCTCGGGGATGGTCGGGGCGCCACTGTAGAACATGCCCTGCCGCAGGCCACCGACAAGCTGGTGGGCGACGGTGGCGAGCGGGCCACGGTAGGGGACCTGCCCCTCGATCCCCTCCGGGATCAGCTTCTCGTCGGAGATCACGTCGTCCTGGAAGTAGCGGTCCTTGGAGTAGGACTTCTGCACACCCCGGCTCTGCATGGCACCGAGCGAGCCCATCCCCCGGTAGGACTTGTACTGCTTGCCGTTGATGAAGATCAGCTCGCCGGGGCTCTCCTCGCAGCCCGCGAGCAGGCTGCCGAGCATCACCGAGTCGGCGCCGGCCACGAGGGCCTTGGCGATGTCACCGGAATACTGCATGCCACCGTCGCCGATCACCGGCACACCCAGCGGCCGGCAGGCACGGGCCGCCTCCATGATCGCGGTGATCTGCGGTACACCGACCCCGGCGACGACCCGGGTGGTGCAGATCGACCCCGGGCCGACCCCGACCTTGACGGCGTCCGCGCCGGCCTCGGCCAACGCGCGGGCACCGGCGTAGGTGGCCGAGTTGCCACCGATCACCTGGACGTCGGTCTCCCGCTTGAGGCGCTGGATCATCTCGACGATGGCCCGACTGTGGCCGTGCGCCACGTCCACCACGACCACGTCCACCCCGGCGTCGACGAGGGTCCGAGCCCGCTTGTACGACTCCTCACCGAAGCCGATCGCGGCGGCGACCCGCAGCCGGCCCGAGGAGTCCTTCGTCGCCAGCGGGAACTGCTCGCTCTTGGTGAAGTCCTTGACGGTGATCAGACCGCGCAACCGGCCGCCCTCGTCGATCAGCGGCAGCTTCTCGACCTTGTGCTTGCGCAGCAGGTCGAGCGCGTCGGCCTTGGTGACCCCGACCGGCGCGGTGATCAACGGCGTCTTGGTCATGACCTCGTGGACCGGGGTGGACGGATCAGAGACGAACCGCATGTCCCGGTTGGTGATGATTCCCACCAGTGCGCCGCCGGCGTCGGTGACCGGCAGGCCGGAGATCCGGAACTTCGCACAGAGCCGGTCCACGTCGCGCACCGTGTCCTCCGGCGAGCAGGTCACCGGATTGGTGATCATGCCCGACTCCGAACGCTTCACCAGGTCGACCTGCTGGGCCTGGTCCTCCATCGAGAGGTTGCGGTGCAGGACGCCGATGCCGCCGTTACGGGCCATCGCGATCGCCATCCGCGCCTCGGTGACCGTGTCCATCGCGCTGGAGACCAGCGGGATGGCGATCTCGATCTCCCGGGTCAGCCGGGTGCGGGTGTCCACCTCGCTGGGGGCGACGTCCGACTCGCCCGGCTGCAACAGCACGTCATCGAAGGTGAGACCGAGCGGTACCACCCGGGCAGAGCCGGCCGGCAGCTCGGGCAGGTGGCCGCCCAGGTCGGCGTACTCGGCGCCGGCCGCAAAGTCGGTGCTGGGCGAATTTTCCACGATTGCTCCCCTGAGCTGCTCGAATGGGCTTCAGCGAGGTGGCGCGTGCGGGCACCGGAGCACGCCACGGTGCCGGCACGTCGCCTCATCGTACCCAGTGAGCTGGGCGACCCGTCCGTGGCAGGCCGGCCCGGTGCAAGGCCGGGGGGCGGACGTTCGCGCCGCGTTGGGTCTACGGTGAGGGGGTGCACGACGAGCCCATCGACCCGTTCAACGGCGACCCGGCCGATCCGACCGCGGGCCTGGATGATCCGGGCGACGACGCGACGCCGGATCCGCTGACCGACGTCGAGCGGCAGGATGTGCTGGAAGACCTCGCCGACCTGGAGATCTACCAGGCTCTGCTGGCCCCGATCGGGGTCCGCGGGCTGGTGATCGAATGCGAGGACTGCCGGGAGCCGCACTACTTCGACTGGGACCTGCTCCGCGGCAACCTTCGGCACCTGCTCAACTCCGGTCGGCCCCGGGTGCACGAGCCCGCCTACGACCCCGACCCGGACCACTACGTGACCTGGGACTACGCCCGGGGGTACGCCGACGGGGTGCACGACACCCTGACCGAGGGCACCGAGGACGAGCCGGGCACTCCGACCGTCACCGAGTGACGGCGGCCCGCCTCAGGCGACCAGGCCGGCCCGGAAGCCCGCTGCCACCGCGTGTGCCCGGTCCCGAGCGCCAAGCTTGCGGAACAACCGGCGGGCGTGCGTCTTGACGGTGTCCTCCGACACGAACAACTCCCGACCGATCTCCGCGTTGCTCTTGCCCTCGGCCATGCCGAGCAGCACCTGAAGCTCGCGCTCGGTCAGCCCGATCGACGCCCGGCTGGGCCGGGCGTTCGGGGCGGGCCGGGCCGGATCGGCCTGATCCGCCGACGACTCGCCGGTCGCCGACTCGGCCTCGTCGTCACCCCGCTGCACCGGCACCGACGGCACACCCGCCTGCCCCTCGCCGGGCGTGGCCGCCCAGCCGGGATCGCCGGAGCCACGCGGTGACGGCCCCGAGCGGCCCGAACCACCCACTGCCGCGGCGTCCCGGGCGGGATCGGTGATCCGCTGGCGTGACGCCCGTCCGGGGGCGGTGAGCAGCAGCAGCGCCTTCGCCACCGCGCTGGTCAGGTCGTGGTCGACATTCTGGATGAGACCCCGGGCACCGGCGCTGATGGTGGCCGCCGCGGCCTCGGACTCCTCGGTGCCGAGCAACAGCACCGCGGCCTGCGGCGCGCGGGCCAGCACCCGGCGGACGAAGCCGGCGCTGTCCGGCCGGGTCAGGGCCGTATCAGCCAGCACCACGTCAGCCGGTCGCTCGGCGAGCCGCAGCATCACCTCAGGATCAGAGACGGCGGTACGAACGATCGCGGACAACCCCAGCCGCGCGGCAGCAGAAGTAAGGTGCTGGGCCGCGAGTGGTGTCCGAACGCACACAAGAACGGTACGCACTGTGGTCTCCTCTCCGCCAACGAGCAGACCATGACGGGGTCGGCTGGGGAGGGGGTTCCCCGCAATCCTTCGAACTTTTCCGACAGTTAGGGCAAAAGCCGCAATTTCTAGGACGTTTTCGATCACAGACGTGTGAGTCGGCGAGAGTCCGGGTACCGGGAGGGCCAGGCCGGGAACGGTGCGCCTGCGCGGCCCGCCGCCCGGATGCCGGCCATATGGATTCTCGCGGAGCCGCGCGGGAGGAGGGGTGCTGATGTCGAACGTACGTAGACTGCCCGGACCCATCGTCGATCTCTGGGACTGGCAGCGACTCGGTGCCTGCCGGGGCCGGGACAGTGCCCAGTTCTTCCACCCCGACGGCGAGCGAGGCTCCTCCCGACTGCGGCGCGAGTCCTCCGCCAAGGCAGTCTGCCGCGCCTGCCCGGTCCGGGCCGAGTGCGCCGCGCACGCCCTGTCAGTCCGCGAGCCCTACGGCGTCTGGGGCGGTTTCAGCGAGTCCGAACGACTCCGACTGCTCGCCGTCGGTTGGGAGGACCTGGCCGACCGCCGGCACGCCCGGGTCGACGTCGCCCGACTGGAGGCCCGCCTGGGTCGCCCACACAAGTCGACGGTCCCGGCCCAACGCCACGTCGCCTGACCTCACACGATCCCGAACCGCGCCTCCGCCCCGGGGGCGCGGTTTCGTGTCGACGGGTCAGCCGCCACTGCCACCGCCGTCGTGATCGACCGCCGGCACCGTCGTGATCGACCGCCGGCACCGTGCTGATCGACCGCCGGCCACGTCGCGTTCGACGCCAACACCGTCGTGATCGACTCGGGGTCAAGGACATCGGGGCATCCCGCTCAGCCGGACACCCCGAGGTCAATGATGTCGAGTGGATCAAGCCGACTGGGCGACCCGAGAGGCAAGCGGCGATGGGAACCTGGGGTGATTGTCCGTTCTGGGGTTCTCGGCGCTCACGCGTCGGTAGCCTCTGCGTGACATGCGAGGTTTGTCCGGTGACCGGTCGCACCCGTGGGCCGGAATCATGGCCCGGCCGGGGTCGTTACACACCCTGACGATCGCAGCACGACCTGCCCCGCGCTTGACCTACGAGGTTGGGATGCCGGTACCGAAGGTTGGAATGCCGACCCGAGCCCGGTCGTTACAGTTCCCACGAGCGACCGCAGGCACCGCCTCCACGTGGGTGCCGATGGATGGGCCGCCCCCGGAATGACCCTGGCCCCCCGGTCGTTACATCTGGACCCGGCGCCACGAGCCTCCGCTCGCAGGCTGCCGACCCGGTGCCACGGAGCCACCCCGGCCCGCCGTCGCCGAACTCCCCAAGAGTTTCCCCCTTGTGAACGTGCAGCGCCGGACGAGGTGCTCACACCCTGCCGCCTGTCCCCCGTTGGCGGGCGGGGTGTCCTACCCCCGAAGGAGCTACCCCCATGAACACGATCATGCGTAAGAGTGTCCTGTCCGTTGCTGGTCTGGCGTTCGCCGGTGGTGTGTTCGCCGGTCCGATCGCCGCCCACGCCGCCACCCCGGTTGAGGGCAAGCCCGTCGCGGCGGCCGTGCAGACGACCGCGCCGAAGCCGCAGGGCGAGCAGTCGCACATCGACCTCAACGAGGAGAAGACCGCCAACGTCAAGGCGATCATCGCCGCCACGAAGAAGGCCGGCCTGCCCGAGCGGGCTGCGGTGATCTCGATCGCGACGAGCCTGCAGGAGTCGAAGCTGGACAACCTGGGCCACCTGGGTGACATGAACGACCACGACTCGCTGGGCCTGTTCCAGCAGCGCCCGTCCAGTGGTTGGGGTACGCCGGAGCAGATCACCGACCCGGCCTACTCGACGACGGCGTTCCTCAAGGGCCTCAAGCAGGTCGACGGGTGGCAGGACATGCCGCTGACCGAGGCCGCGCAGACCGTCCAGGTCTCCGCCTATCCCGACGCCTACGCCCAGTGGGAGCAGCAGGCCACCGACCTCGTCGCCCAGCACTGGAACAGCTGACACCACCGCACCACCGCATGACACTGACCGCTGGCCGGCACCCGCAACCCGGGTGCCGGCCAGCGGCGTTTCTGGGTCTGGCCGGCGTGTGGGGGTCACGACGCGACGCGCTGCCCGGTGCGCGACTGCCCGCCAGAGGGCGGATACTCGGAGATCTTGGACAGTTTCCGTTACGCGCGAACGAAAACTGTCCAAGATCTCGCCGCCGGCAGGGCGCCGGCAGGGAGGAGGCAACGGGGCCGCCGAAGGTCGTCGACCCGCCCACGATGCCCCGCCCAGGGATCTCCGCACCGATGACCTCAGCGAGGGACCCCGAGCCGCTCGGACCGGTGACGCTGCGGCACCCGACGGGCGGCGCGGGTGGCGAGCGCCCCGGCGACGAGCGCGGTCAGCACCCCGACCAGTTGGATCGCCTGTCCGGTCGCCACGTCGGCCCCGTGTCGCCCGAGCAGGTTGTCCACCCCGGTCGGGCTGATCAGGAACCCGACGGCCACGAACAGACCCAACAGCGCGCCCACCACAGGTGACCAGCGCCAGGGCGCGAGCGCGACGAACAGGGCACCGGCCAACAGGATGATCATCCCGGGCGGTACGGCGATGGGGAAATCGACCCCGGCCGCCCACAGCACGCCGATGCCCGTGGCACCCACGACGAGGCCGGCGATGGTGAACGTTCGTGCGGTAACAGTCATGGCTTCACCCTGTCCCGACACGGTCCGGTCCGCGTCCGCCCGGTGGCGTCATCGGGGATACGGCAGGCTGCGTACGCCGGTCACGGATCGTGGACGGTTGCCGCGACGGCCGGTCAGCGGACGTTGACGGTGACGGTGTGCCAGCCGGTGGCGCCGTCCGGGACGACGCCCTGCGTACGCTCGGTCTGGGTTTCGCCTGTCGCGTCCGTCGCACGGACCTGGAGCCGGTGCTCGCCCGGCGTGGCGTCCCAACGCCAGGACCACTGCACCCAGGTGTCCACCGACACCGTCGGGGCCAACTCCGCCTGCTGCCAGTCGCCGCCGTCGACGCGTACCTCGACTCGGCTGATGCCCCGGTGCTGCGCCCAGGCCACACCGGCGACGGTGATCGGGCCGGTGGTCAGCCGGTTACGACTCCGGGGCGCGTCGATCCGCGACTGGGTCTTGATCGGCCCCTGGGCGGACCAGCCGCGCGGCACCCAGTACGCGTCGAAGTCGGCGAACCGGGTCAGTTCCAGCTCGGTCACCCATTTGCAGGCTGACACGTAACCGTAGAGGCCGGGCACCACCATCCGGACCGGGAAGCCGTGCTCGACCGGCAGTGGCTCACCGTTCATGCCGACCGCCAACAGCGCGTCCCGCCCGTCGCGCAAGGCGGCGGTGGGGGTGCCGCAGGTCCAGCCGTCGACCGACCGGCCGACGACCTGGTCGGCATCGTCGTCCGGGTCGACCTCGTCCAGCAACTCCCGAAGGGGTACGCCGAGCCAGCGGGCGTTGCCGATCAGGTCCCCGCCCACCTCGTTGGAGACGCAGGCCAGCGTGACGTACCGCTCGACCAGTGGACGGGCCAGCAGATCCGCGTAGCTGTAGGTCCGCTCGGTGCCGACCCGCCCGTGGATACGCAGCCGCCAGGTGTCCGGATCCACCTGGGGCACCACCAGTGCGGTGTCGATCCGGTAGAACTCGAAGTTCGAGGTGACGTACGGCGCGAGTTGTGTCAGTGCGAGGTCCGCGCCGGCCGGCACGGCCGGTGCGGGGGCCACGGGCGCGGGCAGTCGGATCGCCTCCCGGGCGGCGGACACCCCGCGCCGCCCGGCAAGCCAGCGCCCACCGAGACCGGCCACCACGGCCGTGCCGAGCAGCGCCCCGCTCCCGGCGAGGAACCGTCGCCGCGAGTCCGGGTCCACGTCGGCAGGCCCGACCGGCTCCTTCGCCGATACGGATTGCCCGCCCGGAGGCACCGGCGCGGCGGGCGACACCGGCGCGGCAGGCGGCACGGTCGGTGTGGGTGGTGACCAGGGCCAGGGGTCCAGCTCGAACGGGCCGGCGATGAACAACCAGAGCACCAGGGCGCCGAGCCCGGCACCGACAAGCGACGGCAGCGCATCGGCCGCGTCGGCACCGGAGCGGGTCACGGCGGCGGCCACGCCGATGACACCGAACGCGGCGATGCCGGCAAGTCCGAATGCCAGTCGCCGGATCGCCAGCATGCCGAACAGTGCGGCGAACGCTGCGAGCAGCAGGCCGGTGCCGACCAGCAGTGCGATCTTGTCAGCGGTGCCGAAGAGGTCGATGGCGAGTTGCTTCAGCGACTCGGGGACGGCGTCGACGACCACCCCGCCGACCGCGACCAGGGGCGCCGACCGGGGGCCGGTCAGCACTGCCACCGGTTCGGCGATTCCGATCGCGACGGCGGCGGCGGTTACTCCGGCCAGCGCGGCGTAACGCCGCGACGTGGTGCTCATCGGCCCAGTGTGCGTGATCATCCGGCCCGGTAGCCAGCAACGTCAGCGTTCGGTAATGACCTGAGCAGACGAACGGGGCGCACCGCCGTACGACGGTGCGCCCCGCGACAGGTGTCGCTACCGGGTCAGAAGCCCGGGCCGTGCTGGTGGCCGTGACCGTGGCCGTGGCCGCCGCCGGCGGCCGGCTCGGCCTGCTCCGGCTTCTCCACCACGAGGCTCTCCGTGGTGAGCAGCAGACCGGCGATCGAGGCGGCGTTGGTGACCGCGTTGCGGGTCACCTTCACCGGGTCGATGATGCCGGCCTTGACCAGGTCGACGTACTCGCCCTTGGCGGCGTCGAGGCCGTTGCCCCAGTCCAGGTCGGCGACCTTCTGCGTCACGACGTAACCGTCGTGACCGGCGTTCTGGGCGATCCAGCGCAGCGGCTCGACGAGCGCCTTGCGCACGACCGAGACACCGACCTTCTCGTCACCGGTGAAGCCCAGGTCGTCGTCGAGGACCGAGCGGATCTGCACCAGGGCGGCGCCGCCGCCGGGCACGGTGCCCTCCTCGACCGCAGCCTTGGTCGCCGCGATGGCGTCCTCGATGCGGTGCTTGCGCTCCTTCATCTCGACCTCGGTGGCGGCGCCAGCCTTGATGACGGCGATGCCACCGGAGAGCTTGGCCAGCCGCTCGGCCAGCTTCTCCCGGTCCCAGTCGGAGTCGGAGGCCTCGATCTCCTTGCGGATCTGGGAGACCCGGTCGGCGACGTCGGCCTTCTGGCCACCGCCGTCGACGATCGTGGTGTTCTCCTTGTCGACCACGACGCGCCGGGCGGTGCCGAGCACCTCCAGGCCGACCTGGTCGATCTTGTAGCCCAGCTCCGGGGCGACCAGCTCGGCGCCCGTGGAGATCGCGATGTCCTGGAGCATCGCCTTGCGCCGGTCACCGAAGCCCGGGGCCTTGACCGCGCAGACCTTGAGGGTCTTGCGCAGCGAGTTGACCACCAGGGTGGAGAGCGCCTGGCCGTCCACGTCCTCGGCGATGATCAGCAGGGGCTTGCTGTTCTGCAGGACCTTCTCCAGCAGCGGCAGAAGCTCCTCGATCGCCGAGATCTTCTGGGTGGTGACCAGGATGTACGCGTCCTCGAGGACGGACTCCTGGCTCTCCAGGTCGGTGACGAAGTTCGGCGAGATGAAGCCCTTGTCGAACTGGAGACCCTCGGTCACGTCCAGCTCGGTGGTGAGCATGGAGCCTTCCTCGACGGTGATGACACCGTCGCGGCCGACCCGCTCCATCGCCTCGGCGATCAGGTCGCCGATCGTGGCGTCCTGCGCGGAGATCGTCGCCACGTTCGCGATCGACTCCTTGCTGGTGACCTCTGCGGCACGGCCGAGCAGCGCCTCGGAGACCTTGGTGGCCGCCGCGTCGATGCCCCGCTTGAGGCCGGCCGGGTTGGTGCCGGCGGTCACGTTGCGCAGACCCTCGCGAACCATCGCCTGGGCGAGCACGGTCGCGGTGGTGGTGCCGTCACCGGCGACGTCGTTGGTCTTGGTCGCCACCTCCTTGACGAGCTGCGCGCCAAGGTTCTCGTACGGGTTGGTGAGCTCGATCTCCTTGGCGATGGTCACACCATCGTTGGTGATCGTCGGCGCACCGAATTTCTTGTCCAGGACGACGTTGCGCCCGCGCGGGCCGAGGGTGACCTTGACCGCGTCCGCGAGGGCGTTGACACCGTGCTCCAGCAGGTGCCGGGCGTCGTCCGAGAAGCTCAGGATCTTCGCCATAAATGTCCCTTCGAAGCGCCATTGCCCCGGCCCGGCGAGCCGGACCGGGGCAGTGGCACTGATCGGTTGCTTACTTCTCGATGACCGCGAGGACGTCGCGGGCGGAGAGCACCAGGTACTCCTCGCCGGCGTACTTGACCTCGGTGCCGCCGTACTTCGAGTAGAGGACGGTGTCGCCGACCTGCACGTCAACCGGAACCCGGTTGCCGTTGTCGTCGACGCGCCCCGGACCCACAGCGAGGACAGTGCCCTCCTGCGGCTTCTCCTTGGCGGTGTCGGGGATCACGATGCCCGACGCCGTGGTGGTCTCAGCCTCGTTCGCCTGGACCACGATGCGGTCCTCGAGCGGCTTGATCGCAACCTTGGTCGCGGTAGTCACGGGCATACCCTCCTGGGGTACTGGTTTCGTTGCTGGTCGGCGGGGCCAACCAGCGTCAATCTGCCTCATGCCACCGGGCGGGGCCGTCGTCGCGGGTGCCGGTCCGCCTGGCGTGCGCACCCGGGTCGTGAGACCCGGAAGCTGGCACCCTCAGGGTGAGAGTGCTAATCGCAGGTTATTCCGTGGCTAGCACTCCGTCAAGGAGAGTGCCAGCGAGTCGCGCCCCGCCAGCCCGATTTCCGGGTCCACCCGGACAATGACGGGGTGGATCTCGATCAGCTGGCGGCGCTGCGTACCCCCGAGGGGTCGGCCGCGCTCACGGCGGCGGCCGGGCTGGCCGGCGGTGATCCGCTGGCCGCGGCGTCGGCCCTGCGCGCGGCCGGGGTGCCGCCGACGCTGGCCGCGGCGGCGCTCACCCAGGCCGAGCTGCGTCACCGGGCGGTCGGCAAGTTCGGTCCGGACGCCGCCGGGATGTTCCTCACCCGCCCCGGGCTGGAGCAGGCCACCCGCCGGGTGGTCGCCGATCGCCGGGCCGCACGGCTGCACGCGGCCGGCGTCCGCACCCTGGCCGACCTGGGCTGCGGCCTCGGCGCGGACGCGCTGGCCGCCGCCCGCGCCGGCATCCGGGTGTACGGCGTGGAGGCCGACCCGGTGACCGCCGCGATGGCCGCCGCCAACGCCGCGGCGGCCGGGCTGGATGACCTGTTCACCGTCGAGTGCGGTGACGCCACCGCGTTCGACGTCTCCCGCGTCGACGGGGTCTTCTGCGACCCGGCCCGCCGCACCAGCGGCACCGGACGACGGATCTTCGACCCGCGCGCCTACTCGCCACCCTGGGATTTCGTGACCGGGCTGGCCGAGCGGGTGCCGCGCACCGTGGTCAAGGTGGCGCCGGGGCTGGACCACGCGCTCATCCCGGCCGGGGCGGAGGCGGAGTGGGTCGGCGTGGACGGCGACCTGGTCGAGGCCGCGCTCTGGTGCGGTGAGCTGGCGGAGGTGCCCCGCCGCGCCACGCTCTACCGGCAGCAGGGCGTCGAGGCTCGCCGCCACCAGCTGACCGGCTCGGGTGCCGACGAGGCGCCGGTCGGGCCGCCCCGGCGCTTCCTGTACGACCCGGACCCGGCGGTGGTCCGCGCGCACCTCGTCGCCGAACTGGCCGGCGAACTGGATGCCACCCTCGGCGACCCGAGCATCGCCTACCTCTACGCCGACCGCCCGACCCGCACCCCGTACGCGCGCTGCCTGGAGATCACCGACGTGCTGCCGTTCTCGCTCAAGCGGCTGCGGGCACTGCTACGCGAGCGCCGGGTGGGTCGGGTGGAGATCCTCAAGCGGGGTTCGGCGCTCACCCCGGAGCAACTCCGGCGGGATCTGCGGCTGACCGGCGACGTCGCGGCGAGCCTGGTACTCACCCGGGTCGCCGGGGCGCCGACCGTGCTGATCGGTCGGCCGGTGGACTAGCGTCGCCGGTGTGGCAGGACAGGGCACGCCGGCGACGGCACTGTTGGTCAGGCGCGGGGTCGCGCATCGCACGCACCCGTACCGGGTGTCGCCGGACGCCCCCAACTACGGTGCGCTGGTGGCGGCGGCGCTGGGCGTGGCACCGGAGCGGGTCTTCAAGTCGTTGGTGACCGAGGTCGACGGCGCGCTCACCGTGGCGGTCGTACCGGTCACCGGCGAGTTGGATCTGAAGGCGCTCGCGGCGGCGGTCGGTGGCAAGCGGGCGGCGCTTGCCGACCGGGCGGTCGCCGAGCGGGCCACCGGCTACGTACGCGGTGGGATCAGTCCGCTCGGGCAGCGCAAGCGACTGCCCACCGTGCTCGACGAATCCGCGTTGGACCTTCCGACGATCTACGTCTCGGCTGGTCGGCGCGGCCTGCAACTCGAACTGGCCGCGCCGGATCTGGTGGCGCTCACCGACGCCCGCACCGCGCCGTTGCAGACCCGCTGACGACTCTCGTTACGTCGACTCCACCGTGGGATACCCGTGGAGTAACAGTCGCGTTGCTGAATTGTTATCGCTGCCAACAAACTGGGTACCTGCGCGGTCTTGTGGAGGCGGTGTGACGCGCAATACGTTGCCGGACACAACAAAAACAACACCTCCCCCACCCCCGAAAGGACCCTGCACATGCGTAAGGGGATCCTCACCATCGCCGCCGTGGGCCTGCTCACGACCGGCGGCTTGACCGCCTGTGGCGACGACTCCGGCGACAAGGCCGCCTCCGCAAAGACTCCCAAGATCGGCGTGATCCTCCCGGACAGCAAGTCCTCGCCACGGTGGGAGACTGCGGACCGTCGATTCCTGGAAGAGGCGTTCAAGACCGCCGGCGTCCAGTACGACATTCAAAACGCCCAGAACGACAAGGCCGCCTTCCAGACCATCGCCGACCAGATGATCACCAGTGGCGTCACCGCCCTCATGATCGTCAACCTAGACTCCGGCACCGGCAAGGCCGTGCTCGACAAGGCCAAGTCGCAGGGCGTCGCCACCATCGACTACGACCGGCTCACCCTCGGCGGCTCCGCCCAGTACTACGTCAGCTTCGACAACGAGACCGTCGGCAAGCTCCAGGGCGAGGGCCTGGCGAAGTGCCTGACCGACAAGGGTGCCAAGAACCCGGTCGTGGCGTACCTGAACGGCTCCCCCACCGACAACAACGCCACCCTGTTCAAGGCCGGCTACGACTCGGTGCTCAAGCCGAAGTTCGACTCGAAGGAATACACCAAGGGCCCGGACGACGCCGTGCCGGGCTGGGACGGCCCCACCGCCGCGACCATCTTCGAGCAGCAGCTCACCGCGACCAAGGGCAAGATCGACGGCGTGCTGGCCGCCAACGACACTCTCGGCAACGCCGCCATCTCGATCCTGAAGAAGAACAAGATCAACGGCAAGGTGCCGGTGACCGGCCAGGACGCCAGCGTCGAGGGCCTGCAGAACATCCTCGCCGGTGACCAGTGCATGACCGTCTACAAGGCCGTCCGGGAAGAGGCCAAGGCCGCCGCGGACCTGGCCATCGCACTGGCCAAGGGCGAGAAGAAGGACACCGGCCAGTCGGTGAAGGACGGTGACCGGGACGTCCCCTCGGTGCTGCTCACCCCGAAGGCCATCTACAAGGACAACGTCAAGGACGTCGTCGCCGACGGCTACGTGACCAAGGAGCAGCTCTGCACCGGGACGTACGCCGCGCTCTGCGCCGACGCCGGCATCAGCTGACGGACGCCGCAGTACCCGCCGGGACGACAATCGCCGCCCGGCACGGGAGCACCCTCCCGTGCCGGGCGGCGCCCGCCGGACGGGCCCCGACCCTCCCCTAAGGAGACCCCCGTGTCCGCGACCCCCCTGCTGGAACTCCGCGGGATCGACAAGAGCTTCGGTCCCGTCCAGGTGCTCCGCGACGTCGCCCTGACCGTCCACCCGGGTGAAGTGACAGCTCTGGTCGGCGACAACGGCGCCGGCAAGTCAACCCTGGTGAAGTGCATCAGCGGCATCCACCCCACCGACGCCGGTGAGTTCCTGTTCAACGGTGAACCGGTGCACATCGGCAGCCCCCGCGACGCCGCCACGCTCGGCATCGAGGTCGTCTACCAGGACCTCGCGCTCTGCGACAACCTGGACATCGTGCAGAACATGTTCCTCGGCCGCGAGCGGCGCAGCGGCATCGTCCTGGACGAGCCGACGATGGAACAGCTCGCCGCCGAAACCCTGGCCGGGCTCTCCATCCGCACCGTCACCTCACTGCGCCAGCACGTGTCGAGCCTCTCCGGCGGCCAGCGCCAGACCGTGGCCATCGCCAAGGCGGTGCTGTGGAACAGCAAGCTGGTCATCCTGGACGAGCCGACCGCCGCACTGGGCGTGGCACAGACCGCCCAGGTGCTCGAACTGGTCCGCCGCCTCGCCGACAACGGCCTGGCCGTGGTGCTCATCTCGCACAACATGAACGACGTCTTCGCCGTCTCCGACCGGATCGCCGCGCTGTACCTCGGCCAGATGGTCGCCCAGGTGAAGACCACCGACATCACGCATGCCCAGGTGGTCGAGCTGATCACCGCCGGGCGCTCGGGCGGGCTCGGCCTCGCCACCGACCCGGGCAGCAACGGCGACGGCCCGCAGCCGGCCGACTCGATCTCAGGAGGCGCCCGATGACCACCACCGCCGTGCGGAAGGACGGCCCCGCGGCCGTCACACCGCCGCCGACCGTCGGGGGCCACGTCCGCAACTACCTGAGTCGGGTACGCGGTGGCGACGTCGGCGCACTACCGGCCGTGCTCGGCCTGATCGTGCTCTGCACCGTCTTCGCGATCATGCGGCCGTCGTCGTTCCTGTCGGCCGGCAACTTCGCCAACCTCTTCACCCAGGGCGCGGCGGTCACGCTCATCGCGATGGGCCTGGTCTTCGTACTGCTGCTCGGCGAGATCGACCTCTCCGCCGGCTTCGCCAGCGGCGTCTGCGCGGCGGTACTGGCCAACGTGGTCACCGTGCTCGGCTACCCCTGGTGGGTCGCCGTGCTCGCCGCGGTCGCCACCGGCGTGGTCATCGGCACCACGCTCGGGTTGCTGGTCGCGAAGATCGGCATTCCGTCCTTCGTGGTCACTCTCGCCGGCTTCCTCGCCTTCCAGGGCGTCGTGCTGCTGCTCGTGCAGGAGGGCACCAACATCTCCGTCCGCGACGAGGTGCTGGTCGCCATCGCCAACCGTAACCTCGCTCCCGCGCTGGGCTGGGCGCTCACCGCTCTCGCGGTCGTCGGCTACGCGGCGGTGCAACTGCTGCGTTACCGCAACCGCGCGGCCCGTGGTCTGACCACCGACCCGATCGCGGTGGTCGCGTTGCGGATCGGCGGGCTCGCCGTCATCCTCGGCACGGCGATGTACGTCCTCAACCTCGAGCGCAGCCGCAACGTGCTGATCGTCTCGCTCAAGGGTGTGCCGATCGTGGTGCCGATCATCGCGGTGCTGCTGGTCATCTGGACCTTCGTGCTGCAACGCACCAGCTACGGCCGGCACATCTACGCCGTGGGCGGCAACCGGGAAGCGGCTCGCAGGGCCGGTATCGGCGTCGACCGGATCCGGATCTCGGTCTTCGTGATCTGCTCCTCCATGGCCGCCATCGGTGGCATCGTGGCGGCCAGCCGGGCCAACTCCGTCGACCCGAACACCGGGGGCAGTAACGTACTGCTCTACGCGGTCGGCGCGGCGGTGATCGGAGGCACCAGCCTCTTCGGTGGCAAGGGCCGTGTCCTCGACGCCGTACTCGGCGGCGCGGTGGTCGCGGTCATCGAAAACGGAATGGGCCTGATGGGTTACAGCGCGGGAGTCAAGTACGTGGTGACCGGCGTCGTGCTGCTCCTCGCCGCCAGTGTCGACGCGCTCTCCCGCCGCCGCGCGGCAGCCACCGGCACCCGCTGACCGCGCGGGAGGTAGCACCACGATGCGCCCAGGACCGAGTCAGGACGACGTGCGACGGCAGAACCTCGGTGCCCTGCTGCGACACGTACACGTCCACGGGCCGACGACGCGCGCCGAACTGACCACCACGCTGGGCCTCAACCGCAGCACCATCGGCGCGCTCACCGCCGACCTGTCCGCAGTGGGACTGGTCAGCGAGGGAGCGCCAAAGGAAACCGGCCGGGCCGGCCGACCGTCACTTGTCGTCCGGCCCGCGTCGGCCCGGGTGTACGCGTACGCGTACTCCGTGGAGGTGGACCGGTTGCGCGCGGCCCGGATCGGGCTGGGTGGCGCGGTCCTGGACCGCCGGGAGCTGGACCGGCCCCGCGGCCTGCTGGCCGCGGAGGCCGCGCCGCTGCTGGCCGGCGCGCTCAAGGAGATGCAGCAGACGGTGCCGCGCGACGCGATCTGCGTCGGTGCCGGCGTCGCGGTCTGCGGCATGGTCCGCCGCAACGACGGCCTGGTGCGGCTCGGCCCGACCACCGGCTGGGTGGACGAGCCGATCGGCGCGGCGCTCGCCGCCGAGCTGGGCATCGAGGTGCCGGTCACGGTGGGCAACGTGGCGGACGTCGCGGCGTTCGCCGAGCACGCGCGCGGGGTGGCGGCCGGCTGCGACAACGTCCTCTATCTGTACGGCGACGTCGGCGTGGGCGCCGGCATCATCGCCGGTGGCCGGCGGCTGACCGGGCACGGTGGGTACGGCGGCGAGGTCGGCCACATGAAGGTGGTCCTCGACGGCAGGCCCTGTGAGTGTGGCTCCCGGGGCTGCTGGGAGACCGAGATCGGCGAGCACGGTCTGCTCCGTGCCGCGGGACGCTCCGACGCCCGAGGTCACGACGCGCTGCTGGCCGTGTTCGACGCCGCCGACCGCGGTGACGCCCGCGCCCAGACCGCGGTCCGCCAGGCCGGTGACTGGCTCGGCTTCGGGCTGGCCAACCTGGTGAACGTCTTCAACCCGGAGATGGTCATCTTCGGCGGCACCATGCGCGACCTCTACCTCGCGTCGGCGGCCCAGGTTCGCAGCCGGCTCAACTCCAACGCGCTCGCCGCCTGCCTGGAGCACGTCCGGTTGCGTACGCCGAAGTTGGGCGAGGACGCCCCCCTGATCGGGGCCGCCGAGTTGGCCTTCGAACGACTCCTCGCCGATCCCCTCGACGTGGGCTGATCCGCGTACGCTGTCCAGCGTGGATGTCGAGCTGCGCGCTTCCGACGACGACCGCAACCGGGTGGTCGCCGAGCTGCACCGGCACACCGCGGCGGGCCGGCTGACCCTCGACGAGTTCTCCGATCGCTGCGGTGCGGTGTGGACGGCGCGCACCCTCGGTGACCTGGCCGCCCTGACCCGCGACCTGCCGGTCCTGCCCGACCCGACAGTCGACAGCGAGCCCGTCGGGCAGGGGCGTCGGGAGCTGCTGATGCTCTTCGCCGCCGCCGCTCTCACCCTGCTGCTGCTCGGCGGCTTCCTCGCCGTCACCCGCGGATCCGCCTGACCCGCTTCCCGCTGATCCGCCTCGCCCTCCGATGAACTGATCGCGTGATCAGTCCGTACCAGTGGTCGGACGGGCAGCCGGCAGGATCTGGCTGCCCGGTCCAGACGCGTTTCGGTCCGGACCGAGGAGGCCCCACAGACATGGCACCGCTGAGATCCGCCCATCGCCGACTGGGCAACCGGACCCACCGAGCGGCGCTGCTGCTCATCGCGATCGTCGCGGCGGTCGGTGTCCTGCCCGGCGTGGCCATTGCCGCGCCCGCCGGTGGTCAGCAGCTCAACGCCGCCGACATGACACTGCTCAACGGGGTCCGGTTGGCCGGGCTGTGGGAGATGCCCGCCGGCCAGATGGCCGCCGAGAAGGGCCAGTCGGCAAAGGTCCGGGAGATCGGCGCCGGCATCGCCAGCGAGCACCAGCGGCTCGACCAGCTCACGGTGGACGCGGCGAACAAGTTGGGCGCGAGCATCCCCAGCGAGCCGACAGCCGAGCAGAAGGGCTGGCTGGCCGAGATGCAGAAGGCCTCCGGCGCCCGCTTCGACCAGATCTTCGTCACCCGGCTCCGGGTCGCCCACGGCAAGATCTTCCCGGTGATCGGCGCGGTCCGGGCCAGCACCCGGGACGCCACCGTCCGCAAGCTCTGCGAGGACGCCAACACGTTCGTCCAGCACCACATGCAGATGTTGGAGAGCACCGGGCTGGTCCGCTGGCCGGAGCTGCCGCCGGCCGCGCTGCCCGCCCCCGGTGAGGACGGACTGTTGGCTGCCGCCGCCGCGAACGCCGGCCCGCAGGTCGGGGTCAGCAGCACCGTCGTCTGGCTGGTGTTCCTCGCCGCGCTGGGCACCGGCGGAATCGCCACGTACCGGATGCTGCGCCGCAGCTGAGCACCGCTCGTTGGTGGCTCGCGTCAGCGGTCGACCTGGGTGAAGTCCCAGGAGTGCGGAGCGCGGGCCACCAGCAGGGCGGGCGGATCGGGCAGCGGGCGCGGGGTACTGCGCCACTTGGAGATGACCACCACCCGGTGGTCGGTGGAGGAGAAGACCTCGCTGGAGACGTGGAGCGGGTCGTGCTCCAACTCGGGCAGTGCGGTCTCGCACACCCAGGTGATCAGGTCGGCGACGCCGTACGCCTCGGCGCGCGCCTCCCACATCCGTACGATCATGTCCGGCGCTCCCGTCACACGCTGACCGTGGTCAACGGCAGTGCCGAGTCGGCCGGCAGATCCAGTCGGCTGGGCGCGACCCCGGCGGCCACCAGGTGCGACCCGAGCGCCGCCACCATCGCCCCGTTGTCGGTGCACAACTTCGGCCGGGGCACCCGGACCTGGATGCCGTACTTCTCGGCTCGCTGCTCGGCCATCGCCCGCAGCCGCGAATTGGCCGCCACTCCCCCGCCGATCACCAACGTGTCGATGCCCTGCGCGCGGCAGGCGGCGAGCGCCTTGCTGGTCAGGACGTCGCAGACCGCCTCCTGGAAGGACGCGGACACGTCGGCCACCGGCACCGGCTCGCCGGCCCGCTCGCGCGCCTCGACCCACCGGGCCACCGCCGTCTTCAGCCCGGAGAACGAGAAGTCGTACCGGTGGGCGGCGAGATCCTTCGCGGCGGTCAGGCCGCGCGGGAACGCGATCGCGGCGGCGTCGCCGGCCCGAGCCTCCCGGTCGATCGGTGGGCCGCCCGGAAACGGCAGCCCGAGCAGCCGGGCGACCTTGTCGAACGCCTCGCCGGCCGCGTCGTCGATGGTGGCGCCCAGCGGGGTGACACCCCGGGCCAGGTCGTCGACGAGCAGCAGGGACGAGTGTCCGCCGGACACCAGCAGCGCGATGGCGGGTTCGGGCAGCGGACCGTGTTCGAGGGTGTCCACCGCGACGTGGGCGGCGAGATGGTTCACGCCGTACACGGGCTTCTCGGCGGCGAGCGCGTACCCCTTCGCGGCGGCGACACCGACCAGGAGCGCGCCGGCCAGCCCCGGCCCGGAGGTGACCGCGATCGCGTCGATGTCGGCAAGGGTCACGCCGGCCTCGGTCAGGGCCCGGTCCATGGTCGGCACGATGGCCTCCAGGTGTGCCCGACTGGCCACCTCGGGTACCACACCCCCGAACCGGGCGTGCTCCTCGACGCTGGAGGCGAGCGCGTCGGCCAGCAGGGTGTGCCCCCGCACGATGCCGACGCCGGTCTCGTCGCAGGAGGTCTCGATTCCCAGGATCAGCGGTTCGTCAGCCATGGTGGTGTGGTCCGTCCCCGGTCGGCTCGGCGTCGCGCCGCATCACCAGCGCGTCGGTGTTGCTCGGTTGGTAGTAGCCGCGCCGCACCCCGACCGGCTCGAACCCGTACGTCGCGTAGAGCCGCTGGGCTGCGGCGTTGTCCACGGCGACCTCCAACAGGGTGCTGCGGGCGTCACGTCGGGCCGCCTCGGCGAGCAGTTCCTCCAGCAGGGCGCGGCCCACACCGCGCCGCTGGGCGTCCCGGCGGACGGCGATGTTCTGGACCCACACCTCACCCGGCGGCACACCGGCGAGCCCGGCGTAACCGAGCACCGCGCCGTCCGCGTCGACGGCGACCCGGTAGTGGTGCCCGTTTGCCAACTCGTTCCAGAACATGGCCGGCGACCACTGCTCGGCGCCGAAGAGGTCAGCCTCGATCGGTAGCACGTCGTCGATGTGCCACCAACGGAACGGTTCGAGTCGTACCGCCGTCATGGCAGGACCGGTTTGCGGCCGGTCGCCACCACCGCGTCGGGCCGGCGCAGGTAGAGCGGGGTGAGCCGCTCACTGGCGGCACCCGCTCGGATCCGTTCGGCGGCGAGCAGCGCCAGCACGGTGGCGTCCGGGTACCGCGGCTCGACCCGGACGGGCAGCTCCAGGGCCTCGGCGTACCGGTGCGCCCCATCGCCCACCGCGATCGTCGCGCCCAACTCCCGAGCGCGCGCGGCGGCGACCGCCGGCCTGGACACCTCGGGGCCGACGATCCGCTCCCCGGCACCGTCGTAGACGGCCCAGTACAGCTCCTTGCGCCGGGCGTCGCTGGCGGCCAACACCGGCTCACCGGATGCCGCCGGGTAGCCGATGCCGTCGAGTGAGCACACGCCGTACGTGGGGATGCCGAGCACCTGGCCCATCGTCGCGGCCGTGACGAGGCCGACCCGCAACCCGGTGAACGGCCCCGGGCCGAGCCCGGCAACGATGGCGGCCAGGTCACGCGGGCGCGCGTCGACATCGGCGAGGACCGCGTCCACCTGGGGCGCGAGCAGTTCGCCGTGCGCGCGGGCGTCGACCGTGCACCGGTACGCCCGCGACGCCACGCCATCCGCCGAGACCTCCACCAGCGCCGCGGTCACCGCGGGGGTCGAGCTGTCCACCACGAGTACGAGCACGGTAAGCCAGCCTAGCCGCCCCGCCACCGCCCCCGGTCACGCCCCGCCCCGCCACGGTCCTCGGGACGCCCCGCCCACCCGCACCCCGCGGCCCCGCCGGGCGGCGAAGCGGCCGGGGAGCGAAGCGGAAGCGGCCGGGGAGCGAAGCGGAAGCGGCCGGGGAGCGAAGCGGAAGCGGCCGGGGAGCGAAGCGGCCGGGAGGGCCGACGCCACATCTCCTTTTGAGCGTGATGCCTGTGAGTCATCTTGATGACTCACAGGCATCACGCTCGCTGGGATGAGGCCCGCCGCCAGGTCATCGACCGGGGCGGTCCTCGGCCGGATCAGCGGCGAGTCGTCAATATGCCGCAGAGGTATCGCCGGCATTCGGCCTTGGTCCACCATGCCGGGATGCCATCCACTCGCCTTGTCACCCTTCTCGGCGCTACCGTGCGGCAGCAACGACACCTGCGCGAGCTGAGCCAGCGTCAGTTGGCCGCGCTGGCCGGGGTCAGCCAGGCTGCGGTGGCCAGGATCGAACGTGGCGAGCGTGCGCCGACCATCCCGGTGCTGGAACGGATGCTCGCTGCGATGGATGTGCAGCTGACCGTCGGGGTGGAGCCGCTGGACGCGCACCTTGACGCCCGGATGGACGCCCTGGCTGCTCAGCCGATCGCGGAGCGGATCGACGAGCTGGACCTGGATCGGTTGCTGGACCGGCTCAGCGATCTACCCCAGGTACTCACCGGGAGTACGGCTGCGCTGTTGCAGGGCGCGCCGGTGCCGGTGGAGGCGCTGGAGATCGCCGTGCGATGGCAGGACTCGAAGGTGTTGACCCGCTGGCTGGAGAGGAACTACAGCCAGCGGTGGAACGCCCGCTGGGGCGAGTTCGGCGGGGTGTGGTTGGAGCCCGAGGAGCCCGGCGAACACCGCTGGTCGACCCGGTACGGGGAGATCAGGGCCACGATGTGCGACGAGCTCCCCGAGACGATCGAGGTGCGCCACGGCGACCGGAGTTACCAGGTGGTGCCGCTTGTCGAGCTGGAGCTGACCGAGCCGCGCGCCGCCGATCTGCTACGCCGTTACCGGGACCGGCAATCGGCCAGCGGCGGCTGAACCAACCGCCGGCCGACCTGCGGGCAGCGCGCGCGGCCTGGTGCCAGCTCAGCCTGCGGTGCGCTCCCAGTCGATGGTGGGCAGGCCGGCGTCGGCGAGCGCCTTGTTGGCCGCGCTGAACGGACGGCTGCCGAGGAAGCCACGCGGGTTCATCGGGCTGGGGTGGCCGGCCTCCAGCACCACGTGCTGCGGATTGGTGACCAGCGCCGCCTTCTTGCGGGCGTAACCACCCCAGAGCAGGAAGACCACCCGGTCCGGCGAGGCGTCCAGCGCCCGGATGGTCGCGTCGGTGAACTCCTCCCAGCCGGCGTTGGCGTGCGAGCCCGGGGTGGCCTGGCGGACGGTCAGCACCGCGTTGAGCAGCAGCACACCCTGGGCGGCCCACCCGTCGAGGTTGCCGCTGCGCGGCTTGGGGACGCCGACGTCCTCGCCCAACTCCTTGAAGACGTTGCGCAACGACGGGGGCACTGTCACCCCGTCCCGGACGCTGAAGCTCAACCCGTGTGCCTGCCCGGCCCGGTGGTACGGGTCCTGCCCGAGGATCAGCACCCGGGTGCCCTGCGGCGGGCAGAGCCGGTACGCCGAGAACAGGTCCTCGAGAGGCGGGAAGACGGTCTGCGTGGCGTATTCCCGGGCGACGAACTCGGCCAACGCGGCGGTGCGGGCCGCGTCCAGGTGCGGGGTGAGCACGGCACGCCACTGCTCCGGCAACAGGGCCAGCAGGTCAAGGGCGGGGGCATCGTCGGGCATCAGGAACCTCTCACAGCTCGGGTCGGTCCCCCGCACTCTAGGCATCCGGTACGACAGCGGCCGGCCTAACCCAGGTCGGCGAGCCGCCGGGCCCAGTCGCCACCGATCGGGTCCAGCTCGACGATCCGGGTGTCGTCGTCGCGGCGGTCGATGCGGACCCGTAGGTGCGCGTCGACCAACTGCTCCACCAGTCCCTCGCCCCACTCCACCACCGTCACCGAGTCGTCCACCGAGGCGTCGAGGTCCAGGTCGTCGATCTCGGCGCGCGGATCGGTGGCGTCACCCAACCGGTACGCGTCCGCGTGCACCAGGGCGACCCGGCCACCTCGGGCCGGATCGGGGCGGTGCACCCGGGCGATCACGAAGGTCGGCGAGGTGATGTCGCCGACCACACCGAGCCCGGCGCCGACGCCCTGCGTGAGCGCGGTCTTACCGGCGCCCAGCGGACCGGTCAACAGCACCAGGTCACCGGCCCGCAGCAGCCCGGCCAGGCGCCGGCCGAACTCCCGGGTGTCCTCGACGGTCGGCAGCTTGACGACGTGACTCACCGTTCCTCCGACTTTCCAAGTGATTCGAGGAACCGCGCGAGCGCGGCGTTGACCTCGTCAGCATGCTCCAACATCACCACGTGACCGCTGTCCTTGATCTTGACGAACTCGGCGTGTGGCAGCCGCCGGACGATCTCCTCGGAATGGACCACCGGGGTGATCATGTCCTTGTCGCCGACCACCACCAGCACCGGCGTCGCGGCCAACGCCGCGAGGGCCGGGAAGCGGGAGTGCGTGGCCAGGGTCCGCAGGTAGCGGGTCACCGTGTCGGCCGACGTCCGGGAGTTCATCATCTCGACGTACGAGACCAGAGTGGGGCTGGGCTTGCGGGTGCCGAAGCCGTACTTGCGGGTCAGCAGCCAGGCCACGTTCGACGTCGACTTGCGGGCCTTGTCGATCACCGGCCCGCCGTAGCGGGTGGCGTTGCTGACCATGTAGAGCACCGGGCCGCCAACCCGGCCGAGCAGCGCGGGCGCGACCAGCTTGGTCTCCGCGACGAGCCCGCCCGAGGTGGCCATCAGGACGGTGCCCACCACCCGGTCACCGAACAGCTCCGGAAACAGTTCGGCGAACGCCATGATGGTCATGCCGCCCATCGAGTGGCCGACCAGCACCAGTGGCCCGTCCGGGGCGGTGCGGTCGATCACCTGGCGCAACGTCCGGCCGAGCACCGTGAGGTCGTACTCGCCGGTCTCCAGCCGGCCGGACCGACCGTGCCCGGGTTGGTCGTACGCGACGACGCGGTAGTCACCGCGGGCGGCGAGCATCTGGCGCTGGAAGTGGAACGTACCCATGTCCAGGCAGAAGCCGTGCACCAGCACCACCGTGGGGTGCCCCGGCACCGGCCTGGTCGGCTCGACCACCTCGACGTGGATGTCGGTGCCGTCCGGCAACTCCAGGCGGAACGCCTCGTCGTACCGTTGCTCGCCGAACATCTCGTGCGCGTAGCGGTCGGCCGGGTCGGCCTTGAGCCGGCGGACCAGGGTGCGCTCGGTCGCGACCCCGGCCGCCAGGCCCGCGGCGGCAACGCCCACCGCGGCGCCGACGATCCCCGCGACCCGGCCCACCGCGGTCCGCGGACGCGGAATGCGGTAGCTCACGGCGTCACCTCGGTTCGCGACTGCGGGGCTCGCAACCCCGGCTCACTCCTCGCGCTCACGGCCGCTCGCCGTCGTAGACCCGCGGCACCCGCGTGCTGCCGAACCGGGTCACGATCTCGTAGTTGATCGTGCCGGCGGCCTCGGCCCAGTCGTCGGCTGTCGGCTCGCCGTCCGCGCCGCTGCCGAAGAGCGTCGCCACGTCGCCGTCCGCCACCCGGTCGTCGCCGCAGTCGAGCACGAACTGGTCCATGCAGACCCGCCCCGAGATCGTCCGCCGGACGCCACCGAGCTGCACCGGACCGGCGTTGGAGGCGTGCCGGGGAACCCCGTCGGCGTACCCGAGTGGGACCACGGCGAGATTCGCGTCGGATTCCGTGGTGTAGGTGTGCCCGTAGGAGACTCCGGTGCCGGCGGGAACCCGCTTGGTGAGCATCACCCGGGCGCGCGCGGTCATCGCCGGTCGCAGACCGTACGTCTCGCCGGCCACCGGGGAGAGCCCGTAGATGGCCAGACCGGGGCGGACCAGGTCGAAGTGGGTGTCCGGGCGGGTCAGGGTGGCCGCCGAGTTGGCGAGGTGCCGCCAGCGCGGTCGCAGCCCGGCCCGCTCGACCATGGCCAGCCCCTCGTGGAAGACGGCCAGTTGACGGTCGATGGTGGGGTGGCCGGGCAGGTCCGCGTACACGAAGTGGCTCCACACGCCGACCACCTCGACCAGGCCGTCGGCCTGCGCCTTCGCGGCGGCGTCCAGCAGCGCCGGCCAGTCGGCGACGGTCGCCCCGCCCCGGGACAACCCAGTGTCGATCTTCAGGTGCAGGCGGACGGGGCGTCCGGCGAGCCGGCTCGCCTCGATCATCTCGTCCAGTTGGGACAGGCTGGCCGCGCTCAGGTCCACCCCGGCGCCGACCCCCTCGTGCAGCGGTAGGCCGGGCGCGAGCAGCCAGGCCAGCACCGGCTCGGTCACTCCGGCCCGCCGCAGGGTGAGCGCCTCGTCGAGGGTGCAGACACCGAGCCAGTCCGCGCCGGCGTCGAGCGCCGCGCGAGCGGCGGGGAGCATCCCGTGGCCGTACCCGTCGCCCTTGACCACCGCCATCAACTCGGCGGTGGTGCCGGAGCGGAGCCTGCTCACGTTCTCGCGGATCGCGTCAAGATCGACGCGTACCTCGGCCTGCCACATGCGCCCAGCCTACTTTCCGTGGAGATCAGCGCGGGCGGCGACGCACGGCCCGCACGGCCGATCCGGTCGTTCCGCCCGGAACCGACCCGATCAGCCCAGGCGGGCGACGACCGGGCGCAGCGCGGTCACCACGTCGGGCGCGGTCACCGGCCCGCTCCGGGCCGCCTCCCGGCCGGCGAGCCCGTGCAGGTACGCGGCCGCGGCCGCGGCCCGATCGGCGGGCACACCGGCCGCCAGGAGTGAGCCCAGCAGCCCGGCCAGCACATCGCCGGTGCCGCCGGTGGCCAGTGCCGGGGAGCCGGTCGGGTTGACGTACGCCCGACCGTCAGGTGTGCCGATCACCGTGCGGTCGCCCTTGAGCAGCACCACCGCCTTCATCCAGGCGGCCAGCCGCAGCGCGGCGCCGACCCGGTCGGCGCCGGGGTCCTCACCGCAGAGTCGGGTGAACTCGCGGTCGTGCGGGGTGACCACGATCGGCGCGTCCCGACCGCGGAGCTGGTCGGCGAGCGACCCGTCCACCAGCAGGGTCAACGCGTCGGCGTCGAGCACCACGGGCACCGGGGCGGCCAGCACGGCGCGCAGCTCGGCCGCCGCGTCGGCACCGGTGCCCAGCCCGGAGCCACAGACCCAGGCCTGCACCCGACCCGCGTCGGCGACCCGCCCACTGGCGATCACCGAGGGGTGCTGGTGCAACACCTCGGCGCGGGCGCTGCCGGCGTAGCGGACCAGGCCGGTCGGCCCGGCCAGCGCACCGCCCACCGAGAGCACCGCCGCACCCGGGTAGGTCGCCGAGCCGGTCGCCACCCCCACCACACCCCGCGTGTACTTCTCCGATGCCGGACCCAGCTCCGGCCACCAGTCGATGACGTCGGACCACTCGGTGACCCGCAGCGCCGGGGTGCCCCGCAACCAGGGCCGCAGCCCGATGTCGACGAGCTCCACCTGGCCGGCCAGGGCAGCGGCCGGCCCGACCACCAGGGCGGGCTTCAACGCGCCGAACGCCACCGTCACGTCGGCGTGCACCGCGTTCGGTCGGCCGGACGAGGCCAGCGGCACGTCCCCGGTGTCCACCGCGACGCCGCTCGGCACGTCCACCGCCAGCACTGTGGCCCGGTCACCGTCACGTCCGCGCAGCTCACCGAGCCGTTGCGCCATCGCGTCCGCGCCGGCCCGCAGCCCCCCGGTGCCACCGATGCCGACGATGCCGTCGAGTACCAGGTCGACCGGGCCGGTGGGCTGGTCGACCAGCCGACCGCCGGCCGCTCGCAGCGCGGCCAGTCCCGCCTCGTGCGCACGCCCGGGAGTGAGGAGCAGGACGGACACCTGGACACCCCGGCGGGCCAGTCGCTCCCCCGCGTACAACGCGTCGCCGCCGTTGTCGCCGGAACCGACGAGCAGCAGCACCCGGCCGCCGTATACGCCGCCGCGCTCGGCGAGCAGCAGTGCGGCCCGGCGGGACAGCCCGGCGGCGGCGCGCTGCATGAGCGTCCCCTCCGGCAGCGTGCCCATCAGCCCCGCCTCGGCCGCCCGCACGTCGGCCACCCGCCACACCGCTCTCATGCCACCGTCTCCCCATCAGTTCACGGGTGGACCCGACCGGCCCGCCCGGTCGACGTCACCGTTCCGCGACCACCATCGCCGACGCGATCCCCCCGTCGTGCGACAACGAGAGATGCCAGTGGTTGACCCCGCGCGCCTCGGCCGCCGCCGCGACGGTGCCGGCGACAGCCAGCCAGGGACGGCCGTCCGGGTCGGCCCTGATCTCGCAGTCGTGCCAGCTCAGCCCGGCCGGGGCGCCGAGCGCCTTGGCCACGGCCTCCTTGGCGGCGAACCGGGCGGCGAGCGACTCCGGCGGGCGCGGGCCGCCGGAGCGGGTGTGCCGCTCGGCGCTGGTGAAGAGTCGGTCGGCGAGCAGCGGCGTCCGTGCCAGGGCCCGGGCGAACCGGTCGACCAGGACCACGTCGATGCCGACAGCGACGATCACGATCACACCCTACCGGCGGCCGGGGCCGGAGATTAGCCGTCGGGGCCACGGTGGGCAACGCCTGTGGACAGGCCGGGGTACGACCCACCGCCCGCTGTCCACAGGGCACTCCGGTGCCCTCCACGCCCGCCTAGCGTCAGCGCGTCGATGCCGATCGTCCACGGGGGTGTGGTCATGACCGATGAGCTGTTCGCCGTCCGGCCCGAGGAGCTGCGGGCGGTCGCCGGCACGCTCGACGACGAGGCGTACCGGCTGGCGTTGGGCCTCGCAAGGGTGCCGGAGCTGCTGGTGGTCGCGCCCGAGTGGAGGGCCGGCGCGGCTCTGGCCGGGCTGGAGGCGGCCGGGCACGCCTGGTTCTGCCGGCTGGGTGCTCGGGTCGCGGCGACCTCCGGTGGAGTCCGGGCGGCGGCCGAGGCGTACGAGACGGTCGACGACCGGGCCGCCGGCCGGTTCGCCGCGCTCCCCCGGTGAGCGGCGTCGGCTACCGGCAGCTGTGGGCGGCCGATCCGGGCGGCTGGCGGACCGCCGGGGTGGCCTGGGCCGGGCTGACCGGGCCGGTCGACCGACAGGTCGGCGAGTTGGGGGCGGCCGGCACGCGCCTGCGCAGCGGTTGGTCCGGTGCGGCAGCCACCGCGGCGGATGCCCGGCTCGCCGGTCTCGGTGCCGAGCTGGCCTCGGTCACACCCGCACTGATCGAGGTCGACCAGGTGCTGGCCGAGCTGGCGGGCCGGCTGACGGTCGCGAAGGCCCGGCTCGCGGAGGCGGTCAACCGGGCGGACGCGGCCGGGCTGGTGGTGGACCGCGCGGGCGGGGTGCACGTCGATCCCACCCGGGTTCGGCCCACCGAACGGACCAGCGTCGTGGCCGCTTCGGTGGCGGCGGCCCTGCGCGACGCGCTCGACGGAGCCGGGGCGGCGGATCGGGTCGCCGCGGACCGGCTGGACGAGCTGACCCGGGCCGCCGGCTCGGGGTGGGCGTCCCCGCCACCGCCGGGTCGGCCGGCGGCCGGTGCCGCACCAACGCTTGTGCGCGCCTGGTGGGCAGGGTTGACCCCGACGCAGCGACGGTGGCTGATCGGGCACGAGAGTGCGCTGGTCGGCCGTTTGGACGGGGTGCCGGTCGCCGCCCGGGACCAGGCCAACCGGCTGCGGCTCGGGGTCTGGCGCGCGGAGTTGCTGGCTGAACGGCAGCGGTTGCTGACCCGGGTGCCGCCGGGGCCGCTCACGACGCTCCGCCTGCACGGGGTGGCCGGGCGGTTGGCCGGCCTGGACGCGTTGGCCGGGCGGCTGGCGGCGGACGGGGAGCCGCGGGCGTACCTGCTGCGGCTGGACACGGCCGGTGAGGGCCGGGTGGTGCTGACGCTCGGCAACCCGGACCAGGCCGACCGGGTGCTCACCTACGTGCCGGGGATGGGTTCCGGGCTGGACGACGCTCCCGGTGAGTTGGGCAGGGCGGCGCGGGTGCTGGACCGGTGCGCCACCCTCGCCCCGGGTGAGCGCAGCGCGGCCGTGCTCTGGTTGGACTACGACGCTCCGGACTTCGTGACCGCAGCGGCGTCGGCGGGCCAGGCAAACGACGCCGGCCCGGCGCTGCACCGCTTCCAGGAGGGGCTGCGGGCCAGCCACGAGGGGCCACCGGCCCGGCAGACCGTGCTCGGGCACAGCTACGGGTCACTGGTGGTGGGGACGGCCGCGCGGGAGCACGGGCTGGCCGCCGACGCGCTGGTCTTCGTCGGTTCGCCCGGGGTCGGCGCGTCGCACGCCGCCGAGCTGGGCGTGCCACCCGGTGAGGTCTGGGCCAGCCGCGCCCCGGACGACGTGATCCGCGTCGCCCGCCCGGTTGACGAGTTCGCCCGGCGCGCCCTGCTCGGCCCGGCTTCACTGGCCGCGGTGCTGGGCTGGCCCGACCGGAGCGGGCACGAGCTGTGGTTCGGTCACGACCCGTCGGATCCGGGGTTCGGCGGTCGGGTCTTCGGCAGCGGGCGAGGCGGGCACACCGGTTACTGGGACCCGGGCAATCCCGCGCTGGACGGGATGGCCCGGGTCGTGCTGGGGCGTTGAGGCCTATTCGACGGTGACCGACTTGGCCAGGTTGCGGGGCTGGTCCACGTCGTGCCCACGGGCGTCGGCGATCTCGGCGGCGAGCACCTGCAACGGCACCGTGGTGACGAGCGGGGCCAGCAGCGTCGGCGTACGCGGCACGTAGATCAGGTGGTCGGCGTACCGGACGACGGCCTCGTCGCCCTCTTCGGCGATCACAATGGTCCGCGCGCCACGGGCCCGGACCTCCTGGATGTTGGAGACGACCTTGTCGTGCAGCATGCCCCGGCCGACCGGCGAGGGCACCACGCAGATCACCGGTGTGCCCTTGTCGATCAGGGCGATCGGGCCGTGCTTCAGCTCGCCGGCCGCGAAGCCCTCGGCGTGCATGTACGCCAACTCCTTGAGCTTCAGCGCGCCCTCCAGGGCCACCGGGTAGCCCACGTGCCGGCCGATGAACAGCACGGTTGGCTCGGACTTCAACTCCCGGGCCAGCTCACGGACGGGCTCGATCCGGTCGAGCAGCTCCCGCAACTTGCCCGGGATCTCCTGCAACTGCGCGACCACCGCGCCCACCTCGTCGGCGAACTTGATCCCGCGCACCTGGGCCAGGTGCAGGCCGATCAGGTAGCAGGCGACGACCTGGGTGAGGAACGCCTTGGTGGACGCGACGGCGATCTCCGGCCCGCCATGGGTGTAGAGCACCGCGTCCGACTCGCGGGGGATCGTCGAGCCGTTGGTGTTGCAGATCGCCAGCACCCGGGCCTTCTGCTCCTTGGCGTGGCGCAGCGCCATCAGGGTGTCCATCGTCTCGCCGGACTGGGAGATCACCACGATCAGCGTGGACCGGTCGAGCACCGGGTCGCGATAGCGGAACTCGCTGGCCAGCTCCACCTCGCAGGGGATCCGCGTCCAGTGCTCGATGGCGTACTTGGCGACCATGCCGGCGTGGTACGCCGTGCCGCAGGCCACGATGAAGATCTTGTCGACGTCGCGCAGGTCCTGGTCGCTGAGGCGGACCTCGTCGAGGGCGATCTCACCGGTCTCGGTGAGCCGGCCGAGCAGCGTGTCGGCGATGGCCTGCGGCTGCTCCTCGATCTCCTTGAGCATGAACCAGTCGTAGCCGCCCTTCTCGGCCGACGAGGAGTCCCAGTCGATGTGGAAGTCCTTGCCGGTGGCGGGCTGACCGTCGAAGTCGGTGATCTCGATGCTGTCGGCGGTGATCAGCACGATCTGGTCCTGGCCCAGCTCGACTGCTTCCCGGGTGTGCTCGATGAACGCGGCCACGTCGCTGGCCAGGTAGTTCTCGCCGTCGCCCCGGCCGACGACGAGCGGCGAGTTGCGCCGGGCGCCGACGACCGCGCCGGGCACCGAGGCGTCGACGGCGAGCAGCGTGAAGGCGCCTTCCAGCCGCTGGCAGACGACGCGCATGCCGGCGGCGAGCAACTGCGGGCCGTCCGGCTGGCCGGCGGCACGCAGGTCGGCAAGCGCGGCGGCGAGCAGGTGCGCGGCGCACTCGGTGTCGGTGTCGCTGGCGAACTGGACGCCGTCGGCCTCCAGCTCGGCGCGGAGCCTGGCGAAGTTTTCGATGATGCCGTTGTGGATGACCGCGACCCGTCCGTCGCCGGCGACGTGCGGGTGGGCGTTGCGGTCGGTCGGGCCACCGTGGGTGGCCCACCGCGTGTGCCCGATGCCGGTGGTGCCGTCACCGATCCCGATCGGGCTGGCCGCGCAGGAGGCCGGGTCCTCGGCGGCCCGCTCGGAGAGCATCTTCTCCAGGTTGGCCAGCTTGCCGGCCTTCTTCTCGGTCAGCAGTTGGTCGTCGCAGACGATTGCCACGCCCGCCGAGTCGTAGCCGCGGTATTCCAGCCGCCGCAGCCCGTCGAGGACGATGCCGAGAGCGGGGCGCGCGCCCGCGTATCCCACGATTCCACACATGGCCCGCAGCCTAACCCAGTTTCACTCATGATGGGTGCTCGAAAGTCGGGTTATCAATCACGGAATCTGAGCGATCGGGGTCTGGGCGGCCACAACGGGACGAGCGTCGCAGGCCGTTCGTGCCCCACCCCGGAGGGCAGGGTTGCGGCGCGCCAGCGGGTGCGAAAGTCTCTCGACGGGTTTGGCGCTCCCGTCCACGGCCCGTACGTCCTACCCACTCCCGCCCGGAGCAGCCATGACCGACGCGCCCTCGCCCGACCCGTCGCCCTCACCCGCACCGGAGCCGACCCCCTCCGCGCCCCCGCCCGAGCCGACGGCGTCGCCCTCCTCGGCGCCGATCCCGGCCCCCGACCCGCTGGCTCCGGTTCAGCCGTGGGCGCCCCAGGCCCCATGGACACCGTCGCCGTGGTCGCCATCTCCGCCGACCGAGCCCTGGGCGCCGACCCCGCCCGACACCCAGTGGACGCCCCAGCCGCCCGCGGCGCCGTGGACGCCCGACACCCAGTGGACGCCCCAGCCGCCCGCGGCGCCGTGGACGCCCGACGCACAGACGTCCCCCTGGTCGCCGGCTCCGGCCGACGCCTCCGGCGCGCCGCCGGCCGGATCACCGCCGCCGGGGTGGCCCACGCCGGCCGGATCGCCGCCAGCGGGGTGGCCCCAGCAGCCGGGCCAGCCGCAGTACCCGGGCTGGCCGCCGCCGGGGTATCCGCCGCCGTACGCCTACCCCGGCTATCCACCGGCCGGCGGTAGCTCACCGAGGAACAACGGCCGGGTCATCGGGATCGCCGTCGCTGTCGTCGTGGCGCTGTTCCTGCTCGTCTGTGGCTGCCTCTGCGTGGCTGGTCTGCTGGTCGACACGAACGGTTCCGACCCAGCGGTCGAGGGCCCGTACGTCAATCCCGACGACGACTGGACCGCACCCACCGCCGGACCACCCACTCCCGAGTGACCTGCCTGGTTTGATCATGGAGCACGGTGCGCTCACGTGAGGCTGGGGTTCAGCCACCGGCACCCGTAGGCTGGCGCAGGTGACGAGCACCGATATCGACCCGCTGGTGGCCCGGATGCGGCCGTTCGGCACGACGATCTTCGCCGAGATGTCCGCCCTCGCCGTGCGGACCGGCGCGGTCAACCTCGGCCAGGGCTTCCCCGACACCGACGGCCCTCCGGAGATGCTGGCCGCCGCCGCCGAGGCGCTTCGCGGGGGGCAGAACCAGTACCCGCCCGGCCCGGGGATTCCCGCTCTGCGCGCGGCGGTCGCGGCCCACCAACTGCGGTTCCACGACCTGACGTACGACCCGGACGGCGAGATCGTCATCACCGCCGGCGCGACGGAGGCGGTCGCGGCGAGCATCCTCGCCCTCTGCGAACCGGGCGACGAGGTGGTCTGCTTCGAGCCGTACTACGACTCGTACGCCGCCTCGATCGCGCTTGCCGGCGCGGTCCGGCGGCCGGTGACGCTGCGCCCCGCGGCCGAGGGCCGGTACGCCTTCGACCCGACGGCGCTCCGCGCGGCGTTCGGCCCACGGACCCGGCTGGTGCTGCTCAACTCGCCGCACAACCCGACCGGCAAGGTCTTCACCCCGGCCGAACTGGCGCTGATCGCCGAGCTGTGCCAGGAGTACGACACGTACGCGGTCACCGACGAGGTGTACGAGCACCTGGTCTTCACCGACGCGGCGAATCCGCACGTGCCACTGGCCACCCTGCCCGGGATGTGGGAGCGGACGCTGCGCATCTCGTCGGCCGGCAAGACGTTCTCCTGCACGGGTTGGAAGATCGGCTGGGCGAGCGGCCCGGCGGCGCTGGTCTCGGCGGTGCTGCGGGTGAAGCAGTTCCTCACCTACGTCAACGCGGCCCCGCTGCAACCGGCGGTCGCCGTGGCGCTGGCCCTGCCGGACGACTACTACACCGGCTTCCGGGACGGCCTCCAGCAGCGGCGGGACCAGCTCGTCGGCGGTCTCACCGACGCCGGGTTCGAGGTGCTCGACTCGGAGGGGACATACTTCGTCACCGCCGACATCACCGCCCTCGGCGGCTCCGACGGGGTGGAGTTCTGCCGCTCGCTGCCGGAGCGTTGCGGCGTGGTGGCCGTGCCGACGCAGGTCTTCTACGACGACGTCGAGGCGGGCCGACGGTTGGTCCGGTTCGCGTTCTGCAAGCGCCCCGAGGTGCTGACCGAGGCGGTCAACCGGCTGCGCGCTCTGCGCTGATCCGGCGGCCCCGGCTGTGCCGGAGGCTGTGGAACTGCTGTCGTGAACGATTCAGCTCCACAGCGTCCGACTGACCTACGACGCGGCGGGGCTGGCGGTGCGGACCAGTTCGGCGATCCGCTCGGCGACGTCGCGCGCGGTCTGCTCGGTGGCGGCCTCGACCATCACCCGGACCAGCGGCTCGGTGCCCGACGGGCGCAGCAGCACCCGCCCGGTCTCACCCAGCTCCGCCTCGGCCCGCTCGACCTCGGCGCGGACGGCCGGTGCGGCGGCGCCGACGGTCCGGTCGCCGACCGGCACGTTGATCAGCACCTGGGGCAGTTTGGTGACCACCGAGGCCAGCTCGGCGAGGGACTGGCCGGTGGCGGCCATCCGGGCCATCAGGTGCAGGCCGGTGAGCACTCCGTCGCCGGTGGTGGCATGCGCCGGCATGACGATGTGACCGCTCTGCTCACCGCCGAGCGCCAGCCCGGAGGCGCGCAGGGCCTCCAGGACGTACCGGTCGCCGACCTTGGTCTCGATCAGCCGGATGCCCTGTGCGGACATGGCCAACCGTAGGCCGAGGTTGCTCATCACGGTCGCGACCAGGGTGTCCTGGGTGAGCGTGCCGGCATCCCTCATGGCCAGCGCGAGGATCGCCATCACCTGGTCGCCGTCGACCTCGTCGCCGTCGGCGCTGACCGCCACGATCCGGTCGGCGTCGCCGTCGTGGGCGATGCCCAGGTGGGCGCCGTGCTGGACCACGGCCTCGCGCAGCGCCTCGATGTGGTTGGAGCCGCACTCGTCGTTGATGTTCAGGCCGTTCGGTTCGGCGTGGATCGCGACGACCTCCGCGCCGGCTTCCCGGTAGGCGACCGGGGCGACCTCGGCGGCAGCGCCGTTGGCGCAGTCGACCACGACCTTGATCCCGTCCAGCCGGTGCGGCACGGCTCCGACCAGGTGCTGGACGTAGTGGTCGGCACCGTCGAGCAGGTCGTGCACCCGGCCGATGCCGGCGCCGGTCGGCCGGTCCCAGGCGGTGGTGGCGTTGGCCTCCACGGCGGCCTCGATCTTCATCTCGATCTCGTCGGGCAGCTTGTGCCCGCCGGCGGCGAAGAGCTTGATGCCGTTGTCGGGCATCGGGTTGTGCGACGCGGAGAGCACCACGCCGAGGTCGGCCTTGGCCTCGGCGGTGAGGAACGCCACCGCGGGGGTGGGCAGCACGCCGACCCGCACCACGTTGGCACCGGCGCTGGTCAGGCCGGCGACCACGGCGGCCTCCAGCATCTCGCCACTGGCCCGGGTGTCCCGGCCGACGACGGCCAGCGGCGGGTGGCTGCGGTCCGTCTCGGCGAGCGTGTGCGCGGCGGCCACCGCGAGCGCCAGTGCCAGTTCCGGGGTGAGATCCGCGTTTGCCCGCCCGCGTACGCCGTCCGTGCCGAACAACCGACCCATACCCGCCAACCTCCGTGGTGCGCTGCCGATGTGGAGAAAGCGAAACGGCCGGCCGCCTCCCCCGAGTCGGGGGAGGCGAACCGGCCGTCCGTCAGAAGTACAACGCGCTGGAAAAGATCAGCGCTTCGAGTACTGGGGAGCCTTACGGGCCTTCTTGAGGCCGTACTTCTTGCTCTCCTTGACCCGGGCGTCCCGGGTGAGGAAGCCGGCCTTCTTCAGGGCCGGGCGGTCGTCCGGCTCGTTGATGATCAACGCGCGGGCGATGCCCAGCCGGAGCGCACCGGCCTGGCCGGTGGTGCCGCCGCCACGCAGGTTGGCGATGACGTCGAACGCCTCAAGCTTCTCGGCGGTGACCAGCGGGTCCTTGATGAGCTGCTGGTGCACCTTGCTCGGGAAGTACGCCTCGAGGTCCTGGCCGTTGCAGGTGATCTTGCCGGTGCCCGGGACGATGCGGACCCGGACGATGGCCTCCTTGCGGCGGCCCACGGTCTGGATCGGCCGGTCACCACGAGGCGCGCGGGCGACGGGCGCCGGTGCCTCGGTGGCCTCGGGGGTTTCCGGGGCGACGGCGACCTCGGTCTCGATGATGTCGGTCATGCTGCTTCCTTCGCCCGCGCTCACTGCGCGATCTGCTTGATCTCGAACGGCACCGGCTGCTGCGCGAGGTGCGGGTGCTCGGCACCGGCGTACACCTTCAGCTTCTTGATCAGCTGACGGCCGAGCTTGTTGTGCGGGAGCATCCCCTTCACAGCCAGCTCGATGGCCCGCTCGGGGCGCTTGGTCAGCAGCTCGTCATAGCCGATCTGCTTCAGACCACCCGGGTATCCGGAGTGGCGGTAAGCAACCTTGGTCTGACGCTTGTTGCCGGTCAACGCAACCTTGCCCGCGTTCACGATGACGACAAAGTCGCCCGTGTCGACGTGCGGCGCGAAAGTCGGCTTGTGCTTACCACGCAGCAACGTGGCGGCGTGGGTGGCCAGGCGGCCCAGCACGACATCAGAGGCGTCGATGACGTGCCACTGACGCTCGATCTCACCCGGCTTCGGGCTGTACGTACGCACAGGTCTACCTTGTCTCGTCGTCGGTCTGGGGTCGCGCGCCGAGGTGACCAGATCTAGCAGGCCGGACCAGCGCGCACGAACGACCAAGCGTACCTGATAGGGCACGCCTCTGGATGTCGTACAACAGCAGGCAACGATACCCGGCGCGGTGTCCGCAGGTCAAAACGGGGGTGCCGTTCCGCACGGCGACGCGCCGGGGGTGGCCCAGCTCACACGCCGGCGAGCCGATCGGCGGCGCCCGGACGGCGGTAGACCACCCAGGTGACCGCGAAGCAGAGGGCGTACCAGCCGATGAAGGCCAGGTAGGCGGCGTCGGCGTTACCGGAGCTGAGGAACGACTGGCGGAACGCGACGTTGACCAGCACCCCACCGGAGGCGCCGATCGCGCCCGCGATGCCGATCAACGCGCCGGTCATCCGCCGCGCCCAGCGGGCGGCGGCCTCCGGATCGCGGCGACCGTCGGCCACCGCGTCCGCCGCCCGGGCCCGGAAGATCGCCGGGATCATCTTGTACGTGGAGCCGTTGCCGATGCCGGAGAACACGAAGAGGGCGATGAACCCGGCCAGGTAGAGCCCGAACGAGCGCTCCCGGGCCGCGTACAGCACGATGCCCGCGCCGGCCGCCATCGCGACGAAGTTCCAGAAGGTCACCCGGGATCCGCCCAGCCGGTCGGCGAGGTGCCCGCCCAGCGGCCGGATCAGCGAGCCGACAAGCGGGCCGAGGAAGGTCAGCCAGGCGGCATCGACCGGGGTGGGGAACCGCTCGGCGAACTGGAGTTGGAGCACCTGACCGAAGGCGAACCCGAACCCGATGAACGACCCGAAGGTGCCGATGTAGAGCAGCGACATGACCCAGGTGTGCGGGTCGCGGGCCGCCTCACGCAGCGCTCCCGGCTCGTTGCGCGCCCCGGGCACGGTGTCCAACCAGCGGGCCGCGGCCAGCGCGGCCAGCACGATCAGCGGCAGGTAGACCGCCGGGACCAACCGGGGGTACGCGGCACCGGCGGTGGCGAGGACCGCCAGCCCGACCAGCTGCACCGCGGGTACGCCGAGGTTGCCGCCGCCGGCGTTGAGCCCGAGGGCCCGTCCCTTGAGCCGCTGCGGGTAGAACAGGTTGATGTTCGCCATCGAGGAGGCGAAGTTGCCGCCACCGACGCCGGTGAGGCAGGCGAGCACCATCAGGGTGGAGTAGGAGACCCCGGGTTCCAGCAACACCGTCATCGGCACCGTGGGCACCAGCAGCAGCAGGGCGCTGATGATCGTCCAGCGTCGCCCGCCGAACCGGGCCACCGCCAGCGTGTACGGCAGCCGCAGGACCGCTCCCAGCGCCGCCGGTACGGCGGTGAGCAGGAACTTCCCGGCCGGGTCGATGCCGTACGCGGGGCCGAGGAAGAGCACGGTCACCGACCAGAGGCTCCACACCGAGAAGCCGACGTGCTCGGCGAAGATCGAGACCCAGAGGTTGCGCCGGGCGATCGGCGCGCCCGTCGCCTCCCAGAAGTCGGGGTCCTCGGGACGCCAGTCGTCGAGCCGGCGCCCACGCGCGGTGGCGGCCGGCTTCGCGGCGGTGACTGCGGTGCTGGTGAGCGTGCTCACGGCGGCTCCTTCTCGTCGGTGTGACGAGGAGAAACGCTAGGAACGCCTGATTACCTGGCAGTGCCCGTCCTGGGTCGGCCGGGAAACGGGGATCGCACCACGGGCCGGCGGCGGTGGTGAGGTCGGTGCTCAGAGCTGTTGCAGGATGCGCAGCGCGCGGCCGACCCGGAGCATCGTGTCGGTGTCGGCGACGTCCACGCAGCCGGTGAACCACTTCTTCATCGGCGAGGAGATGCGGTCGGGCATCACCACGTACCGGCCCATCGACACGGCGAGCGGCGAGTCGCGCAGCAGTGACTCCTCGACAACCTCGACCACGATCACGATGGGCACGTCGGTGGAGTTGTAGACGTCCGAGCTGACCACCAGACCGAGGCGTTCCCGGGCGCCCTCAATGCGCCAGACCTCTCCCCTACGCAGCACGCGGTCGTCCGCCGGAGAGCAGGTCGTTGACCATGCCCACCTCGCGGGCGTCGGCGAGAGCGGCGGACTCCAGGTCCAGGCCGGCGCGGCCCACGGCGGCGGCGTGCGCGGTGAAGACCTCGCGCAGCGCCTTCTCGCGGGCGGCCTGGTCCATCCACGCGGAGAGCGACAACCCCTCGCGCTTGGCGAACCGCCGCGCCTCCTCGATCGTCTCGTCGGTAAACGACAGAGTCACCTTGGCAGTCATGCCGCTGAGACTACCCGGCGGTATGACCACCAGTCATCCCGGCGGCGACCGGCTCGCGTACCGGCGTCGAAACGCCCATTCCGGCGACTGTCACCGAACCCGACCACCGAACACCGCGAAGCGCCACTCCTTGAAGTAACAGTCGACGTCGACCAGGCCGGCCTCGGCGAGCCAGCGACACTGGTCGGCCACGGTCGCCGGCCGGTCGTGCCGCATCCGGCCCCGGGAGCCGGCGATCTCCTCGGGGGACGCGCCCAGCTCGGTGATCCGCTCCATCCACACCTCGTCATAGCGCCGCTCCAGCTCCGGGGTCGGCCCGGCGACCTGCTCGGCGTTGACGAACACCCCGCCCGGCGCCAGCGCGGCGGCGGCCCGCCGGTAGAGCGCCCGCTTGCCGGCGTCGTCCAGGTGGTGGATGGCCAGTGCGCTGACCACCGCGTCGTACCGGCCGGGCGGCAGCTCGTCGGACAGGTCGGCCCGCACCGACCGGTGCGGCACGGACCGGTCGCGCAGTTGCTCGGTGGCGCGCGCGAGCATCGCCGGCGCCCCGTCGACAAGGGTCAGCCGGACTCCGGGCACCGCCGTGGCCAACAGCAGCGAGAGCAGGCCGGTGCCCGCCCCGAGATCCAACACCTCGGGAGTACGACCGGCCGCCAGCGCCGCGCGCAGCGGCGGTGTGGCCACCTGCACGGCGGTGCCGTAGAAGGCGTCGAAGCAGGGGATCAGCCGCCGACGCTCCTCGTCGTAGGTGCCGGCCACAGCGTCGAAGACGTCCGTCACGCTCATCGCTAGCTCCCAAACTTTGAGACAGGCATCCCATATTATAGGCGCACCACACCAGGCAGCGACACTGATGCCGTCAGCGATCCAGCTCCCAAGGCTTCGGCTCACACCTCCCGCCGCACGCGAAGCCACCGCGGCTTCCGCAGCGGTGGAACCGGCGCCGCCGTGAGCGGTCCATGTGGTCGGTCTGGCTACGCCTGCGCTGCCTGGCGGGGTGGTCGACCGCGGACACGCGAGAGGCCCCCGGCGATTTCCTTGGATTCCAGGAGCCGGGGGCCGTTCGTGCTGCGTTGGTTAGCCGACGGGGCCGATCGCCTTCGCCAGGTCGACGAAGCCAGCCCATGCCGCCGGTCCGAAGGTCAGCGTCCCGCCGTCGCGGTCTTTGGTGTCACGGACGAGCACGACGCCGGGGAGGTTGCCGGCAACCTCGACGCAGTTACCGCCGTTGCTGCCGCTGCGGGTGCTCTTGCGCCACTGCACGCCGGTCATGTCCATGCTGCCGCCGCTTTCCTGACGAGATCGAGAGACTGCGCCCTGGGTAGGGCATCGCCAACTATGCGCGCCCACCTTCGTCCAAGGGTAGCAATTTCCGTCGTTTCGTCGATGATCTGAGCTCTGACCTGGCCGTCCACATGCGCAACCTGCGCGCCGTCAGGCATCTCGGCCATGGTGAACGGCCCGCCGAGGCCGAGATACATCGGCGTGTCAGCCGGTACGACGTGCACCTGCACATGCGGCAATGCGGCGCACGTCGCGATGTGTTCGCACTGCTCGCGCATCAGCGCGGCGCTGCGCCCGGCCCGTCGCCGTAGCACTGCCTCGTCGAGCACGGCGACGACCAGCGGCGGGCGAGGGCGGTGCAGGATCGCGTGTCGCAGCATCCGCGCGGACACCCGGTCCTCGATCTCTTCGGAGGTCAGCGATTCCATGGCGAGCGTCGCCCGCGCGTACGCCTCGGTCTGAAGGAGGCCGGGCACCCATGCCAGCTCGAACCACCGCAACGCGACCGCCTCGCGCTCGATGTCGATCCACGGCCGGAACCATGCTGGTTCCCGTCGGGTGAGGACGTCCGGCCAGAGGTCGCCCACCTCCCGGCCGAGCAGCCTGGCGACCTCGACGCGATGCCGGCTGCGCGGGATGCGTCCTGGATTAGCCCACCGCGCGGCAGTCTTCGGATCGACCCCGATCTGACCAGCGAGACTTTCAGCGGTCTCCCCGACCTCGGCCATAGCCGCGATGAGTACCTGATTCACTCCTAATCCCTCCTCGACGTCCCGAACGTCCCAGAGGAATGCTGCTACGGAGTGTATGCGTCCCACAACCCTGAGAGAGGCTGCGCTGTAGACGGCGCGGCCGGTAGGGAGCACGGAACCCGGCGGACGCGTTCGTATCGGGGCCGCCCTTGGCCTGCCACAGATCTTGGACAGTTTCCGTTACGCGAGAACGGAAACTGTCCAAGATCTCCACGAGCGAGCACGCATGGGGCGGTCCCTTCCCACGTGACGACGAGGAGAGAGCGCCGTGCCGGACGAGCTGCCCGATCGGAAACCCCAGTCGACGCCCCACCTGCGGAAGCCGCACCCGGGTGACGTCCTGCACCTGACCCGCGCCGCGAGTGTTCAGTTCCTGCGCCCGATCTTCGTCCGCGTGATTCGGGTCCTCGACTGGCCGACGTACGACGCCTGGTTGTGGATTGACGGTTACGAGCTGGCCGCGAACGGCGACGCGGTCGCACGCCGGTCCCTGTTCGTGATGCTCGCGGGCCTGATCTGGCCGGACCCGCCCGCCCCGGCAGCCGGTCGTCGGCCAACCACGCGCACGCGCGTGAAGGGCGGTTCGGTGAGGGTCGGATGACCCGCCGCCCTCGCCCACACCATCCGATGCGTCCGGCGTGGCTCTGCCGTAACTGCGCCGCCCCCTGGCCGTGCGCACCGGCTCAGCTTCACCTCGCGACCGAGTTCTACGGCCATTCGATCGCCCTGGCGTTCTATCTGGCAGCGAACATGCATGACGCGGTCGACGACCTGTACTCCCTCGGCGTTCGTCCTGACCCAGGAGCACTTCACGCCCGGTTCCTGGGCTGGCTGTCCCTGACCCGCCGACCACACCGCGCCAACGTGCGCTGACCGTGAGGTGAAGGCCGCCACCGCCGCGCCGACACCACCCATCCGCCACGTCCACTGCCCCCGTGCGGTGTGAGCCCCACTTGACAGGACCGAAACAGAAGGGACCCGGACTGGAAACTGCCCGGCGGCACGCTTTGCCGACATGACAGACGGTGCATGGTCGGCGACTCGACCGGGGCGCACACCCCGGCAGGTGGCGACGCACTGTCCGTACTGCGCGCTTCAGTGCGGCATGGTGCTACGCGAGGACGACTCCGGGGTGACGGTCCACCCCCGCCAGTTCCCCACGAACCGAGGCGGGCTCTGCCAGAAGGGTTGGACCGCCGCCGAACTGCTCGACCACCCGGAGCGGCTGACCACTCCCCTGGTGCGCGACCCCGCCACCGGTGCGCTGCGCCCGGCGAGCTGGGACGTCGCCCTCGATCGGATCGTCGACGGCATCCGCGCCGTCCAGGACGACGCAGGCCCGGACGCGGTCGCCGTCTTCGGTGGCGGCGGTCTGACCAACGAGAAGGCGTACGCGCTGGGGAAGTTCGCCCGGATCGGGCTGCGCACCCGACACATCGACTACAACGGACGGTTCTGCATGTCCTCGGCGGCCGCCGCCGGGATGCGTGCCTTCGGCATCGACCGAGGGCTGCCGTTCCCCCTCTCCGACCTGGGCCGGGCCGACACGCTGCTGCTGGTCGGCGCGAACCCGGCGGAGACCATGCCGCCGCTGGTCCGCTGGCTCACCGAGCAACGCGGCAACGGAGGCCAACTGATCGTCGTCGACCCCCGGGTCACCGCCACCGCCCGTCAGGCCGACCTGCACCTGCAACCACTGCCCGGCACCGACCTCGCGGTGGCCAACGCACTGCTGCACATCGCGCTCACCGAGGGTTGGGTCGACCGCGCGTACGTGGCCGACCGCACCTCCGGCTTCGAGGCGGTCCGCCGCAGCGTCGCCGCCTGGTGGCCGGCCCGCGCGGAGCAGCTCTCCGGAGTGCCGGTGGCCGACCTGGAGGCGACCGCCCGCGCGCTCGGCACCGGCGGCCGGGTGATCATCCTTACCGCTCGTGGCGCCGAGCAGCACGCCAAGGGAGTGGACACGGTCACCGCGTACGTCAATCTCGCCCTCGCCCTGGGCCTGCCCGGCCGCGACGGTTCGGGGTACGGCTGCCTCACCGGCCAGGGCAACGGCCAGGGCGGTCGGGAGCACGGGCAGAAGGCCGACCAACTCCCCGGCTATCGCAAGATCGACGACCCGGTGGCCCGCGAACACGTGGCCGGTGTCTGGGGGGTGCCGGCCGACGAGTTGCCCGGCCCGGGTGTGCCGGCCTACCAACTGCTCGACTCGCTCGGCACACCGGACGGCCCCCGCGCCCTGCTGGTGTTCGGTTCGAACCCGGTGATCTCCGCTCCCCGGGCGGCGCGGATCGAGAGCCGGCTGCGCGACCTCGACCTGCTGGTCGTCGCCGACCTGCTGCTCTCCGAGACGGCCGCGCTGGCGGACGTGGTGCTGCCCACGGCGCAGTGGGCCGAGGAGGACGGCACCATGACCAACCTGGAGGGTCGGGTGCTGCGCCGGCGCGCGCTCCGCCCGCCCCCGGCGGACGTCCGGACCGACCTGGCCATCATCTCCGCCCTCGCGGCGAGGCTGGCCGCCGCCGAGGCACCCGTCACCGCCGCCGTCGCCGCCACCGGCGCGTTCGGCACCGAACCAGCGGGAGTCGAGCCGGACACCTCGCTACCGAGTGCCCGTGCGGCGGCGCGATTCCCGGCCGACCCGGCCGCCGTGTTCGCCGAGTTGCGCCGCGCCTCGGCAGGCGGGGCCGCCGACTACGCCGGCATCAGCTGGGCCCGGATCGACGCCGCCGACGGCGTCTACTGGCCCTGCCCGACCGAGGACGGGCCGGACACCCCACGGCTCTTCGCCGACCGGTTCGCCACCCCGGACGGCCGAGCCCGGTTCCACCCCGTCGACCACCGGCCGGCCGCCGAGGAGGTCAGCGCCGCGTACCCGCTGCACTTCACCACCGGCCGGGTGCTGGCTCAGTACCAGTCCGGCACCCAGACCCGCCGGGTGGCCGCGCTACGCCGCGCTGCCGGTGAGGCATTCGTCGAGCTGCACCCCGACCTGGCCGCCCGGCTCGGCGTGGATGACGGAGACCCGGTGCGGGTCACCTCGCGCCGGGGTGAGTTGTGCGCCCCGGCCCGGCTCAGCGCCGGGATCCGACCGGACACGGTGTTCGCCCCGTTCCACTACGCCGGGGCCGGGCGGGCCAACTCGGTGACGAACGACGCGGTGGACCCGATCTCCGGGATGCCCGAGTTCAAGATCTGCGCGGTCCGGGTGGAGAAGGCATGACCGCCCGGGTGGTCATCGTCGGCAACGGGATGGCGGGTGCTCGCCTCGCCGGCGAGCTGCACGCCCGGGAGGGCGACCGGAAGGTCACCGTGCTCGGGGCGGAACCGCACCGGGCGTACAACCGGATCATGCTCTCCACCCTGCTGGCCGGCCGGGTCGACGAGCCGGACGTGGAGCTGACCGAGGCCGCCGGGCACGGTATCGACCTGCGCACCGGCGTACCGGTGACCGGGGTCGACCGGTCCGCCCGGGAGGTCCACACCGCCGACGGCGAACGCATCGGCTACGACCACCTGGTGCTGGCCACCGGGGCGCGGGCGGTGGTGCCGCCACTGCCCGGCCTCGACCCGGCCGACCTGCCGGAGCGGGTGGTCCCCTTCCGGACCCTGGACGACTGCCGACGGATCCTCGCCGCGGCGGACGGCGCGCGCAGCGCGCTGGTGCTCGGCGGTGGCCTGCTCGGGTTGGAGGCCGCCCGCGGCCTGGCCACCCGAGGGCTCAGCACCACCGTGGTGCACCCACGCGGGCACCTGATGGAACGGCAGCTCGACCCGGCGGCCGGTGCGGTGCTCGCCGGCACGCTCGCCGGTCTCGGCGTCACCAGCCACCTGGCGGTGCCGGCGGTCGGCGTGGCCACCGATGCCACCGGCGTACGCCTCGACCTGGCCGACGGCCAGACGCTGCACGCCGACCTGCTGGTGCTCTCCTGCGGTGTACGCCCGGACACCGCCCTCGCGCAGGCGGCCGGGCTGAGCATCGGCCGTGGCGTGATCGTGGACGACCGGCTCCGCACCAGCGACCGGGCCATCTCGGCGATCGGCGACTGCGCCGAACACGACGGTGTGCTCACCGGGCTGGTCGCCCCCGCCTGGGCCCAGGCCCGGGTGCTCGCCGACGTGCTGACCGGGACGGACCCGCTGGCCCGGTACCGGCCCCGGCCGGTGGTGACCCGGCTCAAGGCCGCCGGGATCGACCTGGCCTCGATGGGCGACCCGGTGGGCGGCGGGCCGGGTGAGGAGCTGACCTTCACCGATCCGAGCCGGGGCACGTACGCCCGGCTGCGGATCAAGGATGAGCGACTGGTCGGCGCGATCCTGCTCGGCGACAACCCGGCCGTCGGCACGGTGATCCAGCTCTTCGACCGCGGCCACCCGGTGCCCACCGACCGGCGGGCGCTCCTGCTGGGCCGGGCACTCGGCACGGTTGCCGCGGCACCGGCCGCGTCACCGGCACTGATGCCGGACGGGGTCACGGTCTGTCAGTGCAACTCGGTGAGCAAGGGCGCGCTGGTGCGCAGTTGGCGCTCCGGGGCCCGAACGGTCGACGCGGTGGTGGCCGCGACCCGGGCCGGCACCGGTTGTGGCGGTTGCCGCGACGCGGTGGGCGGCATCGTCGATTGGCTGAGCCAAGCGGAATCGGTGGAGGTGACGCGATGAACGGCGGCGAACTGGTCGTCATCGGCAACGGCATGGTCGGGCAGCGTTTCGTCGACGCGCTGCGCGCCCGCGACCCGCAGGGGTGCTGGCGGGTGACCGTGCTGGCCGAGGAGGGGCGTCCGGCGTACGACCGGGTGCGGCTCTCGGCGTACTTCGACGGGGTGAGCGAGGACGAGCTCAACGTGCACACCCCACACGAGGGGGTGCGGCTGCGCCTCGGTGAGCCGGTCACCGCCCTCGACCGGGAGCGGCAGGTGGTGACCACCGCCGTGGGCGAGTACCACTACGACGCGCTGGTGCTGGCCACCGGGTCGTACCCGTTCGTGCCGCCGGTGCCCGGCGCCGACCTGCCCGGCGTCTTCGTCTACCGCACCCTGGACGATCTGGCGGCGATCCGGGAGTACGCGCGGGGCCGGCGGGTCGGCGCGGTGATCGGCGGCGGGCTGCTCGGCCTGGAGGCGGCGAACGCCCTGCGGCTGCTCGGCCTGAGCACCGACGTGGTCGAGTTCGCGCCCCGGCTGATGCCGGTGCAGGTGGACCAGGCCGGCGGTGCGATGCTCCGCCGCTACGTCGACGACCTCGGCGTCCGTACCCATCTCGGGGTGGCCACCACGGCGATCCGGTCCGGCCCGGACGGCGCGGTCGCCGCGCTGGAACTGTCCGACGGCAACGCGGTCGACGCCGAGCTGGTGGTGGTGGCCGCCGGCATCCGGCCACGCGACGAGCTCGCCCGGACGGCCGGTCTGCCGGTGGGTCCGCGCGGTGGGGTGCTTGTCGACGAGACGTGCCGCAGCGCCGACGAGCGGATCTGGGCGGTCGGTGAGTGCGCGGCTGTCGACGGCACCTGCCACGGCCTGGTCGCACCCGGGTACGCGACGGCCGAGGTGGTGGCCGACCGGCTGGTCGGCGGCGCGGCGACGTTCCCGGGCGCGGACACCGCCACGAAACTCAAGCTGCTCGGCGTCGACGTGGCCTCGTTCGGTGACGCGCACGGCACGACCCCGGGCTGCCTGGACGTCACGTTCACCGACCCGGCCACCCGCGTCTACGCGAAGCTGGTCCTCTCCGACGACGCGCACACCCTGCTCGGCGGGGTGCTGGTCGGCGATGCCAGCGCGTACCCGACGCTGCGGGCCAGCGTGGGTGGTCCACTGCCGGCCGCGCCCCTGGCGTTGCTCGCGCCGGAGGGCGGCGGCGCGGACGCCGGCGCGTTGCCCGCCACCGCCCAGGTCTGCTCCTGCAACGCGGTGACGCGGGGCGACGTGGACGCCGCCATCGCCGACGGCTGCGCGGACGTGCCGGCGTTGAAGGCGTGCACCAGGGCCGGCACCAGTTGCGGCTCCTGCGTGCCGATGCTCAAGCAGCTCCTGGACGCGGCCGGGGTGGTGCAGTCCACTGCGCTCTGCGAGCACTTCGACGTCAGCCGGCGAGAGCTGTTCGAGATCGTCCGCGTACGCGGCATCCGCACCTTCTCCCAGCTCATCGCCGAGCACGGCCGGGGGCGCGGCTGCGACATCTGCAAGCCGGTGGTGGCGTCGATCCTCGCGTCGCTGGGCAGCGGGCACGTGCTCGACGGTGAGCAGGCGTCGTTGCAGGACACCAACGACCACTTCCTGGCCAACCTGCAACGCGACGGCAGCTACTCGGTGGTGCCCCGGATTCCGGGCGGTGAGATCACCCCGGAGAAGCTGATCGTGATCGGTGAGGTGGCCCGGGACTTCCGGCTCTACACCAAGATCACCGGTGGGCAGCGGATCGACCTGTTCGGGGCGCGGGTGGAGCAGTTGCCGCAGATCTGGCAGCGGCTGGTGGACGCGGGCTTCGAGTCCGGCCACGCGTACGGCAAGGCGCTGCGAACCGTGAAGTCCTGCGTGGGCGAGACCTGGTGCCGGTACGGGGTGCAGGACTCGGTGGGGTTGGCCGTGGCGCTGGAGTTGCGCTATCGCGGGCTGCGCGCGCCCCACAAGATCAAGTCAGCGGTCTCCGGTTGTGCCCGCGAGTGCGCTGAGGCCCGCAGCAAGGACTTCGGCATCATCGCCACCGAGACCGGCTGGAACCTCTACGTCGGCGGCAACGGCGGCTTCCGGCCCCGGCACGCCGACCTGTTCGCCACCGATCTGTCGACAGAAACCCTGATCACGCTGATCGACAGGTTCCTCATCTACTACATCCGCACCGCCGACCGACTGCAACGCACCGCCGGCTGGATCGAGGCGATGGACGGCGGCCTGGACCACCTGCGCGCGGTGATCGTGGACGACTCGCTGGGGCTCTGCGCCGAGCTGGACGCGACGATGGCCCGACACGTGGCGACGTACTCCGACGAGTGGCGCGACGTGCTCGACGACCCGGATCGGCTGCGCCGCTACACCTCCTTCGTCAACGCCCCCGACGTGCCCGACCCGTCGATCACCTTCGGTCGCGAACGCGGCCAGCCGGTGCCCGTACGCGACCAAACCCCGACCGGATCCGAGCCGACAAACGGTCGCCGTCGGCAACCGGTCACCCTCGGCCTACCGGAGGTACGGCGATGACCCAGACCATCACGCTGACCTGGACCCCCGTCTGTCTCCTCGACCGGTTGGAACCGGACCGGGGCGTCGCCGCCCTGGTCGACGGGGTGCAGGTCGCCCTGTTCCGAACCACGGACGGGCTGTTCGCGATCGACAACCGCGATCCGGTCTCCGGGGCGTACGTGCTGTCGCGGGGCATCGTGGGCAGCCGCGGCGGGGTGCCGACGGTCGCCTCGCCCCTGCACAAGCAGGTGTACGACCTGCGCAGCGGCGACTGTCTCGACCTGCCGGAGGTGACCGTGCGGCGGCACGACGTGCGCTGCCGCGACGGGCTGGTCGAGGTGCGGCTGCGACAGGAGGGTTGATGCGGGAAGAATTGGCGGGCTTCACCATCGGGGTGACCGCCGACCGGCGGCGCGACGAGTTGGCGGCGCTGCTCGAGCGGCGGGGCGCCCGGGTGGTGCTCGCCCCCGCGCTGCGGATCGTTCCGCTGTCCGACGACACCGAGCTGCGCGAGGCGACCCGCGCCTGCCTCAACCAGCCGCCGGACATCCTGATGGCCAACACCGGCATCGGCATGCGCGGGTGGCTGGAGGCGGCCGAGGGCTGGGGGCTGGCCGAGCCGCTGCGCTCGGTGCTGGCCAGCTCGTACGTGGTGGCCCGCGGCCCGAAGGCACGCGGTGCGATTCGTGCGGCCGGGCTCCACGACCAGTGGTCGCCGGTCTCGGAGAGCTGCGACGAGGTCGTCGACCACCTGCGCCGGCGCGGCGTGGCCGGGCAGGTGATCGCCATGCAGCTGCACGGTGAGCGGCAGCCCGACTGCACGCTCGCGTTGGAGGCGGCCGGCGCCACGGTGATCGAGGTGCCGGTCTACCGGTGGGCGCCGCCGACCGACCCGGCGCCGCTGCACCGGTTGATCGACCTGATCACCGGCCGGTTGGTGGACGCGGTGACCTTCACCTCGGCACCCGCGGTGGAGGCCCTCCTCCGGGCGGCCGGGGACCGTAGCGACGCGGTGTTGTCCGCGTTGCGCGGTGACGTCCTGGCCAGTTGCGTCGGCGCGGTGACCGCCGAGCCGCTGCTGCGCCACGGAGTGCCGGTGAGCGCGCCGGCCCGGGCCCGGCTGGGCGCGCTGGTGCGGACCATCGTCGACGAGCTGCCCCGCAGGACCATGACGTTCAAGGCCGGTGGGCACCTGCTCACCCTGCGCGGGCACGCCGCCGTGATCGACGGCGAGTTGCGGCCGCTCGCCCCCGCCCCGATGGCGGTGTTACGGGCACTCGCCCAGTCTCCCGGCCGGGTGCTGTCCCGCACGGCACTGCTGCGGACGCTGCCCCGGGGCGCGGACGAGCACGCGGTGGAGATGGCGGTGGCCCGCCTCCGGGCCGGCCTACGCGCGCCGCGCGTGGTGCAGACCATCGTGAAGCGCGGCTACCGGCTCCGGGTCGACTAGGGCGTGTGTCACGGCCGGCCGGTGTGCGCCGGCCGTGACGCGACGCATCAGCCGACCGGCGTGGGGAAGCCCCGCCCGTGCTCGGACTGGAGCCGCAGCATCGCGTGCTCGACGACCGTCACCAGCACCTGCTTGACCGAGTCCCGGTGCCGGGCGTCGGTCATCACCAACGGCACCTGCGGTGAGATGGCCAGCGCCTCGCGGACCTCCTCCAGCTCGTACTGGGGAGCGCCGTCGAACCGGTTCAGCGCCACCACGTACGGCAGGTTGCGGTTCTCGAAGTAGTCGAGTGGGGCGAACGCGTCGGTGATCCGGCGCGTGTCCACGAGCACGGCGGCACCGACCGCACCTCGGATGATCTCGTCCCACATGAACCAGAACCGGGTCTGACCGGGTGTACCGAAGAGGTACAGGATCAGGTCCTGGGCCATCGTGATCCGGCCGAAGTCCATGGCGACCGTGGTGGTCTCCTTGCCCGGGACCTTGGACGGATCGTCGATGCCGACACCTGCCGCGGTCATCAACGCCTCGGTGGTCAGCGGTGTGATCTCGGAGATCGCCCCGACCAGTGTCGTCTTGCCGACGCCGAAGCCGCCCGCGACGACGATCTTCGCGGAGACGATTCCCCGGCCTGGCCGCCCCCCAGCGGGGTCATAGCCTGCGAAGTCCACTTAGCACCCTTCCAAGCAGTTCCATCCGCTCCTCGAACCCCTCGGCGGGAGCAGCAGTGTGTAACGTCAGCAGGCTCTCGGCCACCATGTCGGCGACCAACACCCGGGCGACGCCAAGCGGCATCCGGGTGTACGCGGCGATCTCCGCCAGCGACTGTGCTCGGCCCTCACAGACCGTGGCGATGCGGTGCTTGTCGTGCCCGGCGAAGCGGGACTCGGCGACCTGAGTGAGAGACGCGGTGAGGACTGCCTCGAGGGCGATGTCCTGACGAGGTTCGGTCCGACCACGGGTGACCGCGTACGGACGCACCAGTGCGCCGCGCGGGTCAGCGCGTCGTTGGTCCATCCCTGATCACCTCCTCGTTACCGGTGGAGCCGGTGTGTGCCGCCTCCCGTCCCTGACTCGGCGCCTGGTCCGAGCGCCGCCCCGTGGTGCTACGAGCGGACTGCGTCCCGCGGCAGCGGCACCAGCGCGGCACCCACCCGCTCGACCAGCAGCGCCATCTCGTAACCGACCTGGCCCACGTCGCAACTGCGAGCGGCCAGCACGGCCATCGACGAACCGTCGCTGATCGACATCAGGAAGAGGTACCCGCTGTCCATCTCGATGACTGTCTGCAACACCCCACCCGCGCTGAACATCCGGGCAGCGCCCTCGGTCAGGCTCACCACACCGGAGGTGATCGCGGCGAGCTGGTCGGCCCGGTCCCCCGGCAGATCCCGGGAGGACGCGAGCAGGAGCCCGTCGGCGGACACCGCCACCACGTGGGCGATGCCCGCCACGCTGTCGGCGAAGTTGGTGAGCAGCCAACCCATGTCCTGCATGGCAGCTGGCCTGTTCATCGGCTCTCCTTGGTCGAGGTGCTGTTCAGGTCCGTTCCGGCCGTCCGACCACGTTGTACACCGCGGTGGTAGGCCGACAACAGACCGCGTACTTCATCGGGGGTCCGCCGGCTGCGGTCCCGTCCGCTCTTTTGTTCGATGCCACCCGGCACGAGCTGCGCCTGCGGCACCCGCTTGGGCAGGCCCGAGCGGGTGGTCCCGGCCGGAGCCGGCTCGGCGGCCCGGCTGGCCCGGGACCAGCCCTCGTCCGCGGCCGTCCGCCAGGCGTTCGGGTCCACGGGCGGAGCGGCGGGTGCGACGGGAGGTGCGGGAGGGGCCGGCCGGGCGGCCGGCGGCGAGGTGTACGACGGCGGCGTCGCCGGCACACCGGTGGTCGCGCCACCCCGGCCCGAGGAGCCCGGCGCGGTGGCGCTGTCGGTGTTGGAGCTGCCCGGCGTGCGGGTCGGCAGGGGCGGTCGGGCCGGTGCCCTGGTCGGCGCGGGGGCGGCGCTCGGCTGAGCGCGCGGTCCCGCGTCGGCCGGAGGCGCGGTGGCGGGCGGTGGCGGCTCGTCGAACGTGGGCCGGGTGAAGATCGCGGTGGCGTCGTCGCCGTGCGACCGGAACCAGACCGCCTCCATCTCCCGGAAGATCGGCGCCTCGGCGGGGAACTCGGGCCGGGTGCTGACCGGTGCGGCGGGCACCGACGGCGCGGGAGGCGGTGCCACCGCGCCGGCGCCGGCAACCGGCCCGACCGGCAGACCCGGTGCGTTGCGGCCGTCGGCGGCGTCCGCGGTCGAGCCGCGCCGGGGCAGCGGGTCGATCGTCGGGTAGGCCACCGTCGGGCCGCCCGACGAGGCGGCCGCGCTCGTGCTGTACGCGGGTCGCGCCGGTGGGACCGGGGTGACAGGTGCCGGGGCGGGCGCGGGCGGCGCCGTCGGGCGGGCAGCGCCGTAGCCGCCCGCCTGTACGGCCGGGGTGGTGTCCCGCGACTCCAGCGGCGACTGCCACTGGGCGGGGGCCGGCGTGCTGGTGCGCCACTGGTCGGGCAGCGTCGCCGCCGAGGTCGCGGCACCGGCGAACTGTTCGGTGTGACCGGCCGGGGTGAGCGGCGTCTGTTCCACGGCCATGGGCTGACGCGGCCGGGTGAGCACCTGCTCGCGGCCTCGGTTGCTGGGCAGCACCACGGTGGCGGCGGGCAACGTCACCTGGGCGACGGTGCCACCCTCGACGTTGCGGCGCAGCTCCACCCGGATGCCGTAGCGGGAGGCGAGCCGACTGACCACGGCCAGACCCATCAGCCGGAACGCGGCGACGTCGACGCTCGGCGGGGCGGCCAGCCGACGGTTGAGCGAGTCGAGCTGCTCGTCGGTGAGGCCGAGCCCGCGGTCCTCGATCTGGATCAGGACGTAGTCGCGGATCCGGCGGCCGTCGGCGACCACCGTGGTGTTCGGCGGTGAGAAGCGGGTGGCGTTGTCGAGCAGTTCGGCGACGAGACGGACCACGTCGTTGACGGCGTGGGCGGCGACCGAGATGTCGGTGTCCACCGTCCCGAACTCGATGCGGTTGTACAGCTCCACCTCGGACTGGGCGGCGCGCAGCACGTCCACGACCAGCGCGTCGTCGCGACGCGGCACGGCGGAGTCGGCGCCGGCCAGGACCAGCAGGTTCTCGTCGTTGCGGCGCATTCGGGTGGCCAGGTGGTCGAGCTCGAAGAGCTGCGCGAGCCGCTTCGGGTCCTCCTCGCCGCGCTCGATCGCGTCCAGCTCGCCGATCATCCGGTCGACCAGGGTCTGACTGCGGCGGGCCAGGTTGAGGAACATCGCCGAGACGCTGGTACGCAGCGCGGCCTGCTCGGCGGCGACGCGCACCGCCTCCCGGTGGACGACGTTGAAGGCCAACGCCACCTGGCCGACCTCGTCGCGGCTGTTGAGCTGGATCGGGTCCCGAACCTGGCGGACGATCTCGTCCACCCCGCCGTCGCCCACGCTGCCCATGTTCTGCAGCCGCCGCACCGCGTCGGGCAGGTCGTGGTTGGCCACCGAGAGGGCGCCCTCACGCAGCCGGCGCAGCGAATGGTTGAGCGAGCGGGCCAGCACCACGGCCAGCGACACGGCGATGATCAGGGTCAGCAGCACCAGGATCGACTCGATCACGGCCTGGCGGATGACATCCGACTGCGCCTCGTCGGCCTCCTGGAGCAGTCGGTCCTGCAGTTGGATCTCGGCCCAGCGCATCAGGTCGTTCACGGCGCCGATGGCGGCGGTGGCGTCCTGTGCGGTGACCAGCGGGCGCTGTCCGACCGACCGGGTGATGTCGTTGGCGACCCGGTCGGCCAGGCCGACCGCGTCACCGGAGACGGTGCTGTCGACCAGGGCACGCTGCACCGGGTCGGCGGCCAGCGAGAAGGAGACCAGGGCCTCCTGCTGGCTGGTCAGCGTGGCCACGAAGGAGGAGAACTGCTCCGAGTCGAGTTGGCCCGCCGTCAGCGCGGTGAACGCGACCGCCTCCTCCTCGGCGACGGAAGCCTTGGCGCGGGCGAAGGCGGCGACCGCGCGGCGGCTGTCCGCCAGACTCTCGTCACCGGGCAGCTGGGCCAGCCCGTCGCCGTAGCCGACCAGGTCGGTGAGGATGACGCCGTAGCGGAGGACGGCCTCGGCCACCGCCATCTGCCGACGGTCCAGCACCTTCTGCCGGGTGACGTCCAGAGTGGTCAGGTGGTCGTCGATGGCGGTCAGCCGGTCCCGCAGGGCCGCCGGCACTCCGCCGACCCGGCCCCGCTCGGCGCGGTACTCGTCCACCTGCTGCTGCGTCTGGCGGACCCGCAGGTTGTACGCGTCGGCCGGCTGCTGCGGATTGGCCAGGTAGGCCGCCGCGGCCATTCGCTCGGCCTGGAGGTCCTGGGTCAGCGCGCTGACGTCGACGGCGAGGGCCGTCAGTGCCCGGGCGCGGGTGGCGTCGAAGGCACCCTCGCCGACGGAGACCAACCGGACCGTGGCCAGCGCGATCACGGCCGCCACCGGGACGACCAGGATCATCGCCAGTTTGGACCGGATCCGGGTGTCCCGCAGCCTCGGCACTCGCCGGGGCGTACGCCCAGCGCTGTCACCGAGCGCGGGCAGGGTCGTCGGTCCGGTGCTCACGACATCGCCTCCGTCGTTTCTTCCCCGCCTGACCCACCGAGCCATGCCGTAAGCGGAGGGGACCACGCGCGGCACGGCCGCGATTTCATCAGAGAAGATCGGGTTTGGGAAGCCGCAGTGAGGTAGGAAACGGTCGGATGGAGCGCATCCCGTGATCCGGGCAACTGATACCTTCATTTCCGCAAGCCCCTGAACAGGGCATGTAACTCCTGAGTGGTCACGCGTGTATGCAAAGTGAGCTTTTGCAAACATTGCGTTACCCCAGCATGTGGGATGACCGTCCCGAAAATGCTACCGGGGTCCGCGCTTGACCACAGCGCCGGCCATTGGCAAGGTTTTGCAGGCTTCGCGCACACCGTACGGCAGAGGAGATCCCGTCTTCCACTGAGGACGGATTAGCGGCGGTGACCGGGCAGCGCCCGCGCCCGCACCTGGAGGACTGAGTTGAGCCCCATCCGCTCCGCGACCATCGCGGCGCTCGCATCGGCCGTAGTGGCCACCACGCTCACCGGCTGCCAGTTCGGCGGGGCGGAGCAGGACACGAGTCCGATCGTGATCGCCGCCGACCTCGAACTCTCCGGCGCCGCCGCCCCCGTCGGGCAGGCGTACAAGCGCGCACTGGAACTCAAGAGGGACCAGTTGAACTCTTCCGGAGCACTGAACAACCGGAAGATCGTACTGCGAGTGATGGACAACCGTTCCGACTCGGCCGAGTCACTTCGCAACATCGTCGACGCCAGCAGCGATTCCAAGGTCAGCGCCATCATCATGGGTGGCTGCAACGAATGCGCCGTCGGTGCGGTCGGAACCATCAACGAGAAGAGGATTCCCACCATTGCGCTCGCCGCTTCCGGCGCCATAACCAGCCCGGTCGCGGAACGGCGTTACATGTTCAAGCTCGGCCCCAACGCCCCGGACAGCGCGGCCGCACTGACCACCGAACTGCGTCGCAACAACATGCGCAAGGTGGGCGTGCTCGTCAGCGACAACGCCTACGGCCAGGAGGGCGCGACCGCGCTCAAGAGCGAGTTGGACAAGGCCAACATCACGTTCCGTGAACAGCGGGTCAAGACCACCGACACGGACGTCAGCCAGCAGATCCGAGAGCTCGCCACGGGCAAGCCCGACGCGCTGATCTTCTGGACCCCGCCGGAGCAGGCGACACTGGCTGCCACCAGCGCTTCCCAGACCACCTTCCGCGGGTCGCTCTACTTCGACGCGGGTGCCGCTGGCGACCTCTTCCTCGGGGCGGCGGCCAGGGCGACCGAACGGGCCACGCTGATCTACACCCAGACGATGGTGATCGACGACGTCATCGCGACCACACCGGCCAAGGCGGCGCGGCGGCAGTGGTTCCAGGACTACACCGCGCGCTTCGGTGGCTACAACGGGTCCTCGTCCTTTGCGGCGGACGCCGTCCAGTTGATCGCCGACGCGGAACTTCGGGCCGGTGGTGACATCGGGAAGGTGGACCGTGACGGCATTCGGAACGTGCTCGAAACGTCCCAGATGGACGGCCTGTCGGGCCCGATCCGAATGACGCCGGACAACCACAGCGGGCTGATGCCGCAGGCGCTCACCACGCTCGTCGCCCGTAACGGCCGTTGGCGCCTGGCCGGGTGACGACCGCCGGGCCACCGGTTGACGCATGATCAACTCGGCGTCATCAATCTCGCTCTAACCGAGTCGACCACCAAAAAGGGCCGGCCTCCCCGACGGGAGGCCGGCCCTGCGCATTGCCAATCTTGATCTTGTCGCCTGGGTCAGCGGCTGCTCGTGGTTTCGCGCACCCAGGGCAGCGCGAACCGTTCGATCAACAGAAGCGCCGAGTAGAGCAGAATGCTCACCAACGCCACCAACATGATCGCCGCCCACGCGGTGGCGGTGTCGCCGACGCCGGCGTACTGCGTGATGACGTAGCCGAGGCCACTCTCGCCGGCCTGGAACTCACCGATCACCGCGCCGATCGCGGCCAGCGGCATGGCCACCTTGAGCCCCACGAAGATCTGCGGCAGCGCGGCCGGGAAGCGCACCTTGCGGAACGCCTGCCAGCGGGAGGCGTTCCAGGAACGCACCAGTTCGGCCAGATCAGCGGGCGTGGTGGTCAGCCCGGTCGCGGTCGAGAGCACGATCGGAAAGAAGCAGAGCAGGAACACCATGGTCAGGATCGGCTTCTGACCCCAACCGAGCGCCACCACCAGCAACGGGCCCAACGTGATCTTCGGCACCGCGTTCACCGCGACCAGCAGCGGAGTGAACATCCGCTCCACCGTGCCGGAACTGGCCAGGGATAGTCCGATCAGGATGCCGGCCGCCGCCGAGAGCGCGAAGCCGATCAGGATCTCCAGCAGGGTGTCCCAGGTGTGCTCCAGCATCTGGGCGGGCTTGTCGACGAACGCGGTGAGCACATCGCCAGGCGGTGGCAGCGCCGCCGGATGGACCAGTTCCAGCCGGGCGATCAGCCACCACGCCGCCAGGGCGACCAGGAGGCCGGCCGCGGGCAGCAGCGCCGCCCCGGCCCCGGCGCGGAGACCGGCACCTCGACCCGCCCGCCCCGCCTCGGGTCCGACACCCATGGGTGGGGATGTCGCCACCGCCGGGTCCACCGACCGGACGTCGGTCATCTTGTCCTCCTCGAAGTCCCACGGCCCCCCGGGGGCCGACGAGCGACGGGGGTACGCCCCACCGGAGACCGGCGGGACGCACCCCCTGGTGACGACCGGACGATCAGGCCTTCGGCGCGAGGCTGAAGTCGATGATCTGCTCGGGGGTGATGTTCTGCTTGAGCGCGCCCGCGCCCTGCAGGATGGCGATGCTCTTGGCGACCCGACCGCTGTCCAGGGTGCCGATCGCGGTACCGGTGTTGCCGGAGCGGACGTACGCGGCCATCAGCTCCAGCTCGGCGGCGGCGGCGACCGGGTTGGCGGCGTCGACGTTCTTCTTCAGGATCTCGCCGGCCTCCTTGGAGTTGGCCAGGCTGTAATCCAGACCCTTGAGCAGCGCCGCGGTGAACTTCTTCACCATCTCGGGCTTCTCCTTGGCGATCTTGGAGGAGGTGATCAGCACGTTGCCGTAGAGGTCCTGCATCACGTTGCTGTACGGCAGCATGACTGCCTTCTTCTTGGCCACCACCTCGATGGTCGGCTGGCCGACGACGAACTGGCCGATGCCGTCCACCGCGCCGGAGGCGAGCGTGCCGATCAGGGCCTGCGCCTCACCGTTGACCCAGGTCACCTTGCTCGCGTCCACACCGGCGAGCCGGGCGTACGTCGGGAAGAGGTTGCGGACCACGGACCCAGGCGTATCGGCGAGCTTCTTGCCCTCCAGGTCCTTCGGCGTGGCGATGCTCTTGCCCTCGACCGAGGCGATGCCGGCCATGGTGCGCTGCTGGATCGCGGCCACCACGGTGAAGTCCTTCGCCTGGCCGTTGCCGACCTGGAGCAGGCTGCCGGTGAGGTCGACCGGGCCGAAGTCGGCCTGGCCACCGACGATGGTCTGGATCACGCCGCCGGTGCCCTGACCAGGCTTGATCTCGACCTCGAAGCCGGCGTCCTTGAAGAAGCCCTTCTCCTTCGCCACCCAGGCGTAGGAGTCACGGCCGAAGTTGCCGAAGGAGGTGAGGTAGGTCACCTTCTCCAGTCCCCCGCCCTTGCCGCCCTTGGCGTCAGACGAGTCCGACCCGCTGCTGCAGGCGGAAACGAGAGCGAGGGCAGTGGCCAGCGCGGCCGTCGCGACCGTACGGGTCAGCCTTCTCATCAGTAGCACCATGTCCTTTCCAGCCGGGGCCGACAGGCCGCCGGAGGGGGTTGTCATGACGGGCCGGCGGGAGGGGTGGAAGCCGGGCGCCGCCGTCGTGGGGGGACTCTTCGCGGGCACAGCGTACGAGAAAGCCACAGTTGCGACGCCAGGCGTATCGGGTTGCGGAACGGAAACAACCTCATGACCACCCCGGACAGTGCGATACGAGGGCAGGCCAGCTAGCCTTTGCCGGATTCCTGACCGTCCACTCAGCGGAGGTACGCCGGAGATGATCCAACTGGCGGGGGTGTCCCGTACCTTCGAAGGCCGATCAGGCCGGGTCGAAGCGCTGCGTGGCATCGACCTCGACGTCGCCGAGGGTGAGTTCGTCGCCGTGCTCGGCCGCTCCGGCTGCGGTAAGTCCACTCTGCTGCGCCTGATCGCCGGGCTGCTCCCGCTGACCGCCGGTGAGATCACCGTGGCCGGCACGCCGATCTCCCGTCCCCGCCAGGACATCGCCATGCTGTTCCAGAAGCCGGCGCTGCTGCCCTGGCGCACCGTGCTGGACAACGTCATGCTGCCGGTGGAGATCTTCGGCTGGAGCCGCGCCAAGCACCGCGAGCGCGCCCGGCAACTGCTCGACGTGGCCGGGCTGGCCGGGTTCGAGAAGCGGCTGCCGCACGAACTCTCCGGCGGCATGCAGCAGCGGGTGTCGCTGTGCCGGTCGTTGATCGGCGAGCCCCGGGTGATGCTGATGGACGAGCCGTTCTCCGCGCTGGACGCGCTCACCCGCGAGGAACTCTCCGGCGAACTCCAGCGGGTCCACATGGAGAACAAGCCGACGATCGTCTTCGTCACCCACTCGATCGACGAGGCGGTGCTGCTCGCCGACCGGGTGGTCGTGCTGAGCCCCCGCCCCGGCCGGATCCGCAAGGTGGTGGACGTCACCATCCCCCGGCCGCGCACCCTGGGCCGCAACTCCCACCTGGCCGATGTCGCACGCGTCAGCGCCGACCTCCACGAGCTGCTGATGGAACGCGACCAGCCGGCCACGGCCGGCGCGGAAGGACGATGACCATGCGGGTGTCGGTCTTCACCGAGCCGAACCGTGGCGCCAGCTACGACACGCAGCTCCGGTTCGCCCGACTGGTCGAGGCCTGCGGGTACGAGGGCTTCCTCCGCGCCGACCACTACCAGTCGATGGGCGCCGACCCGGGACTGCCCGGCCCGACGGACGCCTGGCTGACCCTCGCCGCGCTGGCCCGGGAGACCGAGCGGATCCGGCTCGGCACCCTGGTGACGTCGGCCACCTTCCGCCTGCCCGGCCCGCTCGCGGTGATGGTCGCGCAGGTCGACCAGATGAGCGGCGGCCGGGTCGACCTGGGCATCGGCGCCGGCTGGTACGAACGCGAGCACACCTCGTACGGCATCCCGTTCCCGCCGGTCGGCGAGCGCTTCGACCGGCTGGCCGAGCAACTTGAGGTGATCACCGGGCTGTGGCAGACCCCGGCCGGGGAGACCTACAGCTTCAGCGGCGACCACTACCGCCTGGTGGACGCGCCGGCCCTACCCAAGCCGGTGCAGGTGCCCGGACCGCCGATCATCGTGGGCGGACGCGGCCCGAAGCGCACCCCCGAGCTGGCCGCCCGGTACGCCGACGAGTTCAACATGCCGTTCAAGTCCGTGGCGGACACCGCCACCGCGTTCGACCGGGTACGTGAGGCGTGCGAGCGCACCGGTCGGACGGAGTCCGGTCGTCCGCCGCTGGTGCTCTCCGCCGGGCTCGTCGTGGCCATCGGCCGCACCGACGCCGAGGCCCAGCGTCGGGCCGCGCCTCTGCACGAGAAGAGCGCGCTGCCGCCGGAGGACCCGGTGGTCGGCTCCCCCGCGCAACTCGCGCAGCGGATCGGCGAGTTCGCCGCGATCGGCGCCACCCGCGTCCACCTGCGCCTGATCGACTTCGCAGACCTCGACCACCTTGAGCTGATCGCCGCCGAGGTGCTCCCCCAACTGGACGGAGAACGATGACCGACGTGATCGACGGAACCGAACTCGGGCCGGTGGGCCAGGAGATCGTGTACGAGAACGACCGGGTCCGGGTCTGGCACATCCGGCTCGAGCCGGGTGAGCGCCAACCGCTGCACAGGCATGACCACCCGTACCTGGTGGTGGCGATCGAGGGCGCGAAGAACGTCGTGCAGACCATCGACGGCACGCGCATCGACGCCGACGAGCCCACCGGTGGAGTCGTCTACCGCGACCCCGGAGCCGTACACATGCTCACCAATGTCGGAGACACGACTTACCTGGCCCGACTGGTCGAACTCAAGTAGACCCGCCGAGCGGCGAGCCGACGCGCCGCGCGGCGCGCCGGTGGCGGTCGGGTGTACGGGGTGCGTAACGTGCCGGACATGGCCTTTCGGACCTGGGGCAGACTGCTGCTCACGGCGCTCGGGGTGAGCGTGCTGGCCGGGGCCGGCCAGCTCGGCGTCGCGTACGGTTTCGGCATCGTCCGGCTGACCGGCGCCTTCACCGGTACGACCGTCAACCAGTGGCCCGCCCAGCTCGTCTGGGTGGGCTGGTTCGCCGCGAACGCCGCCGTCGTCGGTGCTGTCCTGACCGGACGCCTCGCGCGCAGCGATGCACCCGCGGCCAGCACCGGCCGACAGTTGGCGATCGGCGGCGCGGCGGCGCTCGGCGCCACCGTCATCGCCCCGCTCTGCATGCAGCCCGCCCGCGCCGCGGAGTTGATCTCCGTCGACCCGGTCTGGGCGGTGGGCATCTGCGCCGTACTGGGCGCGGTGATCGGGGCGGGCGCCGCGATCGCGGTGCTGCTCCGGCCCGAGCTGGGCTGGAACATGACGGCGGTGGCCGGCGTGGTCTGGCTGCTGGCACTGATCTCCGTCCTGCCGTCGCTCGGCACGGCCGGCCCGCTGCCGACCGTCCGGCTCGGTGTGCTCGAGCCAAGCTGGCTGAGCGACTCTGCCGCCCAGCGGCTGGCGCTGCTCCTGCTGCCCATCGTGGCGCTGCTGGCCGGGGCCGCGACCGCCGGGCTGGCTCGCTGGCGGGGGCAGGAGCCCCTGATCAGCGGGGCGACCGGGGTGGCCGGTCCGGTGCTGGTGGCGTTCGCCTACCTGACCGCCGGCCCCGGCGACTCCGTCGACCGCTACCAGGTGAATCCCTACTACGGCTCGCTGATCGCGATCCTCGCCGGCGCGCTCGGCGCAGCCGCCGCCGCGCTGCTGCGCTGGCCGACACGCGCTCGCACCCCGGATTCGCAGGCGATCGAACCCAGCGCCATCCTGCGCCCGCTCCCCACCGGCCCGGCCCTGCCCAACGCCGCGTCGCCGAGTCGGGAGCACGACCCGGACGCCGCCGAGCGGACCGACGCGCCCTCGGCCGGCGGGTCGCCAGCCGGCGGGGTACTGGTAGGCGGAAAGGTTGCCGACACCACCCCAGGTCCGCGTGCCGCGGACGGCTCCGACGGCGTCCGCACCGTGCCGGCCCACTGGGACTGGCCGACGACCACCGCGAGCGGCCAGCACGGTGCGACGCCTGCCGCTCCGGCGACCTCGGCGACCTGGCGGACCGATCCGACAGGTGAGTTCACCGCCGGGAGGCCGACGCCCACGGCGAGCCGGGACGACGTCACCTCTCCGGCGGAGACCGCCGCGATGTCCGCACCGATCTCCCCCGCCGCCAGCAGCCCGACCAGCACCACGGCCGGGCGCGCGACCCCGACAGATGGTCCCGCAGCCGACGCGCCGACCGCCCCCACCGCGACGGGCACGAGCGGTGGACGCAGCACCCGCAGGGACACCACCACCTCCGCCCCGACCAGCACGGCCCGAACCAGCACGGACGGCACCGCCAGCACGGGTACGCCCAGCGCCGGCACCGCCAGCATGGCCACGCCCAGCACGAGCGCGCCGAGCGCCGGCACCGGAACGGCCGGGGCGAGCGCGCCGAGCGCCGGCACCGGAACGGCCGGGGCGAGCGCGCCGAGCGCCGGCACCGCCAGCATCGGAACGGCCGGTGCGAGCACGCCCACCCTCGGCAACGCCAGCACGGCCACGCCCGGCACGGCCACGCCCAGCACGAGCGCGCCCAACACGGCCACGCCCAGCACGAGCACGCCCAGCGCCGGCACCGCCAGCACGGGCACGCCCAGCACGAGCGCTGCCAGCGCGACCGCTGCCGACGCGAACAAGGCCAGCACCGCAACCACCGACGCGACCAGGGGCAGCGCCGGGACCACCGACACGGGCGCGGCCACCACGGCAACCACCGGCACGGGCGGAGTCGAGCCTGGCACGGCCGACGCACCGTTGACGGTCAAGCCGCGTCGTGCCCGCAAGCCGAAGGCCGGCCCGCTCGACGCCACCACCAAGCCCGCCGACAGCACGCCGGGGTCGACGACCTCCGACGAGCCGGGTGCCGGCACTGCCGTGCCGGACAGAGAGGGCCGGGACACCACGTCTACCCCGACCGCCGAGGCCACCCCGACCGCCGCGACCTCCACGGAAGCAGCGGCCCCGGCGACCAGAACCGGTCGGACGAGAACCCCCGTGACCCGGACCGCCACTGGTCCGATGAGAACACCCGTCCCGACCACCACCGGTCCGACCGCCACACCGGTCCCGACCACCACCGGTCCGACGAAGACCCCCGTCCCGACCACCACCGGTCCGGCGTTCGCCCCCATCCCGACCACCAGCGGTCCGGCCGGGGCACCGGCTACCCCGGCCGGCACCAGGGCAGAGGCGGTCGATCCGCCGCGTACCCCGGACGTCGTCGGCACCGGTCCCACGGCGCGAGCGGCCGAACCGGCCGGAGGGTCGGCCGCCGCCGGGGCGGGCGAGACCACCAGCGCGCGGCCCGCCGAAGACGGTCCCGTCGCCAGCGGCCCGGACACGGTCCTCTGGACGCCGACCTCGTCGTCCTGGTCGGTCACCCCGGCCTGGACGGTGCCACCACAGGCGTCCGAGTCGGGAGCCACGGCAGCGGTGCCACCACAGGCGTCCGAGTCGGGCGCCACCGCAGCGGAGCCGCCGACCGGGCCGGACGAGCCGACCGGGCCGGCGCCGAAGCCCCGGCACCGGGTACCGCTGCCGGATCTGAGCCAGGCCGGCACCTGGAACGCGTTCGACACCACCCGCCGCGCCGCCCCGACGGGGTCGTCGGACAGCTCGACGGCCCGGCCGGCGACGACCGTGCCGACCGTGGCCAGCGAGTTGGCCGCTCCGACCAGACATCCGGTCCCGGCGGAATCTCCGGTCGTACCGGGCTGGGCTGGCGCGCCCACCGGCGACCGGGTAAGCACCAGCGGCCCGGCCACCACCGGCGACCGGGCGAGCATCGCCGACACCAGCGATCCGGTGAGCACCGACGACCCGGCGAGCACCGACGCGAAGGTGGCCGAGCAACCCTCCCGGCGCGGACGGCTCGGCGGTCTGTTCCGCCGCAACAGGTCCCGGAGCGACGAGAAGGGCGCCGAGGCGTCAGACGCGACGGAGGCCCTGCCGAGCCAGGACGAGGAGTTCGTCGACTGGGTCGCCGGTTTGGGCAAGCCGGTGTCGGACAACGAGCCCGAGCAGGAGAGCGGCCGACGCTCGCTGCGCTCGACCGGCCGGCACCACCGCGACTGACCCACCGGCCGGCACCGCGACCGGCCGCCGGCCGGGGGGGTCGGAACCCCGATCGGTTGCGCCTGATCCACTCGGGTTCATTGGTCTCGGGCTGTCCTAGCCGCCCGGATACCGCAATACCAGTGAACCCGAGTGGATCACCTCGGGGACGGCGGGTTCGCCGCGCTCGGCCCGGCGCAGGTCAGGCCAGCGGCAGGTAGACCTTGCCTCCGCCGGAGAGGAACTCCTCCGACTTGCCCTGCATGCCGCGTGCCGCGTACTCCTTGAGCTCTTGCGTGATCTTCATGGAGCAGAACTTCGGGCCGCACATCGAGCAGAAGTGTGCCGTCTTCGCCGGCTCGGCCGGCAGCGTCGCGTCGTGGTACGAACGCGCCGTCTCCGGGTCCAACGAGAGGTTGAACTGGTCCTCCCAGCGGAACTCGAACCGGGCCTTCGACAACGCGTCGTCCCAGTCCTGCGCGCCGGGGTGCCCCTTGGCCAGGTCTGCCGCGTGGGCCGCGATCTTGTACGCGATCACGCCCGCCTTCACGTCGTCCCGGTCCGGCAGGCCGAGGTGCTCCTTCGGCGTGACGTAGCAGAGCATCGCGGTGCCGAACATGCCGATCATCGCGGCGCCGATCGCCGAGGTGATGTGGTCGTACGCGGGCGCGATGTCGGTGGTCAGCGGGCCGAGCGTGTAGAAGGGCGCCTCGTGGCACCACTCCTGCTGAAGGTCCACGTTCTCCTTGATCTTGTGCATGGGCACGTGACCGGGTCCCTCGATCATCACCTGCACGTCGTGCTCCCAGGCGATCTTGGTCAGCTCGCCGAGCGTGCGCAGCTCGGCGAACTGCGCCTCGTCGTTGGCGTCCGCGATCGAACCGGGACGCAGCCCGTCGCCGAGCGAGAACGTCACGTCGTAGCGCGCGAGCAGCGCGGACAGCTCCGCGAAGTTGGTGTAGAGGAAGTTCTCCTCGTGGTGCGCCAGGCACCACGCCGCCATGATCGAGCCGCCCCGGGAGACGATCCCGGTGACCCGGTCCACGGCCAGCGGCACGTACGGCAGCAGCACCCCGGCGTGCACCGTCATGTAGTCCACGCCCTGCTCGGCCTGCTCGATCACGGTCTCCCGGAACACCTCCCAGCTCAACTTCACCGGGTCGCCGCCGACCTTCTCCAACGCCTGGTAGATCGGCACCGTCCCGATCGGCACCGGCGAGTTCCGCACGATCGCCTCGCGGGTCTCGTGGATCCGCTTCCCGGTGGACAGGTCCATCACGGTGTCCGCGCCCCAGCGGGTGGCCCAGGTGAGCTTCTCCACCTCCTCGGCGACCGACGAGCTGACCGCCGAGGTGCCGATGTTGGCGTTCACCTTGACCAGGAACGCCTTGCCGATGATCGCCGGCTCGCACTCCGGGTGGTTCACGTTGAGCGGCAGCACCGCCCGGCCGGCGGCGATCTCGGCCCGGACCAGTTCCGGGTCGACGTTCTCCCGGATCGCCACGAACTCCATCTCCGGCGTCACCACCCCGGCCCGCGCGTACGCGAGCTGGGTGGGACGGCGACCGTCCGCGCCGGCGAGCGGCGTGCCCGCGCCCCGGACCGGGGCCACGTCACCCCGCTCGGCGATCCACGGGCCGCGCAACGCGGGCAACCCCACCTCCGGGTCCGACCCGGGACCGGACGTGTCGTAGAGCCGCACCGGCGGAAGATCCCCGGTCAGCCCCACCTCCGCGAACGGCACCCGGACATCCGGCCGTGAACCCTCGACGTACACCTTGCCTCGTGCCTGCATGACAGCCTCCCTGGTGATCAAGCGGACCAGCCGAAGTGGTCCAGCGGTCCACGCCCCGCGCCCAGCTCCCAACTCCGTGCGCCGGTCAGCGCACGGAGCACGTACTTTTTCGCGGCCTCTACCGCCGCCGGCACCGGATCGCCCAGCGCGAGCCGCACGGCGATCGCCGCCGAGAACGAACACCCGGTGCCGTGCGTGTGCCGGGTGTCCACCCGGGGGGCGCGCAGCAGCGTCGTCACCCCGCCGCCGTGCAGCACGTCGACCGCCTCGCCGCCGTCCAGGTCACCGCCGGTGACCACGACGTACTCCGGGCCGCCGGCCACCAGAGCCTCGGCGGCCACGACCATCCCGGCCACGTCGTCCACCGGGCGTCCGGTGATGGCCGCGGCCTCCGCGCAGTTCGGCGTCGCCACCCTCGCGTACGGCAGCAGCCGCTCCACCGCACCCACCACACCGAGCCGGTGTCCACTGGTGGCGACCAGCACCGGATCGACGACGAGCTGAGGCAGCCGACCGTCCCGGGCAGCCTCGGCCACCGCGTCGGCGACCGCCGGGGTGCCGAGCATCCCCGTCTTGACCGCGCGCACGGTGAAATCCGTGAGTACGCTCTCCAGTTGCTCGACGACAGTGCGCGGCGGCAGCGGCAGCACGGCGTCGACACCACGGGTGTTCTGCGCGGTGACCGCGGTGAGGACGCTCGTGCCGTACGCGCCCAGCGCCGCGAAGACCTTGAGGTCGGCCTGGATGCCCGCGCCGCCGCCGGAGTCTGAGCCGGCGATGGTGAGGATGGTGGTTGGGGTCACTTCTCCTCCTTGGTTGCGGTTGGGGGCTGGCCGTTCTTGGTTGCGGTTGCGGGCTGCGGCGGACCGTTGCTGGTTGCGGTTGGGGGCTGCGGCCGACCGTGCCCACTCCGGGCGGTCAGGCTTGATCCCTGCGTGGGCACGGTCAGCCGCAGCCCTGACGTGGAGACCTGGGTGACCCCGCGCCGGGTTTGGGTCAGCTTTGGGGTGACCGCCTCGACATAGGCGCTGGTCAGGGCGGTGGCTGTTTCGGCTGGGTCTCTTGCGCGCATGATCGCGCCCAGCACTGCCACCCCTGCGGCTCCTGCCTCTACGCAGGCGGTTACCTGTTCTGGGGTTTCGAGGCCGCCCAGCGCCAGTACCGGGACGGGGCTGATCCTGGTCAGCTTCCGTAGGCCGTCCGGTCCCAGGGGTGGGCCGTAACCCGGTTTGGTCTTGGTGGGCCAGATCGGGGAGATGGTGGCGTATTTTTCGGTGGTCAGGCGGTTCAGCTCGGTTTCGTCGTGGCAGGAGCGGCCGACCAGGCGGTGGGTCGGCGGCGGGTACGGGCCGGCGGCGGGCAGGTGGACGGCGTCGCCGCCGAGCGGGTCGGGGCCGGCCACGACGAGGGTCCCGCCGACGTCGGCCAGGATCGCGCGCAGGCCGGCGGCGAGGGCGGCGCGCTCGACGCGGGGCAGGTCCATCTCGCGCAGCACCACCCAACGCACTCCCCCGGCCACCGCACCCGCAACAACCCGCTCAATCCCACCGCGAGCAACCAGCCGACGATCGGTCAGAACGACAACCCCCGACGGCACGGTCCCCAACGAGATCTTGGAAGGAATCGGCCCCTCCAGGGGCACTTTGCTTCCAAGATCTCCCGGCGGCAGCGCGCCTGCGGGCGGCAGTGGGCCTGCGGGTGGCAGCGGGCCTCCCGGCGGCAGTGGGCCTGCGGGTGGCGGCGGGCCGGTCACAGGTCGGGTCTTCCCTCGTCGGGGGTGGAGGCGAGCGCGTGGAAGCGGCGCTCGATCCGGCCGGCGCCGGCCGCGAGCCGGCCCGCCTCGACCGCGTACCGCATCGCGGTGGCCATCGCCACCGGGTCCGCGGCCCGGGTCACCGCGCTGGCCAGCAGCACCCCGTCGCAGCCCAACTCCATGGCCAGGGCCGCGTCGGAGGCGGTGCCGATGCCGGCGTCGAGGATCACCGGCACGTCGACACCCTGGCGGATGAGCCGGATGTGGTGCGGGTTGCCGATGCCCAGCCCCGAGCCGATCGGCGAGCCGGCCGGCATCACCGCGGCACAGCCCACGTCGGCGAGACGGCGGGCGAGCACCGGGTCGTCGCTCGTGTACGGCAGCACGGTGAAGCCGTCGGCGACCAGTTCCTCGGCGGCGCGGAGCAACTCGATCCCGTCGGGCAGCAGCGTCCGCTCGTCGCCGATCACCTCCAGCTTCACCCAGTCGGTGTCGAACGCGTCCCGGGCCAGCCGGGCCACCTTCACCGCCTCGGTCGCCGTATAACAGCCGGCGGTGTTGGGCAGCAGCCGTACCCCGCAGCGGTCCAGCAGGTCCAGCAGCCCGCCAGCGGTGCCCGGGGCAGTGTCCACCCGGCGCAGGGCCAGGGTGACCAGCTCGGTGCCGGACGCCCGGATGGCCTGCTCCAGCACGTGCAGGTTGGCGGCACCACCGGTGCCGAGGATCAGCCGTGAGGTGAACGTCTCCCCACCCAGCTCGAACGACACGCCCGTCACCCGCCCTGCGCCGCGGTGAGCACCTCGACGCGGTCGCCGTCGCGCAGCGCCGTGGTCGCCCAGCCTGCCCGGGGCACCACCTCGCCGTTCACCGCGACGGCCACCCCCCGGGGTTGCGGGGCGACGACACCGACCAGGTCAGCCACGGACATCTCAGCCGGGACGCTTCGTCCGGCCCCGTTCACCGTCAACTCCACAGGTCCCCCTTCATCGTCGGTTCGGGTCCACCGTCCGCCGCCGCGCCGGCGAACCGGTCCGGCCGGAAGGGCGCGAGCAGCGGATCGGGTACGCCGGTGAGCAACAGGTCCGCGATCAGGTCGGCGGTGATCGGGGTGAGCACGATGCCGTGCCGGTGGTGACCGGTGGCGGCCAGCACGTCCGGTCGGCCGGGCAGGGGCCCGAGGATCGGCGCGTTGTCCGGGGTTCCTGGGCGCAGCCCGGCGACCGCCTCGACCAGGTCGTACTCGGCCAGTTCGGGCAGCAGGTCCACCCCGGCGCGGAGGAGCCGCTGCACGGCGCCGGCGGTGACCGTGGTGTCCGACCGTTCCTCGACCGTCGCGCCGAGGACGACCTCACCGTCGGCGCGGGGCACCAGGTAGACGTGCTCGCCGTCGGCGTACCCCCGGATCACGTGCCGGAAGCCCGGCGCGACGCCGCCGGGCGCGCGGAGCCGGAGGATCTGGCCCTTCACCTGCCGCACGGGCAGGCCGGTGAGTGCGGCGGACCCGCAGCCGGCGGCGACAACCGTGACGCCCGCGTCCACGTCGGACAGGTGTCGAACTCCGTGCGGCACCAGCGCCGCGCCGGCCCGCTGCGCGGCCGTGCGCAGCGCCGGCACCAGCAGCCGGGGGTCGACCTGGTGGTCGGTGGGCGCGAGCGCGCCGCCGCGCACCCGGGGGGCGAGCGCCGGTTCGCGGTCGCGCAGCTCGCTGGGGCGCAGTGGGGTCACCGGCAGGCCCAACCCCTGCTGGTACGCCCACAGCCGGCGCGCCTCGGCCAGGTCGTCTCCGGTCAACCCGACCAGCAGGGTGCCCTCGGTGCGATAGCCGATGTCGGTGCCTGTCGCTTCGGCCAACTCCTCGGTGAAGGTGGGCCAGCGGGCGGCGGACGCCAGCAGCAGCTCGGTCAGTTGCCGCTCACCGAAGTACGCCTCGGCGACCGGCGCGAGCATGCCGGCGGCCACCGCCGACGCCCCCGAGCCGGGTGCCGGATCGTGCACCACCACCCGTAGCCCACGGGCGGCGCAGCGCCAGGCGATCGCCAGCCCGATCGGCCCCGCCCCGACCACCGCCACGTCCGGCCGGGTCCGGTCGATCGACGGCGCCGACGGGAACCGGCCGGTCAGCACGTCAGGGCCTCGATCAGCGTGGCGGTCGCCCGCGCCGGGTCGGCGGCGGCGGACACCGCACCGACCACGGCCACCCCGTACGCCCCGGCGGCCCGCAGCTCCGGCACCCGCGCGGCGGTCACGCCACCGATCGCGATGACCGGCACGTCGACGGCGTCGGCCACGGCGCGGACCCCGGTCGGCCCGATCGGGTCCGGCAGGCCGGACTTGGTGCTGGTGGGGTGGCACGGGCCGACACCCAGGTAGGTGGCGCCCGCCGCGACGGCCTCGGTTGCCGTCTCCGGCGCGCGGGCAGTGGCTCCCAGCACACCGGTGGGGCCGAGCACCCGACGGGCGGCGGCCACCGGGAGGTCGTCCGCTCCGATGTGTCCGCCGGCCGCGCCCACCGCCAGCGCCACGTGCAGCCGGTCGTTGACCAGGCAAGTCGCCTCGTACGACAGGCAGAGCGCCAGCACCCGCCGGGCCAGCTCGTACGCCTCGCGGTCGGTGGCGGAGTCCTCGACCCGGACCTGCACGACCAGGTCGGCGCGGGCCACCGTGAGGGCGGCCCGGACCACGGTGAGCGGGTCCCGACCGGGTCGGGTGTCGGTGATCAGATGCAGTCGCCCCAGGGACGGCACGGCAACTCTCCTCCCTGCGCCGGCATTATCCGGATCAGGTTCGACGGTCGGGGGCTGTCAGCCCCCCTCTCAGCCCGGTACACCGGGCTCCCGTGGGTTACTTGCGTGTCACCGTACGACAGATCCGTCGGTCTGCCAAGGCGAGGTTCGGCGGCGGCCGGTGGGCCGGAACGCACCGAATCGAGCTAGATCTGTGTGGCGGTTCATGCGGTCCTGTTCGGAATGTCGCCTGCCGTTGCAGAACCGTTACCCGCCGGCATCTTGCCGGACATCGAGCCAGTCGAATTAATTTGTTTAGCGATTCGACAAAATGTCGGTGGGGGCACCTTGGCACGGTGTGACCACCGGCTCCATCAGGGACGGCCTTCGGCGTGCCGACTCCCGCGATCTCCGTCACTACGACACAGGAGGCGGCGTGTCCCGTTCTCGTCGTGCCCGCGTACCAATCACCGCAACCCTCATCTCCCTTGCTCTCGCCTCGACGAGCCTGTTCGGCACGCCCGCGCAGGCCGCGCCGGCCGCCGCACAGGTCCCCCCACGGGAGGCAGCGGCCGGAACCCCGGTCACCCAGGTGGCGCCCAAGGCGCCCCAGAAGGCCGCCGACGATCCCTTCTCGGTCCTGGTCTTCTCCAAGACCGCCGGCTTCCGGCACGACTCCATCCCCACCGGTGTCGCCGCCATCCAACAGCTCGGCGCCACCAACGGCTTCACCGTGGACGCCTCCGAGGACGGTGCCGCGTTCAGCGACGCCAACCTCGCGAAGTACAAGGCCGTGATCTGGCTCTCCACCACCGGTGACGTCCTCAACGCCGAGCAGCAGGCGGCGTTCGAGCGCTACGTGAAGGCCGGCGGCGGTTACGTCGGCATCCACGCCGCCTCGGACACCGAGTACAGCTGGGCCTGGTACGGCGACCTGGTCGGCGCGTACTTCGCCAACCACCCGCAGAACCAGCAGGCCACGGTCAAGGTGGAGGACCACGCCCACCCGTCCACGGCCGAGCTGCCGGACCGCTGGTCCCGGTTCGACGAGTGGTACAACTTCCAGACCAACCCGCGGCCGGATGTGCACGTGCTGGCCAGCCTGGACGAGAAGAGCTACACCCCGGGCGCGGGCGCGATGGGCGCCGACCACCCGACCTCCTGGTGTCAGGACTTCGACGGCGGTCGCTCCTGGTACACCGGTGGCGGACACACCCGGGAGTCGTTCGCCGAGCCCGAGTTCCTGTCCCACCTGCTCGGCGGCATCCGCACCGCAGCCGGTGTCGAGGACGCCGACTGCGGCGCCACGAAGACCTCGAACTTCGAGAAGATCGCCCTGGACAGCAACACCAGCAACCCGATGGAGCTGGACATCGCCCCCGACGGGCGGGTCTTCTACATCGAGCGCGACGGCCGGGTGCAGGTCATCAAGCCGGACACCGGCAACACCGTCACCGCCGTCGACCTGGACGTCTTCACCGGCAACGAGGACGGCCTGATCGGCATCCGGCTCGACCCGGACTTCGCCACCAACAAGTGGGTGTACCTCTACTACGCCCCGAACGACAACGTCACCCGCAACCTGCTGTCCCGGTTCACGGTGACCGGCGACACCATCGACCTGGCGAGCGAGAAGCAGGTGCTGCGGGTCGACACGCAGCGCAACACCTGCTGCCACGCGGGCGGCAGCATGACCTTCGACAGCGCCGGCAACCTCTACCTGGCCACCGGTGACAACACCAACCCGTTCGAGTCGAACGCGTACTCGCCGCTCGACGAGCGGCCGGGCCGCCAGGACTACGACTCGCAGCGCACGTCGGCGAACACCAACGACCTGCGCGGCAAGGTGATCCGGATCCACCCGGAGGACGACGGGACGTACACCGTTCCGACGGGCAACCTCTTCGCACCGGGCACCGAGAAGACCCGTCCCGAGATCTACGCGATGGGCTTCCGCAACCCGTTCCGGATCGGCACCGACCCGAAGACCGACACGCTCTACGTCGGTGACTACGGACCGGACGCCAACGCGAACAACCCGACCCGTGGCCCCCGCGGTCTGGTCGAGTGGAACATCGTCACCCCCGGCAACTACGGCTGGCCGTACTGCACGGGGACGAACGAGGCCTACAACGACTACACGTTCCCGTCCGGTCCGAGCGGCGACAAGTTCGACTGCGCGGCGCCGGTGAACAACTCGCCGAACAACACCGGCCTGACCAACCTCCCACCGGTCGTCCCGGCCACCGTCGACTACGGCTACGCCGGTGACGCGCGGTACCCGGAGATCGGTGGCGGTGGCGCGCCGATGGGCGGCCCGGCCTACCGGTACGACCCCAACCTCAACTCCACCCGCAAGTGGCCGGCCTACTACGACGGCAAGGCGCTGCTCGGCGAGTGGAACCAGAACAAGATGTACACGATGCAGGTGACCGCCGACGGCAAGTCGTTGGTGGACATCAACCAGTTGCTGACCGGCATGAGCATGATCCGGCCGATGGACTTCGAGTTCGGCCCGGACGGCGCGTTGTACCTGATCGAGTGGGGCAGCGGCTTCGGCGGCAACAACGACAACTCCGGCATCTACCGGATCGACTACACCGCCGGTGACCGCGCGCCGATCGCGGCGGCGTCCGCCAACCCCACCTCGGGTCCGGCGCCGTTGACCGTCACGTTCTCCAGCGCCGGCTCCCGGGACCCGGACGGTGGGGCGCTCACCTACGCCTGGGCCTTCGGCGACGGGCAGACCTCCACCGAGGCGAACCCGACGCACACCTACGCGACGGCGGGCAACTACACCGCCCAGCTCACCGTGACCAACCCGAAGGGCCGTACGGCGGTGGCCAACGTGCCGGTCACCGTGGGCAACACCGCACCGACGGTCACCATCGAGTTCCCGCCGGACGGTGGTTTCTTCAACTGGGGTGACCAGGTCAAGTACACGATCAAGGTGACCGACCCCGAGGACGGGCAGATCGACTGCGCCAAGGTGAACCTCCAGGTGCTGCTCGGTCACGACGAGCACGCCCACCCGCTGGAGCAGCACACCGGCTGCACCGGCACCGTCCAGACGTCGCTCGCCTCCGGGCACGGCGCCGAGGCGAACGTCTTCGCGGTCTTCGAGGCCACCTACACCGACGAGGGTGGTGCCGGCGGCGCCGGTGCGCTCACCGGTCGGCAGATCGAGATCCTGCAGCCCAAGCAGAAGCAGGCCGAGTACTTCACCGCCACCGGGCGGACGCCGGTGAGCACCGGCGGCGGAGACGCCGGCGTGCAGCGGGAGGCCGGGGCCGACACCGCGGGTGGCGGCCAGAGCATCGCGTTCATCGAGGACGGTGACTGGTGGTCGGTCGCTCCGGCGGACCTGACCAACATCACCGAGATCCGGTTCCGGGCCGCCTCGGCCGCCGCTGGCGGTCGGATCGAGGTCCGCGCCGGTGCGGTTGACGGACCGGTGGTCGCCACGGCCGTCGTGCCGTCGACCGGAGCGTGGCAGACGTACACGGACGTGAGCGCGCCGGTCACCGGTGCCGCGAGCGGTTCGCTGTACTTCGTGGCCCGCGACCCGAACGGCGGAACGGGTTCGCTGTTCAACGTCAACTGGATGGACTTCGTCGGCCGCGGTGTCACCGAGAACGCGCCGCCTGCGGTCAGTGCCACGGCCACCCCGGCCACCGGCACCGCGCCGGTCACCGTCGCCTTCGACGGCACGGCCACCGACGCCGAGGGCAACACCCCGTTGACGTACGCCTGGGACTTCGGTGACGGCGGCTCGGCGACCACCCTGGACGCCAGCCACACCTACACCAACCCGGGCACCTTCACGGCCACCCTCACGGTGACCGACAGCAAGGGCGCCAAGGCGTACGCCACGGTGCCGGTGCGGGTGGACGCTCCGGACACGTCCTGCTTCGGGGCGCGTTCGGACGACTTCAACGGCAACAGCCTCGACAAGGCCCGCTGGACCAGCGTGGTTCGGGAGAACCAGCTCTACTCGCTCAGTGGGGGCGCGCTGCGGCTGCCCACCGGGGTGGGTGACCTCTACGGGGCTCGCAACGACGCCACGAACCTGGTGCTCCAGGCGGCTCCGACCGGCGCCTGGGAGATGACCACCAAGGTCACCCTGCCGGTCACGGCCAACTACCAGCAGGCCGGCCTGCTGGTGTACGGCGACGACGACAACTACGCCAAGGTGGACCTGCTGTACAACGGCAGCCGCCGGGTGGAGTTCATCCGGGAGACGGCCGCCACGCCACGCAACGAGGCCGCCGACGCCACCAACGCACCGGCGGGTGACACCGTGTACCTGCGGATCACCAGCGACGGGACGAACCTGACCGCGTCCGCCTCGGGCGACGGGCAGACCTTCACCCCGGTTGGCCGTTCGGCCGCGCTCGCCGGCATCACCAACCCGCGGATCGGGGTCTTCGCCCTCAACGGTGGCACCGAGGCACCTGTTGTGGACGCGGCCTTCGACTCGTTCGTGGTCACGCCGGACGCTCCGGCCGGCCCGGTCGAGCCGTCGGACGAGTTCACCGGCAGCTCGCTGGACAAGTGCCGGTGGGACGCCGTCACGCGGGAAGACCCCGCTGGTTACCGGGTCTCCGGAGGCGCGCTGCGGATCGACGTGCCCAACGGTGACATCTACGGCACCGACAACACCGGGCCGAAGAACTTCATCCTCCAGACCGCGCCGACCGGCGACTGGACCCTGGAGACGAAGGTCGACGGCAGCCTGCTGAACGAGCAGTACCAGCAGGCCGGTCTGCTCGTGCAGGCGGACGACGACAACTACGTCAAGTTCGACTTCATCGCGGACAACCAGGCCGGCCAGGCGGTGACGCGGCGGATCGAGTTCCGCAGCGAGATCGCCGGGGTGGTGCAGACCCCGCAGCCGGAGGCGACAAGCCTCACCTCGGCCGTGTGGCACCTGCGGCTGGCCCGCACGGGCAACACGTTCACCGCGTCGTACTCGGCGGACGGGACGACCTGGACCGCGTTGGAGGCACTGACCAACAGCGCGGTGGGGGCCACCCCGAAGGTCGGTCTGTTCACCCTCGGCGCCAACCAGACGGCGTCGAAGACCGCCTCGTTCGACTACTTCCGGCTGAGCACGAAGGTGGCCGACGAGACCGCTCCGGTCACGACGGCTGCGGTTTCCGGCACCCCGACCGACGGGTGGTACACCGGGCCGGTGACGGTCACGCTCACCGGTGCCGACGAGGCCGGCGGTAGCGGTCTCGCCACCACCGAGTACCAGCTGGACGGGGCCACCACCTGGACGGCGTACACCGCACCGGTGGCCATCACCGGCGACGGCGAGCACGAGCTTCGGTTCCGCTCGACCGACAAGGCCGGCAACGTGGAGGAGACGAAGACGGTCTCCGCCAAGATCGACGCCACCGCGCCGGTGACCTCGGCGACGTTCGCTCCGGCGAACGACGCCGGCTGGCACGACGGGACGATCCCCGTCGTGCTGACCTCGACCGACGCCGGTTCCGGCGTGAAGACGGTGGAGTGGTCGCTGGACGGTGGCGCGTGGACGCCGTACACGGCGCCGGTCGAGGTGACCGGTGACGGGCAGCACGAGCTGCTGTTCCGTTCGACCGACAAGGCCGGCAACGTCGAGACGCTCAAGTCGGCGGTGGTGCGCATCGACGGCACCAAGCCGACGCTGCTGGTGTCCGGGATCGCCGACGGCCAGCTCTACGGAGACAGCCAGGACGTTCGGGTGTCCTGGCAGGCTGTCGACCCGACCTCGGGCATCGCCGCGGTGGTCGGCACGTTGGACGGTCAGGCGTACACCAGCGGCACCCTGCAGGCCATGTACGAGCTGCCGCTCGGCCTGCACGAGCTGACGGTGACCGCGACCGACAAGGCGGGCAATGAGACCACCTCGGCGGTCCGTTTCTTCGTCACCACCTCGTTCCGGGACATGCAGAACCTGCTGGACCGGTTCAAGGCGACGGGTCGGCTCTCGGCCAAGGCGCACAAGCAGTTGACGGCGAAGCTCGACGCGGCCCGTCAGGCCGAGGCTGCCGGCAACGACAACAAGGCGATCAAGCAGTTGACCGCGTTCCGCACGCTCGCCGCCGACGCCACCCTGGTGGCTGAGGCGGAGGTCAGGGATGTCCTGGTGCGGGACACCGACGCGATGATCGTTCGTCTCGGCGGCGCGGCCAGCAAGGCCGGCGTCAAGGCGAACGACGGCGAACCGGTCAAGGGCACCGGGCGGCTCGGTGGCGATGCCACCCGGTTGGCACCCGGTCGCCAGCTCTGATCCGACGAGGCCCCTCCCCGACGCTTCGGCGTCGGGGAGGGGCCTCCCTCATTCGTAGTCGAGGAGATGTCCGTGACGGTTATCCGCAAGGTGTTGGCCGCCGTGTTCGCCGGGCTGGCCCTGACCCTGTTGTCCGCTGCCCCGGCGGCCGCCCGGGCCGACACACTCAAGCTGACGGTGGCCGGCGACGGGGCCGAGGGAGTCACCATCCAGGCCACCTACGCCGATGGCCGACGGCTGGACCGGGTGGTGCGGTTGGTGCTCACCGCCACCGGCCCGGACGGGCAGAAGGTCGGCCCGGTGCAGTTGGAGCCGCAGCCCGAGGGGCAGGGCTTCTACAGCAGCGGAAAGGTGCTCAGCGCCGGCACGTGGAAGGTGACGGTGAACTCGCCGGCTCCCCTGCCGGCCAAGGCCACCGCGACGGTGCAGGCCCGTGCCGCGCAGTCTCCGCCGGCGCCCAAGCCGGTGGCGGTCAACGAGCCGACTGACGGCGGCGGCGGGGCGGGTGCCGGCTGGTGGCTGTACGCGGCGGCCGGCCTGGTCCTCGTCGCCGGCGCGATGGGGGTGGCCATGCTGTTCGGCCGCCGCCGCACCGACACGCCGAGCGACTGACCGACAGGCGTTTCACCAACCGGGCCGGGCCGCGACGAGCGGCCCGGCCCGGTTGCGTCTGATCAGGAGGAGGCTCAGAGGATGGCGCGCAGTGCCGCCAGGTCCTCGTCGCTGGGCTCCCAGGTGCCGGCGGCGGCGTTGGCGCGTACCTGCTCCGGCGTGGTGGCACCGGCGATCACCGAGGTCACCGCCGGCTGGGCGGCCAGCCCACCGATCGCCACCTGGAGCATGCTCACACCCCGCTCGGCCGCGTACGCCTCGATCGCCTCGATGGTGTCCCAGTCGGCCGCGGCGAGCCGCTCCGCGTACCGGCCTCCGCCGGAGAGCCGGCTGCCGGCCGGCGGCTGACCCGAGCGCTTGTACTTGCCGGTGAGCAGCCCGTTGGCGAGCGGGAAGAACGGCAGCATGCCGAGGCCGAACCGCTCACAGGCCGGGATGATCTCGGTCTCGACCGAGCGCTCCAGCAGGCTGTAGTGGTTCTGCGCGCTGATGAAGCGGGACCGGCCGTTGGACGAGGCCACCCAGTCCGCGTCGGCGATCTGCCAGCCGGCGAAGTTGGAGTTGCCCAGGTAGCGCACCTTGCCGTCGCGGACCAGGTCGTCCAGGGCGGCGAGGGTCTCGTCGATCGGGGTGCCCGGGTCGGGCTCGTGCATCTGGTAGAGGTCGATGTGGTCGGTGCCGAGCCGGCGCAGCGACGCCTCGACGGCACGGGCGATGTAGCGCCGGGCACCCCGGGCGCCGAAGTCCGGCCCGTTCAGGCCGTTCATGTCCATGCCGAACTTGGTGGCCACCACCACGTCGTCCCGGCGGCCCTTGAGCGCCTGCCCGAGCAACTCCTCGGAACTGCCCTGCGGCTCGCCGTAGATGTCGGCGGTGTCGAACAGGGTGATCCCGGCGTCCAGGGCGGCGTCCACCACCGCGCGGGTGCCGTCGAGGTCGAGCTTGCGGCCGAAGTTGTTGCAGCCGATGCCGACCACGGACACAACGAGCCCGGAGTCGCCCAGCCGGCGATAGGTCATGTCAGTCACGTGATCCACCCTATGCCGGTCGGCCGCGGCGGACCCACGGACCGCTCAGCCCACGTCCCAGACCGGCTCCGGGGTCTCCACCACCTCGCTGTCGCCTCGGAACAGCACGAACCTGTCGAAGGAGCGGGTGAACCAGCGGTCGTGGGTGACCGCGATCACCGTCCCCTCGAACGCGTTCAGGCCTGCTTCGAGGGCCTCCGCGCTGGCCAGGTCGAGGTTGTCGGTGGGCTCGTCGAGCAGCAGCAGCGTCGCTCCGGACAGTTCCAGCAGCAGCACCAGGAACCGGGCCTGTTGACCACCGGAGAGCGTGCCGAAGCGCTGGTCGCCCTGGGCGGCCAACTCGTAGCGGCTGAGCACCCCCATCGCCGCCTGCCGATCCATCCCGGTGCGGTGCTCGTCGCCCCGCCAGAGGATCTCGACGAGCGTCTTCGACATCAACTCCGGTCGGTCGTGGGTCTGGGAGAAGTGCCCGGGGCGGACCCGGGCGCCCAGGCGGGCCGTACCGTCGTGTGCCACCGGCGCGAGCGCGCCCGCCCCGTCGACCGGCCCGTTGGCCGGGTCGGGGTCGGTGCCGCCCCGGGCCAGCAGCCGCAGGAAGTGCGACTTGCCGGTGCCGTTGGCACCGAGCACCGCCAGCCGGTCGCCGTACCAGATCTCCAGGTCGAAGGGGAAGGTCAGGCCGTCGAGCTCCAGCTGCTCGCAGACGACCGCGCGCTTGCCGGTCCGCCCGCCGCTCAGCCGCATCCGGATGTCCTGGTCCTTCGGGGGTACGGGCGGCGGCCCGGCCTCCTCGAACTTGCGCAGCCGGGTCTGCGCGGCCTGGTAGCGCGAAGCCAACCCGTCGTTGTACGCGGCCTTCTGCTTGTACATCAGCATCAGCTCGCGCAGCTTCTGGTGCTCCTCGTCCCAGCGTCGACGCAGCTCGTCGAGGCGGGCGTGTCGAGCCACCCGAGCCTCGTACCAGCTCGCGAAGCCGCTCGGGTGCACCCAGGCGCTGCCACCCTCGACGGCCACCACCCGATCGGCGCTCTGGGCCAGCAGCTCGCGGTCGTGCGAGACGTAGAGCACCGACTTCGTCGACTCGCGCAGTCGCGCCTCCAGCCAGCGTTTGCCGGGTACGTCGAGGAAGTTGTCCGGTTCGTCGAGCAGCAGGACCTCGTCCGGGCCGCGCAGCAGCAGCTCCAACGCGAACCGCTTCTGCTGGCCCCCGGAGAGGGTGCGCACCGGTCGGTCCCGGACTGCGTCCCAGGGCTGGCCGAGCACGATCGTCGCGACGGTGTCGAAGAGCACCTCGGCGTCGTACCCGCCGGCCTCGCCCCAGGCGCCGAGCGCGCCGGCGTACGCCAACTGGGCCTTGCCCGCGGCGTTGCTGAACTTGCCGTGGGCCTCGGCCGCCCGCATGGCCGCCTCGGTCTCGGCGAGTCGGCGGCCGGCGTCGCGCAACGACGGCGGGGCCAGGGACAATGCCAGGTCGGCGAGCGTCGACTCGTCGCCGATCATGCCGATGAACTGCCGCATCACGCCCAGGCCACCGGCCCGCGCGACGGCGCCGCTGCGCACCGGCAGGTCACCGGCGACCATCCGCAACAGGGTCGTCTTCCCCGCGCCGTTCGGCCCGACCAGGGCGACCTTGCTGCCCTCACCCACCCGGAACGACACGTCGGCGAAGAGTTCCCGACCGTCGGGCAGAACGTGCCCGACCGCTGCCACATCCACGTATCCCACGCCGGGATCCTGCCCCAGCGAGGGCGGGAGGGACATCCAATTACCGGGTGAGCCGCAGCACCCGGAAGCCCTTCTGGCTGGCGTACCGCTCGACCTGCCAGCTCTGCTCGGTGAGCCAGCGTTGCAGCGAGTCGCCACCGAGGTGACGGGCGACGACCAGCCAGCCGACGCCGTCCGGTGCGAGTCGGGGCAGCCAGCGCAGCAGCAGCTCGTGCAGCTCGTCCTTGCCGATCCGAATGGGTGGGTTGGACCAGATCTGGGCGAACCGGGTGTCGGCCGGCACGTCTTCCGGGGCGTGGACCCGGACCCGGTCGGCGGCTCCGATCCGGGCCGCGTTGGCGGCGGTCAGCTCGCGGGCGCGGGCGTTGACGTCGACAGCCCAGACCGTGCTCGCCGGTGCCAGGTCGGCCAGCACGCACGCGATCGGGCCGAAACCGCAGCCGAGGTCGAGCAGGTCGCCGGCGGTGTCGGCCGCGGGCAGCTCGGCCTTGCGCAGGAGTACGGCCGTGCCCGGGTCGAGGCGGCTGGCGGAGAAGACGCCGCCGGCCGAGGCGAGCCGGTAGTCGCGGTCGGCGACGGAGAACTCGACCTCGCGCGGCGGAGCGTCGCTGGCGGGCTGAGCGCTGAAGTAGTGGTCGCCGGTCACGCCGGCAATTCTCGCACCGGTCCGGGCCGGCCATGACGCGACCCACGCACACATTTACCCGATATTACCCCCTAAAGGGACAATCGCTCCTACTCTGGGCGACATGGTGTATCGGTACGAGTCCGATGAGGACGCTTTCGAGGAGTACCCGGAGCCCGGGTCCGACCTGTCGGTGTTCGGCGCCGGTCCGCCCCCGCCGGCAGGGCCCTCTCCGTCCCGCTTCCCCACTCCGTCGCTCCCCCGCGCGAACCAGCTCGCACTGCCGTCGACGCAGCCGGCGCCGGCCCGTGCCCACATCGCGCCCGAGGAGCCCCGCAGCCAGGTCTACACCTCCGCCACCGCCGCGCAGCCCGGAGCCGGGCGCGGGAATGGCCGGCTGTGGCAGGTGCTGATCGGCGGTGCGGCCGTCCTGGTGCTGCTCGCACTCTGCGGCCTCGGCGCCGCCGCGCTGCTCGACGAGCGCGACGGGGAACCGGCGGCCAACCCGACGAACCAGCCGAACTACGTCCCGGCAACCGCCGGACCGGAACGACCGGCACTCGACTCCCGGGAATCCGATCAGGCCCCGCTCACCGCCAAGGAACTCTTCCCCGGCAAGGAGCTGACACTCACCGACGGCCAGCCGAGTTACCAGGTGCTCAAGACGCAGTCCAGCGGAAGCTGCGCCGTCGCCGCCACCGGTGAGGTCGCCGACCTGCTGGCCCTCCTCGGCTGCAACCAGGTCGTCCGGGCCACACTGCGGACGCCCGACGGCGACCACCTGGTCACCGCCGGGCTGTTCAACCTCACCGACAAGGTCAGCGCGGAACGGGCCCGGGACCGGATCCGCCCACTCCTCGACGAGCGGAAGGGCCGGTTCCGTGGCCTCACCGCCGGCGACGGTGACGGCACCGACGTGCTGACCAGCGCCCCCGCCCGGGTCGGCTGGCAGGTACGCGGCCACTACCTGGCATACGCGCTTGTCGTCCGCGCGGACGGGGCAGCGATCAAGGCGGGCGACACCACGGTGCGCGAGATCCTGTTCGACATGATCGAGCTGCACCTCAGCCGGGGCGTCCTGCAACAGCGGGCCGACGGTGGCACCGCCGCCCAGCCGACACCGGAATCCACCGCCGGCAGCGCCGACGGCGAGCTGCCCGGGGAGTGAGGCCCGCCACCCCTCGGCGGTCAGCCCTCGACCGGGACCCGCAGTCGGCGGGTGAGGTCGGCCCGGCGGGCGTACTCGGACGGATCGGCGGGGTAGCCGACGGCGACCAGGGTCAGCCCACGCGCGGGAGCCACAGTCACCTCGCTGGAGCGGTCCTGACGGGTGAGCAGATTGCCCGGCCACTCGACCGGGCGGCGACCGTCCCCGGCCACCAGCATCGCCCCCACCAGGCTGCGCACCATCGCCTGGCAGAACGCGTCGGCCTGCACGGTGGCGACCAGGATGCCGTCCGGATCACGGCGCCAGTCCAGCCGGGTCACCTCGCGCAACGTGGTCGCGTTCTCCTTGCGCCGGCAGTACGCGGCGAAGTCGTGCTCGCCCACCAGCCCGGCCGCGGCGGCGTTCAGCGCCGCCAGGTCCAACGGCTTCGGCCAGGCCAGCACCTCGTGCCGGCGCAGCGGCTCCGCGCCGAAGGGCGCATCGGTGACCCGGTACTCGTAGCGCCGGAAGGTAGCCGAGAAACGGGCGTCGAAGTCGGCGGGCACCTCGGTCATCGCCCGGACGCGCACGTCGGTGGGGAGCAGCCGGGCCAGGCGACGCAGCAGCCGCCCCTCGTGCTGCCGCCACACGTCGACCAGCAGATCCAGGTGGCAGACCTGCCCGGTGGCGTGGACTCCCGCGTCGGTACGCCCGGCCACCGTCAGCCCGGTGACCGCGCCGGCGCCGAGGACCAGGTCCAGGGTCTCGACGAGCACACCCGCGACGGTGCGCCGGGTCGGCTGGGCGGCCCAGCCGGAGAAGTCCGTGCCGTCGTACGAGACGTCCAGCCGCAGCCGGATCCGCTCGTCCACCTCGTACCTCCTGTTACGGATCGAGCCCGGCACCCCGTGAGGGGTGCCGGGCCCGACGTTGCCCTTGATCAGGCCTTGTTCTCGGTGGCCTCGTCGCTGTCCTCGCGGGCGGCGTCGGTGTCACCGGACGCCGACACCGGCGCCTCGGAGTCCTGGTCGGTCGAGGCCGACTGCGGGGTCTCCTCGGCCGGGGCGAGCGCCTCGACCTTGTCCTGCTGCGCGGCCTTGCGGGAGGCGGTCTTCTTGTTCACCTTGGGCTCGGCGACCTGAAGCTCCTCCACCAGCTCGATGATGGCCATCGGCGCGTTGTCACCCTTGCGCGGACCGGTCTTCACGATCCGGGTGTAACCGCCGGGGCGGTTGGAGTACCGGGGCGCGATCTGGTCGAACAGGGCGTAGACCACGTCCTTGTCCTTGACGACACCCAGCACCCGCCGCCGCGAGGCGAGGTCACCGCGCTTGGCCTTGGTGATGAGCTGCTCGGCCAGCGGACGCAGCCGACGGGCCTTCGTCTCGGTGGTCTGGATCTTGCCGTGCTGGAACAGCGCGGTCGCCAGGTTGGCGAGCATCAGCCGCTCGTGCGAGGGGCTGCCGCCGAGGCGGGGGCCCTTGGTGGGCGTGGGCATTTTTGGTGCTCCTCAGTTGTGGCGGCAGCGCGGACTAGAGCTGCTCGGTCTCGCGGTAGTCGTCGGTGTCGTAGTCGGCCTCGCCGAAGGTGTCCACGACGTGCGCCGGGTCGAAGTTCGGAGCCGAGTCCTTCAGCCCGAGACCCATCCCGGCGAGCTTCATCTTGACCTCGTCGATCGACTTCTGACCGAAGTTGCGAATGTCGAGGAGGTCGGCCTCGGTACGCCCGATGAGCTCACCAACGGAGTTGATGCCCTCGCGCTTGAGGCAGTTGTAGGAGCGGACGGTGAGGTCCAGCTCCTCGATCGGCAGGGCCAGGTCCGCCGCCAGCTGGGCGTCCTGCGGGGACGGCCCGATGTCGATGCCCTCGGCGGTCTCGTCCAGCTCCCGGGCCAGCCCGAACAGCTCGACAAGCGTCGAACCGGCGGAGGCCAGCGCGGTACGCGGACCCATCGACGGCTTGGTCTCGACGTCGATGATCAGCCGGTCGAAGTCGGTGCGCTGCTCGACACGGGTCGCCTCGACGCGGTAGGTCACCTTCAGCACCGGCGAGTAGATCGAGTCGACCGGGATACGGCCGATCTCGGCGCCGGACTGCTTGTTCTGCGCCGCCGTCACGTAGCCCCGGCCCCGCTCGACGGTCAGCTCCATGTCGAGCCGGCCCTTGCCGTTGAGGGTGGCGAGCTTGAGATCCGGGTTGTGCACCGAGACGCCGGCCGGCGGCTGGATGTCGCCCGCGGTCACGTCGCCCGGGCCCTGCTTGCGCAGGTACATGCTGACCGGCTCGTCGTGCTCGGAGCTGACGCACAGCTCCTTGATGTTCATGACGAGCTCGACCACGTCCTCCTTGACACCGGGGATCGTGGTGAACTCGTGCAGGACACCGTCGATCTTGATCGAGGTGACGGCCGCGCCCGGGATCGACGACAGCAGCGTGCGCCGCAGCGAGTTACCCAGGGTGTAGCCGAAGCCCGGCTCGAGCGGCTCGATGGCGAACCGCGACCGGGTCTCGTTGATCGACTCCTCGGAGAGGGAGGGCCGCTGACTGATGAGCATCTTTTCTCTTCTCTTCCGGGGCGCCCGCTATTTGACGCCCACGACACAAACTGTTCCGGTGGCCCGCCCCGAAGGGCGGGCCACCGAACGAGCTCGGACTACTTGGAGTAGAGCTCGACGATCAGCTGTTCCTGGACCTGCGTGTCGATGACCTGCCGGGCCGGGAGGGAGTGCACGAGCACCTTCATCTGGCTCGGGATGGCCTCAAGCCACGCCGGAACCGTCTTCGAGCCGGCCTGAGCCTGCGCGACGACGAACGGGGTGAGCTCCTTGCTCTTGCCCCGAACCTCGATGATGTCGTGCTCCTTGACGCGGTACGACGGGATGTCGACCTTCTTGCCGTTCACCGTGAAGTGACCGTGCTTGACCAGCTGGCGGGCCATGTCCCGCGAGTGGGCGTAGCCGGCCCGGTAAACGACGTTGTCCAGCCGCGACTCGAGGATCTGCAGGAGGACCTCACCGGTCTTCGCCTGCTTGCCAACGGCTTCCTCGTAGTAACCGCGGAACTGCTTCTCCAGCACGCCGTAGACACGACGGGCCTTCTGCTTCTCGCGGAGCTGGAGCAGGTACTCCGTCTCCTTCGTGCGACCGCGGCCGTGCTGCCCGGGCGGGAACGGCCGGGACTCGAACGGGCACTTCGGACCATCGCACTTGCTGCCCTTGAGGAACAGCTTCATCTTCTCCCGCCGGCAACGGCGGCAGTCTGCACCGGTGTAACGAGCCATCTCTCTCTACCTCTCAGACCCGGCGACGCTTCGGCGGACGGCACCCGTTGTGCGGCTGCGGGGTGACGTCGGCGATCTGGCCGACCTCGAGGCCCACGGCCTGCAGCGAACGGATGGCGGTTTCCCGGCCGGAGCCGGGGCCCTTGACGAACACGTCGACCTTGCGCATGCCGTGCTCCATGGCGCGACGCGCGGCAGCCTCGGCGGCCAGCTGCGCGGCGAACGGAGTCGACTTGCGGGAGCCCTTGAAGCCCACCTGGCCAGCGGAGGCCCAGGAGATGACCGCACCGGTCGGGTCCGTGATGGACACGATGGTGTTGTTGAACGTGCTCTTGATGTGCGCCTGCCCGTGGGCGACGTTCTTGCGTTCCTTGCGCCGGACCTTCTTTACAGCGGCTCCGGCACGAGCCTTCGGTGGCATAAGTCTGTGCGCTCCTAGTTGACTTTCCGGATCGGGTTGCGGCCTGACCCGCCTCGGCGGCGGCCGACCCCGTCATCCGGTCAAGAACTACTTCTTGCCGGGCTTCTTCTTGCCGGCGACGGTCCGCTTCGGGCCCTTGCGGGTCCGTGCATTGGTCTTGGTCCGCTGGCCACGCACGGGCAGGCCCCGGCGGTGCCGGATGCCGGCGTAGCAGCCGATCTCAACCTTGCGGCGGATGTCAGCGGCGACCTCGCGGCGCAGGTCGCCTTCAACCTTGTAGTTGCCCTCGATGTGGTCGCGGAGCTGCACGAGCTCCTCGTCCGTGAGGTCCCGAGCGCGCTTGTCCGGCGAGATGCCGGTGGCGGCGAGTGTCTCCAGGGCGCGGGTACGACCGACCCCGAAGATGTAGGTGAGCGCGATCTCCAACCGCTTTTCGCGGGGGAGATCCACGCCGACTAGACGTGCCATGTGCGGGCGTACTCCTCGTGATGTGTGGCGGAGGTGTGGACCCGTCCCACCCCGCTACCGGCCGTCCCGTCTTTCCGACGCGGTGAGCGCCGGCGACCGGGATCGGTCGCTGCCCGAGCGGGCCCCGGCCTCCGACCGGGGGTCAGCCACGCAGAGGTACGTCTGGCGTACCGCTCGCGGCTGGGACGAGCATGTGTGATGTGTGTGTCGCTGCGGATTGCCTGGACCAACACCACCCGGCCGTGTTCCGGCCGGACGGCTGAGTCAGCCCTGGCGCTGCTTGTGGCGCGGGTCGCTGCAGATGACCATGACCCGGCCGTGCCGGCGGATAACCCGGCACTTCTGGCAGATCCTCTTGACGCTCGGGTTGACCTTCACGGTTGCCTTACTTCCCATCTGGCCCAGGGACGCGCTCTACGCGACACCGGACGTCGAAGACAGACACGGGACTTCCCGGCCGTCGTCAGGACTACTTGTAGCGGTAGACGATGCGCCCGCGGGTCAGGTCGTACGGCGAGAGTTCGACGACGACCCGGTCCTCCGGAAGGATGCGGATGTAGTGCTGCCGCATCTTGCCGCTGATGTGAGCCAACACCTTGTGGCCGTTCGCGAGCTCCACCCGGAACATGGCGTTCGGCAGGGGCTCGATGACCCGACCCTCGATCTCAATGGCTCCGTCTTTTTTCGGCATGTCCTCCGCTGTCCTGACGTCGATTGCTCCGGGCGGCCCACAACGTCTTACACGGAAATCTGATCAGAATCAGAAGACCGCGCCAGCCGCGGCTCCAGCTCCCACCGAAGCGCAGGGTGGGCATGCCGGAGTGGACGCTGTGCGCCGATCTGAAAGTGTACGCCGGCCTGCAGTCGCACGCCAAACCGGCCACCCAACACGCCGCCGGGTCAGGTGCTGAGCCCCACCCGAGGGCCAGCTGATCTCCATGGGGGCGCCTGTCGATCGGTGACCCCGGCCACTCCCAGCCCGAGGCGACGTCGCCGGTGGTCAGCCAGCCGGCTGCGGATCGTCCCGTTCGTCCGATTCACCGGAACGCAGCTCCCGCCGGCGTTCCCGCTTCGCCCGTTTGCGCTGCCGCCGCCGCGCCCGCTCGATCGCCTGACGCCGGGGCTCTCCCCCGGCCAACCCGGTGACCGTACGCACCACCAGCACCGCACCCCAGGGCCCCGCCACCCAGCCTGGCCAGAAGTAGAGCGGCTGCTTGCTGAGCACCGACGTCACCGCCCAGATGGCCACCACGATGGCGATCACCTTCAGGTACGGCAGCCACACCTCACCCAACCAACGTGCGGTGGCGTCACCGGTCGGCACCTGGTCGGGCTGGCCGGCCAGCGGGCTGACCGCCGGTCCACCGACCGAGGCCGGCGCCAGGACCGACGACTGCGTCGGCGTCACCGGCGGCAGATCGGTGAGCAGAGCTTCCAACTCGGCGTACGTGCGGGCCGCGTAGGCCCGCTGCAACCGCTCGTCGTACTCGTGCAGGTCCAGTCGACCCTCGTCGAGGGCGACCCGCAGCCGTTCGGCCACCGCCGCACGGTCCGCGTCCGCGGCTCGCATTCCGTCGCGCCCGTCCATGCCGGCAAGCATGCCACCCCCAAGCCACCCCCACGCCCCACCAAACCGCGCGGTCGCCAGTCGCCGCCGCCGTCGCCCGCCGTCGCCGTCGATCATGGGGTTACCGGCCGGGAGAGCGGCGTGTCGCGCCGATAACCCCATGATCAACGGGGTGAGACGGGGTGGGGTGGCGACGGCGCGGGTGGGTGTGGGGCTCAGGGGGTGGTGGAGGCTGCTGGTTGGCGGGCGGTCACCAGGTCGCCCAGGCGGGCGCGGCCGCCGTCGAAGGCCGTGAGCACCCACACGCCGTCCGGCAGCAGGGCCATCGAGTGCTCGACGTGCGCCGCGATCGAGCCGTCCCGGGTGACGACCGTCCAGCCGTCGGCCAACTCGACCGTACGCGGGGACGCCATCGTGATCATCGGCTCGATGGCCAACGCCATGCCCGGCACCAGACGTGGACCCTTGCCCGGCCGGCCGTGGTTGAGCACGTGCGGGTCCTGGTGCATCTCGGTGCCGATGCCGTGCCCGCCGTAGCCGTCGACGATGCCGTACCGGCCGCCCTTGCGAACGGCGCTCTCCACGGCGTGCGAGATGTCGGTGAGCCGGCCCTTGCCGCTGCCCGCGCCGCGGGCGGCGGCGGCGATACCGGCCCACATGGCGTCCTCGGCGACCTCAGCCATCTTCAACAGCGCCGGGTCGACGTCGCCGACCCCGACGGTGATGGCGGAGTCGCCGTGCCACCCGTCCAGCACCGCGCCGCAGTCGATCGAGATCAGGTCACCGGCCTCGAGCACCTGCGTCGGCGACGGGATCGCATGCACGATCTGCTCGTTGACCGAGGAGCAGATCGACGCCGGGAAACCGTGGTAGCCCTTGAACGACGGCACACCACCCGCCTCGCGGATGGTCGACTCGGCGATGGCGTCCAGATCGGCGGTGCTCACGCCCGGGGCGACTGCCTCCCGCATCCGGCGGAGCGCCTCGGCGACCACCAGCCCGGCGGCCCGCATCTTCTCGATCTGGTCAGGGGTCTTCAGCTGGATGTCCAGCTGGGGACGACGCATGGAGCGATTACCTTTCGTTGCCGAACAGCGGGGCACGTCATGCGTACCCCGCTGTTCGCACTCTATCCGCCGTGGTCCGGCGGGACCTCAGCCGCCGTACGACCGCAGTGCGTCGATGGCCCGGGTGGTGACGTCCTCCACCGGGCCGGTGGCGTCGATCCCGACCAGCTTGCCCTGAGCGCCGTAGTAGTCGACCAGGGGCGCGGTCTTCTCGCTGTACTCACGAAGCCGGGTGGCGATCGTCTCCGGCTTGTCGTCGTCGCGTTGGAACAGCTCGGCGCCGCACCTGTCGCAGATTCCCGGACGGGTGGTGGCGTCGAACTCGACGTGCCAGATCTTGCCGCAGCCCCGGCAGGTACGCCGACCGGAGAGCCGCCGGATCACCTCGTCGTCGTCGACCACCAGCTCCAGGACCAGATCCAGCGCGGTGCCCAGGTCGGCGAGGAGCTTGTCCAGGGCGGCCGCCTGCGGAGTGGTCCGCGGGAAGCCGTCGAGCAGGAAGCCCTCGCTGGCATCGGGCTCGGCCAGCCGGTCCCGGACCATGTTGATGGTTACCTCGTCCGGAACCAGCTCGCCTGCGTCCATGTAGCGCTTCGCCTCGACGCCGAGCGGCGTGCCCTGGGTGACGTTCGAACGGAAGATGTCTCCGGTCGAGATCTTGGGTACCGACAGGTGCGCAGCGACGAACTCAGCCTGCGTGCCCTTACCCGCACCCGGCGGGCCAACCAGAACGAGTCTCATCTACCGCAGGAACCCTTCGTAGTTCCGCTGCATGAGTTGGCTCTCGATCTGCTTCACGGTCTCCAGACCGACGCCGACCATGATGAGCACAGCGGTGCCACCGAACGGGAAGTTCTGGTACTGCTGGCTGTCCAGCCAGATGAAGAAGAAGTTCGGCAGGATCGAGATGATGCCGAGGTAGAGCGCGCCCGGCAGGGTGATCCGGCTGAGGATGAAGTCCAGGTAGTCGGCCGTCGGCTTGCCCGGCCGGATGCCCGGCACGAACCCGCCGTACTTCTTCATGTTGTCCGCGACCTCGGTCGGGTTGAACGTGATCGAGACGTAGAAGTACGTGAAGAAGATGATCAGCAGGAAGTAGACCGAGATGTAGATCGGGCTGTTCGGGGCGACCAGGTTGTTCTGGATCCACGCCTGGACCTTGCCCGGATCGTTCTGGTCGAAGAACTGAAGGGCCAGCTGCGGCAGGTAGAGCAGGGACGAGCCGAAGATGACCGGGATCACACCCGCCTGGTTGACCTTCAACGGGATGTAGGTCGAGGTGCCGCCGTACATCCGCCGGCCGATCATCCGCTTGGCGTACTGCACGGGGATCCGGCGCTGCGCCTGCTCGATGAAGGTGACCGCGGTGATGACCACCAGGACCAGCGCGATGACGAGGGCGAACTTGCCCCAACCCTGGCTGGTCTTGATCTGCCAGCCCTCGCCGGGCAGCCGGGCCGCGATCGAGGTGAAGATCAGGACGGACATGCCGTTGCCGACGCCCCGGTCGGTGATCAGCTCGCCGAGCCACATGACCATGCCGGTGCCGGCGGTCATGGTGATCACCAGGATCGTCAGGGTCAGCCAGTCCGGGATGCCGGTGCCGGTCGGGATGATCGGGAACTGGTCGCAGCGGTTCTGGAACAGCTGGCCCGAGCGGGCCAGCGCCACGAACGCCGAGGCCTGCAGCACGCCGAGACCGAGGGTCAGGTAGCGGGTGTACTGCGTGATCTTCGCCTGACCGGCCTGGCCCTCCTTGCGGAGCTGCTCCAGCCGTGGGATCACGACGGTCAGCAGCTGCAGGATGATCGACGCGGTGATGTAGGGCATGATGCCCAGCGCGAAGACCGAGAGCTGTAGCAGCGCTCCGCCGGAGAAGAGGTTGAGCAGATTCAGCGGGCCCGTCGTGTCACCCGAGATGGAGTCGAGGCACTTCTGCACGTTGCCGTACGAGACGCCCGGGCTGGGGAGCGTCGCACCCAGCCGGTAGACCGCGATGATGCCTACTGTGAACAGCAGCTTCTTGCGCAGGTCAGGCGTACGGAACGCACTGAGAAAGGCGGACAGCAACTTCTTCCTCCTGCGCGAGGCGGGCCGCCGGTGATCCCTGGCGGGTGGGGGTGGATCACGGGCGAGTGCCCGCAATCCATGGCTGGGATGGGACTCTAACAGTCCGACCCCGGTCCGGGCAGATGCGCCCGACTACATAAATCGATTCCGATGTTACCGGGCACTTGAGACCCCAGGCAGACCATGGCGCCCGCCAGTTGCTCACAACTGGACGGGCGCCATGGGTTGTACGCCTTACAGCTCGGTGGCGGAGCCACCGGCGGCGGCGATCTTCTCCTTGGCCGACGCACTGAACGCGTGCGCGGTCACCTGGAGCGCCACTCCGCCGAGGTCCCCGGTGCCGAGGACCTTGACCGGGTGACCCTTGCGGACCGCACCGGACTCAACCAGCTCCAGCGGGCCAACCTGGCCACCGTTCGGGAACAGCTCAGCGAGTCGGTCCAGGTTGACCACCTGGAAGACCACCTTGAACTTGTTCTTGAAGCCCTTCATCTTCGGAAGGCGCATGTGGATGGGCATCTGCCCACCCTCGAACGCCGCCGAGATGTTCTTCCGGGCCTTGGAACCCTTGGTACCGCGACCGGCCGTCTTGCCCTTGGAACCCTCACCGCGACCCACACGGGTCTTCGCGGTCTTGGATCCGGGCGCCGGGCGCAGGTGGTGAACCTTGATCGTCATTACTCGACCTCCTCGACCTTCACGAGGTGGCTCACAGTGAAGATCATGCCGCGGATCTCGGGCCGGTCCTCCTTGACCACCACGTCGTTGATCCGCTTGAGACCGAGCGAACGCAGCGACTCACGCTGGTTGTGCTTGGTCCCGATACCGGACCGGAGCTGGGTGACCTTCAGACGTGCCATCAGCGCGCCACCCCCGCACGCGACGCCAGCATGGCGGCCGGCGCGACGTCCTCCACCGGCAGACCACGACGCGCCGCGACCTGCTCGGGGGACTCAAGCCCCTTCAGGGCCGCCACGGTGGCGTGCACGATGTTGATCGGGTTCGAGGAGCCGAGGCTCTTCGAGAGCACGTCGTGGATCCCGGCGCACTCCAGCACGGCGCGCACCGGACCACCGGCGATGACACCCGTACCGGCCGAGGCCGGCTTGAGCAGCACGACGCCAGCGGCGTCCTCACCCGTCACCGGGTGCGGGATCGACTGACCGATCCGCGGGACCTTGAAGAAGTGCTTCTTGGCCTCCTCGACACCCTTGGCGATGGCCGCGGGCACCTCCTTGGCCTTTCCGTAGCCCACGCCGACCGTGCCGTCGCCGTCGCCCACGATCACGAGGGCGGTGAAGCTGAAGCGACGACCACCCTTCACGACCTTGGCGACGCGGTTGATCGCGACGACCCGCTCAAGGTGCGGGGTCTTCTCGACGGGCGCGTTTCCGCGGCCGCCCTCACGGCGGTTGTCGCGGCGACCACCCTCGTTGCCACCGGACCCGCCGCCACGGCGCTGTTGACCTGGCATCAGCAGCCTTCCTTATCTCTCGTGACGGGGTTGTTAGAACTCGAGCCCGGCTTCGCGGGCGGCGTCGGCAAGCGCGGCGACTCGCCCCGCGTACCGGTTGCCGCCGCGGTCGAAGACGACCTTGGAGACGCCGGCGGCCTTGGCCCGCTCGGCGAGCAGTGCGCCCACCTTGCCGGCGAGGGCGCTCTTGTCGCCCTCCGTACCGCGCAGCGAGGCGTCCAGGGTCGACGCCGACGCCAGGGTGTGTCCCTTGGTGTCGTCGACGATCTGGGCGACCATGTGCCGCAGCGAACGGGTGACGACCAGGCGCGGACGCTCGGACGTACCGCTGACGTTCTTGCGGACGCGGAAGTGCCGACGCGCACGCCCAACGGCGCGCTTGGCGGCGACACCGCGGCGGCGCTTGAGCAGCGTGGCGCTCACTTCTTACCTGCCTTTCCGGCCTTGCGGCGGATGACCTCGCCCTGGTACTTCACGCCCTTGCCCTTGTAGGGCTCCGGCGGGCGGATCTTCCGGATGTTGGCGGCGACCTCACCGACCTGCTGCTTGTCGATGCCAGCCACGTGGAACAGGGTCGGCCGCTCCACCGTGAAGGTGATGCCCGCCGGGGCGGGGACGACCACCGGGTGCGAGAACCCGAGCGCGAACTCGAGGTCCGAACCCTTGGCGGTGACCCGGTAACCGGTGCCGGCGATCTCCAGGCTCTTGCGGTAGCCCTCGGTGACCCCGACGATCATGTTGGCAACCAGCGTACGGCTCAGGCCGTGGAGCTCCTTGGCCTTGCGCTCGTCGTTCGGCCGGTTGACGTTCAGCTGCCCATCCTCGGCCCGCTCGACCGTGATCGGCTCGGCGAGGGTGTGCTCAAGCTGGCCCTTGGGGCCCTTGACCTTGACGGTCTGCCCGTCGATCGTGATGTCGACGCCGGCCGGTACCGGGATCGACTTACGTCCAATTCGCGACATTTCTACCAGTCTCCCGTTACCAGACGAAGGCGAGGACTTCCCCGCCAACACTCCGCTTGCGGGCCTGCCGGTCGGTCAGCAGCCCCTGGGACGTCGAAATGATCGCCACGCCCAGCCCACCGAGCACCCGCGGGAGCCCGTCCGACTTGGCGTACACCCGGAGACCGGGCTTGGACACGCGCTTGATGCCGGCCAGGCTCCGCTCGCGGTTCTGGCCGTACTTCAGCTCGACGACCAGTCGCTTGCCGACGGCACCCTCCTCGGGCTCCTCGACCGACCAGGTGGCGATGTAACCCTCGGCCTTCAAGACCTCGGCGATGTTCGCCTTGATCTTGGAGTAGGGCATCTTCACCTGATCGTGGTACGCCTGGTTGGCGTTACGCAGACGCGTGAGCATGTCTGCGATCGGGTCGGTCATCGTCATGGATTTCGTCAGCCTTTCTCGCCGGGGTTCCCGGGGCATCAGCCCCGGGCCTACGGCGAAGAGCAATACCTAATCGGTGCAGGAGTTCCCGGCCGACGGCCGGGACGCGGTCGCCCTTACCAGGAAGCCTTGGACACGCCCGGCAGCTCACCACGGTGAGCCATCTCCCGGATGCAGACCCGGCAGAGCCCGAACTTGCGGTAGACCGCCTTCGGACGCCCGCACCGCTGGCAGCGGGTGTACGCGCGAACCGAGAACTTCGGCTTCGCGGCCGCCTTGATGATCAGCGCCTTCTTGGCCATCTCAGTTCTCCTTGAACGGGAAGCCCAGGAGCTTGAGCAGCGCCCGGCCCTCGTCGTCGGTCGTGGCGGTCGTGACCACCGTGATGTCCATGCCCCGCTGGCGATCGATCCGGTCCTGGTCGATCTCGTGGAACACCGACTGCTCGGTCAGACCGAACGTGTAGTTGCCGTGCCCGTCCAGCTTGCGCCCGTCCAGACCGCGGAAGTCGCGGATACGCGGCAGCGAGATGGACAGCAGCCGGTCCAGGAACTCCCACATCCGGTCGCCGCGAAGGGTCACCTTCGCACCGATCGGCATGCCCTCACGCAGCTTGAACTGCGCGATGGACTTGGTCGCCCGCCGCACCTGCGGCTTCTGGCCGGTGATCGTGGCGAGGTCGCGGACCGCGCCGTCGATCAGCTTGGCGTCGCGAGCAGCCTCGCCGACACCCATGTTGACGACGATCTTGACCAGCCGCGGCACCTGCATGGGGTTGCCGTAGCTGTGCTGCTCGCGCAGCTGGGCCACGATCTCGTTGCGGTACCGCTCCTTGAGGCGCGGCAGGGTCTTTTCGGTAGCCGTGGTCATCACAGGTCCTTACCGGTGCTGCGCGCGATGCGGACCTTCTGGCCGTTGTCGTCGATCCGGTAACCGACGCGGGTCGGCTTGCCGTCGGAGTCCAGGACCTGCACGTTCGAGACGTGGATCGGGGCCTCCTGAGTGACGATGCCGCCGGTCTTGGCGCCACGCTGGGTGGTGCTGATGCGGGTGTGCTTCTTGACCCGGTTCACGCCCTCGACCAGGACCTTGTCCTGCCGCGGGTAGGCCTGAATGACCTTGCCCTTGGCACCCTTGTCCTTGCCGGCGATGACGACGACCGTGTCGCCCTTCTTGACCTTCACGGTCACAACACCTCCGGCGCGAGGGAAATAATCTTCATGAACCGCTTGTCCCGCAGCTCCCGGCCCACCGGGCCGAAGATGCGGGTACCACGCGGGTCCCCGCCGTCCTTGATGATGACGGCGGCGTTCTCGTCGAAGCGGATGTACGAGCCGTCCGGCCGACGCCTCTCCTTGGCCGTGCGAACGACGACCGCCTTGACGACGTCGCCCTTCTTCACACCGGCACCCGGGATCGCGTCCTTGACCGTGGCCACGATGACGTCGCCGATGCTCGCGTAGCGCCGACCCGAGCCACCGAGAACCCGGATGCACAGGATCTCCCGAGCACCCGAGTTGTCGGCGACGCGCAGTCGCGACTCCTGCTGAATCACGTCTATCTCCTATGTCTGCCGGTTCTCCGGCCGCCGTAGCGGCCGGAGCCTGGCGGAACCTACGCCCGACGCAACGCCGGGCGAGCTCGAGCCTTCGCTACTTGGCCTTTTCCAGGATCTCCACGATCCGCCAACGCTTGGTGGCGCTCAGCGGCCGGGTCTCCATGATGAGAACCCGGTCACCGGTGCCAGCGGCGTTCTGCTCGTCGTGCACCTTCAGCTTGGCCGTACGGCGCATGATCTTGCCGTACAGCGCGTGCCGAACCCGGTCCTCGACCTCGACGACGACGGTCTTGTCCATCTTGTCGCTGATCACCAGGCCCTCGCGGACCTTGCGGCGCGACCGCGCGGCGGCGGTGGCGGTCTCTTCGGTCATGATGCAGTCACCTCAGTCGGCGCGGCCGAGAGCCCCAGCTCGCGCTCACGCATGATCGTGTAGATCCGGGCGATCTCCCGACGGATGACCTGCAACCGCCGGTTGTTGTCCAGCTGCCCGGTTGCGGCCTGCACGCGGAGGTTGAACAGCTCCGCCTTGGCCTCCCGCAGCTTCGTGACCAGCTCCTCTTCGGAGAGCTCACGCAGCTCGGTCGCCTTAACGCCCGCTGCCATCAGGATTCACCCACTTCGCGCGTAACAATGCGGCACTTCATCGGGAGCTTGTGGATCGCGCGACGCATGGCCTCTCGCGCGGTCTGCTCGTTGGGGAAGGACATCTCGAAGAGAACCCGCCCCGGCTTGACGTTGGCAACCCACCACTCGGGCGAACCCTTACCGGAACCCATCCGGGTCTCGGCAGGCTTCTTGGTGAGGGCCTGGTCCGGGAAGATCGTGATCCAGACCTTGCCACCACGCTTGATGTGGCGAGTCATCGCGATACGTGCCGACTCGATCTGCCGGTTCGTCACGTACGCCGGCTCGAGAGCCTGGATCCCGAACTCGCCGAACACCACCCGGTTACCACCCTTGGACGCGCCACTGCGGTCCGGGTGGTGCGGCTTGCGGAAGCCCTTCGGGGGCTTGCGCGGCATCAGCATCTGTCAGCCCTCCTGCTGCGTTTCTGCCGGAGCAGCCGCGGCGGCGACAGCTGCGCTGTCCACCGGCTCGCCGCTCGGCGTCTCGGCCTGCTGCGCGATGGTGGTCGCAGCAGCCCGCCCGGCCTCGGTGCCACCGGCCGTGGTGCCGGACGAACCCGACCGGCCACGACGCGGACGCTCGGGACGGTCGCCACGCTCACCACGACGCGGGCGGGACGGACCGGCCTCGGCCGGAGCCTCCCGGCCCGGGACGGCGTCGCCCTTGTAGATCCAGACCTTCACACCGATCCGGCCGAACGTGGTACGGGCCTCGAAGAAGCCGTACTCGATGTTGGCCCGCAGCGTGTGCAGCGGAACCCGGCCCTCACGGTAGAACTCGGTCCGGCTCATCTCGGCGCCGCCGAGGCGGCCCGAGACCTGAACCCGGATGCCCTTGCAGACCGGGTTCTTCATCGCCGACTGCATGGCCTTGCGCATCGCCCGACGGAAGCTGACCCGGCTGGACAGCTGCTCGGCCACGCCCTGCGCGACCAGCTGAGCGTCCGACTCGGGGTTCTTCACCTCGATGATGTTCAGCTGAACCTGCTTGCCGGTGAGCTTCTCAAGCTCGCCGCGGATCCGGTCGGCCTCCGCACCCTTACGGCCGATGACGATGCCCGGCCGGGCGGTGTGGATGTCGACCCGAACCCGGTCGCGGGTGCGCTCGATGTCGACCTTGGAAATGCCGGCACGCTCGAGGCCCTTGGACATCATCCGGCGAATCTTGACATCTTCGCCGATGTAGTCCTTGTAGAGCTTGTCCGCGAACCAGCGGGACTTCCAGTCGGTCGAGATGCCGAGCCGGAACCCAGTGGGGTGAACCTTCTGACCCATTACTCGGCGTCCTCCGTCTTGCTCTGCGCTTCGGCCGGTGCGGCCTCCGTGGCCGGGGCGGCCTTCTTCGCCGCGGCCTTCCTCGGCGCTGCCGGCGCGACCGCTTCGACCGCCACGGTGATGTGGCAGGTGCGCTTGCGGATTCGGTACGCCCGACCCTGCGCCCGCGGCTGGAACCGCTTCATCGTCGGGCCCTCATCCACGAAGGCCTCGCTGACGAGCAGCGCGTCGGGGTCCAGCCGCTCGTTGTTCTCCGCGTTGGCGATCGCGCTAGCGAGCACCTTGTACACCTGCTCGCTCGCAGCCTGCGGCGCGAACTGCAGCACCGTGAGCGCCTCCTTCGCGGGCAGGCCGCGGACGAGGTTGACCACCCGGCGCGCCTTCATCGGCGAGATGCGCACGTGCCGCGCAACCGCCCGCGCGCCCGGAAGCACCGGAGCGTCGCCCTTTCCTGGCATCGCTGTAACCCCTTGTTCCCTCTATCCGTATGCCCGCGGCGTCAGCGCCGACGGCTCTTCCGGTCGTCCTTCTCGTGACCCTTGAACGTGCGGGTCAGCGCGAACTCGCCGAGCTTGTGCCCGACCATCGCCTCGGTCACGAACACCGGGACGTGCTTGCGTCCGTCATGAACGGCGATCGTGTGCCCCAGCATCTCGGGGATGATCGTCGAACGCCGCGACCAGGTCTTGATCACGTTCTTGGAGCCCTTGTCGTTCTGTACTTCCACCTTCTTGAGCAGGTGGTCGTCGACGAACGGGCCCTTCTTCAGGCTGCGAGGCATGTCTTATCTCCCTCAGCCGCGCTTACGCGTGGCGTAGCGGCGGCGGACGATCAGCCGGTCACTCGGCTGGCCCTTACGGCGGGTGCGGCCCTCGGGCTTACCCTGCGGGTTGACCGGGTGGCGACCACCGGAGGTCTTACCCTCACCACCACCGTGCGGGTGGTCGACCGGGTTCATGGCGACACCACGGACGGTCGGGCGCTTGCCCTTCCACCGCATCCGGCCGGCCTTGCCCCAGTTGATGTTCGACTGGTCGGCGTTGCCGATCTCGCCGACGCTTGCGCGGCAGCGAACGTCCACCCGCCGGATCTCGCCGGACGGCATACGCAGGGTCGCGTACGCGCCCTCGCGGCCGAGCAGCTGGATACCGACGCCGGCGGACCGGGCCAGCTTGGCCCCGCCACCCGGACGCAGCTCCACGTTGTGGACCGTGGTACCGACCGGGATGTTGCGCAGCGGCAGGTTGTTACCCGGCTTGATGTCGGCGCCCGGTCCGGACTCGACGCGGTCGCCCTGCTTCAGGTCCTTCGGCGCGATGATGTACCGCTTCTCGCCGTCGGCGTAGTGCAGCAGCGCGATGCGCGCCGTGCGGTTCGGGTCGTACTCGATGTGAGCGACCTTCGCCGGCACGCCGTCCTTGTCGACCCGCTTGAAGTCGATCAGACGGTACTGGCGCTTGTGACCGCCGCCGTGGTGCCGCGTGGTGATCCGGCCGTGGGCGTTACGCCCGCCCTTCTTCGGCAGCGGAACCAGCAGCGACTTCTCCGGCGTGGACCGGGTGATCTCGGCGAAGTCAGCGACACTCGAGCCACGTCGGCCCGGCGTCGTCGGCTTGTACTTACGGATAGCCATTGTCTACACCCCTCAGCTGACCGGGCCGCCGAAGGCCTCGATGCGGTCACCGTCAGCCAGCTTCACGATCGCCCGCTTGGTCGCCTTGCGCTGACCGAAGCCGGTCTTGGTGCGCTTGCGCTTACCCTGGCGGTTGAGCGTGTTGACCGTCAGGACGCGGACGTTGAAGATCTGCTGGATAGCGATCTTGATCTCGGTCTTGTTCGCGTCCGGGTGCACCAGGAAGGTGTACCAGTTCCGGTTCAGCTCGCTGTAGCTCTTCTCCGAGACGACCGGCGCCACGATGATGTCGCGCGGGTCGGCGATCGTGCTCACTTGCCACCCTCCTCGGTGGTCTCGGCGGGCACGCCCAGGAACTCGTCCAGGGCGTCCTTGGTGAAGACCACGTCGTCGGCCACCAGCACGTCGTACGTGTTCAGCTGGCCGGACTCGATCAGGTGCACGCGCGGCTCGTTGCGCAGCGACACCCAGTTCAGCTCGTCGGTGCTGCTCAGCACGACCAGGACCCGACGGGCCTCGGTGAGCTTGGTCAGCGTGGCCAGAGCGGCCTTGGTCGACGGCTTCTCGCCCGAGACGAACGCCTCGACGACGTGCACCTGCCCGGCGCGGGCCCGGTCGGAGAGGGCACCCCGCAGAGCGGCGGCCTTCATCTTCTTCGGGGTCCGCTGGCTGTAGTCGCGCGGCACGGGACCGTGCACGACGCCACCGCCGGCGAACTGCGGCGCGCGGATCGAGCCCTGCCGGGCGCGACCGGTGCCCTTCTGCTTGTACGGCTTCTTGCCGCCACCAGCAACCTCGGCGCGGGTCTTGGTCTTGTGCGTGCCCTGTCGGGCCGCCGCGAGCTGGGCCACCACGACCTGGTGCATCAGCGCGACGTTGGCCTGCACGTCGAAGATGTCCGCCGGCAGCTCGACGGAGCTGCTGGTGGTGCCTTCGACGGTGCGCACGTCAACGGTGGTCACTTGGCCGCACCGCCCTTCTTCACCTTGATCTTGGCCGCGGTACGGACCAGAACCAGCGCGCCCTTGGGGCCAGGAATGGCACCCCGGACGAGCAGGAGGTTGTTCTCGGTGTCGACCGCCTGGACGGTCAGGTTCTGCACGGTGTAGCGAACGCCACCCATCCGGCCGGCCATCCGGGTGCCCTTGAAGACACGACCCGGGGTGGCGCAGGCGCCGATGGAACCGGGCGAGCGGTGCTTGCGCTCGACACCGTGGCTGCTGCCCAGACCGTGGAAGCCGTGCCGCTTCATCGCGCCGGCGAAGCCCTTGCCCTTGGTCTTGCCGGTGACGTCGATGGTGACGCCGGCCGGGAACTCCTCGACCGTGACTTCCTGGCCGAGCGAGTATTCCCCGGCGTCCGTGGTGCGCAGCTCGACGATGTGCCGGCGCGGCGCCACGTCCGCCTTGGCGTAGTGCCCGCTGATCGGCTTCTTGACCTTGCGCGGGTCGATGGTGCCGTAGGCCAGCTGGACCGCGGAGTAACCGTCCTTCTCGGCGCTACGAACCTGGCTGATGACGCACGGGCCGGCCTCGACCACGGTCACGGGAACAACACGGTTGTTGTCCCAGACCTGGGTCATGCCGAGCTTGGCGCCCAGGATCCCCTTGACTTGCCTGTCCATTTGTCCGGTCCCTACAGCTTGATCTCGATGTCGACGCCAGCCGGCAGGTCGAGGCGCATGAGCGAGTCGACCGTCTTCGGGGTCGGGTCGATGATGTCGATCAGCCGCTTGTGCGTGCGCATCTCGAAGTGCTCGCGCGAGTCCTTGTACTTGTGCGGCGAGCGGATAACGCAGAAACGGTTGATCTCCGTGGGCAGCGGCACCGGGCCCGCGACCTGCGCCCCGGTGCGCGTCACCGTCTCGACGATCTTCCGAGCCGAGGAGTCGACGACCTCGTGGTCATAGGCCTTGAGCCGGATGCGGATCTTCTGTCCCGCCATGGTGGCTTCTGTTCCTTCTCTCGATGCCGCTGTGTTGCGGGCGCCTGTGCCGGCTGGCACAGGCCCACTTCGCCGACCCCCGCGGTCGGGCGTGTCGCGCCCTCGGGCCGGGCTCCGCCCCGTGGTTCCGGAGTGGTGCTGACCGCGCGGTGGGTCAAGGCGCCGATCGCATTACCGCGACCTGAACGCCGTGCGAGGGTGGTTGGCGACTGGGCCGCCAACCACCCTACGCTCGACTGACTCGCCACCCGGAGGTTCAGCGAAAGCCGAACACAGGCGACGAACTGTCGTTACGCAACCTGACTAGTATGCCGCACGACTGGCGGCGGGTCTAATCGGGGTTACCTAGTTCACTTGATGATCTTGGTGACGAACCCGGCGCCGACGGTACGGCCACCCTCGCGGATCGCGAACTTGAGGTTCTCCTCCATGGCGATGGGCTGGATCAGCTTCACCGACATGGACGTGTTGTCGCCCGGCATGACCATCTCGGTGCCCTCGGGAAGGGTGACGACACCGGTGACGTCCGTGGTCCGGAAGTAGAACTGCGGACGGTAGTTCTGGAAGAACGGGGTGTGGCGGCCACCCTCCTCCTTGGAGAGGATGTAGACCGTCGCCTCGAACTCCGTGTGCGGGGTGTTCGAGCCCGGCTTCACGACGACCATGCCGCGCTCGACCTCGTCGCGCTTGGTGCCACGCAGCAGCAGGCCGACGTTCTCGCCTGCGCGAGCGTCGTCCAGGGTCTTCCGGAACATCTCGATCGCGGTGACCTTGGTCTTGAAGCTCTTCTCCTTGATACCGACGAGCTCAACATCCTCGTTCGGCAGGAGAACGCCGCGCTCCACGCGACCGGTGACGACGGTGCCACGACCGGTGATCGTGAAGACGTCCTCAACCGGCATCAGGAACGGCATGTCGACCTCGCGCTCCGGCTGCGGGATCGAGGTGTCGACAGCGGTCATCAGGTCCAGCAGCTTGCCGGTCCACTCGGGGTCACCCTCGAGGGCCTTCAGCGCCGAAACCCGAACGACCGGCAGGTCGTCACCCGGGTACTCCTGCGAGGAGAGCAGCTCACGAACCTCGAGCTCGACGAGCTCCAGGAGCTCCTCGTCATCGACCATGTCGCTCTTGTTGAGCGCCACGACGATGTACGGCACGCCAACCTGACGGGCCAGCAGCACGTGCTCGCGGGTCTGCGGCATCGGGCCGTCGGTCGCCGCGACCACCAGGATCGCGCCGTCCATCTGCGCGGCACCGGTGATCATGTTCTTGATGTAGTCCGCGTGGCCGGGGCAGTCGACGTGCGCGTAGTGCCGCGCCTCGGTCTGGTACTCGACGTGCGCGATCGAGATCGTGATGCCGCGGGCCTTCTCCTCCGGCGCCTTGTCGATCTCGTCGAACGGCGTGTAGGGGTTCAGGTCCGGGAACTGGTCGTGCAGGACCTTGGTGATGGCCGCCGTCAGCGTCGTCTTACCGTGGTCGATGTGACCAATGGTGCCGATGTTGACGTGCGGCTTAGTCCGCTCGAACTTAGCCTTCGCCACTGGTGTCCTCCTGTGGACTTCTTGGTTCGTACGCCCGGCGCGCCGGTCGGCGCTTAGGACTCTGTCGACAGCCTTTCCGACCTGACGGTCGGAGAGCCTTTGTGGGTTCTGCGGCGATGAAGCCTACAGGCCCGGTCTCACGCGATCCGATCGTGGTGGCCGCGGGCGGGCGAACCTACCCGCGACCAACCACGAATCACCTGCTCAGGGCGTTACTCCCCCGTTGCCTTGGCGATGATCTCCCTCGCGACGCTCTGCGGAACCTCGGCGTAGGAGTCGAACTGCATGCTGTAGCTAGCCCGGCCCTGGGTCTTCGACCGCAGGTCGCCGACGTAGCCGAACATCTCCGACAACGGCACCAGAGCCTTGACGATGCGGGCGCCACTGCGCTCCTCCATCGCCTGGATGATGCCGCGGCGGGAGTTGAGGTCACCGATGACGTCACCCATGTTCTCCTCAGGAGTGGTGACTTCAACGGCCATCATCGGCTCGAGCAACGCGGGATCGGCCTTGCGGGCCGCGTCCTTCATCACCATCGAGCCGGCGATCTTGAATGCCATTTCCGACGAGTCGACCTCGTGGTACTGGCCGTCCAGCAGGGTCAGCTTCACGCCGACCAGCGGGAAGCCCGCCAGGATGCCGTACTGCAGCGCGTCCTGCGCACCGGCGTCCACCGACGGGATGAACTCCCGGGGGATCCGGCCGCCGCTGACGGCGTTGGCGAACTCGTAGGTCGGCGAGTCGTTGTCCAGCGGCAGCGGCTCGACGCTCACGATCACGCGGGCGTACTGGCCGGAACCACCGGTCTGCTTCTTGTGGGTGTACTCGACCTTGTCCACCTTGCGGCGGATGGTCTCGCGGTACGCCACCTGCGGCTTGCCGACGTTGGCCTCGACGTTGAACTCGCGGCGCATCCGGTCGACCAGGATGTCCAGGTGCAGCTCACCCATGCCGGAGATGACCGTCTGACCGGTCTCCTCGTCCAGCTGGACGCGGAAGGTCGGGTCCTCCTCGGCCAGGCGCTGGATGGCGGTGCCCAGCTTCTCCTGGTCGGACTTGGTCTTCGGCTCGATCGCCACCGAGATGACCGGCTCCGGGAAGGTCATCGACTCCAGGATCACCGGGTTCGCCGGGTCGGAGAGCGTGTCGCCGGTGGTGGTCTGCTTGAGACCCTGCACGGCGATGATGTCGCCGGCCTGCGCCGACGGACGCTCTTCGCGCTTGTTGGCGTGCATCTGGTAGATCTTGCCGATGCGCTCCTTGCGGTCCTTGGTGGAGTTGACCACCTGGGAACCGGAATCGAGCGTGCCGGAGTAGACCCGCACGTAGGTGAGCTTACCGAGGTGCTTGTCCGTCTGGATCTTGAACGCCAGGCCGGAGAAGGGCTCCGAGTTGGACGGCTTCCGCAGCAACGGGGTCTCACCGTCGGTGGCCGTACCCTCGATCGCCGGAACGTCGAGCGGCGACGGCAGGAAGTCGACAACGGCGTCGAGCATGGGCTGAACGCCCTTGTTCTTGAACGCCGAGCCGCAGAGCACCGGGTTGGCCTTGCCGGCGATGGTGGCACGCCGAATGGCGGCCTTGATCTCCTCGACGGAGACCTCCTCGCCTTCCAGGTACTTCTCCATCACCGAGTCGTCGACGTCGGCCAGGGTCTCCATCAGCTTCTCGCGCCACTCGGCAGCGGAGTCGGCCAGCTCGGCCGGGATCTCCTCGACCGCGTAGTCCTCACCCTTCTGGGTCTCCCCACGCCAGGTGAGCGCGCGCATGCCGATCAGGTCGACGACACCGATGTGGTCACCCTCGAGCCCGATCGGGATCTGGAGCACCAGCGGGGTGGCGTTCAACCGGTCGATCATCATCTGCACGCAGCGGAAGAAGTCGGCGCCGGTCCGGTCGAGCTTGTTGACGAAGCACATCCGCGGGACGTTGTACTTGTCGGCCTGCCGCCAGACGTTCTCCGTCTGCGGTTCCACGCCGGCGACACCGTCGTAGACCGCGACGGCACCATCCAGGACCCGCAACGACCGCTCGACCTCGACCGTGAAGTCGACGTGGCCGGGCGTGTCGATGATCTGGATCGTGTGGTCTTTCCACTCACACTTGGTAGCAGCGGAGGTGATGGTGATACCACGCTCCTGCTCCTGCTCCATCCAGTCCATGACGGCAGCGCCCTCGTGGACCTCACCGATCTTGTACGTGATGCCGGTGTAGAACAGGATCCGCTCGGTGGTCGTGGTCTTACCGGCATCGATGTGCGCCATGATGCCGATGTTGCGTACCTTGGCGAGCGCGTCTGCGGCGGCCACTTCAATCCCTACTTATCGTCGTCTCGACACAACTGGTGGCGGTTCCGGCGCCCGGAGGCGCCGGAACCAGGGTGTTACCAGCGGTAGTGCGCGAAGGCCTTGTTCGACTCGGCCATCTTGTGCGTGTCCTCGCGCCGCTTGACGGCGGCACCGAGGCCGTTGCTCGCGTCCAGCAGCTCGTTCATCAGCCGCTCGACCATGGTCTTCTCACGCCGCGCGCGAGAGTAGGTGACCAGCCAGCGCAGGCCCAGGGTGGTCGCCCGGGTCGGGCGGACCTCGACCGGCACCTGGTAGGTGGCGCCACCGACACGACGGCTACGCACCTCGAGGGTCGGCTTGACGTTGTCCATCGCCCGCTTGAGGGTGACGACCGGGTCGGTGCCGGACTTCTCGCGGCAGCCCTCGAGGGCCGCGTACACGATGGTCTCGGCGAGCTGACGCTTGCCGCGCAGCAGGATCTTGTTCACCAGCTGGGTGACCAGCGGCGAGTTGTACACCGGGTCAGCGACCAGTGGCCGCCGCGGAGCGGGTCCCTTACGCGGCATGTCAGCTCTTCTCCTTCTTCGCGCCGTAACGGCTGCGCGCCTGCTTGCGGTTGCGGACACCCTGGGTGTCCAGCGAACCGCGAACGATCTTGTAACGCACGCCGGGGAGGTCCTTCACCCGGCCACCACGCACGAGCACGATCGAGTGCTCCTGGAGGTTGTGACCGACGCCCGGGATGTAGGCCGTCACCTCGATCTGGCTGCTGAGCTTCACGCGAGCGACCTTGCGCAGCGCCGAGTTCGGCTTCTTCGGGGTGGTGGTGTACACGCGGGTGCACACGCCGCGCCGCTGAGGGGAACCCTTCAGCGCCGGGGTCTTGGTCTTGGTCGTCTTCGCCTGGCGGCCCTTTCGGACCAGCTGCTGGATCGTGGGCACCGGGTTTCTCCGCTCCCTTCGGCCGCATTCGCGGCCGCGCCGTCTGCTCGTTAGCCGGCCTGCTGACCGGCTCTCCTACATTCCGACCTGGGCCACCTGACGGAGGCCCCGGCACCCGCGGTCGGGCGTGTCGCCTCTCCGCGGTCCCGTTGCGGACGCTTGCGCGTGCGATCGGGTTTGTGTCACCGGCGCGCGGGTCGCCCCGCCCCGGATCCTTGGCTTGTCGTGCCGCCGTCCGGGATCCGGAAACAGCGCACGCACGAGTTGCCCGGGCATGCCCGGGCACAAGGGGAAAGAGTACCTACCACAACCGCCCAGGTCAAAACGGAAGGGTCCGGCGACTGTCGTACACCCGCCGGCCGAATCTCGTCCTGCCCCGTCGCCCGCGATGGGCACCTACAGACACAAGTGTACCGGCTCCCCCGCGGGACCACCCGTCGGCCCCGGGCCGGGCAGCGGCAAGCGGGCAGAAACGGGTCGAGCGCCGAGACCAGCCTCAGGTCAGGGTGAGCAGCAGCGCGAGGCCGAGACCCAGGAGGCTGAGCAGTGCCCCCGCCGCGCCACAACTGATTCCGGCCACCGCAAGCCCCCGCCCGGTGAACCGGACCGCAGGGGGCGCGGCCGGACGACGGATCTGCCGCCGGCCGAGCAGACCGATGACGACCGCTCCCACGCCGGCCAGCAACCCGAGGGCGGCGAACGCTCCGGAAGCCCAGGCCCCGCCATCGTTCGCGAAGGCCACTCCGAAGCAGATCACCAGCAACGACACCAGGATCGACGCGATGCCGGCCACCAGGGATCCGATGGCCAGTCCCGACGTGACCGGGGCCACCTCCAGGTGTACGACCCCGAACGGGGTGCCCGGCACCGCCTCCACCCGTTTCGGCGGCAGGTGCTGGGCGTCGGTGGGTGGCGGAACCGGATGACCCGGCATTCCGGGCCAACCGGGTGTGGAACCGGGCGACGGCGGACCCCAACCCGACATACCGGACGACGGCGGACCCCAACCCGGCCCAGACTGCGGCGGACCCCAACCCGCCGGCACACCAGACTGCGGCGGACCCCACCCGTAGGGCACGGCAGCCCCAGGCTGCGGCGGACCCCAACCCGGCGGTGCCGGGGTGGGCACCCCGGCGACCGGGTACGGCTGGCCGGCGTCGGGCGGACTGGTCGGACCCCAGCCGGGCTGCGGCGCGGCGGAGGTCGGCGTCGCCCAACCCGGCGTGGGCGCGGGTGGCTGCGGCTGGCCGCTCGGGGCCGGTTGGGTGGCCTCGGACGGCGTCAGCTCGGACGACGCCGGCTGGCCGGCCGGCTCGTCGGCAGGGGGCCGCGCCGGATCCGTCACGAGGTCCTCCTGTCGACAAGGCCGCCACCGCCGCGCGGCGGACACCGGCCAGGCTACCGCCGGGGGTGCCGGCGCCAACGCCGGGCGCGGCGGCTCAGTCCATGTTCGCCGGGTAGTCGTGACCGAACGGCGCACCGGCCAACCGCACCACGCCGATCACCACCACGGCCACCACGCTGACGGCGACCAGCACCAGGCCGGTCCAGGCCATCCGCTCCCCCCGCCGCAGCCAGCTGCCGCCGGTCAGGAAACCCCCCGAGGAGTACGCCTCACGTCGCGCCTGCCGCGCCAGTTGCAGTGCCACCGTCGCCGGCACCACCCCGCCGATGAACAGCCCGGTCAGCAGGCCGAGCAGCCCGAGAGCGAAAACCGCCCGAGCCTTCGTGGCGCGGGCCGGATCCGGGTCCAACGGGTGGCGCAGGCCCTGCTGCGCGACGGACACCTGCCCGGGTGCGGTCGTCATCCCCCCATCATGCCGAACTCGGCCCAGGGGTGGGTGGGCACGGACACGACGAGGCCCCCGGCTTTCACCGGGGGCCTCGTCGTGTGACTGGTGCTTAGCGGTACGACCCGAAGTCGAAGTCGTCCAGCGGCACGGCCTGCCCGCTGGCCGGCCCGAAGCCGTAGTCGGTCTCCGGGTACCCGGTCATCGAGTAGACCTTGGCCTTGGCCTCCTCGGTCGGCTCGACCCGGACGTTGCGGTACTTGCTGATGCCCGTACCGGCCGGGATGAGCTTTCCGATGATCACGTTCTCCTTGAGGCCGACCAGCGAGTCGCTGCGCGAGTTGATCGCAGCGTCGGTCAGCACCCGGGTGGTCTCCTGGAAGGAGGCCGCCGAGAGCCAGGAGTCGGTGGCCAGCGAGGCCTTGGTGATACCCATGAGCACCGGACGACCGGCGGCGGGCTCGCCGCCCTCCGAGACGAGCCGGCGGTTCTCCGACTCGAACAGCGCCCGGTCGACGAGCACACCCGGCAGGAACTCGGTCGAGCCGGAGTCGATGACCGTCACCCGCTTGAGCATCTGGCGGATGATGATCTCGATGTGCTTGTCGTGGATGAGCACACCCTGCGAGCGGTAGACCTCCTGGACCTCACTGGTCAGGTGGACCTGGACCGCCCGCGGACCCATGATCCGCAGAAGCTCGTGCGGGTCGATGGTGCCCTCGGTCAGCTTCTCGCCGACCGCGACGTGACCGCCGTCGTGGGTACGGAGCTTGACCCGCTTCGAGATCTTGTCGTAGACGATCTCTTCGCTGCCGTCGTCCGGCACCACGATGATCTTCCGCGAGCGCTCGCCGTCCTCGATCCGGATCCGACCCGGGGTGTCGGCGATGGGCGCCTTACCCTTCGGGACCCGAGCCTCGAAGATTTCCTGCACACGGGGCAGACCCTGGGTGATGTCCTCACCAGCGACACCACCGGTGTGGAAGGTACGCATCGTCAGCTGCGTACCGGGCTCACCGATGGACTGGGCGGCGATGATGCCGACCGCCTCGCCGATGTCGACCGACTTGCCGGTCGGCAGCGACCGGCCGTAGCAGGCCGCGCAGACGCCCAGCTTCGACTCACAGGTGAGCACGCTGCGCACCCGGACCGTCTCCACGCCAGCGGCGACGATCTTGTCGACCCCGATGGAGTTGATGTCCTGACCGCGCTCGGCGACCACGGTGCCGTCCGGCCCCTTGATGTCGTCGGCCAGGGTCCGGGCGTGCACGCTGGTCTCGGCGTGGGTGTGGACGACGAGCTTGCCGTCGAGCTTCTCGCCGATCTGCATCGGGATCGCCCGGTCGGTGCCGCAGTCCTCCTCGCGGATGATGACGTCCTGCGAGACGTCCACCAGACGACGGGTCAGGTAACCCGAGTCGGCGGTCCGCAGCGCGGTGTCGGCGAGACCCTTACGGGCACCGTGCGTGGAGATGAAGTACTCCAGCACGGACAGACCCTCCCGGTAGCTGGCCTTGATCGGCCGCGGGATGATCTCGCCCTTCGGGTTGGCCACCAGACCGCGGATCGCGGCGATCTGCCGGAGCTGCAGCAGGTTACCGCGAGCACCCGAGTTGATCATCTTCCACAGTGGGTTCTCCTGCGGCAGCGCGGTGTCCATCTCCTTGGCGACCTCGTTGGTCGCCTTGGTCCAGATCGTGATGAGCTCGCCGCGACGCTCCTCGGCGGTCATCAGACCACGCTGGTACTGCTTGTCGATCTGGTCGGCTTCCTTCTCGTACTTCGCCAGGATCTCCGCCTTGCGCGGCGGAGCGATGACGTCCTCCATGCCGATCGTCACGCCGGACCAGGTGGCCCAGTGGAAACCGGCCTCCTTGAGCCCGTCCAGGGTGGCGGCCAGCGCCACCTTGGGGAAGCGCTCGGCGAGGTCGTTGACGATCGCGGAGAGCTGACCCTTGCGGATCTCGTAGTTCACGAAGCGGTAGCCCTGCGGCAGCGTCTCGTTGAACAGCACCCGACCCAGAGTGGTCTCCACGGTCAGCGGGTCACCCTCGACCCAGCCCTCCGGAGCGGTCCACGCCTCGGCGCCGGCGCCGTTGTCGACACCGACCACGCCACGCAGGCGGATCTTCACAGGCGCCTGCAGGTGCAACTCGCCGTTGTCGAAGGCCATCCGCGTCTCGGCGTCCGAGCTGAACGCCCGGCCCTCGCCCTTCTCACCGGCGGTGAGGTGGGTGAGGTGGTACAGGCCGATGACCATGTCCTGGGTCGGCATGGTGACCGGCTTGCCGTCGGCCGGCTTGAGGATGTTGTTCGACGACAGCATCAGGATCCGCGCCTCGGCCTGAGCCTCGGCGGACAGCGGCACGTGCACCGCCATCTGGTCACCGTCGAAGTCGGCGTTGAACGCGGTGCAGACCAGCGGGTGGATCTGGATCGCCTTGCCCTCGACCAGCTGCGGCTCGAAGGCCTGGATGCCCAGGCGGTGCAGGGTCGGCGCGCGGTTCAGCAGCACCGGGTGCTCGCCGATGACCTCTTCCAGCACATCCCACACGACCGGGCGCTGACGCTCGACCATCCGCTTGGCGGACTTGATGTTCTGTGCGTGGTTGAGGTCGACCAGCCGCTTCATCACGAACGGCTTGAACAGCTCCAGCGCCATCTGCTTGGGCAGACCACACTGGTGCAGCTTGAGCTTCGGGCCGACCACGATGACCGAACGGCCGGAGTAGTCGACGCGCTTGCCCAGCAGGTTCTGGCGGAACCGGCCCTGCTTGCCCTTGAGCATGTCGGACAGCGACTTGAGCGGGCGGTTACCCGGACCGGTGACCGGCCGACCACGACGGCCGTTGTCGAACAGCGCGTCGACGGCCTCCTGGAGCATCCGCTTCTCGTTGTTGACGATGATCTCGGGCGCGCCGAGGTCGATCAGCCGCTTGAGGCGGTTGTTCCGGTTGATCACGCGGCGGTACAGGTCGTTCAGGTCCGAGGTCGCGAACCGGCCACCGTCGAGCTGCACCATTGGGCGCAGGTCCGGCGGGATGACCGGTACGCAGTCCAGCACCATGCCGAGCGGCGAGTTGCGGGTGTTCAGGAACGCCGCGACGACCTTGAGTCGCTTGAGCGCCCGGATCTTCCGCTGACCCTTGCCGGACCGGATGGTCTCCCGCAGGCTCTCGGCCTCGGCGTCGAGGTCCATGTTCTGGACCAGCGCCTTGATCGCCTCCGCGCCCATGGAACCGGTGAAGTACTCACCGAACCGGTCGCGCAGCTCGCGGTAGAGCAGCTCGTCGGTGACCAGCTGCTTCGGCTCCAGCTTGCGGAAGGTGTCCAGCACCTCGTCCAGGCGGTCGATCTCGCGCTGGGCCCGGTCGCGGATCTGGCGCATCTCGCGCTCTCCGCCCTCCTTGACCTTGCGCCGGACGTCCGCCTTGGCACCCTCGGCCTCCAGCTCGGCCAGGTCGGCCTCGAGCTTGGCGGCCCGCTTCTCGATCTCCGAGTCGCGGCTGTTCTCGGACTGCCGCTTCTCGGCCAGGATCTCGTTCTCGATCGTCGAGAGGTCACGGTGACGCGACTCCGCGTCCACGCTCGTCACGACGTACGAGGCGAAGTAGATGATCTTTTCGAGGTCCTTGGGGGCGAGGTCCAGCAGGTAGCCCAGCCGGCTCGGCACGCCCTTGAAGTACCAGATGTGGGTCACCGGAGCGGCGAGCTCGATGTGCCCCATCCGCTCACGACGGACCTTGGAGCGAGTCACCTCGACGCCGCAGCGCTCACAGATGATGCCCTTGAACCGGACGCGCTTGTACTTACCGCAGTAGCACTCCCAGTCCCGCTGCGGACCGAAGATCTTCTCGCAGAAGAGCCCGTCCTTTTCCGGCTTCAGGGTGCGGTAGTTGATCGTCTCAGGCTTCTTGACCTCGCCGTGCGACCACTGACGGATGTCGTCGGCGGTGGCGAGACCAATGCGCAGCTCGTCGAAGAAGTTGACGTCGAGCACTATGTCCCCTATGTCGTCGTCTGTACTGCTAATTCTCGGGTGGGGTCGGGAGCCGGCGAGCCGGCCCCCGACCACTCACCTCAGACCTCTTCGACCGAGCTCGGCTCGCGCCGGGACAGGTCGATGCCCAGCTCCTCAGCGGCCCGGAACACCTCGTCGTCGGTCTCGCGCATTTCCAGGGCCACACCGTCGCTGGACAGCACCTCAACGTTGAGGCACAGCGACTGCAGCTCCTTGAGCAGCACCTTGAACGACTCCGGGATGCCCGGCTCCGGGATGTTCTCGCCCTTGACGATGGCCTCGTAGACCTTCACCCGGCCGAGAACGTCGTCGGACTTGATCGTGAGCAGCTCCTGCAGGGCGTACGCGGCGCCGTACGCCTGCATCGCCCAGCACTCCATCTCACCGAAACGCTGACCACCGAACTGCGCCTTACCACCCAGCGGCTGCTGCGTGATCATCGAGTACGGACCGGTCGAACGAGCGTGGATCTTGTCGTCGACCAGGTGGTTGAGCTTCAGGATGTAGACGTAACCGACCGCGATCGGGTCCGGCAGCGGCTCGCCGGAACGACCGTCGAACAGCTGCGCCTTGCCGGTACGGCCGATCAGCTGCTTGCCGTCCCGGTTGGGCAGGGTCGACTCGAGCAGACCGGAGATCTCCTCCTCGCGGGCACCGTCGAAGACCGGGGTGGCCACATTGGTGTCCCCCTCGGACTCGTGCGCGTCGATCGAGCGGAGCTGACGCTTCCAGTCGGTGTCGTCGCCCTCGACCTTCCAACCGGTCTTGGCGACCCAACCGAGGTGGGTCTCCAGCACCTGGCCGATGTTCATCCGGCTCGGCACACCGAGCGGGTTGAGCACGATGTCGACCGGGGTGCCGTCCTCCAGGAACGGCATGTCCTCGATCGGCAGGATCTTCGAGATGACACCCTTGTTGCCGTGCCGGCCGGCGAGCTTGTCGCCGTCCTGGATCTTGCGCTTCTGGGCGACGTAGACCCGGACCAGCTCGTTGACACCCGGCGGCAGCTCGTCGCCGTCCTCGCGGGAGAACGTGCGCACACCGATGACCGTGCCGGTCTCGCCGTGCGGCACCTTCAGCGAGGTGTCCCGAACCTCACGCGCCTTCTCACCGAAGATCGCGCGGAGCAGGCGCTCCTCCGGGGTCAGCTCGGTCTCACCCTTGGGCGTGACCTTGCCGACCAGGATGTCGCCGGGAACGACCTCGGCACCGATCCGGATGATGCCGCGCTCGTCGAGGTCGGCGAGCATTTCCTCGCTGACGTTCGGGATGTCGCGGGTGATCTCCTCCGGGCCGAGCTTGGTGTCCCGAGCGTCGACCTCGTGCTCCTCGATGTGGATCGAGGTGAGCACGTCCTGCTGCACGAGGCGCTGCGACAGGATGATCGCGTCCTCGTAGTTGTGACCCTCCCAGCACATGAACGCCACCAGCAGGTTGCGTCCGAGTGCCATCTCGCCCTCGTCGGTGCACGGACCGTCGGCGATGACCTGACCGGCCTCGACGCGGTCGCCCTCGAAGACGACCGGCTTCTGGTTGACGCAGGAGCCGGCGTTGGAGCGGCGGAACTTGTGCAGCAGGTACGTCCGGCGGTGGCCGTCATCCTGGTGGATGGTGACGTAGTCGGCGCAGAGATCCTCGATCACACCGCCGACCTCGGCGACAACCACGTCGCCAGCGTCGACCGCGGCCCGGTACTCCATGCCCGTACCCACGAGCGGCGCCTCGGCCTTGACCAGCGGCACCGCCTGGCGCTGCATGTTCGCGCCCATCAGTGCCCGGTTGGCGTCGTCGTGCTCGAGGAACGGGATCATGGCGGTCGCGACCGAGGTCATCTGCCGGGGCGAGACGTCCATGTAGTCGACGGCACCGGGGATGACGTCCTCGGTCTCGCCGCCCTTACGACGGCAGAGCACCCGGTCCTCGGCGAACGTGCCGTCAGCCTTCAGGCGCGCGTTGGCCTGGGCCTTGACGAACCGGTCCTCCTCGTCCGCGGTCAGGTAGTCGATCTGGTCGGTGACCCGACCCTCGACGACCTTCCGGTACGGCGTCTCGATGAAGCCGAACGGGTTGACCCGGGCGAAGGTGGACAGCGCGCCGATCAGGCCGATGTTCGGGCCTTCCGGCGTCTCGATCGGGCACATCCGGCCGTAGTGGGACGGGTGCACGTCGCGGACCTCGAAGCCGGCCCGCTCCCGGGACAGACCACCCGGGCCGAGCGCGCTCAGCCGGCGCCGGTGGGTGAGACCCGCCAGCGGGTTGGTCTGGTCCATGAACTGGGACAGCTGAGACGTCCCGAAGAACTCCTTGATCGCCGCCACCACCGGGCGGATGTTGATCAGGGTCTGCGGGGTGATCGCCTCGACGTCCTGCGTGGTCATCCGCTCGCGGACGACCCGCTCCATCCGGGACAGGCCGACCCGGACCTGGTTCTGGATCAGCTCACCCACGGTACGCAGGCGCCGGTTGCCGAAGTGGTCGATGTCGTCGGCCTCGTAGCCGTCCTCACCGGCGTGCAGCCGGCAGAGGTATTCCACGGTGGCGACGATGTCGTCCTCGGTCAGCGTGCCGGTGGTGATCGGCACGGCGACTTCGAGCTTCTTGTTGAACTTGTAGCGCCCGACCTTGGCGACGTCGTACCTCTTCGGGTTGAAGAAGAGGTTGTCGAGCAGGGTCTGGGCGTTCTCGCGCGTCGGCGGCTCGCCAGGGCGCAGCTTGCGGTAGATGTCGAGCAGGGCCTCGTCCTGGCCGGCGATGTGGTCCTTCTCGAGCGTGGTCATCAGCAGCTCGGACCAGCCGAACTTCTCACGGATCCGCTCGGCCGACCAGCCGATGGCCTTGAGCAGGACGGTGACGGCCTGCCGACGCTTGCGGTCGATGCGTACGCCGACCGTGTCGCGCTTGTCGATGTCAAACTCCAGCCAGGCACCCCGACTCGGGATGACCTTGACGCTGGAGAGGTCGCGGTCGGAGGTCTTGTCCGGCTGCTTGTCGAAGTACACGCCCGGGGACCGGACGAGCTGGCTGACCACGACACGCTCGGTGCCGTTGATGACGAAGGTGCCCTTGGGCGTCATCATCGGGAAGTCACCCATGAACACCGTCTGGCTCTTGATCTCGCCAGTGGTGTTGTTGGTGAACTCCGCGGTCACGAAGAGCGGAGCGCAGTAGGTCAGGTCCTTCTCCTTGCACTCCTCGATCGAGGCCTTGACCTCGTCGAAGCGCGGCGCCGAGAAGGAGAGCGACATGGTGCCGGAGAAGTCCTCAATGGGACTGATCTCTTCAAGGATCTCCGCGAGACCCGAGCGTGCGTGCGGGTCGTCCGCCGACCGGCCCTGCCAAGCCTCGTTGCCCACGAGCCAGTCGAAGGACTCGTTTTGAATGGCAAGGAGGTTGGGGACCTCGAGGTGTTCGGTGATCCTGCCGAATGAAACTCGGCGGGGAGCGAATGCGCTCGACGTACGACTGGTCTTCGCAGGGCGGGAAGCTGCCAAGATGCGTCCTTCCGAGGACCGGTGCTGCAGAACGGCTGGTACGCGTGCACTCCAATGACCCCACCAGAAATATCCGTAAACGGACATTTCCGAGCAGGGGTCAAGTCGGAAGGCAGCGCAAACTAGCAGTGTAGCCGAGAGGCTAACCGCTGTCCAGCCCACCCCGCAGGTCGTTTGCGGAACGTGCCTCGGCCCCCGTAAACCGGGGTCTGCCGGGCCGCTCAGAACGCAACGTCCCCACTGGGCCGCTCAGGTCGACGCGGCCGATGGTGCCGCCGCTGTCATACCCACGTCGTGGCCGTCGCAAGCGCGGTGTCTTGCTGGTGCCAGCGTGCCTGGCAGCCCGGGGCCGCGTCAAGGGCCGGTATCCGGGTCGGCTCTTCTTTCCCACTGGAGGGCGACCCGCCAGGCGCGTCCGGATCGACAGGTGCGGCCATCGGTGCCCAGCTCAGGGGCAGGTCGGCTCCGGAACCACAAACACGGCGGGCGGCGATCCGTGTCGGATCACCGCCCGCCGCGACGCGATCGTGTCCCGGCTCACGAGCCAGGTACGCGCAGGTGGAGCTCAGGTCACTTGAGGGTGACCTTGGCGCCCTCACCCTCGAGCTTGGCCTTCGCCTTGTCGGCGGTCTCCTTGTTGACCTTCTCCAGGATGGCCTTCGGCGCGGACTCGACCGCGTCCTTGGCCTCCTTGAGGCCCAGGCCGGTCAGCTCACGCACGACCTTGATGACCTGGATCTTCTTGCCGCCGTCAGCCTCGAGGATGACGTCGAACTCGTCCTTCTCCTCCTCGACCGGGGCAGCAGCGGCGCCGCCGCCACCACCCTGGGCGATCGCGACCGGAGCCGCGGCGGTGACCTCGAAGGTCTCCTCGAACTGCTTCACGAACTCAGAGAGCTCGATCAGCGTCATCTCCTTGAACGCGTCGAGCAGCTCGTCGGTGCTGAGCTTCGCCATATCTGGCGTCCTTTCCTGATTCTGTTAAGTAAGAACTGGTGCGCCGTGGGGGCCTCAGGCCGCCTCGGCGCCCTCCTTCTCGCGCTTGTCCTGCAGTGCGGCCGCCAGACGTGCGGTCTTCGACAGCGGAGCCTGGAACAGGGCCGCGGCCTTGCTCAGGTTGCCCTTCATCGCGCCGGCCAGCTTGGCCAGCAGCACCTCGCGGGACTCCAGGTCGGCAAGCTTCGTGACCTCGGCCGCGGAAATGGCCTTGCCCTCGAAGACACCGCCCTTGATGACGAGCTTCGGGTTGGCCTTCGCGAAGTCGCGAAGCCCCTTCGCCGCCTCGACGACGTCGCCCGAAACGAAAGTCAGCGCGGTAGGACCGGTGAACAGCTCGTCGAGGCCGGTGATGCCCGCGTCCGTCGCAGCACGCTTCGCCAGCGTGTTCTTCGCGACCGTGTAGCTGGTCTCGGCGCCGAGCGAGCGCCGAAGCTGGGTGAGCTGGGAAACCGTCAGACCGCGGTACTCGGTCAGCACGGTGGCGCCCGAGCTGCGGAAGCTCTCGGTCAGCTCAGCGACGGCCGTGGCCTTGTCGGCCCGAATCGGCTTGTCCGCCATGTCCCTCCTCTCTCGTTACTCGAGGCTGGTCCCCGTCACAGCCGAAGCCGGAACGGGGGCGGAGGCAGCACGACAACGAAAAAGCCCCGGCGCAGGGCGCACGGGGCGAGGGCCGGTGGATCAACACAGTCGGCGGACCATGTCTCACTGCCGAGTTACGCTTGCCGCCCTACGCGGGTCGCCCGTTGTCGCGGGACCTTCGACCGTGCCGGAGCACGGTGACCAGCGGTCTTTGGGTGGTTCCTCATCCATGAGAGCACGGATGACGGTTGAAGACTACGCGCCCCGGCCACCAGCACCAAATCGCGCCTGGTGAGCCACGTCACCGACGCCGGCGCCGGTCAGCCGTGAGCCCGCCGCCGCCACAGGTAGCCGCCGACGACCGCGGCGCTCCAGGCCAGCGCCCACCCGGTCAGCCCCAGCAGGGTGAGCGCCGTGGCGTGGCTCGCGGTGGCGCGGGCGGCGGCCATGATCGGCGGTGCCAACCAGGGCGCCACCGAATCGCTCAGGCCGAACACCACCGCGCCGACACCGCCGAGGGTCAGCACCGCGACGCCGTACGCGGCACCGCCCACCGACGCGCGGCTGGCCAGCGCACCGAGGGCGACAGCGGCGGGTACGGCGAGCAGGTGCGCCCACAGCCCCAGCGCGATCCCGACCGGGATCGACCGGTCCCCCGGCTCCACCGGGCCGGTGACCCCGCCGACCAGCCACGGAAAGAGCAGCGCGACGGCCACCGTTGGCAGCGCCGCCACGCCCGCGGCGAGGAGCCCGGCAAGCCGCTCGCGGGCCACCCCGACGGTCACCTGGGCCAGCCGGCGCTGCACGTCCGGCTCGACGTCCAGCAGGATCTTGGTCTGCCAGGCGAGCACCGGGAAGAGCACCACGGCCGAGACGCCGTACGCCTCCGCTGGCTGGGCTCGGCCGCCGCCGTAGAGCGTGCCGAGCACGATGAGGCCGGCGAGCAGCGGCGCCAACGCCCGACCGGTCCGCAGGAGGCCGGCCAGCCGCATCCGTACCAGGGCGATCACCGGGCCTCCTCCGCTGCCTGCTCGACCGTGTGGACGCCCTCGGCGGCCGTGGGCTGTTCGGCTGCCGGCGCACCGTCCGGGCGGGTCGGGGCGGTCGATGCGGGACGAGCCTGCGGTGCGGGGGTGGAGGCGTCGGCGCGTACCCGAAGAATGTGGTGGCCCTCGGCGCGCATCCGGGCGACGGTGCCGGCGACCCGCGCGGTCGGCACCGCGACCTCGACCACCGAGAACGCCTCGTCCGCCGACGACGTCTCCTCGGTCAGTGTCCCATCGGCCACCGACCAGCGGCGCGCGGTCGGCAGCCGGACCGTCTCGCCGCGGTGGTCGCTGACCAGCACGGCACCATCGGCGGCGAGCACCTCGGCGATCAGCTCGGGAACCAGCTCGCGGGTGGCGGCGTCCAGCCCCTCCCACGGCTCGTCGAGCACCAGCAGGCCCGGTGGACGCAGCATCGCCTGGGCGAGGCCCACCTTCTGCGCGGTGCCCTTGGACAGCTCCGGCAGGCGGACCGAACGGAAGGCGGACAACCCGAGCCGGTCGGTCCAGGAGGCCACCGCCTCGTCGGCCGCCGCCGCGCCCAGGCCCGCCGCGCGGGCCATCCCGGTCAGGTAGCGGGTCACGGTGAACGGCTGGTCGGCGGGAAAGCGCTCCGGCACCCAGCCCACCCGTGCCGGACGGTCGGTGACCCGGCCCCGGTCGGGCCGGAGCACCCCCGCGGCCACCTGGAGCAGTGTCGACTTGCCGGCCCCGTTGCGACCCAGAACGACAGCCACCTCACCCGGACCGATCCGCACGTCCACGCCGTGCAGCACCCACGGCCCACGCCTGTGGTACCGCAACCAGACGTTCTCCAGCCGCATAGGGATAGAGGGTGCCACACCTTAGGGCCTGTTTCATAAGGACTGGCCGGCCTGCGGCGGGCCCGGACGACGACCGGCGGCGTTGCGGTTTCGTCCGGATACAACACCGGTATCCGGACGAAACCGCGCCTTGCCGGACCGCCGCCCGGCCTCCGCCTCGGCTCGACCGCCCTCATGAAACAGGCCCTGGACGCCAAGGGGCGCCGCCACGATCGTGGCGGCGCCCCGGTGGAGCAGATTGTCGCTCAGCCCTCGGCGGGGTCTCCGGTGAGGTTCTTGACCAGGTTGGGGTCGACCGGAACACCCGGGCCCATCGTGGAGGTCACGATGACCTTGCGGAGGTACTTGCCCTTGGCCGCGGACGGCTTGGCACGCAGCACCTCGTCGAGCACCGCAGCGTAGTTCTCTACCAGCTGGCTCTCCGTGAAGGAGGCCTTACCGATGATCAGGTGCAGGTTGGAGTGCTTGTCCACCCGGAAGGTGATCTTGCCGCCCTTGATGTCCTGCACCGCCTTGGTGACGTCCATGGTCACCGTGCCGGTCTTCGGGTTCGGCATGAGACCGCGCGGGCCCAGGATCCGCGCGATCCGGCCGATCTTGGCCATCTGGTCCGGCGTGGCGATAGCCGCGTCGAAGTCGAGCCAACCACCCTGGATCCGGGCGACCAACTCGTCGGTGCCCACCTCGTCCGCACCCGCGGCAGCGGCCTCTTCGGCCTTCGCGCCGCTGGCGAACACGATCACGCGGGCGGTCTTACCGGTGCCGTGCGGCAGGTTGACCACACCGCGGACCATCTGGTCCGCCTTGCGGGGGTCGACGCCGAGGCGCATGGCGACCTCGACCGTGGCGTCGAACTTGACGTTGGTGGTCTCCTTGGCCAGCTTCACGGCCTCGGCGGGGGTGTAGAGCTTCGACCGGTCGATGACATCGGCGGCCTTGCGGTAGCTCTTGCTGCGCTGCATTGCTGATTACTCCTGTGGTCTCTGGCGGGCCGCTCGGCGCGGGCCCTCCCACGGTCGGATCGACGGCCTGGGCCGACGTCAGTCGTTGACGGTGATACCCATCGACCGGGCGGTGCCGGCGATGATCTTCTCGGCCTGGGCCAGGTCGTTGGCGTTGAGGTCGGCCATCTTCTTCTCGGCGATCTCACGCAGCTGGGCGCGGCTGACCGAGCCGACCTTCTCGGACTGCGGAACACCCGAACCCTTCTGCACACCGGCAGCCTTGATCAGCAGCCGGGCAGCGGGCGGGGTCTTCAGCACGAACGTGAAGGACCGGTCCTCGTACACGCTGATCTCGGCGGGAACGATGTCGCCCCGCTGGGACTCGGTCTGCGAGTTGTAGGACTTGCAGAACTCCATGATGTTCACGCCGTGCTGGCCCAGCGCGGGGCCGACCGGCGGCGCCGGCGTGGCCTGGCCCGCCGGCAACTGAAGCGTGAACGTCTTGACGAGCTTCTTCTTCGGAGGCATGTCACTTCCTGGGGCTTGGAGCTGGGAAAATGCGGCTGTCGCCGCCCTCGGAACGCGCACGGTCAGCGCGGTGCGACAGCGGCGACATTCAAGAGTAGCGCAGGCCGCAGCCCACTCGTCCGCCGAGGTCGAGCGGGAGGGCGTACGCCGCCGTCGGCGGCGGGTCGGACCCGCCGCCGACGACCAATCAGATCTTGGCGACCTGGTTGAAGTTGAGCTCCACCGGCGTCTCGCGACCGAAGATCGACACCAGCACCTTGAGCTTCTGCTGGTCGGCGTTGATCTCGCTGATCGTGGCCGGCAGCGACGCGAACGCGCCGTCGGTGACGGTGACGGAGTCGCCCACCTCGAAGTCGAGGACCTTGATCTCCGGCTTCGACTTCTTCTGCTCGGTCTCGACGGCCGGCGCCAGCCACTTCAGCACCTCGTCGAGCGAGAGCGGAGCCGGCCGGTCGGCCCGGTCGGTCGCACCGACGAAGCCGGTCACACCCGGGGTGTTCCGGACACACGAGTACGACTCGGCGGTCAACTCCATCCGGACCAGGATGTAGCCCGGGAAGACCTTGGCCTGGATCTGCGAACGCTTGCCGTTCTTGACCTCGACCTCTTCCCGAGTCGGCACCTCGACCTGGTAGATGAAGTCCTCCATGTCGAGGCTCGTGATCCGGGTCTCGAGGTTGGTCTTGACCTTGTTCTCGTACCCGGCGTACGAGTGCACGACGTACCAGTCACCCGGCGCGTAGCGCAGCTTCTGCCTCAACTCGGCGACGGGGTCGAAATCCTCGTCCGGCGCGGGCTCGGTCGTGGGGAACTCCGGCTCGCTGGCGGCCTCAACCGACTCGTCACCAGCCGCCGTCGCGACCGCGGACTGCTCGTCCACGGGTCCGGCGGTCTCGTCGTACTCAGGCACGCTCGCTCACTTCCATCACTATCGGCTGGAGGCAGCCGGTCAGTCCGAGTTGCCAAAGACAAACAACACGACCTTGGCGAAGCCGAAGTCCAGCACACCCACGATCGTCAGCATCACCGCGACGAACGCCACCACCACGGCGGTGTAGGTCAGCAACTCCTTGCGGGTCGGCCAGATGACCTTACGCAGTTCGGCTACGACCTCGCGGAAGAACCGGGCGATGCGACCGAACACGCCCACCCGACCCGTTTCCGACCGCGTGGTCGGCCGGCTGTCCGCCGACTCCGCCCGGGCACGGGACCGCGTGGCGGTGCCTCCCCGGGAAACCGGCTCGTCCGCGCTGGAGGCGTCGTCGTCGGCAACCTCGTCGACGACATCGTCGTCCAGACGATCGTCGCCGGCGTCCTCGCCGCGCCGCTTGTTGTCGGCCACTTCGCCCTCCGTCGCGGAATCTGGGGTCGCACGCCGAGTGGCGTACGCGGCGCTGGTCACGCCGGCCGGACCCAACCGTCCCGCGACGGGCCGCGGCCGGTGGATCATCCGGAGGGCCCGATTGCCTCGGAACCACCCCGCCGATTCCACCACCACGGGCCGGACGCCGCCAGGCTGGCGGCGCGACCCACGGGAACGGTCAGGCCTGAGGCGCAGGGGTGACAGGACTTGAACCTGCAGCCTGCGGTTTTGGAGACCGCTGCTCTGCCAATTGAGCTACACCCCTATGTGGCAACACTCGCCCCACGCGGCCACAGACGACCGAGCAGGGGTCACTTGCCCCACGGCGGACCAGTGTACGGGTACCCGCCCGACTTTCCCAACCGGTCTCTCTGCCACGCGTGGCGGGCTCGGTTCAGCGCGCCGTCCGGATGGTTGCCCGCGCCTGTGCCAGCACCTTCTCGCCCAGGCAGGTGGCGGTCACCTCGAGTCGGGTGAGACCGTCCTCGGTCACCTCACGGACCCGCGCGGTGACCTCGATCTCGGTCCCCTGGTCGTCGTCGGGGACCACCACCGGCCGGGTGAAACGCACGCCGTACTCGGCCACCGCGTCCGGAGACCCGGCCCACTCGGTGACCGCCCGACCGACCAGCGCCATGGTGAACATGCCGTGGGCGATCACCCCGGGCAGACCCACCTTGGTGGCCACCCGGTCGCTCCAGTGGATCGGGTTGAAGTCGCCCGAGGCGCCGGCGTAGCGGACCAGGTCCGCACGGGTCACCTGAAACGTCTGTGCTGGCAACTCCATCTCACTCCTCCCCGCGAATGACATACCTGGCCCAGACCGCGACCACGGGGTCCCCGCCGACGGTGCTCACGTCGGTGCGCGTGGTCAGGAAGCCGTGCCCACCCCTGGTGCTGACGTCCTCGATGGTGTTGACGCAGACCAGCTCGTCGCCGGCGACCACCGGCCGGGTGTACGCGAACCGCTGGTCGCCGTGTACCAGGCGGCTGTAGTCGACACCCAGGGCCGGGTCCTCGATGATCTGGCTGCTCGCGGCCATCGTCACGATCACCGGAAAGGTCGGCGGGGCCACCACGTCGGGGTGGCCCAGCGCCCGCGCGGCAGCCGGGTCGTGGTGGGCCGGGTCGGTGGCGCCGATGGCGCTGGCGAATTCGCGGATCTTTTCTCGGCCCACCTGATAGGGGGCGGTCGGCGGATAGGTCCGGCCGACGAAGGAAGGGTCCAGGGACATGCCGCGAACCTACACGGAAAGCCCAATCGCCGACCTGATCGGTAGGCGGCGGCGGAGCCGCGCCAAACCGGTCAGATCGGCGATTGGAAAGCTTCGACAGCGGCCGGCTGAGGCCGGCCAGCGGTCAGCGGGTCTCGCGGTGGACCGTGTGCCGACCGTCGCGCGGGCAGAACTTCTTCAGCTCGATGCGGTCGGGGTCGTTGCGCCGGTTCTTGCGCGTGATGTAGTTGCGCTCCTTGCACTCCACACACGCCAAAGTGATCTTCGGCCGGACATCGGTAGCCTTCGCCACGGCGGAGTGCCTTCCTCGCTAACGGAAACAACTACGACGCGCCAGCCTAGACGCTGACAGCGCGGACATGCAAAGTGGGCGCCGGAAGCGCCCATTTCTTACGACCACCGGCAACGAGCCCGGAAGACGAGAGTAGCGGTGGCCGGACTTGAACCGGCGACACAGCGATTATGAGCCGCTTGCTCTACCATCTGAGCTACACCGCTGCGATGGGTCCAGCTGAACCCTCGAGCCCCCTTACGGAATCGAACCGTAGACCTTCTCCTTACCATGGAGACGCTCTGCCGACTGAGCTAAGGGGGCCTGCGCGAACTCCCCGTGGGGCGCGCAGAAGTAAGAGTACACGGCCCGGCTCGACAGGTGAAATCGGATCCCCGGTGATCGTCTTCGCCCTGCTCAGGGCACCACGCGAAGGCGCGGCAGCTCCCCGTTGGAGATCGATTCCGGCTCGACCTGAGCGCCGAACCAGGCGGCCAGCCGCTCGTACGGCAGCGGCCGGCTGAACAGGAAGCCCTGCCCGATCTCACAGCCGATGTCCTGGAGAAGCTCCAGGGTCAGCTCACTCTCCACGCCCTCGGCGACCACCGCCAGGCCGAACTGTTGGGAGAGGGTCACCACGGCGTTGACGATGGCCAGGTCCCCCGGGTCGGTCGCCATGCCCTGGACGAAGGAGCGGTCCACCTTCACCTCGTGCACCGGCAGCCGGCGCAGGTGTGCCAGCGAGGAGTCGCCCGTGCCGAAGTCGTCGACCGACAGCCGGACACCCAGGTCGCGCAGCCGTTGCAGGGTCGGAATGGGCCGATCGGTGCCGTCCAACACTCCCGCCTCGGTGATCTCCAGGGTCAGCCGCTGCGCCGGCACCCCGTACTCGGTCAGCAACTCCTGGACCCGGTCCGGGAAGTGCTGGTCGGTGAGCGTACGAGCGGCGATGTTGACCGCGATCGGCAGCGGCTGATCGGCCAACGCCCAGTCCCGGCTGCGGCGCAGCCCCTCGCGGAGGACCACCTCGGTGAGCCTGCTCAACTGGCCGGTGTGCTCGGCCACCGCCACGAAGTCCTCGGGAGCGACCGTGCCGTGCGTCGGGTCCTCCCAGCGCGCCAGGCACTCGACACCCACCAGACGCCGATCCCGCAGCGTCACCTTGGGCTGGAAGTAGACCTCCAGCTCGTCCTGATCCAGTGCGCGGCGCAGATCGCCCGCCAGACCCAGCCGGCGCAACGATCGGGACTCCAGCGCCGGGTTGAACAGTTGCACGCTGCCCGGCACCGACTTGGCCGCCGTGGCCGCGAGGTCGACCCGGAGCAGCAGAGTCGCCGCGTCGCTGCCGTGATCGGGGTGCACGGCCACCCCGACGGCGGTGTTGACGTCGAGGGTGAGCGCGTCGAAGACCATCTCGTCACGAATCTGGTCGCGTAGTTGCGCCGCCAACTCGAGCGCCGCCTCCGCGCTCTCCAACCGCAGCGTCACCAGGAACTCGTCCCCACCCGCGCGGCCGACCAGGGCCGACGACGGTGCGCTGGCCCGCAACCGGCTGGCGACCTCGGCGAGGACCTTGTCCCCCGCCGCGTGCCCCAGGGACTCGTTGACCTGGCGCAGCCCGTCCACGTCGAAGAGCAGCAGTGCCACCACCTCGCCGGGGGCGGCGATCGTGAACGACTCCGCGAGCGCGCCGGTGATCCGCCGGCGGTTGGGCAGCCGGGTCAGCGCGTCGTGGTACGCGTCGTGCCGGAGCCTGTCGACCAGCCGCGAATTCTCCAGGGCGACGGCGGCATGCGCCGCCACGGTCTCGAAGATGGGGATGTCAGCCGGAGCGAAGTGGCCCACGTCGCTGAGCCGGTTGGCCACCTCCAGCGTGCCGATCACCGCCTGCCCGGAACGCAGGGGCACCGCGATGACGTCCTTGACCTTGGAGTCGGCGAGCGCGGACCGCAGCGTCGGGTCACCGCCGAAGGCCCGACCGAGAGCGACCGTCCGACCCGACTTACGCGTCTTCTCCCGGATCACCGGCGGGGTCGGGGCGACGTCGAGCAGACCCCGGTCGTCGAGGCGTGCGGTGAGCAGGACCTCCGGGTGCCGGCCCTGCGCCGGAAGCCACAGCGTGGCGTACTCCGCCTGCATGAGAGATCGGAGCCGGCCGAGCAGCGCGTCCGTCAGGTTGCCCTCCTGACCCGCCTCGCTCATTGCCCGGGTCAACTCGTACATGTCGCCCAGGGTGCGGTGCTGCCGAATGAACTGCGAGTACGAGCGGTAGAGCAGGACGCCGGCCACCGCCAGGGCCAGCAGCAGCAGGATCGACCAGAACGTCGTCGCCAGGGCGATCAGGATGATCATCCCGACCGCGACGTTCAACGCCGTGGTCAGCAGGACCTGGACGGCCGTACTCGCCGTCTCCCTGGTGCCCTGCCAGCCTTGCAGGAGGGTGATAACGCCGACCACGGCGACCAGGCTGATCAACGCGTTGGCGGCGACAGCGGCGAAGACCGCGCCCCACGTGGACGGGCCCACCCCCTCGTGCGGCGGCATGGCGGCCAACACCAGCCCGGCGACGGAGAATCCAGCCGCCGCCCGGGCGACGTTGAACCAGAACTTCGGCGGCGCGTAGCCGCGATGAATCTGGGTGAAGAGCTCGGCCGCCGTGGCGACGACGACCATGAGCAGCGGCGACAGCCAGAAGAGGGCGAGAATGAGTGGAATCTCGAGAAGGGTCACGACCACCGCCTGACGGCGGACGACGAAGCTGAGCGTTGGTATCCCGGCGGCAACCATCACCACCAGCAACGCAAGAGCCTTCGGCCAATCCTCCAGGTGGATCGGCACCGTCAGCGCGAGAACCAACGATCCCACCAGGGCGATCGCGGCGAGGGGAGCCGTGATCAGCCAGGCGTGCTCTGTCGTACGACGTCGGACAGCCTTAGGTGACACCGCACCGCCCTGTCATCGGGCACGTCGCCGCCGCACCGGGGTCACCGAGCGACGCTTGACGCTCCACTCGAAACCGAAACGCTGTGGCCGGCGGGGGCACCCCACTCGATCAGCTGGGACTGGAAGCCACTGCCGAGTTGAGCGCCAAGGACACCAACGGCCAGCGCGGCGAGGACGATCGACGCCGTGCGCAGCCGGCCAAACTTTCGACCAGACATTTGGAACTCCTGTCGGCAAGGGGGCTGTGCGGGGATGGAGATTCCACGATGGTGCCACAGCGACGTCCGCCAGGAAAGCTCCCCACCCGCGATCGGGCCAACCGACCCGCGAGCCGACCCGCTCGGCCGGGTCGGCACAACGTCCGGCCAGACCATCTGCTGATCAACCCAGGTGGGAATGCCCAAGAAACGACCTAGTAGAGAAAGCGCACCTACTAGACGTAACAGTTGAATTGAACTGTCGCCCCTCCATCCGTACGCACACTACTCGTCGCTACGTCGCGGCAACAGGTCACTGTCATCTATCTAATGAGCGTGCCGGTTGGGGCTCAGGACTCGCGCAGCGGCCGGAACGCGGCCCGCAGCTCCACGGCGAACGTCTCCGGCTCCTCCCACGCGGCGAAGTGGCCGCCACGATCGGCCTCGTTGAAGTACGCGAGGCCGGGGTAGACCGTCTCCGCCCAGCTGCGCGGGGCAGGCCAGATCTCGCCGGGGAAGGTGGTGAAGCCGACCGGAACCGTGACCGGCGGCGGAGCCTGGCCGGCCGCGGCGGTCGCCGCCAAGAACCGTCCGAACTCCCAGTACCACCGCGCGGACGAGGCACCGGTGCCGGTCAGCCAGTACAGCGTGACGTTGTCGACGATCGTGTCCCGGGTAAGACCGCCTACGGGTTCGCCATCGACGAGCGCTCGGGAGATCTTGTAGTAGCTGTCGGTGTCGTGGTCGAACATCCAGGCCGCCAGCCCGATGGGTGAGTCCAGCAGGGAGTAGCCGATCGTCTGCGGCCGGGTGGTCTGCTCCAGGAAGTAACCGAATCCATCCATCGTGAACAGGTTGAGCGCGTCGTGCGCGGCACGTTCCTGCGCGGACTCCGCCGGCAGTTGGTCCTGGATGCCAATGGCACCGGCCAGCAGGTTGACGTGGATGCCGAGCAGCCCCGCAGGCGCCTGGCGGCCCATGGCGTCCGTGACGGCGGCACCCACATCGCCACCCTGCGCGACGTAGCGCGCGTAACCGAGGCGGTTCATCAGCTCCGCCCACGCCCGCGCGATGCGTCCGTTCTCCCAGCCCAGCTCGGCTGGCTCGCCCGAGAAGCCGTAACCCGGCAGCGACGGCAGGACGAGGTGGAAGGCGTCCTCGGCCTGACCGCCGTGTGCGGTCGGATCGGTGAGCGGACCGATGACCCCGAGCAGCTCCACGACCGAGCCCGGCCAGCCGTGCGTAATGATCATCGGCAGAGCATCCTCGTGCTGCGACCGCACGTGAATGAAGTGGATCTCAACGCCGTCGATGTGGGTGGTGTACTGCGGTAAGGCGTTCAGCTTCGTCTCGAACGCGCGCCAGTCGTACTCCGTCGTCCAGTAGCGGGCCAACTCCTGGACCGTCGCCAACTGCACGCCCTGGGAGCGATCGGTGGCCAACTCCCGGGTCGGCCAGCGGGTGGCCGCGATCCGGCGGCGCAGGTCCGCGATTGCTTCCTCCGGCGTGTCGAGCCGGAAGGGACGGATCTCGTTGTCGGACATGCTCTCCACCTGCCGGGTTGGGACGACCGGTGCCGGCGCTCCGGCGGAGCGGGCAGCAGCCAGTCTCGCAGCGGGCCAACCGCGAGCGGACCGAAACGACAATTCAGGCGCCGTCGGACGGACTCCCGTGGCCTAGCTGCCGGGGCTGTCCTCCTGCTGGCGCGCTGAACCCTCGCGCGCGAGGTACTCGCACGGCCGTTCCGCATTGAGGTGCCAGACGCTTCCGGCCAGAGCGACGGAATAGGTGACCTCTCTCGCCTGCCGGTCGGCGGCCTCGACCGACAATCGCACCGACAACGGCTCGCTGCCGAACGCGGTCGCGCATTCGAAGCGGAGCTTGACCTCGACCCAGCCGGTGCCACCGGGACGTAACACCACAGACCCGCCGGTGCCATGCACCTCAGCGCCGGGTCGTTGCCCGGTGACCGCAACGACCGTGATCGGCGCCGGACCAGTGTTGATCACCGCGAGCTGCCCCTCCAACCGCAGGACGCCCTCGACGTCCAAGCCTCCGCCTCCGGCAGACGCAGGGAGGGCCACGAGTGAGACCGAAGCGGCACGTTCCCGCTCTGCCTGCGAGGCTCGCAGCTCGTTCACACCGACACCACCAAGCAGAGCGCCGACCAGGAAGACAGCGGCCAGCCAGACAACCACCTTCGACCTGGGCATGAGGCGGTCCGGGTCGTACGCCGCCGGCTGGCGATCGTGGTCGTCCAGGTCGATCACTCCACGCTCCGCCACCATCGCGCCAGCTTATGGCTCACTCTCCCGTCGGCCCGCCCCTCCTGCGTTCCGCGATCGGATGCCACGCTGCTCACAGGGCGACTTGCCGGCGGGCGGCCAATCGGCTGACCGCGATGTTGATTGCCAAGACTCCGAGCACGGCTCCGAGAAGGAAGTCTCGCGGTCCGAACTCCTCCAGACCGTAAAGCACCCAATGGTTTTGCTTGTCGGCAACCATGGGCAGGAGTAGCGCCAGGAGGACTGCGCTGGCAGCGATCGATATCCGCACATCGAGCGCCGCGCCCACCAGAGCCGCCACCAGCCCCGCGGCCACGATGACCGGCAGGGTCAACTGGTCGACCCAGCCATTGAGCGGATTGGGCGTCACGACAGTGATGGTCATTGCCACGACGACAAGCCAGATCCATGGCCGCGCCGCCCGTGACTGGCGCGCCCGAAGCAGCGGCACCATCGTCAGTGCGGCCAGCGCGCACGCCCACATCGAGGGTTGCATGGGCAGGTAGAGACCCGTCCGGACCCCCAGCAGCGTGTCGAGTCCCGCCCACGGCTGCAGATACCACGGCTCATTCGCCACGGCGTACCAGATCTCCGCGCCGAAGGCGCCGATCGTCATGGCGAGCGCGAGACCGTAACGAGCCCAGGCCGCTGCGGCCAGGGCGAGAAGCAACAATGAGGGCGTGACCAGGCTCCCCTCATGCTCGTTGCTGGCGGAACCACCCTGCACCAGCATCCACAAGCGCCAGAGAAGAGGCAGAGCCGCGAGCGCAACGCCGCACACGAGCAGGGACAGCGCGGTCAATCGCAGCGCCGAGTGTCGCAGGGTCTCCCGGGAGCCGAGCCGGTCCACACCGGAGCGGACCCGCAGACCACCCAGCACGAGTGCGAGGGACTCCCGGAGCCTCGGGTGCCTCCGGTCCGTCTCACCCGCGACCAGCAGCGTTTCCAGCATCTCGTCGGCGCGGTACTGCCGGTAGGCCCGAGGGTACGCGCGCAGCAGCCACCGGTAGCGGCGCTCCAGGCCGGTCATGCCGGCGCCGTCCGGACCGTCGCGACCGTCGACCGTACGGAACGGTCTCGAACGACCCGAGCCGCCGCGATCAGCCGCGCAGCCTCCCCGTGCAGTGCGGACAACCCGCGTTCGGTCAGCTCATACGTGCGACGGGCACGACCGTTGACCACCGTCTCCTCGGCCACCCGCACCATCTCCTCACCGGTGAGCCGGTCCAGCGCGGCGTACAGCGTGCCGGTCGTCAACCGCACTCGCCCGTCGGACAACTCCAGTGCGCGCTTGACGATGGCGTAGCCGTGTAGCGGCTCGTCCTGCAACGCGGCGAGGATGAAATATGTGGGTTCACGCATCGGTGCGGGCGGCTTAGTCATGTCATCAACATAAGCAGATCATCAACGTATCGGTCAAGGTGGAACTCATCGCTCGGCACACGGAGCATCACCGCTCGTGGAATGCGCCAGGGACCCGGCCGGCGTGTCACCCGTCCTAGCCAACGGCGCAGCGCGTCTGTGCCGCCGCCCAGGGCCACTTCATCCCGACGTACGCGCGGCTGTGTGCGTACCAGAGGTTGAGGTTTTTGGTCTTGGCCTTGGAGGCCGGGCGCCCTCGGCCCGCTAACGCCTGTTTCGCGGACCTTGATGTTCTTCCATCCGGTACTCCCAGCCCTCACACCAGGCGAAGTCAGCGTCGACCAGGTCCTCCAGCCGGACCCCATTGATCCAATGGTCGAGGCCCCACCGAGTGGCAACGTGCCCGATCACCAAAACTCGCCGGCCCGCCCATCGCAGCGACAGATCGTCGAGAAACCGACCGACCCGGTGCACGGCCTGTCGCCAGCTCTCACCCCCGGGGTAGGGATGGTCGAGATACCGGCTGCGCCGCGCATGCAGGTCGGCGGCCGGGAGACCGTTAAGTTCCCCGTAGTCACACTCCCGCAGGCGCCAATCGTGCAGCAGGGGGATGGTGGTTCCCGCGAGGGCTATGTCGGCCGTCTCCACAGCCCTACGCAGGTCCGAGGTGAATACCGCCTCGATGCCGTCGCCTCTCCTACGCTGGCCGAGGTCGGCTGCCAGCGCCCTTCCCCGGGACGACAACCGGCCCGGCAGCCACCCGGTAGCAAGACCTCGGTCGTTGTCCTCGCTCCAGGAATGAGTCTCGAAGACGATCTCAGTCGGCATCAGGCGATGCTACTGACGAGGTAGAAACGGGTCGCTGAGGACGCCGCAGCGGCCAGGCCTGGCCCGATCGGCCGACGCCCCGACGACCAGTTTCGAGACAGACGCAGTCCGCAAGGCGCGATCGCGGCAGGCGGTACGAAAGCCGGACGGGCGAGCTGCGCCGAGGGAGAGCCGCCCACCATCTGCCCGCGGATAACACGTTGCTCTCAGGACGCCGCTCGCGGCTACAGCGTCATCCGAACCGACTCGATGAGATGCCAATTCGCGATGCTCGCCACCGTCGACACCGCGACGGCCATCAAGAAGACCCGCCGTGAGACCGGTGGCCGGCGGAGCCGTATCGCAACGAGCGCGGCTACAGCCGCAAGAAGAAGTTGCACCGCTGCCGTCCCCAGCCTCGTCCAGACGAAAGAATCCATGGGACCGACCCAGACGAACGCGATGCGCAGGACGGTGTAGGCCGCTTCCCCGGCAAGCAGCCCGAGCGCTACGCCGAGAGCGATGCCGGCGTTGCGGGTGGTGCCCGCCCTGAAGACGTGGGCGAGGTAGCCAAGCACCAATCCGCCAAACAATGAACCAGCCACCCAGAAGGCCGACGCGCGCACGACGGAGCCGAGCCCGTCCGGTGGTGGCGCTGAACCGCTGAGCCACTGCCGGCCCAGTGAGGCGATGAGGCCGTAGTAGGTCAGGGTTGCCAGGGCGAGGGTGCCCACCCCAGCGACGAGGGCGGACCTCAAGGTCGGGGCGTAGTAGCTCACGACGAGGGCCACGATGCCCCAGGCGAATCCCGAGCTGAAGGCTGGCACGAGAAACCTACCCACGGTTTCCGGCACGAGGTCGGCGATGAAGGCCACCATCCCCATTGCGATCCCAGCCAGAACCGGGGGAATCACCTCACGCTGCGCCGAGCGTCTGCCCTGCGCCACCAACTCCGTCACTTGAGAACCGCCAGGAGGACTGAGACCAGGCCCAGCGCCGACGGCGTCGCGTAGGGCAACGCCCCTCTGACGATCACTCGGACATTCTGGCCCGACACCGCAGCGTCAGTCAGATAGGCAGGCGGGCGAGTCAACAACAGCAGGAGACAGCAAAGGCCCCTGACTTGCGTTTTCGCAGGTCAGGGGCCTTGCCGCTCCCTGGTGGCGGGTAGAGGATTCGAACCTCTGAAGCTTTCGCGACGGATTTACAGTCCGCTCCCATTGGCCGCTCGGGCAACCCGCCAGGGCACCCCACCGCGTCGTAACGCGGCGGCGGAAGCAAGGATAGCGGCTCCCCCCGGTGCCGACGCAACCGGGTACGGTCAGGGGGTCGTGCCGCTGGTCGGTGGCCGACTGCAGGCCCAGACCGCCGGACAGCAGGAGCAGAAACATGGCAGCGAACCCGTCGTTTGACATTGTGAGCAAGGTTGACCACCAGGAGGTCGACAACGCCGTCCGGCAGGCGGCGAAGGAGCTCACGACTCGGTTCGACTTCCGCGGCACCGGGGCGGAGATCTCCTGGTCCAGCAAGGAGGCGATCGGCCTTCAGGCGGAGACCGAGGAGCGTGTTCGTGCCGTACTGGACGTTTTCAAGGAGAAGCTCATCAAGCGGAACATCTCGCTGAAGGCGCTGGACGCCGGCGAGCCGCGCCAGTCCGGCAAGATCTTCAAGATCGACTGCAAGGTTGTCGAGGGCATCGAGCAGGACAAGGCCAAGGCCATCAGCAAGAAGATCCGCGATGAGGGCCCCAAGGGCGTGCAGGCGCAGATCCAGGGCGACCAGCTGCGCGTCACCGGCAAGAAGAGGGACGACCTCCAGGCCGTCATCGCGCTGCTCAAGGGTGAGGATTTCGGCGTCGCCCTCCAGTTCGACAACTACCGGTAAGGAAGGCTCGGCCGGCCTGGTCATTGGGGCCGACCACGCCTTGCCACCTGGGCAGACGTCGTCACACGTGGTCGTCGTTGGTCACGCACGATCGACCTGCGACGGCCTGGACCTGGTCCTCGTCGACCCGCCGGCTCCGACCCAAGCGGGGTGTCGACCGATGCGGTTTCCGAGGCCGCCGGAACGGCGTGACGATCAGGGCTGTGAGAGCCTCTCGAGGTGTCCCGTGCGCGTTTGCTGACGGTCGTCGGAGTCCTCCTGTTACTGGCTTCGTGTCTGCTTCCCTGCCTTACGTTCTGGAATTACGGGATCACCCTGCCTGATCAGGACCCGACGCCCGAGGTCATCCAGCAGGAGAACGCGGAAGCCCTCGCGTTCGAGCAGAGGTTTCAGACCGCATCATGGGTCGCTGGCGCTCTGGCGGTTCTTGGTCTGGCTGCCCTGATCTACGCGCGGAAACACCGCCGGAGGGCCACCGGAGCCTGACTACCGAACGTCGAGCCGTCAGACCGGGACGAGTTCTTCGGCGCGTACCGCTGTGGTTTCGGCGCGGGCGATGGGTCCGGCGGGCAGGGCGGCGACCGCGGCCCCGACGGCGACGGCCGCCCCGGCGAACAGGAACGCCCACCGGACGCCACCGGCGTGATCCACGATCAGGCCGGCCACCGAGCCGCCGGCCGCGCTCGCCGCGACCGCGACGGTGACCACCCAGGTGTACGCCTCGTTCAGCATGCCGGCCGGGGCGATCCGGCCGACCAGGGTGTTCTCCAGGGTCAGCGCGGGTGCGATTGTCGCTCCGCCGACGATCAGGGCGACGCCCAGCGCCAGCGGGGTGGGCATGACCGCGAACACGGCGAAGGTGGCGGCCAGCGCGGCGAGCAGCAGGGCGAACTGCCGGGTCATGTTCTTCGCCGGCTTGCGGACGCCGAACCAGAATCCGCCGATGGCGCTGCCGATTCCCCACACGGCCAGGAGAAGCCCGGCCAGGCTCTCCGGGTCGCCGGTGGTGTGGCCGCTCGCGTACGCCGGGACGATCACCCCGGCGGCGCCGAAGGCGATGCCCAGGCCGGCCACGCAGACCAGCAGGGCGGGGAAGCCGGCGACCCGCAGCGGGCCGAGCCCTCGGGCGTGGTGTTCGCGCGGGTGCGGACGCCAACCGCGCATCACTCGGCCGAGGGCCACGGCGGTGGTGCCGACCAGGGTGACCACTGCCGCTCCGATCAGCGCGGCCGCCGCGTCGGCGACGAGCACGAAGCCGGCGACGAGCAGCGGGCCGAGCACGAAGACGATTTCGAACAGTGAGGTCTCGGCGGCGAGCGCGGTGTTGCGCAGGGGGTAGCGGCCGGATCCGGGGCCGGTGAGGTCGTTCCAGGCGCCACGGATGGCGGCGGTGAGCGGCGGGTAGGTGGCGCCGGCCACGCCTGCGGCGAGGTAGATGGCGGGGAGCGCGTCGTCGCCCGAGCGGCTGGCCAGCAGCAGCCCGATGAGCGCCAGCGGGTGAGCCACGGCGGTGACCAGCAGGACGGGGCTGGGGCCGACCCGGTCGGCGATCCGCCCGGCCACCGGGCTGAGGGCGGCGCCGGCGACTGCGTAGATCCCGCCGGCGATGGCAGCCAGCGCGTACCGCCCGGTCACCTGTTCGACCACCAGCAGCAGCGCCAGCGGGGTCATGCCGATCCCGAGCCGCCCGACGATGCCGAGGATCAGCAGCATCGGGGCGCCGGGGATCCGCCAGACACCCAGGTACTGACGCAGCGCGGCCACCGGAAACCTCCAGAGATGTAATGAGCGTGAGCCGTTACGACCCTAACGCGACCGCCGTGCCGGCAGACAACCGAAATACAGCACTCCGCCCGTGTCCGCTGTTGGCGGGTACGGGCGGAGGCGGTGAATCAGCGGGTCAGCGTTGGAACTGCACCGGTCCCGCGTTGGCGGCCATCTGCTCCAGCCGTGCGACGCGGTCCTCCATCTTCGGGTGGGTGGAGAAGAGCGCGGCCATGCCGCCACCCCGGAACGGGTTGGCGATCATCAGGTGCGCGGTGCTGGTGAGCTGGCCCTGGGCCGGCAGCGGCCGACGTCGGGCCACCGCGTCGATCTTGCGGAGCGCGCTGGCCAGGGCCAGCGGGTCACGGCTCAACTCGGCGCCCGAGGCGTCCGCCTGGAACTCGCGACTCCGGCTGATCGCCAACTGGATCACGGTCGCCGCGATCGGGCCGAGGATCAGGGTGAGCAGCAGCACGGCCGGGTTCGGACGGTCCTCGTCGTCCCCGCCGCCCAGCGGGATGAAGAAGGCGAGGTTCGCCAGCAGGGTGATGATGCTGGCCAGACCGGCCGCAACGCTGGAGATCAGGATGTCCCGGTTGTAGACGTGGGACAGTTCGTGCCCGATCACACCACGCAGCTCGCGGTAGTCGAGGATCTCGGTGATGCCCTGGGTCACGCAGACGGCCGCGTGCTGCGGGTTACGACCCGTGGCGAACGCGTTGGGCTGCGCGGTCGGACTGACGTACAGGCGCGGCATCGGCTGCCGGGCGTCGGTCGCCAACTCCCGCACCATCCGGTACAACTCGGGGAACTGTGCCTCGGTGACCGGTTGCGCGCCCATCGAGCGCAGTGCGAGCTTGTCGGAGTAGAAGTAGGTGACGCCGTTCATGACAAGTGAGATGAGGACGGCGATGACCAGGCCGCCACTGCCACCGAACCCGTAGCCCACCGCGAGGATCAGCGCGGAGAGCAGGCCGAGCAGTGCGGCGGTCTTCAGACGGTTGTGGTGCACGATCTCTCCTTCGGTGCACGGATCGCCGGGATCCGCTGACCGGTGCAACAACCCGGTACCCGCCAACCATCCGTCTCAACGCTGAGAGTTCACTGAGACCGACCTTCGCAGGTCAGCGGCGCGCGACGTCGAGCACCAACTGCGGGGCGAAGCCCAGCACCACGGCGGCCACCGTCGTCACCGCCAGCACCACGGCCACCACACCCACCAGGGGTACGGCGGCAGTGCCGCCGCCATTCGGGGCGGAGCGGAGCGTGGGCGTCCAGAGGGCGGCGGTCACCCGCAGGTAATAAGCCAGCCCGATCACCGCGTTCAGCGCCACCACCAGCGCCAACCACGCCGCCCCACCGTCGAGCAGCGCCCGCACCACTGTCACCTTCGCGAACAGGCCGGCCAGCCCCGGCGGCAGGCCGGCCAGGCCCACCAGCGCGAGACCGAGCGCCGCAGCCCGCCACGGGTGCCGGCGCGCCGCTCCGCGCAGGTCGTCAAGCGTGCCGCCGTCCGCACCGGCCGGCCGCAACGCGGTCACCCCGGCGAACGCGGCCAGCTCCAACACCACGAAGAAGACGGCGTACGCCACCGCGGCGGCGTACGCGGCGGACCGTGCCTCGTCGGTGCGGCCCGCGGCCAGCGCCAACGCCCCCAGCGGGGCGAGGATGTAGCCGGCCTGCGCGACGGATGACCAGGCGAGCAGCCGGACGGTACGCCGCTGGCGCAGCGCGACCAGGTTGCCGACGGTCATGGTGAGCACCGCGAGCAGGGCGAGCACCGGGCCGGTCTGCTCCGGTGGGAGTGCCCGCTGCACCACGGCGAGCAGCGCGACGAGGCCACCCAGCTTCGACGCCGTGGACAGGTACGCGGCCACCGGCAGCGGCGCCCCGTCGTAGGTGGCCGGCGCCCAGGCGTGGAACGGCACCGCCGCCACCTTGAACGCCAACCCGACGAGCAGCAACGCCACCGCCGCGGTGGTCAGCGGCAGGTCCCGCAGCTCCGACCGCTCGGCGAGCAGCGCGCCGAGCCGATCCAGGTGCAGCCCGCCGGTCACCGCGTACAGCAGCGCCGCACCGAGCAGCGTGATGGTGGTCGCGACCACGCTGACCACGAAGAAGGTCAGTGCCGCCTCGGCGCTGGCGAGGCTGCCCCGACGTAGGCCGACAAGCACGTACAGCGGCAGGGTCAGCGTCTCCAGGGCCACGATCAACGTGATCAGGTCGCCCGCCGCGCCGAGCACCACGCCACCGGTCATCGAGCAGGCCAGCAGGAAGCAGTACTCCCCCACCGGCGACCGCCCGGCCCGCAGCGCCGGCACGGACAGTCCCAGCACACCCAGGGTGAGCAGCGCCACCACCACGCCGACCAGCGCGGCCCGCCCGCCGAAGATCCAGGAGCAGTCGGCGCCGACACAGAACGTCCGTCGCTCCCCGCCCGCGCCGACCAGTGCGGCGCCGACGGCGGTGCCGAGCGCGCCGAGCGCCGCCACCGCGATGGTGGCCCGAGGCCGGGCCAGGAGCAGGTCGGTGACGAGCACGAGTACGGCGGTGCCGGCGGCCAGGTAGGCCGGCAACAGCGCGACGCTGTCCACGCTCTGCACGCCGGTCATGGTTTGACCACCTCGATCAGGGCGTCGACGGGAGCCTCGGCGACGCCGAGGACCAGCGTCGGGGCCAGGCCGATCGCCAACGCGAGCAGCACCAGCGGCACCCACGCGGTCAGCTCCGCACCGGCCAGGCCAGGGCCGACCCGACCGACGGCGACACTCGGCCGATTGTGGGTGACCTGGCGCAAAAGGCGCAGGAAGTACGCGGCGGTGAGTGCCGCACCGACCGCCGCCAGCACCCCGAGGGTGGTCCAGAGCGGGCCGCCCACCTGGACGGCGGCGATCACCGCGAACGCCTCGCCCCAGAAGCCGGCCAGCCCGGGCAGGCCCAGCGACGCGATCGCCGCGAACGCCAGCAGGCCCGCCAGCCGGGGCGCGGTCTCCCGCAGCCCGGACAGCTCGGCGAGGGTGCCCGTGCCGGTACGGTCCTTCACCGCACCGGCCAGGAAGAACAGCAGTCCGGTGATCACCCCGTGCGCGACGTTGCCGATCAACGCCGCCTGGATGCCGACGGTGGTCAGCGTGGCGACGCCCAGCAGCACGAAGCCCATGTGCCCCACGCTGGAGTACGCGATCAGCCGTTTCACGTCGGTCTGGGCCAGACAGACGAGCGAACCGACCAGGATCGCGGCGACGGCCAACACGCCGAGCACCGGCGCCGCCCAGCGCGCGCCCTCCGGCGCCACGCCCACCGCGACCCGGATCAGACCGTAGGTGCCCATCTTCAGCAGCACCCCGGCCAACACGACACTGCCCACCGTGGGGGCCTGGGTGTGCGCGTCGGGCAGCCAGGAGTGCAGCGGCCACAGCGGACTCTTCACCGCGAACGCCACCGCGAACAGGGTGAACGCGGCCAACTGGGTGCCCCTGGACATCCCCGCCCCGCCGGTCAACGCCAGCAGGTCGGCGGTGCCGGTGGCCGCGACCACGACGTAGACGCCGACCAGCAGCAACACCGAGCCGAAGAGCGTGTAGAGCGCGAACTTCCGGGCCGCCCGACGCCGGTCCGCGCCGCCCCAGCCGGCGATGATCGCGTACATCGGCAGCAGGACGACCTCGAAGAAGAGGAAGAACAGCACCAGATCCAGGGCGAGGAAGGTGCCCAGGATGCCCACCTCGACCACCAACAGCAGCGCGACGAGCGCCCGACCGCTGCCGCCGTCCGGCACCCGCCACATCGTGTACGCGCAGCAGAGCAGCGTGAGCAGCGCGGTCAACACCACGAGCGGCCAGGAGATGCCGTCGACGCCGAGGTGGAAGCGCAACTCCAGACCGGGCACCCAGGGCAGGTCCAGGTGGTGCCACGGACGCACCGCCGGGGCGTCGGCCGACCAGGCGAACCAGCCCCGCCGATCGAACACCAGCGGCACCGCGGCCAGCAGGGTCAACGCCGCCGCGACAGTCCCGACCAGCCGGGCCGCCCGGTCCCGGGGCGTCGCCGCCACCGCGACCGCGCCCAGCGCCGGCACCGCCAGCACGGCAACCAGCAACACCTGCCCAAAGCTCACTGGACCGCCTTCGATCGCGACTGCGGGGCT
>NZ_JBFBJW010000002.1:471342-494512 GCF_040686315.1 Micromonospora sp. NPDC085948 | reverse complement strand
GCTCGCAAACCCGGCTCACTCCTCGCGCTCACTGGACCGCCTTCGATCGCGACTGCGGGGCTCGCAAACCCGGCTCACTCCTCGCGCTCACTGGACCGCCTTCGATCGCGACTGCGGGGCTCGCAAACCCGGCTCACTCCTCGCGCTCACTGGACAACTCCGATCAGGGTGGCGGCCAGCCCGATCAGCAGCGCGCCGGCCAGCACGCCGGCGGCGGCCCGGGGCAGCGCCGCCCGGTGCAGCGCGGCCAGCCCCGCGCCCAGACCGGTCGCGGCTCGCCCGCTGCCCTCGACGGCACCGTCCACCACCACCTCGTCACCGGCGCGGGCGACGCGGGCCAGTGCGCGGACCGGGCGTACGACGAGGGTGTGCTGGACGTCGTCGAGCCGGAACGCGCGGGCGAAGACCGGCCGCAGCGGACCCAGCGCGGCCGCCGGGTCGGCGGCCGGGTTCCGACGCCACCCCAGGGTGACCAGCGCCGCCCCGACCAGCAGGAACGCGAGCGGAAGCAGCACCTCCGGCCCGACGTGGACCAGGCCGTCCTCGGAGCCCGCCACCGGGACGGTCGGGAACCGGAGCCGATCGGTGAACGCCCCGACGAACCCCACCAGACCGAGCAGCGCGGCCGGCACGGCCAGCAGCAGCACCGGCCAGCGCAGCAACGCGGGTGGGTCGTGCGGCCGGACCAGCGGCAGGCGTGGCGCGCCGAAGAAGGCGCGCAGCAGCAGCCGGCCCGCGTACCAGGCGGTGACGGCGACGCCGACCAGCCCGGCGATCCAGACGATCCAGCCCACCCACGACGGTGCCGGGCCGGTGCCCTCCAGCGCGGCCGACTCGGCCACCGTGAGGACGCCGTCCTTGCTCCAGAAGCCGGCCAGCGGCGGCACCCCCGCCAGCGCGCCCAGGCCCACCACGGTGCACCAGAACGTGACCGGCATGCTGCGCCGCAGCCCGCCCATCTCCGACATCAGGGTGGTGCCCACGGCGTGGATCACCGCGCCCGCGGCGAGGAACAGCAACGCCTTGAACGCGGCGTGGGTGAGCAGGTGGAACAGCGCCGCCGCCGGCGAGCCGACCGCCAGCGCGCCGGTCAGGTAGCCCAGTTGGGACACCGTCGACCAGGCCAGCACCCGCTTGATGTCGTCCTGAGCGGTGGCGGCGAGCGCGCCGAGCAGCAGGGTGATCGCGCCGAGCACCCCCAGCACCGTCAGCGTCACCGGCGCGGCCGTGAACAGCGGGTAGAGCCGGGTCACGGCGTACACCCCGGCGGCGACCATCGTCGCGGCGTGGATCAGCGCGGAGATCGGCGTCGGGCCGGCCATCGCGTCCGGCAGCCAGGTGTGCAGCGGGAACTGTGCGCTCTTGCCGGCCACCCCGGCGAGCAGCAGCAGGCCCGCGGCGGTCAACGTCGCGCTGGAGTGGTCGTGGGCGAGCACGTCGGCGATCCGGAAACTGCCCGTCGACACACCCAGCAACGCGATGCCGAGCAGGAACCCGACGTCACCGACCCGGGTCACCAGGAACGCCTTCATGGCGGCGGCGGGGGCGCCGGCCAGTCGGCGGTCGTGGGCGATGAGCAGGTACGAGCAGAGGCCCATCACCTCCCAGCCGACCAACAGCATGATCAGGTCACCGGCGACCACCACCAGCAGCATGGCGCCGGTGAAGATGCTGATCTGCGCGGCGTACGGCGGGTAGCGGTGATCGACGTCGACGTCGTCGTGCGGACCGCGCCTCAGGTAGCCGATCGAGTAGACCTGCACGGCCAGGGCGACCACGGTGACCGCCACCGCGACAAGCGCGGCGGCGCCATCCAGCCGTACGCCGAGCGTCACCGCCAGCCCGCCGACGTCGACCCAGGTGGTCGACGTCTCCGTCGGCCCGTCGACGGTGAGCAGCAGCGCGACGGCCAGCACCAACGCGCCGGCCGCCCCGGTGACGCCGAGCGCCACGGCCGCCTGTCGGGCCCGGCCGCCGCCTGTCGTGTCGTTGTGGCGCGGGGCCGGCGGCAACAGCAGACCGGCCAGGCCGGCGACCAGCGGTACGGCGGGCAGCAGCGCCCCGAGCAGCCCGGTCACCGGCCCCCCTCCGTGTCCAGGACGGCCGGCTCGCGCCCACCGACGGTCTGCGCCGGCTCGGTCAGCGGCACGTCATCCACGGCGACGGTGGCCCGCAGCCGGTAGAGCTGGAGCACGATCGCCAGCCCCACCCCGATCTCGGCGGCGGCGAGGACGATCACGAACAGCGCGAAGACCTGCCCGGAGTGCGGCAGCACGGCGCGGGCGGTGGTGTCCGCGGTGACCAGGATCAGGTTGACCGCGTTGAGCATCAACTCGACAGACATCAGCACCAGCACCGCGTTGCGCCGGCGCAGCACGCCGTAGACGCCGAGGCCGAACAGCAGCGCGGCGGTGACGTACGGGATGACCGGCCTCACCGGCGCCCCCCGGGCAGGCTGTCGATGAGGTCGGCTGTCCGGCCGTCGCGTTGCGGGTCAGCTCGGCCGATGTCCGGCCGGGACAGCACGATCGCGCCCACCAGGGCGGACAGCAGCAGCACCGAGAGCACCTCGAACGGCAGCACCCAGGACTGGAAGATCTGCTCACCCAGCCGCTCGGCGGTGCCCGCGGCGGGCAGCGCGACGGTGCTCCAGCGGTACGCGTCGACGAGCAGGACGGCCAGCCCCAGCCCGGCGCCGCCACCGATCAGGGCGGCCGGCCAGCCGGGCCGATCCAGGTCGTCGGACGCGCCGATCGGCGCCCGGGTCAGCATCACCGCGAACAGCAGCAGGACCACCACCGCGCCCACGTAGATCAGGACCTGCACCCAGGCCACCAGCTCGGCGCTGAGCACGAGGAAGTCACCGGCCAGCGCGCCCAGGCACACCACCAGGTAGAGCCCGGCCCGGACCAGGTGCTTCGTGGTGACCACCAGCACGCCCGCGCCGACCGCCACCGCGCCGAGGGCGAGCAGCAGCACGTCCGCGCCGGTCACCGGGCGGCCTCTCCGGCTCGGGCGGTCACGTCGCGGGGTCCTGGTCGGCGTCGGGGCGTACCGATGGGGCCGGACGCGCGGCGGCGGCCTTGCGGGCGGCCGCGGTCTCCTCCTTGGCCGGCTCCCCGTTCGGGTCGTGCGCGGGTGGCGCGGGGACGGTGGCCATCCACTGGCCGAGGTGCTCCTTGTCGTGCAGCAGGTCCTTGATGTCGTACTCGGCGTACTCGAACTCGGGTGACCAGTAGAGCGCGTCGAACGGGCAGACCTCGATGCAGATGCCGCAGTACATGCAGAGCGAGAAGTCGATGTCGAACTTGTCGAGCACGTTGCGCTGGCGGGGGCGGGCGGCGCCGGGCACCACCACCTCCTCCTTGTGCGAGTCGATGTAGATGCACCAGTCCGGACACTCCCGGGCACAGAGCATGCAGACCGTGCAGTTCTCCTCCGACAGCGCGATCACGCCACGCGAGCGCGGCGGCAGGTCGGGGGCCACGTCCGGGTACTGCTGGGTGGTCGAGCGGCTGGTCATCGTCTTGAGCGTGACCGCCAGCCCCTTCACCAGGCCCGCGCCGGGCAGGCCGCGCGCGCCGCTGGCGCCGGCCGGGTCGCCGTGCTCGCTGGAGTGGGTCATGTCGACCATCCTGCCCTGTGGCCCCGGCGCGCGCGACCACCACCCACAGGTCGACGACCCTAGGGTGGACGTGGGATGCGCAAACCGGCCGGAGGATCGATGACGACCGAACTGGAAACGTTTCGCACTCCGGAGGGCGGCTGGACCACCGACGATCTCGACAGAATCCCAGACGACAATCGCCGCCGCGAACTGCTCGACGGCATTCTGCTTGTTCCACCGCCTCCGCGAACCACGCACCAGCAGGTCACGGCACGTCTCATGGCGGCGCTCGACGACATGGCGCCAGACGGGTACGACGGCGTCCACGGCGTGGAGGTGCGGCTGAGCGACAGACGGACGTTCGTGCCCGACGGGGTTATCCTCCACGCCGCAGACGACGAAGATCACCGGCACTGGTACGCCCCGCGCGACGTCGTGCTCGCCGTCGAGGTCGTCGGCGAGGGCACCGAGACACTCGACCGGCTGGTGAAGCCGGCGCTGTACGCCCAGGCCGGCATCCCCTTCTACTGGCGGATCGAGACGCAGCGTGGCGCGTTGGAGGTCGTGACCTACCGGATCGACGCGTCGAACGAGGCCTACACCGAGACCGGGCGGTGGACGACGGTCGTCGACACCGGCGAGCCCTTTCCGATCAATCTGCCGATCAGCCGGATCACGCCCCGGGTCCGCTGACGACTGTCGGTGGGAGCATCTCGACGCCGAGCTGTTGCAGCAACTGAAACAACTCGGTGCAGCTCCACACCTCGACGATCCGGCCCGCCGCGTCGAAGCGCAGGAACGTCGCACCGGAGTAGCTGGCCACCTGCCCGGTCGGCGGCACCGGCCCGAACTGCCCGGCGTGCGTGCCGGCGGCCCGCCAGTGCACGGCCACCCGCTCGCCGGCCGCCACCACGTCCACGATCTTGTAGCGCAGGTCCGGGAAGGCCGCCCGCCGCTCCCGGTGCCAGGCCAGCGTCGCCTCCGGCCCGGTGCCGCCCAGCCCCGGGCACTCCTCGGCGATCAACTCGTACGCGGACTCCTCCCGGCGCGCGTTCCACACATCGGCGATGAACCGCCGGGCCGCCGCCTCCACATCCGTCATCCCGGCAGGGTAACCGGGCCGTCCGGCCCCGGAACGGGCCAGGTTGCGCCGCACCGCACGGTGCGGCCGAAGATCCGCGAGGATGGAACGGAGGCGGCGACGAACCGGAGGATGACGTGGGCGAGGAAACAGGCGGGAAGTACGTCGAGCCGGGTGCTGAGTTCACCCGCGACCAGCGGTACATCGCCACTCGGATCACCGAGGACGGGCGCGACGGGTACCCGGTGGAGCCCGGCCGCTATCGGCTGGCGGTCAGCCGGGCCTGCCCGTGGGCCAACCGTCTGATCATCGTGCGCCGGCTGCTCGGCCTGGAGGACGCCATCTCGATGGCGGTGGCCGGGCCGACCCACGACGCCCGGAGCTGGACCTTCGACCTCGACCCGGGCGGCCGGGACCCGGTGCTCGGCATCGAGCGCATCCAGGAGGCGTACTTCAAGCGCTTCCCCGGCTACGAGCGCGGCATCACCGTCCCGGCGATCGTCGACGTGCCGACCGGGCAGGTGGTGACCAACGACTACGCGCAGATGAGTCTCGACCTGTCCACGCAGTGGGGGGCGTACCACCGCGACGGTGCCCCGCAGCTCTACCCCGAGCACCTGCGGGCGCAGATCGACGAGGTCAACGACGTGGTCTTCCGGGACGTCAACAATGGCGTCTACCGGTGCGGGTTCGCCGGCAGCCAGGAGGCGTACGACAAGGCGTACCACCGGCTCTTCGACCGGCTGGACTGGCTGACCGAGCGGCTGACCGACCAGCGTTACCTGGTCGGCGACACCATCACCGAGGCCGACGTGCGGCTGTTCACCACGCTGGTCCGCTTCGACCCGGTGTATCACGGCCACTTCAAGTGCAACAGGCAGAAGCTGAGCGAGATGCCGGTGCTGTGGGCGTACGCGCGGGACCTGTTCCAGACCCCCGGCTTCGGCGACACCATCGACTTCGACCACATCAAGCGGCACTACTACGAGGTGCACCGCGACATCAACCCGACCGGGATCGTGCCGCTCGGCCCCGACCTGTCCAACTGGGTCACCCCACACGGTCGGGAGGCCCTGGGTGGCCGCCCCTTCGGCGACGGCACCCCGCCCCCACCCCCGGCCGAGCCGGTCGACCCGGCCCACACCCCGCTGCGCTGACCGCGCGACCTCCGCACCGGACGCTCCGCGGCGCAACCTGCGGGATGTGCGGCCTGCACGGCGGCCCGCGCGCAAGATCGCGCTCGATCCTGGATCCAGTGGCCTCCCGGACCACCGAGGCCACTACAACAAGGATCGAGCGCGATCATGCGGCGCGCGAGCCGCGCGAGGCGCGATCATGCGACGTTCTCGCCGCGTGCTGCGCGGTCGCGCGGGGTTCGGTTCTACAGGGCTACGCGGACGGCTGCCGTGAGGACCAACTGGGCCAGGGAGGCGGGCACGAGGACCAGCCAGCAGAGGCGCTGGAGCTGGTCCTCACGTAGCCGGGGGTAGGACACCCGCAGCCAGATGATCACGAAGGACACCGCGAAGATCTTGAGCAGCGTCCAGAGCCAGCCCAGCTGATCGTCGGCGAACGGACCCTGCCACCCACCGAGGAACAGCACAGTGGTCAGCGCGGCGATCACCACGATGCCGACGTACTCGGCGAGCAGGAAGAACGCGAAACGCAGACCGGTGTATTCGGTCATGTAGCCGAAGACCAGCTCCGAGTCGGCCACCGGCATGTCGAACGGCGGCCGACGGATCTCGGCCAGCCCGGCGACGAAGAAGACGATCATCGCGGGTGCCTGCCAGAGCAGCCACCACGGCTGCCACGCCTCGACGATGCCCGACAGGCTGAGCGTGCCCGCGGCCATCGCCACCGAAGCGGCGGCCAGCACCAGCGGCAGCTCGTAGCCGAGCAGCTGGGCCGCTCCGCGCAGGCCGCCCAGCAGGCTGTACTTGTTGGCCGACGCCCACGCCGACATCAGCACCGCCACCACGCCGACACCGACCACGGCCAGCACGAAGAACAGGCCGATGTCCAACGGTTGCCCGACCAGGTCGTTCGGGCCGAGCGGGATGACCAGCAGCACCAGCAGGTAGGGCACCAGGGCCACCGCCGGGGCGAGCCGGAACACCGCCCGGTCGGCGTCGCGCGGGGTCACGTCCTCCTTCTGCACGAACTTGACCCCGTCCGCGACCAACTGGGCCCAGCCGTGGAAGCCACCCGCGTACATCGGACCGAGCCGGCCCTGCATGTGCGCCATCACCTTGTGCTCGGCCTGGCCGACAAGCAACGGCAGGGTGAGGAACGCGACGAGCACGCCACCCACCCGCAGCACCAGCTCCACCCAGAGCGGCATCAGGTCGTACCCCCGTCGTCGTCGGTGCGGCCGTCGCGGGCCGGCGGGTCCGCGACCGGCTGGTCGGCTGCGCCGGCCCCGTCAGCGGCCGGGCCGTCGGCGGGCGCGGCAGACCGGGGAGTACGCGCCGGACGGGTCCCCGGCGCGGGCCGCGCCGGACGCTCACCGGCCGGGCGGGCCGGGGTGCCGCCACGCGGTCCCTCTCCCACGCCACCGGCGCCGGCCGGGGTGGGCGTGGTGCCCCACTCGCCCGGCGCGGGTACGCCCGGCGGGCGGATCGGCCGACGTCCACCACCAGCCTCGGACTCGCCCGGCTCCTTCGCGCCCGGCCAGGGCTTGGCCACCCGGGAGGCGAGCACGAACTCCTTGCGCAGCGGATGGCCCTCGAACTCCGGCGGCAGCAGCAGCGGCAGCAGGTCCCCGTGGCCGGCGAAGTCGATGCCGAACATCTCGTGTGTCTCCCGCTCGTGCCAGGCGGCGCCCGGGTAGACGTCGACCACCGAGGCGACGGTGGGCGCGTCGCGCGGCAGCCGGGTACGCAGCAGCACACCGTGCCGCAGCCGCGTCGACCAGAGGTGCGCCACCACGTCGAAGCCGTCGGCCAACTCGTCGACCGCGGAGAGCCAGTCGAAGAAGTCACAGGCCAACGTGTCGTCGTCGCGCGTGGCCCGGACCGCGGTGAGCCAAGTGTCCGGCGGGACGTCCACGGTGGCGCGGGCGAACCGTTGCCCGCCGGAGACCGACGGGGTCGCCGCAACCGGCGCGAGCAGCGCGACCAGCCGAGCGCCGAGGGCTTCGGGAGTCATGTCGCTGATCCTAGTGCCGGTCGGGTCCGCGCCTGGCCGCCGCCGAGGCCTGGTGATCTGCCGGCTTCGGGAGCGGCGCGGCCCTCGGCGGGGAAAGATGAGGTCGTGCGCGCTGTGACTGTGAAACCCGGGGTCGCCAACTCGCTGAGCCTCGTCGAGGATCAGCCGGAGCCGGCTGCCGAGGAGGGCTCTGTCCTGGTCGAGGCGCTGGCGGTGGGGATCTGCGGCACCGACCACGAGATCATCGCCGGGGAGTACGGCGAGGCGCCGCCGGGCGCCGACCGCCTGGTCATCGGGCACGAGTCACTGGGCCGGGTGATCGAGGACTCCAGCGGCACCCTGCAACCCGGCGACCTGGTGGCTGGGATCGTCCGGTATCCCGACCCGGTGCCCTGCTCGAACTGCGCGGTCGGCGAGTGGGACATGTGCCGGAACGGTCAGTACACCGAACACGGCATCAAGGCACTGGCCGGCTTCGCCCGGGACCGCTGGCGGGTCGAACCGCGGTTCGCGGTCGCGCTCGACCCGGCGCTGGCCCAGGTGGGCGTGCTGCTGGAGCCGACAAGTGTGGTGGCGAAGGCCTGGGACCACATCGAGCGGATCGGGCACCGGGCCGAGTGGCAGCCGCAGACGGTCCTGGTGACCGGGGCCGGGCCGATCGGGCTGCTGGCCGCCCTGCTCGGCACCCAGCGTGGGCTGACCGTCCACGTGCTGGACCGGAACACCGACGGGCCGAAGCCGGAGCTGGTCGCCGGGCTCGGCGCCACCTACCACACGGTGTCGGTCAACGACCTGCCCTTCGAGCCGGACGTGGTGATCGAGTGCACCGGCGCTCCCACCGTGGTCCTCGACGTCATGTGCAAGGCGGCCCCCACCGGGATCGTCTGCCTGGCCGGGGTGTCCAGCGGTGGCCGGAGCATCGACTTCGACGCCGGTGCGCTCAACCGGGAGCTGGTGCTGGAGAACAACGTGGTCTTCGGCTCGGTGAACGCCAACCGGCGGCACTGGGACATGGCCGCGCAGGCGCTGGCCCGCGCCGACCAGGTCTGGCTGGAGTCGCTGATCACCCGTCGGGTGCCGGTGAACCGGTACCTCGACGCGTACACCCCCGGGCCGGACGACATCAAGGTGGTGCTGGAGTTCGCGTCCTGAGCGACGCCCCGCCAAATCAGATGCCCGGCAGCCGGCCGTTGCGGAACAGGTCGACGAAGAGCTGGTGGTCCTGCCGGGCACGCACCCCGTACGCGTGGGCGAAGTCCACCAGGTGGGTGACGAAGCCCGACTCGTCGGCGTTCACCGCGGCCACGATCGCCTCCTCGGTGGAATAGTCCACCAGGTCGTGACTGGACTCGTCGTCGGCGACCGAGTGCATCCGGGCCACCGCCCGGCCGAGGTCGACGAGCACCCCGGTCAACTCCTCCGGCTCGTTCACGTCCGACCAGTCCAGGTCCGCGGCGTACGGGGAGACCTCGGCGACGAGCTGGCCGGCCCCGTCCAACTCGGTGAAGCCCAGCCACGGGTCGGCGTGCGCCTGCAACGCCCGTTGGGACTCGGCGGTCCGGTGCCCCTGGTGCTGGAAGTAGCCGCGGACCGACTCGTCGGTGACGTACCGCGCCACGGCCGGCACCTGCGCCTGCTTCATGTAGATGACGACGTCGTTCTCCAGGGCCTGGGTGTGCCCCTCCAACAGCAGGTTGTACGACGGCAGCCCGGCCGACCCGATGCCCACCCCCTTGCGCAGCACCACGTCCTTGATCCGCGCCGCCACCGGCCGGAGCTGCGTCGAGGCGGACGGCAGGGTGCCCAGGTAGTCCTGGAAGGCGGCGCGCACCCGGTCCCGGGTGGCGTCGTCGACCTCGAACACCCCGTCTCCGATGGAGAACCGCCGCTCGTAGTTGTCGATGGTGGTCTGTGTGGCGAGCAGGTCCACGCGGGTGTTGAGCCGGGCCTGCTGGAGCACCCGCCGCAGGACCCCGTCGGCGTTCTCCAGGGTGATCGAGCCGATCGCGTCGTCGCCGCCGGCGGCGATCGCCCGCAGCTCGGTCAGGTACGACCGGGCGAAGCCGGCGACCAGGTCGCCGATCGACGTGTCGGAGAGCGCCTTGCCGTAGCCGAGCAGCGCCACGCTTGCCGCGAGCCGGCGCAGGTCCCAGGTGAACGGCCCGACGTACGCCTCGTCGAAGTCGTTGACGTTGAACACGAGTTGCCCGGAGGCGTTCATGTAGGTGCCGAAGTTCTCCGCGTGCAGGTCACCGTGGATCCACACCCGGCTGGTTCGCTCGTCGAGGAACCGGTCGTCGGCGAAGTCGCCGAGCTGGTCGGCGTAGAACAGCGCGGCACTGCCCCGGTAGAAGGCGAACGGGGACGCGGCCATCTTGCGGAACTTGCGGCGGAAGGCGGCCGGGTCGATCGCCATGGACGCGCCGAACTCCTCGGTGAGCACGTCGACGATGTGGGCGGACCGCTGGTCCACTGAGCTGGTCATGCTGCGCAGGCTAGCCCTGCCCGGCCACCCCGTACGTCGGACGACCGCTTTGCCCTTGCGGCCGACGGATTGAGGCGAGGGGCGACGGGGTATCGCATCGCCGATTCTGGATCAAGGCGAATCGACGGTCGTGCAGGGGCAACCAAACCGTGGGTTCGCTGACGTCTATCTGGTAGCGGGCGTGTTGCGCTCCGGCTGCCATCACGGGAGGACCACATTTTCATGCTCAAGAAGACGGGGACCCTGTTCACAGCGGTACTGCTCGGCCTGACCACGTCGGTCGCCAGCACCGGCCCGGTGGCCGCCGCACCGGCCGACACCGCCGGCGGCACGCTGTCGGTGGGCAAGCTCATCCTCGACCCGACCGAACGGGGCTACCGGGGCAGCGTCCCCCTGACCGTCACCAACACCGGCAGCGAGACCCAGTACTTCTACTACACGCTGCGCGAGCCGGTGCCGGGCGCCTTCCAGCCGGGCACCAGCAACTGCGACAGCTTCGACCAGCGGGTGGAGGACAACCGCCGGGTGTTCAACTGCGCGCTGACCGACGACCTGGCCGAGTTGGCTCCGGGCGAGAGCATCCGGAACGTGGTGGACTTCCAGGTGCTGACCAACCCGCGTACGTACCCGATGAGCATGGCCGGTGGCTGGGTCGAGGTCTACTCGGCCGACGGCGACCTGGTGGCGCGCAAGGCGTTCGGCGCCCGGTTCCGTTCCACCACCGGGTCGCTGGCCCACCCCCGGCCGTACGCGCAGGACACCCGGCCGGACGCCGGCATCGAGTCGGTCGGCCCGGCGACCCTCGACCCGGAGGGCAGCGGCAACCTCTACGTGCCGGTGACCGTCCGGTACCGGGGGGACGCGCCGCACCTCGGGCTGCACGTCAAGGCCAGCCCGCTGCCGGCCGGGTCGCTGATCCAGTACACGGCGCCCTCGGACGGCCCGGTGGGTTCGGACCGCGCCCCGGTGCCCGGGCAGCGGATGATGCCCGGCGAGGTGCGCAGCTTCGGGTTGCTCGTCAGCCCGCCGAACGACCCGGCCGACGCCCGGGACGTCATCACCCTTGAAGTGACGGCCGACTGGTACGAGACGCCGGACGCCGACCCGAGCGACAACACCGCCCAGACCACGCTCGTCGTCGCGGCCGACAACTGATGAGCGCGCGGCAGCCCGCCACCCGGACTCGCCCGGCTGGCGGGCGGCCGCCGTCAGGTCGCGGAGGGTGGGCGTACCGGCGGGGCAGTGAGGGAGTCGACGGAGCGCGGGGCGGCGGCCTCGCGGGGCGGGGCGTCCAGCGGGGCGGCCAGCAGATCTCGTTGCGGCACACCGCCGAGGCCGGACTGCTCGGCGGCGATCTTCTCCTGCAGACGCAGGATGCCGTGCAGCAGCGCCTCCGGCCGGGGTGGGCAGCCGGGCACGTAGACGTCGACCGGGATGAGCTGGTCGACGCCCTTGGTCACCGAGTACGAGTCCCAGTAGGGGCCGCCGCAGTTCGAGCAGGCGCCGAACGAGATGACGTACTTCGGCTCGGGCATCTGGTCGTAGAGCCGCTTGATAGCCGGAGCCATCTTGTCGGTCACCGTGCCGGACACCACCATCAGGTCGGCCTGGCGGGGGCCGTGGGCGAACGGGATCACGCCGAGCCGGATGAAGTCGTGCCGACCCATGCTGGTGGCGATGAACTCGATCGCGCAGCAGGCCAGACCGAAGTTGAACACCCAGAGCGAGTAGCGGCGCCCCCAGTTCAACACGAACCGGATCGGCTCACCCAGAACTGCCGGTAACTGCACGACCGCCCCCTTCGTCCCCCACCGGACAGTCAACCACAGCAGCTCCGAGCCTCGTTCGTGGCTTCTCCGGGCCGCGCACGTCAGCCAACGAGGAAGGCCGGAGGGGGAGCCAGCATGACAGCCTGCCGGTCAGGCCCGGCCAGCAGTGCTGGCCGGGCCCGCTACGCAACAGTCGTCAGGCCGGTACGCAGTGCTCAGGCTGCCAGCGTGGAGCCGGGCGCGGTCAACTCCGCGACGCCCGGACCAGGACCGATCTTCCCGGGAGCACCCGGGCCGGGGCCGATCGCCGTGACGGCTGCCGCCGCGCCACCCAGGCCGAGGGCGAGCCCGGCCGCCGCAGTCACTCCGCTGATCAGGATCTTCCGCATCGTCATTTTCTCTCCCCGTCTCGTTGGTGCTTGATGACTTGACCGTACGGAAGCGGCGAATGCTATGAAATCCACTCATAGGCATACATATAAATATTGATGACTGATGTTCGATTCACGAATCTGTGTCATGCGATGCGTCGTCCTGGACACGACAGAAACGCCCGCAACCCGCCGGTGCGCCCGAGTGTGTGACCGGTGCTGGCGAACCACGCCGCCTGCGGCCACCACGGGGAGGACGAGTGCTTGTGACAAGAGGAGTACGGGTGGGCGGACGTCCACCGGACCCGCCGGGCAGCTCCGCGCCGAAGGCTGCCGAGCTGGTCTTCGACGACTTCTACCACGCGCACTTCCGGGGACTGGTGGTGCAGTTGACCGCGTACACGGGTGACCGTGGGCAGGCGCAGGACCTGGTTCAGGAGGCGTTCTGCCGGGCGTACGCTCGCTGGGACCGGATCGTCGGGTACGAGGACCCCCTGGCCTGGGTACGCAAGGTCGCCTGGAATCTCGGCCACAACCGCTGGCGGCGGCTGCGGACCGCCCAGACGTGGCTGCTGCGGCAGCGGGAGACCTACGCCCCGGAGCCCAGCCCCGACCGGGTGGCCCTCGACACCGCGTTGGCGACGTTACCGCCGAACCAGCGGCGGGCGGTCGTGCTGCACTACCTCGCCGACCTGACGGTCGCGGAGATCGCCGCCCAGGAACAGGTCGCCGAGGGGACGGTCAAGTCCTGGCTGCACCGGGGCCGGGCCACACTCGCCACCCAGCTACGCGACAGCAACGAGGAGGTGCGGGATGTCTGAGCAGGAGGCCCTCGGCCTGGCCGAAGAGTTCACCCGCTACCGCCGTACCGTCCTGGACGAGGTCGAGGTGCCCGGCCCGGCCGCCGTTCGGCGGACGGTACGAGGGCGCGGCCGGCGTCGGGTGGCGACCACCGCTGGCACGGCGCTCACGCTGTTCGGCGGGTCGGCCCTCGGGTACGCGGCGATGAACGGGCCGGACCATCGCCCGGGTCCGGTCGAGCCGACGCGCAGCGTCTCGGCGTCGCCCACGCCGAGCACCTCGGCCAGCTCGACTCCCAGCCCTTCCGCGACAAGCGCCAGCCCGACGACGCCCGTGCCGGACGGCCGGATCAGCCGGGCACAGTTGCTGGCCGCATCGGTGACCCTGCCGGCGTGGCGGCCCGGACGGGGCTGCCCGACGTCGCAGACGCGGATCTCCGCGGACGATCGGGAGGGCGTCAACTGGCTCGTGGCGCTCGACCACGGCGACGTCGACGGGGACGGCGCGGTGGAGACCGTGGCGCTCGTGCAGTGCGTGCTGGGCACCAAGGGGCCGATGCAGGTGGTCGCCTTCGACCGGGACGAGGAAGGGAAGGTGGTCACGCTCGGCCGGGTGGTCGCCACCACCATCGACAAGCCGCAGTGGCTGTTCGCGCTCGACGTGGTGGACGACGGCACGGTCCGCGTACAGGTCGGTGACATCGCGCCCGGGGGCGGCTGGAACGGCGAGTGGTCACAACGGCAGTGGCGGGGCTACCGCTGGAAGGGTGATGCCTTCGCCCAGGTGTCCGGGCCGACGAGCTTCGGCCCGAACCGGCACGACGTCAACCTTGTCGTCAGCGCCACGGACCTGGTGCTGGCCGACGCGCCGGACGGCTCTCGGGTCGGCACGGTGACCGTGCGCATCCGCAACACGACCGGACTGGCCGCCCACATGGCCCTGCGGCTCGGCCTGCCGGCGGCGGTCCGCCCGGATCGCCTTGGCTGGGCGGACTGCCGCAACGACGCGGAGACGACCCGGGAGCCGGTGACCTGCGACCTCGACGGGCTCGACGGCGGCAAGGACGTTCTGCTGACGCTGGGGTTCCGGGTCGCGGCGGGCACCACGGTCGGTACGGGCAAGGCAGACGTGAACGTGCGGCCGATGGACGCGAACTTCGACGTCGTGGAGGAGGTCTACGAACCGGACAACACAGTCGAAATCACCTACCGTTGAGCCGGTCCGGCACGGTCCGATCCGCCGTCGTCCGACGTGCGGACCGGACCGTGCGGTGTCACCAGGTGGGACGTTGCAGCAGGCCGACGAACTCGACGAGTAGGCGCTCGCGCAAGGCCGGCGGGGCGGCGTCCAGCAGCGGACAGCGAATCACAGTCGACGTCCGCGGGCTGGCGGTGGGAGCAGTCGGCCAGGTCATCAAATGTTCACCGAACTTCTCGGAAGACGCCGAAACCCGAGTGCGCTTCCCGGCGTGTGAGCGACGTCGCCCCCGGACCCCGAGGGTGGGTGACAGGAGACGGGGAGGATCAGGTGACGGTGAGCGTCGAATCGAGGCTTGGCAAGCCTCCACCAGAGGAAGTGATCCGGCTGGCCGGCAGGGCTTCGGCCGACGCCGTCGACTTCGACCAGCTCTACCATGCCCACTTCCGCTCGCTGACCATTCAGCTCGCTGCCTACTTCGGCGACTTCAGCCAGGCGCAGGACCTGGTCCAGGAGGCGTTCTGCCGGGCCTTCGCGCGGTGGGGGAAGGTTTCCCGCTATGACGACCCGGTGGCCTGGGTGCGGCGGGTCGCCTGGAATCTGGCCACCAGCCGCTGGCGTCGGCTGCGGACCGCCCAGTCCTACCTGCGGCGTCAACGTGAGGAGCAGGTGCCCGGCCCCAACCCCGACCGGGTGGTGTTGACGCGGGCGCTCGCGGCGCTGCCGCCGAACCACCGACGCGTCGTGGTGCTGCATCACCTCGCGGACCTCTCCGTCACCGAGATAGCCCAGCAGGAGGACGTGCCCGAGGGCACGGTCAAGACCTGGTTGCACCGGGGTCGAGCCGCGCTGGCGGCACAGTTGGCTCCCCAGAACGAGGTGACCGACCATGCCTGAGTTCGACAGCGCCCGACTCGACGCGGAGTTCTCCGCGTACCGGCAGGCAATGCTCCCGACGATCGCGCCGGGCGGCCCGACTGCGGTCCGCCGTACCGTCCGCCGCAGGCGCCGGCGCGCGGCGGTGGCGGTGGCCGCGGCGCTGGTGGTGGCCGTGGCCGTGCCAGTGGCCGGTCAGGCGGGGCTCCGCCGGCACCCGGCGCCAACGGCGACGGCGCCACCGTCCGATTCCCCGTCGCCCTCGCCGTCGCCGTCGGTCTCCTCCGCACCGCCGGTGCCGGACGGCAGAATCGAGCGGACCGAGCTGCTCGCCGCCAACGTCGACCTGCCCGCCTGGGGCGGCCTGCCTGACCGCCCGGACGGTAAGGCGTGTGCGTCTCGTGGGATCCGGCTCAGCGGCGACCCGGTGAGCGATGACCCCAATCTGCTGGTCGAGATGGGCTACGGAGACGTGGATCGCGACGGGGCGACGGAGACCGTCGTCCTGGTGCGCTGCCTGCTCGGCTCCCGAGGGCCGGCGCAGGTGGTCGCCTTCGATCGGGACACGGCCGGCCGGATCGTCACACTGGGCCGGGTGGCCGCCACCGCCGACCCGACTCCGGAATGGCTGATCGGGCTCGAGGTGCGGGCCGACGGCGTAACCCGGGTGGCGATGGCCGACCGGGCGCCGGGGCCCGGTTGGCCTCTCGAGCAGTCGCAGCGCCAGTGGCGCGGGTACCAGTGGGACGGGAGCCGGTTCCGGCAGACCGAGGGGCCCTCCGGCTTCGGTCCCAACCCGCACGCCGCCGACCTGTCGGTCAGCTCGTCGAACCTGGCTCTCGCCCGGGAGCCCGGCGACAGCTTCGCGGGCACGATCGAGGTCCGGGTACGCAATGCCAGCGCGGGCGAGGTGGCCGAGGCGGTGCTGTCGTTCGACCTGCCGTGGCAGTTACGGCCGGTCGGGGATGGCTGGAACCGGTGTCGCGAGAACATGGCCGACGCGCGGGTGCCGTACCGGTGCACCCTGGGCCGGCTGGCACCGCACGCGGACATCCGGCTCACCCTCGGACTGAAGCGTGCACAGGGCACACCGTTGGCCTCGGGCAAGGCGACCATCGAACTCTTCGGCAGCGGCGCCGACGGGACCGCGCTGCTGGAACGCGAACGGGACGACAACCTCGCCACCTTCACCCACTACTACCGCTGATCGACAGCGGCGTGCGGTCCCGGCCGGTCATCCGGCCGGGACCGGACTGCGGCCCGACCTCACCGAGAAGGACAACCGGGTGCAACTGCCCGGGGTCTCTGAACAACTGGGCGTTCGGTGCCCCACCCGCAGGGGGTGGGTCACCGCCGTTCAGTCGTCCGAACCCCAGCTGGGACGTTGCAGCAGCCCGACGAACTCGACGAGCAGCCGCTCCCGCAGCGCCGGCGGGGCGGCGTCCAGCAGCGTGTTCACCACCGCCATCCGGTCCGTCGGCGCGTCGCCACCACCCAGCCCGAGCCCGCCGGCGAGCCCGGCGACCAGTTCGGGGGTGAGCGCGTCCGGCGTCAGCGACGTCGCCAACGCCACCAGCTCGGGCGGGAGGGCCACCGGACCGGCCGCGCGCGCGGCGGCCACCGCGGCGACCAGGTCCGGCCCGAACTCGGCCACCCGGGGCGCCACCGAGGCGGTCACCGTGAGGTGCACGCTGGCCGGGAGCCCGGCGTACGACAGTTGGGGTTGGGTGTGCCAGCCGCGCGCGGTCAGCTCGTCGACGAGCACGAACAGGTCGGGGCCACCCTCGGTGGCGGTGAAGCAGACCACCGTGGACTCGGGTTCGGCCATCAGCCGCAGCCCGTCGACCGCCCGGACCGCGTCGGCCAGGCCGGCGACCGCGTCCCGGGTGGCTTCGGCCAGCCGCAGGTAGCCGTCGTCGCCGAGGTGCCGCAGCGTGGCGTACGCGGCGGCGATCGGCCCGCCGGAACGGGTGGACGCGATCACCGGGTTGATCATCGTGTAGCCGGGCCAGTCCGCGTACGCGAAGTACTGCGGGGCACGCAGTCGGGCGTCGCGGTGCAGCAGCACCGACACGCCCTTCGGCGCGTACGCGTACTTGTGCAGGTCCACCGAGATGCTGGTGACCCCGGGGACCGCGAAGTCGAACGCCGGCACCGGCTCGCCGAGGCGGCGCAGGTAGGGCAGGGTCCAGCCGCCGAAGCAGGCGTCCACGTGGCAGCGCACCCCGGCGGCGGCCGCCGCGGCGGCGATCTCGGCGACCGGGTCCACCACGCCGTGCGCGTACGACGGCGCGGAGCAGGCGACAAGCACCGTCTCCGGGCGGATCGCGGCGGCCATCGCGCTCGGATCGGGACGCAGCGTGTCCGGGGACACCGGCACGACGTCCAGCGCCACCCGCAGGTAGTGCGCCGCCTTGGCGAACGCGGCGTGCGCGGTCGACGGCACCACGATCCGGGGCGCGTCGATCTCCGGGTGCGCGTCCCGGGCCGTCTTGACGGCGAGGATCAGCGACTCGGTGCCGCCGCTGGTGACGCTGCCGACGACGTCCGGGGCGGTGGTGCCCGGGCCGGCGCCGAGCACCCGGCCAGCGGCGCCGACCAGGGCGTTCTCCATGGCCAGCAGCGAGGGGAAGGCGGTTGGGTCCAGCCCGTTGACGTGTGCGCTCTCGCGGTGCGCGGCGGCAGCCAGCTCGTCCAGCCCCGGCACCGCCGGGTCGTAGACGTACGCGAACAGTTGCCCCCCGTGGGTCGGCCGGTCGCCGGCGCGCAACTGGCGCACCTCGGCGAGCACGACGTCAGCGGCAATCCCGGGAGGCAAGGCCCTACTCTCGTCGATCATGGAGTCATGGTGCCCTTCTCGTGACGGTCAACGGCTTTCGTCCCCCACCACAACTCCATGATCGACCCGTCCGGCGCGGGTGGCTGCGGCTAGCGCGGCGGGGGTCAGGGTGTAGCGGCGCAGGAGGAGGACGGGCGGAGCCACCAGCAGGGCCGGGATGATCGTGAAGCCGAGCAGCACGCCCAGTCTGGCCGTGTCGGACTGGGCCGCCGCCGAGCCGGTGTCGGAGGAGACGTAGCCGCCGAGCTGGAGCACCAGCCCGTAGATGCCCGGGCCGAGCGCCAGGCCGAAGGTCTCCCCGGCGGTCCACAGGCCGGTGAAGACACCCGCCTGCCGTCGGCCGGTGCGCGCCGTGTCGTACGCGATGCAGTCCGGCAGCATCGCCAACGCGAAGACCTGCTGTCCGGCGTACCCCACACCGATGACCGCGACCATCAGGTAGACCGCGACCGGCGGCAGCACCGGCGCGGCGACCAGGGCCAGCGCCCCGGCGGCGAGGATCAGCGAGCCGACGACCAGGGCGGTCCGCTTGCCGAGCCGGGCACCGACCCGGGTCCAGAGTGGCATCACCAACAGCGCCGGCCCGACGAAGCAGACGAAGAGCAGGGTTGGCCCGCTCTGCTCGTCGCGCAGGATCTGCGCCGCGAAGTAGTTGACCCCGGCCAGGATCGTCGCCACCCCGGCGGACTGCACCACGAAGCAGATCAGCAGCGCCCGGAACGGGCGGTTGGCCCCGGCCACGGCGAGCTGGGCGCGCAGCGTGGGCTCGCTGCCGCCCACCGCGCCGGTCGGCGCGGACCGGGTGCCGAAGAACGCGCCGAGGGCACCGAGGGCGATCAGCACCGCCACGAACAGGCCCATCCACCGGTGCCCGGCCACACCGTCCCCGCCGGCGGTCACCACCAGCGGAGCGATCGCGCCGGAGACCAGGATGGCCAGCGCCAGCACGGCGATCCGCCAGGTCATCAACCTGGTGCGCTCGGCGTAGTCGTCGGTCAGCTCCGCCGGCATCGCCACGTACGGCACCTGGAAGAAGGCGAACGCGGTGGCGGTGAGCAGGAAGGCGAACGCCACGTACGCGGCGGCGGCCGAGCCGTTGCCGAACGGCGCGGCGAAGATCGACGCGAACAGCACGGCGAGCGCGAGGCCACCGACGAGCAGGTACGGCCGGCGGGCGCCCCAGGGCGACCGGGTGCGGTCGGAGATCCGACCGGCGACCGGGTTGACCAGCACGTCCCACGCCTTCGGCAGCAGCACCAGCAGAGCGGCCAGCCCGGCGGCCACACCGAGCGTGTCGGTCAGGTACGGCAGCAGCAGCAGACCGGGCACGGTGCCGAACGCACCGGTGGCCAGGGAGCCGAGCGCATAGCCGGCGTGCACCCGTCGAGGCAGCGAGCCGGCGCCCGGCGGCGTTTTCATGGGGCCGAATATTACTCACGTTGCGGTGGCGGACACATCCCCTCCTGCGGTCATGAACTGCCGGCCCGTCGCCGGCATCTAACAAGTCAGGTTGCCGGCAGCGAAGCCGCAACCGCGTCCGCAGTTCTGGAGTGTTACCACCGCCGAGGGCAGATCAGCCTGGCGGTCACGGGGGAGGGACAGTGACGTCAACGATGGGCTCCCGCGCCAATCAGCCACCGGCGGTACGGACGGACGGTTCGGCGGTCGAGACCACGATCACCTTCGACGACTTCTACCACGCGCACTTCGGCAGCGTGACCGCCCAACTGTCGGCGTACACGGGGGATCTGGGCCACGCCCAGGACCTGGCCCAGGAGGCGTTCTACCGAGCGCTGGCCCGCTGGGACCGCCTGGTCCGCTACGACGACCCGGTGGCCTGGGTCCGCAAGGTCGCCTGGAACCTGGCACACAGCCGCTGGCGACGCCTGCGTACCGCCCGGGACCACCTGCTGCGACAACGGCGCACCGAGGCCGAGGTGGCCGGGCCGACACCCGACCGGGTCGCCATCGACGCGGCGCTCGCGCAACTGCCGCCCAACCATCGCCGCGCGGTCATCCTGCACTATCTGGCCGACCTGTCGGTCAGCCAGATCGCCGCGCAGGAGGGGGTGGCCGAGGGCACCGTCAAGTCGTGGTTGCACCGCGGCCGGACCGCCCTGGCCGCGCTGCTCGACGAGAACACCGAGGGGGTACGTGATGTCTGACCTCGACCCGCTGCTGCGCGGGCGGCTCGGCGCGTACCGCGATGACGTGATCAGCCGGGTCGCCGGCCCCGGTCCCGACAAGGCCCGCCAGCGCCTGCGCCGCCGCCGACGGATGACGGCCGCCGCCGCCGCGGCGGCGGTCGTCCTGGGGGTGACCCCCGTCGTCATCAACGCCGCGCTGCACGCCGACCGGACTACGCCGGTGCCGGTGGAGTCCGTCCCACCGCCGACCCCGTCCACGTCGGCGCCGCCGACGCCCACGCCGACCGGGTCACCGACGCAGACCCAGACGCCGACGCCCACCGCCCCGACCGGCCCGGCCGGGCGAATAAGCCGTGCGCAACTGCTCGCCACACCTGTCGACCTGCCGAACTGGCAGCCGAGTGAGATGGAGGGCGGCTGCACCACCTCCAACGTGCGGCTGAAGACCAACACGAAGAAGACGTACGTGTCGGAGTTGGCCGACAACGAATTCGAGTACGGCGACATCGATGGCGACGGGGCCGACGAGACCATCGCCATCGTCGCCTGCCGGTACGGCGAAGCGTCGGCCAAGCAGGTGGTGGCCTTCGAGCGGAACTCCGACGAGCGGATCGTGACGGTGGGCCGAGTGGTCCGGACCGACGACGAGTTCACGGACATCCTCGCGGCGGAGATCACCCCGACCGGTTCGGTCCAGGTGACGGTGGCCGACATCGTGCCGTGTTGCGAGATCCCCGACTATCTCCGCCGGGAGCAGGTGCGGACGTACCGATGGGAGGGGCAGCGGTTCGAGCAGACCGACGGCCCCACGACATTCGGCCCCGATCCCCGGCTCACCGACCTGAGGGTGAGCATGACCCACGAGTTGGCCGAGGTCCCCGGTACGGACACCCGACGCGAACTCACCCTGGTCTTCACGGTCACCAACGCCGGCCCGGTCGACGCGCCGCAGGTCGCGTTTCACAAGATCGAACGTGGGGAACGGGCGGGCGGAGACTGGGCCCGGTGCAAACCGGTAAGGCTGTCGGACTCGGATGAACCCGGGTGTCTGCTACCCGGCGTACCGGCTGGTAAGTCGCGCCGCTACACCTTCGTCCAACTGATACCTGGCCAGCCGGGTGCCGACGCCTCCACCCGGAGCTTCCTCATCCTGCACGGCGACACCCAGGACCGCACGTGGCCCGACCGCAAACCAGACGACAACACGATGCCGTCCCCCATCCGGTTCTGAACAGCGACCACGCCCACCGGGCTCGCCGATCACGTGCCGTCGGTGGTCACGGCCTCTCCTCCGGCGACCATCCGGCCGCCGCGATGTCCACGCCCTCGCCGCGCAGCGGCGCCCCCTCGGCGCGCAGCCGGGACCGCGCCTCCCGCTCGTGCCCCGGCGGCAGCCGGCCAGCGGAGGTCACCACCCGGTGCCAGGGCACCGAGCCGCCGTGGCGGGCCATGATGTTGCCCACCAGCCGCGCCGAGGCGCGACCCGAGCGCTCGGCGAGCGCGTCGGCCACCGCGCCGTAGGACATCACCCGACCCTCCGGGATCCGCTCGACCAGGTCGAGCACCGCCTCGACGTACTCGTCAGGAGTCACAATCCGCCACCATATGGGAACGCCGCCGGGCGGTGCCGCCGTGACCACGCAGAATGGTCGCGTGCGCGACGCAGTCACGGCGGCCCGGCGGGTCGTCGTCAAGATCGGATCGTCCTCGTTGACCACCGCGACCGGCGGGCTGGCCGACGAGCGCGTCGACACGCTCGTCGACACCCTCGGCCGGCTGACCAGCGAGGGCCGCGAGGTGGTGCTGGTCTCCTCCGGCGCGATCGCCGCCGGCCTCGCCCCGCTCGGGCTGCCCCGACGCCCGCGTGACCTGGCCACCCAGCAGGCCGCCGCCAGCGTCGGGCAGGGCCTCCTGATCGGCCGGTACGCGACCAGCTTCGCCCGGCACGGCCGCACGGTCGGGCAGGTGCTGCTCACCGTCGACGACGTGACCCGGCGGGCGCACTACCGCAACGCGTACCGGACGCTGCGCAAGCTGCTGGACCTGGGGGCGGTGCCGATCGTCAACGAGAACGACACGGTGGCCACCCAGGAGATCCGGTTCGGCGACAACGACCGACTGGCCGCTCTGGTCGCCGCGCTGGTGCACGCCGACCTGCTGGTCCTCCTCTCCGACGTCGACGCACTCTGGACCGGCGACCCCACCAAGCCGCAGTCGACCCGGATCACCGAGGTCCACGGCGACGCGGACCTCGCCGGGATCACCATCGGCGGGGCCGGCCGGTCCGGTGTCGGCACCGGCGGCATGGTGACAAAGGTCGAGGCCGCCCGGATCGCCACCGGCTTCGGCATCCCGGTGGTGCTCACCGCCGCCGACCTGGCCACGCAGGCGCTGGCCGGCGAACCGGTCGGCACCCTGTTCCACCCGCAGCGGCAACGCCCGACAGCCCGACTGTTCTGGCTGGCCCACGCCACGTCACCCCGGGGGCGGCTGCACCTCGACCCGGGCGCGGTGGCCGCCGTCGTCGGGCGACGCAAGTCGCTGCTCCCCGCCGGCATCACCGCCGTGGACGGCACCTTCACCGCAGGCGACCCGGTGGACCTGGTCGACACCGCCGGCGCGTCGGTCGCCCGTGGGTTGGTCAACTACGACGCGGTGGAGCTGCCGGGGCTGCTCGGCCGCTCCACGTCCGAACTCGCCGCGGCGCTGGGTCCGGCGTACGAACGAGAGGTCGTCCACCGTGACGACCTCGTCCTGCTCTAGGGAGAGCTGGCATGAGTGAGCGTCAGCGAGCGAATCATCAATTCAGGGCTGTGTTGCCTCATGGCGGCACGGAGCGCAGCGGAG
>NZ_JBFBJW010000002.1:0-471247 GCF_040686315.1 Micromonospora sp. NPDC085948 | reverse complement strand
CGGAGTGCTGGCATGAGTGAGCGTCAGCGAGCGAATCATCAATTCAGGGCTGTGTTGCCTCATGGCGGCACGGAGCGCAGCGGAGTGCTGGCATGAGTGAGCGTCAGCGAGCGAATCATCAATTCAGGGCTGTGTTGCCTCATGGCGGCACGGAGCGCAGCGGAGTGCTGGCATGAGTGTCGTCGAGCAGGCGCGCCGGGCGCGGGACGCCGCCGCCGAGTTGGCGGTGGCCACGCGTACGGTCAAGGACGCCGCGCTGGTGGCGATGGCCGACGCGCTCGTGGCGCGTACCCCGGAGATCCTGACCGCGAACGAGACGGACCTGGCGGCCGGCCGGGAGGCCGGGCTGAGCGCGGCCGTGCTGGACCGGCTCGCCCTCGACGCGGGTCGGGTGACCGGCATCGCCGACGCGCTGCGTGAGATGGCCGCGCTGCCCGACCCGGTCGGCGAGGTGGTCCGCGGGTCCACCCTGCCCAACGGGCTGGAGCTGCGCCAGATCCGGGTGCCGTTCGGGGTGGTCGGCATCATCTACGAGGCGCGGCCGAACGTGACGGTGGACGCCGCCGGGATCTGCCTGAAGTCCGGCAACGCCGCCCTGCTGCGCGGGTCGTCCTCGGCCGCGCACTCCAACGCCGCGCTGGTCGCGGTGCTGCGCGACGCGGTCGCCGGCGCCGGGCTCCCGGCCGACGCGGTGCAGTTGCTCGACGCCAGCTCCCGCGACTCGGTCAAGGAGCTGATGCGCGCCCGCGGGCTCGTCGACGTGCTCATCCCGCGCGGTGGCGCGTCGCTGATCCGCACCGTCGTCGAGGAGTCGACGGTGCCGGTGATCGAGACCGGGGTGGGCAACTGCCACGTCTACGTGGATGCCGCCGCCGACATCTCGCGGGCCGTCGCGGTGACGTTGAACTCCAAGACGCAGCGCCTGTCCACCTGCAACACCGCCGAGTCGCTGCTGGTGCACGCCAGCGTCGCCGACGCGTTCCTGCCGCCGATGCTGGCCGCCCTCGCCGAGGCGGGGGTGACCGTGCACGGCTCCCCCGAGGTGGCCGCGTACTCCGCCGCAGTGGTCCCGGCCACCGAGGAGGACTTCGCCACCGAATACCTGTCCGCCGACATCGCGGTCGCGGTGGTCGAGTCGCTGGACGCGGCCGTCGCGCACATCCGCCGCTACGGCACCGGGCACACCGAGGCGATCCTCACCGACTCGGCGAGCGCGGCCCGCGAATTCGTCGCGCGGGTGGACTCGGCCGCGGTGATGGTGAACGCGTCGACCCGCTTCACCGACGGCGGCGAGTTCGGCTTCGGCGCGGAGATCGGCATCTCCACCCAGAAACTGCACGCCCGCGGCCCGATGGGTCTGCCCGAGCTGACCTCGACGAAGTACGTGGTCACCGGGGACGGGCACCTGCGCGGCTGACCGTCCTCCCTCCCGCCCCTCAGCGTCGATCTTGCACTTACTGTCCCGACATAGGGGGCATAGCACGTGAATCGGCGACAGAAACTGCAAGATCGACGCGGCGGTGGGGGTGGGGATGGGAGTTCAGCCCGTTGGTGCGACCGCCCGGCAGGCCCGGATCGCCCGCAGCGTGGTGTGCACATCGAACTGGTGACCGTCGTCGCTGTCCCAGCCGCCGTCGCTGCGCTGCGTCCTGGTGAGCCGCTCACGGGCCGCGACCAGCAACCAGTGCTCCTCGCCCATGTCGACCCGGCGCAGCGTCCCGGCCAGCCAGGCCACATCCGCCGGGGACAACCGCGGGATCCGCTCGGCGAGCACCGACTGGATCAACGCCGACTCGTAGTACATCTCCTGCCGGTGCAGCACGGCCGCGCTCAGCCAACCGGCGGGCACGAAGGAGGGCCACCGGCCGTCCGGAGCGAGCTGCGCGGCGAGCGCCTGTGCGGCGGCCTGCACCACCCGGGCGTACGACCCGCCGACCCGGTGGTCCAGCGGCCCGGCGGACCGGGCGTCCAGCCCGCCCACGCTGAGCCAGAAGGCAGCGTTGGCGGTGAGGTAGAGACGGGCCTCCGGGTCGCCGGGCCGCGCCCACTCCGGGGCGAGGTCGGCCAGCGACGGGTCCTCGTCCCAGCCGCCGTCGGGTAGCTGGGAGGCGGCGAGCCAGTCCAGCGCGTGCCGGGCCGCCGGGCGGCCGAGGGCACCGAGGTCGTCCAACTCGGCCAGGCGGAAGCAGGTCGCGTCGACGGACCCGACCGCGCCGTCGAGGACGGCCGGCCAGCCGCCGTCGGGCGTCTGCCCGGCCTCGGCGGCGTCGAGCACCTCGTCCGGCACACCGGCGCCGGTGCGCAGCCGGGAGAGACGCGCGCGGTCGACCGCGTCTCCGTGCGCCACGACGAAGCCGATAGCGGCGTCCATATCCACCACGGCGGTCACGCTACCTGCGTAAAGGTCGTCGCGCCTCGGAGTATCGGCCGAGGCCGGGGCGGGTGAGTGGCCCGCCGCCGGCCCCGGTCGTCGCTCAGTACGCGGGCAGCGACGGATCGATCTGCTTGATCCAGGAGAGCACACCGCCCTGGACGTGCACGGCGTCGCGGAAACCGGCCGCCTTGAGCGCGGCGAGCGCCTCGGCGGAGCGGACCCCGGACTTGCAGTGCAGGACGATCTGCTTGTCCTGCGGGAGCTTCGCCAGCGCCTCGCCCGAGATGATGTCGCCCTTGGGGATCAGGGTGGCGCCCGGGATGCGGACGATCTCGTACTCGGCGGGCTCCCGTACGTCGACCAGGAAGATGTCCTTGCCGGCGTCCTGCCACTCCTTGAGCTCGAGTGCGGTGATCGTCGCGTCGAGCGTCGCCTCCTGGGCCTCCTCGGAGACCGCGCCGCAGAAGTCCTCGTAGTCTTCCAGCAGGTCGGTGACCGTCGGGTTGTCGCCGCAGAGCGCGCAGTTCGGGTCCTTGCGGACCTTGATCTTGCGGTATTCCATCTCCAGGGCGTCGTAGACCATCAGGCGACCGACCAGTGGCTCACCGATGCCGGTCAGCAGCTTGATCGCCTCGTTCACCTGGATGGAGCCGATCGACGCGCAGAGCACACCGAGCACGCCACCCTCGGCGCAGGAGGGGACCATGCCGGGCGGCGGCGGCTCCGGGTAGAGGCAGCGGTAGCACGGGCCGTGCTCGGCCCAGAACACCGACGCCTGGCCGTCGAAGCGGTAGATCGAGCCCCAGACGTACGGCTTGCCGAGCAGCACGGCCGCGTCGTTGACCATGTAACGGGTGGCGAAGTTGTCGGTGCCGTCGACGATCAGGTCGTACTGGGCGAAGATCTCCCGGACGTTCTCCCGGTCCAGCGCGGTGTTGTGGATCTCCACCTGGACCAGGGGGTTGATCTCGCGGATCGACGCGGCGGCGGACTCGGCCTTGGACCGGCCGATGTCGGACACGCCGTGGATGATCTGACGCTGGAGGTTGGACTCGTCGACGGTGTCGAAGTCGATGATGCCGAGGGTGCCGACCCCGGCCGCGGCGAGGTACATGAGGGCGGGCGACCCGAGGCCACCAGCGCCGACACAGAGCACCCGGGCGTTCTTCAGCCGCTTCTGCCCGGTCACCCCGACGTCCGGGATGATCAGGTGGCGTGAGTAGCGGCGGATCTCGTCAACTGTCAGCTCGGCGGCGGGCTCGACGAGCGGGGGCAACGACACGGTGGACTCCCCGGGATCGGCGGTGTGAACCGCGCCATTGTTGCTCGCGGGAGCCCCGCTCGGCCATGAGGGACGACACTGGTCCGCGATGCGGGAGCGGGAATAACCGACGACCCGGCCGATCAGGGGACGATGTCACCCGCGTAGCGACGGCCGTCGAGGTAGGGCCAGGCGTTCGCGACGCAGCCGTGCAGGCCGTACGTCTGCTGCTGCATCACCGGCGCGGGCTCCCCCGCGCCGGGGCAGGCCTCGTGCTCCTCGCCGAACTCGTGGCCCACCTCGTGGTTGATCACGTAGGTGCGGTAGGTGTCCAGCGGAGCGCCGTAGTCGGGGACCGCCTCCATCCAGCGGGCCAGGTTGATGACGACCTGGCCGGGCATGCGGCAGGAGGTGTAGCGCTCGGTGGTCAACCCGCCCTCGGCGCACATCCGCTCGGACGTGACAGGGGTGGCCAGGTAGATGGTGAAGTCCGCCGCCCCGGCGTCGGCCACCCGTTGCACCCGCAACTCGTCGGAGGCGATCCAACTGCGCGGGTCGGCCAGCACCTCGTCCACCTTGGCGGCGAACGCGGCGGCGTCCTGGCCGGTGCCGCGTTCGACCACGACCCGGTAACGGCGCAGCGGCCCGTCCGTTCCGTGCACCGGTGTCGCACCGTCGGCAGCCGTGAAGCGTCCGGCTCCGACCGAGGGGTAGCTGGTGGGCGCGGGGTGCAGGGGCGCCCCACCCCCGTGGCCCATCTCGCCCTGGGTGGTGGTGGGAGTGTCGGCCGGTGGCTCGCCGCCCCGGTTGAGCGTCGTGCCGATGCCGCCGGCGAGCACGAGTACGAGCAGGCCGAGCAGCAGCGTGCGGCGACGTCGTCGGCGCATCCGGGTGAGCGTGGGACGTGCGCCTTCGTACGCCGACCGGTCGGGCCGGTCGGGCGGCGACGTGGGCGGGCCGTAAGGGGACGACGGCGTCATGATGTCGAGCCTGCCAGATTATTCGGGCATATCTCCGTTTTTGCCGCTATTCACGCAAGACGCCTGATGGTGTACGTCGGTCGGTCGCTCCCTCAGAGGGCGGGGCCGGCGTAGCGGCGTCCGTCGAGGTACGGCCACGGGTTGACCCGGCACCCGTTGAGGAAGAGCGTCTGCTGCATCATCACCGGCGCGGGCCGACCCGCACCCGGGCAGCGCTCGTGCCGGTGCCCGAGCTGGTGGCCGACCTCGTGGTTGACTACGTACGTCCGGTAGACGTCCAGCGGCACGCGGGCCGAGACGAAGTGCGGCACGGACAACCGCCACCGATCCAGATTGATGATCACCTGGCCGGGTGCCCGGCAGGACGTGTACGGCCGACCCCCGATCCGGATGTCCACCCCGCCGTCGGCACACATCCGAGCCGCCGTGCGGGCGGTGGCCAGGTAGATGGTGAAGTCGCGAGGCGCGTCCCCCGGCACCTGCTGCATCCGTAGCCTGCCGCTGTCGACCCAGCTGCCCGGCCCGGCGAGCGCCACCTGGACCGCCTGCGCGAAGTCCGCGGCGGTCTCGTCGCTGCCCGACTCCACCGCGACCCGGTACCGCCGCAGCTCACCCGCGCGACCCAGCACCGGGCCGGAACGGGCGTCGTAGCCGAACCTCCCGGTGCCGGCGCTCGGGACCGCGCCGGGCACCCGCAGCACCGGGGACGGGCTGGACGCGACCACGGCGGAGGGCGACGGGTCGACCGACGGCGGCAGCGGCGCGGCCACCAGCGGCGGCGGCAGAGTGACGACCTCGTCGGCGGCCAACCGGCCAGCGCGGGGATGCCCACCCGGCCCCTCGGCGATCACGGTCACCGCCGCGCCGACCGCCAACACCACCGCCACCAGTTGGGCGAGCAGCGCGAGGCGTCGCTGACGGCGACCGGGGAGGTGGTTTGACCTGGGCATCCAGGTCAGCCTGCCAGATCAGGCCGCCCCGTGGTGTCCTCCGTTTCGGCGAGCAGGCCGACCACCGCCCGGGCCACCAGGCGGGGCACCTCCAACTGCGCCACGTGACCGACGCCGTCGAGCATCATCAACCGGCTGTCCGGGATGACCCGGGCGGTCTGCGGCGCGACCCGCACGTCGACCAGGCGATCCGCTCGGCCGCCCACCACCAGGGTCGGTGCGCGTACCGCCCCGGCGAGACGCCACAGCGAACCCGGCCCCGGCAGGTACGCCCGCAGGAAGCTGGAGACCAGACCGCGGAACGTCCGGACGTACGCGGCGGCGTAGTGCTCCGCCTCGTACCGCACCCGGATCTCCTCCAACGCCTCGGCCCGACGCTGGTCGCAGATCCGGCTCAGGTCGGCGACGCACGCCTCCAGCACCTGCTGGGCCATCACCTCGGGAGCGAGCTGGGTGAGGTGCCGGGCGACCAGCCGTTCACCCCGCGGGATGGCGAGCACCGGCAGCATCCGTCCCTGCAACGAGCGGCGGAAGTCGAGAAACGGCAGGGCCGGGGAGATCAGGGTGAGGGTACGGACCAGGTCCGGCCGGAGCCCGGCGACCTGCACCGCGACCGCGCCGCCCAGCGAGTTGCCGAACAGGTGCACCGGACCCCGACCGGAGTGCTCGATCCAGCGGACGACCAGATCCGCGAAGGCCGGGATGGTGTAGCGGGGACCCGGCTCACTGCGGCCGAAGCCGGGCAGGTCGATGGCCTGACCGTCCAGCCGGTCGGCGAGCAGCCCGGCCAGGTCGGTCCAGTTCTGGGACGACCCGCCCAGCCCGTGCACGTACAGCGCCGGTTCCGCGCCGGCGGCGGTGGCCGGGGTGTCGCGCACGTACGTGACCCGGCCGTCGAGGCGGACCTCCCGGCCCGGCCAGGGCGGTGGAACCTGATGATCGGGGAGCAGATGGTCGGGCCAGAGGGTGGCGCTTCTCATCGTTCCAGTCTGCCTCGGACCACTCAGGACAGCAGCGCCTCCAGCCGACGGTTCACCGCCGCCAACGTCGCCCGGACCACCGCCTGCCGGGGATCACCGGCGACCAGCGCCGAGCCGGCGAGCTGCTCCACCCAGCCCTCGCAGACGAGCAGCACCACAACCGTGGCCACCTCGCAGTTGCCGAACGGCACCACCGCCGCGTGCTCGACGAAGCAGCGCCCCCGCTCGGCGTTGTCGGTGCCCCGCAGCAACTCGTCCACGGCGGCGGCCGCCGCCACCGCGCAGAGCCGCAGCACGTAGCCGTCCACCGCCGGTCCGGTGGCGTACCCGGAGGCGCTGTCGTCGTCGGCCAGCAGCCGGACCTCCACGTTCGCGTCCAGGCCGAACGTGCTCACCTGCACGTGGTCGATCACCACCCGCGGCCCCGGCACGCCGCCGGTGTCCAGCGGCCGGGACGGCGCCGACTCCGTCGTGGTCACCTGACCACCGGAGTACGACGTGCCGAGCGTGGCCGGGCTGCCGGTCGCGGCACCGGCCGGCGCGGCCGAGACCGATCCGGGCTCCTCGACCGTGGCGCGACCCCGGTGCGGCGCGTTCGGCCGGCGGCGGCGCGAGGTGTCCGTGCCGGTCCACTGCTCCGAGCCTGCCGGTGTGGCCTCTGCCGGGGCGCCCGACGGACGTTGCGGTGCGGTCGTCTCGGCCGTCCGGACCTCACCGGTACGGGCCTCCGGACCTCCGTCGCGTTGGGCCGCGCCGGGCGGCTCCGCCGTACGCCGTTCGGCAGGTCGCGGTTCGGCCAGGCGTCGGCGAACCGGCGGGGGTGGCGTGCTGGGCACGCCGGGCACGTTCTGCGGGGCGGCGGCCAGCCCCATCCGTTCCTGCAGCAGCCGGGCCACCTGTCGGCTCACCTCGGCCGGATCGGCGCCGTCGGCCAGGTCCAGGCGCAGGCTGTGCGCACCGGCCGGGGTACGGCGAAGCGCCGCGTCGCGGACACCGGCGACCTCCCGAACGGCGTCCAGGATGGCGTTGACGTCGAACCCCTCGGGGCGCTCCCGAAGTGGGGCTGGTTCGTCGTCCCGACGAAGGTGGGTGGCGATGCGGGCGAGCTCCGGGGTCTCGGCGGGTGGCTCCACGGCTGGCGGCTCCGGCACGACGGGCACGTCCGGTTCCGCGGGGACGCGCTGCGGCAGCACCACCGCCCTCGGGTCTGGTTGCCGGCCGTTGTCGGCCGGCCCGGTCGACGACGTCGGATCGGGGGCGGATCGGCGAGCCGCGTAGGGCGAGGTGGAAACGGCTGGGGGCCGGTCACGGCGCTCGGCCCCGCTGATGGCGGAGGGCGGAGCCGAGCCGGTGGAGGCCGACGTCGTGTCGGCGGCCGACGGGACGTTCGCCCGGGGTGACTCGACGGGAGACGGAACGGGCGGTTCGGGTGCCGCCGGCCGGAGCCGGAACGGCGCGACCGGCCGGATCTCGGGCCGCGGCGGGCCGGACGTCTCGCCCACCTCGCCGCCGCCGGCCGTACTTGCCGAATGGCTGGCTGGCCAGGACGGGCGCTCGGCGGGGGTGGCGGGGATCCGGCCCTCGGACCAGTCCGGCCGCTCGGTCGGGGAGCTGCTCGGCGTCGGCGAACCGCCGACCCAGGAGGGACGCTCCGCCACCAGGGAGGGGCCTGCCGGGGCCGGGGGTGCGTCGGTCAGCGTGGGAGGCGGCCCGGCCGGGGCCGGAGGTGGCGCGTCGGCCGGCACGGCTCCGGAGGCCCAGGAGGGCCGCGTCGGCGAGGCGCTGGGCGGTGTCGGATCGGCTTCTCCGGCCCAGGACGGCCGCGCTGGCGTCGGGCTGCTGGGCGCGGGGTCGGACCCGCCGGCCCAGGACGGCCGTACCGGCGGAACACTCGTCGCCGCCTCGGAGCCGCCGGCCCAGGACGGCCGTACCGGCGGAACACTCGTCGCCGCCTCGGAGCCGCCGGCCCACGACGGCCGCGCCGGCGCCGGGCTGGTGGGCGCGGGGTCGGACCCGCCGGCCCAGGACGGGCGGTCCGTGCGAGGTGCGCCGGACCCCGCCCAGGAGGGGCGATCGGCGGGCGGGCCGCTGGTCGGCGGCGGGCCACCGGCCCAGGAGGGGCGATCGGCGGGCGGGCCGCTGGTCGGCGGCGGGCCACCGGCCCAGGAGAGGCGCTCGACGACCGGTGGCGCCATGCCTGATGACACCGGCGGTCCGCTGGTGGGGGACGCGTCCGCGTCGACAGCCCGGGGTGGAACGGTGGGCGGCGCGACCCAGGACGGGCGCTCGGACGGCGGCGGGGTGCTCTGCTCGCCGGGGTGCGTCGGCGCGGCGTCGGACCCGCCCGTGACGTCGTACCCCCGGGGCGGATCGGCACGCACCGGCTCGTACGGGCGGGGCGACTCGGCGCGCAGCGGCTCGTACGGCAGGTGGGGCTCGGCGACCCAACTCGGCGCGGGCTCGTCCCGGGCCTTGGGAGCAGCCGGCTCGTCGTCGGAGCGAGACCAGGGCGGCGCCCATCCGCCGCCCGAGCTCGGACGGTTCCAGTTCGGCCCGGACCAGTCCGGCTCGATGGCCGGCGACTCGCCGGCTCGGTGCGTTTCGCCTGGTCGGGGGATGCCAGCGGCGCGACCCGGCTCGGTCGCGTCGGCGTGCCCGGCCGGCCCCGATGCTGCCGGCTGGCCGGGTGGGAGCGGGTCCCGCCAGTCTCGTGGCGCGGCCGGTTCGTCGGCGGCCAGCCGCTCGCTGGTCGGCGCGCGGAAGCCGGGCGGCACCTCGAAACCCGACGCGGCGGTGCCGACGGGCGGCACCTGGACTGCCGGCGGCGCGGACGTCGGCAGGCCGGGCTCGGCCCAGCGAGCGCGGTGCGCGGCGGCCGGGTCGACGGTGGAGCGTGTGGGGGTGCCCTTGTCGGGCTCGCCGGCACCCTGCTCCCGTGGCGGCGCGGGGCGTTGGGCGGGCACCACCAGCCGGTCGCCGGTCGCCTCGGGCCGACCCTCGGCGGGCAACCCCGGCGGCGCGCTCACCGGCGCGGGGCGGCCGGCGGGTGGTTCGAGACCGGTAGGGCGGACGCCGTTGGCGTCGTCCGGATGGTGCACGCCATTGGCGTGGTGGCCGTTGGCACGAGTCGGCGGATCGAGGTCCCCCGGCAGCCCGACCAGGGGCGCCGGCAGGTCGCCGTGTCGGCTGGACGAGGCGCGCCAGCCAGCGGCGGGATCGGGTTGCCAGCGCGGCGCCTCGTCCCGGGCATCCTCGCGATCGGCGGCTCGGGACCACCCGCCCGTCGCTGGCGCCCACCCGCTGACGGGACGGCCCGGGTCGTCGTGCTGACCCGCTCCGTCACCGTGTTCTCCCGGGGTGGCGGCTCCGGGTTGCCCTGTTTCACTCACCGCGCGCTCCTTGGTCGCCCCCGCTGAGGCTACCGTGTGCCGAGAGTGGCGATAAGTTACAGCGGCGGGCCATTTCCACGACGGGGGTCACGGGCTTCGCCCGGTCTGGGGGGAAAATGCCGGCTCGTACGGAGAACTCGGAGGATCCCATGACCGCTGCGGGGAACGGTGCACAGACCGCTGGCCGGCCCACCCGCCTGCCCCGCTCCGCGCGCCGTAAGCAGCTTCTCGCTGCGGCGCAGGAGGTGTTCGTCGCGCAGGGCTACCACGCCGCCGCGATGGACGACATCGCCGAGCGGGCCGGGGTCTCCAAGCCGGTGCTCTACCAACACTTCCCGGGAAAGATGGATCTCTACCTGGCGCTGCTCGACACGCACTGTGACGCCATCGTCGCTCAGGTGCAGGATGCGATGCGCGGCACCAGTGACAACAAGGAGCGGGTCGGCGCGTCGGTGCGCGCGTACTTCGACTTCGTCGACCACGAGAGCGAGGCCTTCCGCCTCGTCTTCGAGTCGGACCTGCGCAACGACCCGGCGGTGCGACAGCGGGTGGAGCGGGTCGAGCAGGGCTGCATCGCGGCGATCACCGACACCATCATCTCGGACACCGGCGTGAGCCGGGCCCACGCCGAGCTGCTCGCCTCCGGGCTGGTCGGCGCGGCGGAGACGGCCGCGCAGTTCTGGCTGGCCGGTGGCCGGCAGGTGCCGAAGGCCGAGGCCGAGGCGTTGGTGGCCGCGCTGTCCTGGCGGGGCATCGCGAGCTTCCCCCTGCAAGGTGAGTCAGCCTGACCGCCGACCCCGTGATCGGATAGCCTTCGCAGGGCGGTTCTTTCGCCCCAGTTGAGGAGGCACAGTGGAGGTCAAGATCGGCGTGCAGTACGCGCCGCGTGAGCTGGTAGTAGACAGCGCGCAGTCGCCGGCCGAGATCGAGCAGATCGTGACCGACGCCTTCGCCGGTAACGGCGGCACGCTCTCCCTGACCGACGAGAAGGGCCGACGGGTCATCGTGCCGATCGAGAAGGTCGCCTACGTCGAGATCGCCGAGGCGTCGTCCCGGGCGGTCGGTTTCACCGTCCGCTGACCGGGCCGGCCATCGCGGCAGGTAGGCGTGGGGCCACCTGCCGCGGGCCGGCATCGGTGCTCGGCGGTCCCGGCCGGCGCACCCTCCGCAGGGGTGCCGCGCCCGGCCGTGGTCCGTTCTGTTCGGGTTTTGCCGCACCTCCTCGATGACGTCGCATGACCCCCATCCGGCCCGGAACGCGTGTCGGTGACTCGCGCGGGGTACGCCGCACCGACCCACTCGTGACGCAGGTCACAATCATCGCCCCCGCGTGTCGCCTGCCCGACCGGGAATCGGGACGAAGCCATGCCTGTTCAGGTAGCATGGAGCAGTTGCCGTGGGCGCCGATCTGATCGACGTTCAGCCCGCGGCGCGCGTGCGGCCCGGTCCGGCTCGGCAATCTGCCGCCGACCGTGTGGCCCGCGTCATACCGAACGCGCCCTGAGGACATGACGGGCGCACCCACGAGAGGGCACCCCCACATCCACATGAGCGACCTGACTCAAGATTTGCTGGACGGCCAGGAACTGGCCCCCACCGCCCCGGTTCGACCGGAGGCCCCCACGTTCGCCGCCCTCGGCGCCCGCGCCGAGACCGTCGAGGCCCTGGCCTCGGCCGGCATCACCCGCGCCTTCGCCATCCAGGAGTACGCGATCCCGATCGCGCTGCGCGGCGTCGACCTGATCGGTCAGGCGCCCACCGGCACCGGCAAGACCCTCGGTTTCGGCGTACCGCTGCTGGACCGGGTCTTCGCCCCGGGCGAGGGCAGCGACGGCGTCCCCCAGGCGCTCGTCGTCGTCCCCACCCGTGAGCTGGGCATCCAGGTCGCCAAGGACCTGGCCGCCGCCGGCCGGACGCGTGGCGTCCGGGTGCTGCCGATCTACGGCGGCGTGGCGTACGAGCCGCAGATCGACGCGCTGCGCAAGGGCGTCGAGATCCTGGTCGGCACCCCCGGCCGGCTGATGGACCTGCAGAAGCAGAAGCACCTCCGTCTGGACCGGGTGCACGCGCTCGTGCTCGACGAGGCCGACCGGATGCTCGACCTGGGCTTCCTCGACGACGTCGAGAAGATCCTGGCGATGCTCCCGGAAGACCGCCAGACGATGCTCTTCTCGGCCACCATGCCGGACCCGATCGTCACCCTGTCGCGGCGTTTCCTGCGCCAGCCGATGACGATCCACGCCGGGCACACCGCCGAGACCGGTCCGTCGCCGCAGACCCAGCAGCTGGTCTACCGCACCCACTCGATGAACAAGGTCGAGGTGGTGGCGCGCATCCTCCAGGCGGAGGGGCGTGGGCTGACCATGATCTTCACGCGTACCAAGCGGGCCGCCGACCGGGTCGCCGAGGACCTCGACTTCCGCGGCTTCGCGGTCGCCGCGGTGCACGGTGACCTCGGCCAGGGTGCTCGCGAGCGGGCACTGCGCGCCTTCCGGGCCGGCAAGATCGACATCCTGGTCGCCACCGACGTGGCGGCCCGCGGGCTGGACGTCACCGGCGTCACCCACGTCATCAACTACGACTGCCCGGAAGACCAGGACACCTACACCCACCGGATCGGTCGTACCGGCCGGGCCGGCGCGACGGGCGTCGCGGTGACCTTCGTCGACTGGGACGACATGCCGCGCTGGCGGATCATCGACAAGACCCTCGGTCTGGAGATGCCGGAGCCGCCGGAGACGTACCACACGTCGCCGCACCTCTACACCGACCTGCACATCCCGACCGAGGTCAGCGGCACCCTGCCGACGGCCGAGCGCACCCGGGCCGGGCTGTCCGCCGAGATCGAAGAGGATCTGGGTGGCACGACCCGCTCCCGCCGGGGCGACAGTGGCGGCGGCCGGAGCCCCCGACGCGGCGAGAGCCGTGGCGAGGGCCGTGGCGAGCGCCGTGGTCGGGGTGACGGTCGTCGGGACCGCTCCGACGCCGGCACGCCGGCCGTCGCCGAGGCGCCCGTCGCCGACGTGCCCGTCGGCGACGCGGGCGAGGAAGGCACCCGTACCCCCCGCCGTCGGCGTCGCCGCCGGGCCGGCGAGGCGGTCGCGGGCGAGCCGACCGCGGTGATCACCGCCGACGCCGGCCCCACCGAGCCGGTCGCCGCGTCCGACGGCGAGCCGTCGAAGCCGCGCCGCCGTCGACGCCGCCGTGGTGGCGGTTCCGATGCGGGTACGCCGGCCGAAGCGACAGCCGACTGACCACCAGCAACACCTGACATCCCCCGCACCGCCTCGCGCGGTGCGGGGGATGTTCCCTTCTCCCACCCCACCTGCCGGGAATGGAACGATGCCGGAATCACTGGAAGCCGCCCTGACCGAGGTCCGAGCCTTGCTGCTCGACCCCGCGCTGACCCGGGCGGTTGCCGCCGGACGCCGCCGCGGGCGCCGCCCCACCGTCGAGCGGGCGGAACTGCGGCCGGTAGCGCTCAAGGCCGGGCCGCGAATGCAGATCACCACGTCCGACGGCGCTCGCCCGTACACCCGCAACCTCGCCGCCGGCCCGGACGCCGCTGCGGCGGTCGACGAACTGCTGGCCGAGCCGTTCGGCAACTGGCACGTGGAGACGACCGCGGCGACGCTGCAACTACGGGTGACCAAGTCCGGTGAGGCGCAGGTGCACCGGGCCGCGGCGTCCCGCCCGGCAGCCGCGCCGAACGGCAACGATCGGGCGAAGGAGTACCTGCTCGACCCCGGGGACCCGATCTTCGCCGAGATCGGCGGCTCGGCGGCCAAGCGCCGCCAGGTGGACGCGTTCCTGCGCGCGCTGGCCGCGACCCTGCCCGACGACCTGACCGGTCCGCTCCGGGTGGTCGACCTGGGCTGCGGCAACGCCTACCTGACCTTCGCCGCGTACCGCTACCTGACGACTCGTGGCCTCGACGTGCAGTTGGTCGGCGTGGACGTCCGGGAGGACCAGCGGCGGCGCAACACCGAGCTGGCCCAGCGGTTGGGCTGGGCCGACCGGATCAGCTTCGTGGCCGGCACGATCGCCGACGCCGTCGTCGACCCCGCTCCCGACCTGGTGCTGGCGCTGCACGCCTGCGACACCGCCACCGACGAGGCGCTGGCCCGTGCGGTGCGCTGGGAGGCCCGCTGGGTGCTGGCCGCACCGTGCTGTCACCACGACCTGGCCAAGCAGCTCCGCGCCCATTCGGCCCCGACCCCGTACGAGCTGCTGACCCGGCAGGGCATCCTGCGGGAGCGCTTCGCCGACGTGCTCACCGACGCGCTGCGGGCCGGATTGCTGCGGGTGCACGGCTACCGGACCGAGGTGGTGGAGTTCGTGGACTCCCAGCACACGCCCCGCAACCTGCTGATCCGCGCCCGACGCACCGGCGCCGAGGCGACCGGACCGCAGCGCGAGGAGTACCGCGAGCTGGTGGACCAGTGGCGGGTCACACCCCGGCTGGAGACCCTGCTGGCCGCCGACGGACAGCCGGCCGACGGGCAGCCGGCGACGTAGTCGACACGCCCTAACGACGCCGTTCGCCGTTGCCGCGATCCCGGCCACCGGTGCGCTCGCCGGCACCACGGTCGAGGACCGTCACCCGCTCGCCACCGCTCCGCTGACCGGCCCATCCGCCGTCGGCCGGGGCGGTGGGGAACGGCACCACCTTGCCCGTGCTCTCGGCGTTGCCGGCTGCCGCGAAGGCGTTCCAGGAGATGTCGACAAGCAGCTTCTTCATCTCCGCGTGCCGGATGGCGGCGTTGTGTTGCAACGCCATCCGGGCACCCAGCACCACGCCGACGAGCGTGGTGGTGATCGCGCCGGTGGCCGCCAGCACGTGTTGGCCGGTCGCCGAGTCGGTGCGGAGCACCAGGACCAGCAGCCAGATCCAGAACCCGGCGGCGAAGACGCCAGCCTTGGCGACGAAGAAGAGGCTGACCGCACCGGGCTGGTACGGCTGGGGGCGGCTCGATTCGGCCATGGTGCTCCTCGGCGGTGGTCTGGTCGAACATGGCTGGCGTTCAGACGCCATGCCGGGGCGGGCACCGAGCCTAATGGAAGAACGACAGTGATCGCTCGATGCAATTTTCATTCTGCACACACGCTTCCAGAGAAAAGTCTCATCCACGGGACAGTTTGTGCGCTCAGTCAATTGTTTCGCGCCCCGGGCGTACTACCCTCGGAAGGCGCATCGTCCCGGTGCTCCGGTAGGGGGGAAGACACGCAGGGATGGGATCAGCCGACGTAACACCGCAAATGGCCTTCGCCCGCTTCGTTCGGCGCGCCATCGACGACGCCCGCGACGACCGTGGCTGGACCGTGACCGATCTTGCCGCGCACACCGGTGTGGGTCGCTCCACCGTGTTCCGCTGGCTGGCCGGTGACTGGCAGGACTACCCCGAACTGGCCAAGGTGCGCGGCTTCTGTGCCGCACTGGACCTGCCGGTCGCCGCCGCGTTCCGGGCGCTCGGCCTGCCCGACGCCGGCCCCACTCCCCGCCGACGCCACGACGACGGCCCGGTCGAGGCCGACGTCCGGGCCATCCTCGACCGGCTGGCCGACCCGACGGTCCCCGCCGAGGAGAAACACCACATCCGCGACCTGCTGCGCTACCTGGCCCGCCGCCCAATCCGCCGAGCCGGCTAACCCACCCCACGCCCGCGCCCCGCTCCCGCCGCGCTCAGGCCGTTGAGGGTGGTGGGGGTGGGGTGGGGGTGGGGGTGGGTCTAGGGGACGGTTAGGGTGAATTCGGCGGTTTTGACCTCGGCGTCTACCTGGAAGTCCAGGTAGAGGCGGTAGCGGCCTGGACCGGGAGTGGTCAACCAGAACTTGACCTGGCCGTCCACCAGTTCCGGCTCCGGGTGCACGTGCAGGTAGCCGAGGTCGCCCTCGCGCAACGCCACCAGGTGCCCGTACGCCCCGAGGTACCGCTCCAGCGGGGCGGCACCGCCGGCGCCGTCGATCCGGAAGGTCACCGGCACCGTCGCACCGGCCTGCGGAGTCCCCAGGTAGCCGACGGTGAACCCGTCCACCGTCGTCGAGGTGGCCGGGGCGGGCAGCGACCGAGGCCGGTAGTCGCCGGGCACGACCAGGTCGGCGCCGAGGGTCACCGCGGTCTGCGCGCCGTTGTCGGCGACCACGGTGAAGTCGGCGTACGCGCGCCAGACGCCGGGCTGCGCGAGGGTCAACGGCACCGACCAGGTGCCATCCGCTGCCATGGTCGGATGCAGGTGCTGGTAACCGGTCAGGTCCCGCCGGACGACGATGAGGTGCAGCGGCTTGTCGTGCACGATGGCGAACCGGGTGACCGGCCGGCGCTGCGCGTCGCGTACCTGGAAGCGGAGCTGACCGGGGCGACCCGCCGCGAACTCGGTGACCAGGGGGGCCAGGGTGAACCCGGCCGCGCTGACCGCCAGCCCGCCCGGCTCGGTGGGCGCGCCCTGATCGGTGGTCGTGGCGGAGCCGTGGTTGTGCGGCGCGACGCCCGGCGGGTCGGTGTGCTCGGCGGCCAACGACGGGCTGCCGGTGGTCCCCGTGGCGTTCACCCGGCCGAGGCCGAAGCCGAGCAGCACCGCCAGCACCAACCCGCCGACCACCAACGCCAGCCGGAGTGTGCTCCGATCCGGTGCGGCGGAGACCGGGTCAGACACCGCCGCCGAATCGGAGACCCGGTCAGAGACCAGCGCCGGATCGGGGACCCGGTCAGAGATCACCACCGCGTCGGGGACCTGGTCAGGCACCACCGGCACGGCGGCGGGGCGCTGGTCGGTCATGCCGCCCACCGTACCGCCGCGACGGACCACCCCGGTCCGACGCCCGGACGGCGTGGCGACCGTCGCATTCGCCGCCGCCCGGGAACTATCCCGCACCGACGTACGCGCGGCGGTCCACCCGGGTCGCGGCAGGTCAGCCGGCCACGGCGAGGGCGAGCGGGAGCACGTCGGGCGCGCCCGCCCGGCGGAGTGCCCGAGCCACCAGGGTCATCGTCCAGCCCGAGTCGACCAGGTCGTCGACGAGCAGCACCGGGCCGTCCAGGCCGGCCACGGCGTCGGCCAGGTCGACCGGCACGGTGAACGTGTCGTGCAGCGCGCGTACCCGTTGGGCGCTGTTGCCGCGCGGACCGGCCGGCCCACCCGGACCGGCCGGGGTGACCTCGCCGAGCAGCGGCAGCCGGCCCACGACGGCGATCCGTTCGGCCAACGAGCCGACCAGCCGGGGTCGTCGCCGGGAACCCACCGCGACCACACCCACCGGCCGGCGCGGCCACGGGTCGTCGCCGTGCGCCCACGCCTTCAACACCTCCACCACGGCCGCGACGACGTCGTCGGGCACCGGCGCGTCCGGCGCCTCCGGGCCGACGAGGTCGCGCAGCCGGCCGCCCCAGCCCAGGTCGGAGAGGCGCCCGACGGCCCGCCCCGGCAGCGCCTGCTCCGCGGGGGCGATCCGGCCTTTGAGGGGTACGCCCACCGCGTCCAAGCCGGTCGGCCAGAGCTTCTTGGGGGCGATCTCCACGCCAGGTCGGCCCAGGAACGTCTGCGCGGCGGCGAGCGCGGCCGTCGACACGTCGGCGACGAAGATCGGGTCGGCGCACCTGTCGCACCGCCCGCAGTCGGCCGCCCCGGCGTCGTCCAGGCACTCCCGTAGATACCGCATCCGGCAGTCGGGCGTGGTCGCGTACTCCCGCATGGCCTGCTGCTCGACGGTGCGTGCCTCGGCGACGCGGCGCAACCTGGCCTCGTCGTAGACCCAGGGCTCTCCGGTGGCGAGCCAACCACCGCGCACCCGGCGGACCGCGCCGTCCACGTCGAGCACCTTGAGCATCAGTTCCAGGCGGGTCCGGCGCAGGTCGACGAGGGGTTCGAGGGCCTGGGTGCTGAGCGGTCGGTCGGTGTGCAGCGCGGCCAGCACGGCACGCACCTGCTGCTCCGGAGGGAACGCCAGCGAGGCGAAGTAGCGCCAGATGGCCGCGTCCTCGACGCCGGGCAGCAGCAGCACCTCGGCGTGCTCCACGGCGCGGCCGGCGCGGCCGACCTGCTGGTAGTACGCGATCGGTGAGGGGGGTGCGCCGAGGTGGACGACGAAGCCCAGGTCGGGTTTGTCGAAGCCCATGCCGAGCGCGCTGGTGGCGACCAACGCCTTGATCTTGTTGTCGAGCAGGTCCTGCTCGGCGGCTCGCCGGTCGGCGTCCTCGACCTGCCCCGTGTACGAGGACACCGGGTAGCCGCGGGAGCGCAGGAACTCGGCCGTCTCCCCCGCTGCCGCCACGGTCAGCGTGTAGACGATGCCCGAGCCGGGCAGCTGGTCCAGGTGGTCGGCGAGCCAGGCCAACCGGTGCGCCGGGCTGGGCAGGTCGAGCACACCGAGGCGCAGCGACTCGCGGTCCAGGGTGCCGCGCAGGACGAGGGCGTCACCCAACTGCTCCGCCACGTCCTGGGTGACCCGGGTGTTGGCGGTGGCGGTGGTGGCCAGCACGGGCGTGCGCTCGGGCAGCTCGGCAAGGAACGTGCGCAGCCGCCGGTAGTCGGGGCGGAAGTCGTGCCCCCAGTCGGAGACGCAGTGCGCCTCGTCGACCACCAGCAGCCCGGTGGTCGCGGCCAGCTTGGGCAGCACGCCGTCGCGGAAGTCCGGATTGTTGAGCCGCTCCGGGCTGATCAGCAGCACGTCCACCGCACCGGTCTGGATCTCCGCGGTGATCTCGTCCCACTCGTCGAGGTTCGCCGAGTTGATCGTGCGGGCCCGGATGCCGGCCCGGGCGGCCGCCTCGACCTGGTTGCGCATCAACGCCAGCAGCGGCGACACGATGACCGTCGGGCCGTGCTCGCCGCCCTCCCGCAGCAGGGCGGTGGCCACGAAGTAGACAGCCGACTTGCCCCAACCGGTGCGCTGCACACAGAGCACCCGCCGCCGGTCGACGACCAGCGCTTCGATCGCCCGCCACTGATCTTCGCGCAGCCGGGCGTGGTCGCCGGCCAGCCGACGCAGCACCGCCTCGGCCCGTTCCCGTACCGCCGCCCGCTCGTCGCCCATCCGGCATTTCTACCAGCAACGGGAGACGTCCCTGCCCGTCGCGCCCTGTGCGGGTCGCCTCACTCGACCCGGCCGGGTGTGGCCGCGGGCGGGGCGGGCACCGGCGGCGGGGGCAGGAAGATGAGCAGCTCGCGCAGGGAATCGGTGAGCACCGGCGGGAGGAGGCACCGGCCGGCCAGGTCCTCCATCGAGCCGAACGGCCCACGGAGCCAACGGTCCATCACCACCTGCCGTGCCTGCCCGGCGGTGATCCCGGGCAGCTCGGCGATCGTCGGCTCGCCGACCGCGTTGACGTCCACCAGGCCGCCGTCGTCGAAGGTGCGGTACAGGTCGGGCCGACCGATGTGCAGCTCCTGCCGCGCCGCCGGGTAGTGGTAGAGCAGGTAGCGGGCCTGCTCACGGCGGACCCGACGGTCGTCGACCACCGGCGGAGGCGACCCCGCGATCCGATTGGTGAGGGCCGACCAGAGCGCGCCGTTGAGCAGAATCGTGTGCACGACCCCGATCAGCCAGACGAGCAACCAGGCCACGACCAGGAGACCTTCGGTGTCGCTCATCTCCTCCGAGTCGCTGTTGCCGAATATCGCGATGATCGTGGCGGTCAGCGACAGATAACCCACACCGATGAGTCCGTTGCGCCAGCTTCGCCGCCAAGTGGCGTAGAGCAGGACCACCAGCCAGGTGAGCAGACCGAAGGAGAACACCGCGGTCAGCGTGCCGACGATCGTCACGCTGACACTCAGCCAGCTCGGCGCCGACTGCCCCCGGGTGTTCCGGGACGAATGCCGGTCCGGGGGCACCGCGACCGGAAACGGAACGGGCGGTGGGGTGAACGCGACAGCCGGCGACCCGGGCGGGCTGGGCTGCGCGGTCGGCGGCGGCAGGGGCGGCGCGGCCGGCGTTGGCGCGGCCGGCACGGTCGGCGCTGGCACGGGCGGCGTTGGTACGGGTGGCGTTGGCACGGGCGGCACGGGCGGCGTTGGTACGGGCGGCGTTGGTACGGGCGGCGTTGGTACGGGCGGGTCGGCTGGTTGGCGAGGGCTGGGAGCCGGCGTGGGTCGGGGTGGTTCCGGCTCGCTCGACGGCTTCGCCACGGTGAGGGTCGGGTCGGAGCAGAGGATGCGCCGGTGCAGGGCCTGAAGCGCCTCGCCCGGCCCGATGCCGTACTCCTCTCGGAGGAGGTCGCCGAACTCCCGGTAGGCCGCGAGCGCCTCCGCCTGCCGCCCACCGCGATAGAGCGCCAGCATGAGTTGGTGCCGCGGTCGTTCCCGGACCGGGAACTCGGCCACCAACTCCACCAGTTCCCCGACCATCTCCCGGTGCCGGCCGAGGTCCAGCATCAGATCGGCCCGGGTCTCCAACGCCACGGCCCGCAGTTCGATCAACCGTTGCCGTGCCGCCTCCAGGAACGGCCCGGTGAAGCCGGTGAACGGCTCGCCCTGCCAGAGCGCCAGGGCGGAGGCCAGTTCGGTCAACGCCTCAGCGGCACGACCCTCGGCCCGTCGCTGCCGGGCGCGGTGGATCCCCCGCTGGAAACGGACCGCGTCGACCGCGTCCGGATCGACGCGGAGCAGGTACCCGGCATCGGTCAGGCTCAACACCTGGCCCGGCGTACGCGGCGACCGCTCCGGCTCCAACACCCGGCGCAACCCGGCGACGTACTTCTGCACCACGTTGGGGCCGTTCGCGGGCGGATCCTCCGGCCAGACCGCCTCGACGATCTGCCCGGTGGACACTGGACGGCCTGCGGAGAGCAGCAGCACGGTCAGCACAGCACGCTGTTTGCCGGGACCGAGGTCGATCTCGCGGTCGGCGTACCAGGCCCGCTGAAGCCCGAGGATCTCGAAACGCAGCGTTGCTGACATGCCTATTCCCGCTCCTGACACCTCCGGCAGCGCCGGACGGCAGTGCCCGGCAGCCGGACGGCAGCATATCGGCAGCCGCACCGCCGTGCGTGCCGACAACATGGTCATCGGCACCAGCCACGCAGCGAGAAAGAGAATGTGATGACACAGGCAACGGGCACCGCGAGCACCACCCGCCGCACGGTCGGCGTGATCGCCGCCATGCTGGCCACGACCACCCTGCTCGGCGGGTGCGGACCCAAGAGCGAACCGACCTCGGCGCCGCAGAGCAGCCCGAGCGCCAGCCCGACCGCCGACCCGAAGCAGGTGCTCCTGGATGCCGTCCCGGACGGGGCCGAGGGGACGTTCCGGTTCAGTGGCAGGGACGCGTCCAGCACGATCGCCGGACGAGTCGACCCGGACGCGAAGGGCGTCGAGCTGAACACCACGATTCCGCCCGGCGCGGATGGCATCACCGTCAAGATGTCGGTGCTGATCATTGCCGAGGAGGCCTGGATGAAGATCAAGTTGACCGGCCAGGCGGGCCTGCCGAAGTTCCCGGACAAGTGGATGAAGCTGGACCGCACCAAGCTCGCCGACAGCGAGACCATTCCGGCCTACGACGGCGTCGACCAGGGCAACGTGGGTCCGCTCATCCAGGCGGCCACCTCGGTGGAGGAGAAGAGCCCCGGGCAGTACGCCGGAGTCATCGACGTCAGCACCGGTAACGCCGCAGAGGTGTTGGAGGAGGGTGAGGCGGCGGCGCTTGGCGAGGCGGGCAAGACGGTGCCGTTCACCGCTGTCGTCGGCGCGGACAAGCGGCTGTCCTCGCTGACGCTGAAGATCCCGGCGGCCGGCAAGGCGAAGGCGTACGACTACGTCGTCAACTACGCCGACTACGGCACCACTCCGAAGATCAGCGTGCCGGCCGGCGCCGCCGCGACGATCGCGCCGAAGATGGCGTACGAGATCTTGAACGGCTGACCGACCACGTAGGAGGGCGGCGACCAACGGGGGTCGCCGCCCTCGTGCGTTCGTGTGGTCAGCGGCCGAGGACCGAGCCCCCGTTGACGCCGAGGACCTGGCCGGTGACGTATCCGGCGGCCGGGCTCGCGAGATAGCGGACGGCCTCGGCGATGTCGTCCGGTAGCCCGGCCCTCGCGACCAGGGTCGCCGCTACCCGCTGCGCGTGCCCCTCGGCGGTCATCCGGTCGCCGAAGAACTCGGTCTCGGCGACATAACCCGGGCTCACCACGTTGACCGTGATCTGGTCCGGGCCGAGCTTCGCCGCCAGGTCGTACGCCCAACCGTGCAGGGCCGCCTTCGCGGCCGAGTACGCCCCACCGCCGCCACGCTGGGCGGCGATCGAGCTGACCAGGATGACCCGCCCGCCGGGCCGACGCAGGACCGGCCGCAGCGCCTCGGTCAGCAGCACGGCGGTGAGCACGTTGGCGTCCAGGTTGGCCCGCCAGTGCGCGGCGGTCCCCTCCAGCGTGGAGGTGTCCCCGCCCAGGTAGCCGCCGGCGTTGTTGACCACCACGTCGACCGGCCGACCGCCGACCGCCGCGAGCACCCGGTCGAGCTGCTCCGGCTCGGTCAGGTCAGCGGTCACGGCGGTCACGGCGTCCGGCCGCCCGCAGTCGACCGAGATCTGCGAGGCGGCGGCCGACAACACGTCCGCGCGCCGCCCGACGATCAGTACGTCGTACCCGTCCCGAACAAGCGAACCGGCAACGGCCGCCCCGATCCCGGTCCCACCCCCACTGACAACAGCGACCCGAGAGTCCATCTCCCCAACCTCCCCCTGCACCGAAACCCGTCGATCATGAAGTTATCGCCATCCGCCGTGTTGTGGCGATAACTCCATGATCGACGGGCTCAGAGGGGGTGGGGTTAGCGCGGGGGGCGGAGGGATCGGGTTAGGTGGGTTAGGCGGGGGGCCAGGCTGGTCAGGCCTCCTGGGAAGAAGTAGACGGCCAGGATGAAGACCGTGCCCAGGACGAACAGCGGCTGGCTCAGCGGGCGGCTGAGGACGGCCGGCAGGTTGTCCACCGCGTCGCTCGTGCCGAACGCGGTGAGCCGGTGGTCCAGGTACATGTAGAGGACGCCGCCGAGCACCGGCCCCCAGCGGGTGCCCGGACCGCCGAGCACCACCATGACCAGCAGCGACAGGGTCAGCTCGGAGGACGTGATGTGCGGTGAGGCGCCGCCGACGATCAGGACGTAGACCACCCCGCCCGCCGACGCCAGCCCGCCGGCGAGGGTGAACGCCACCAGCTTGTAGCGGTACGGGTCCAGCCCGAGCACACCGATCCGCCGCTCGTCGTCCCGCAGACCGGCGAGCACCCGACCGGTCGGTGACCCGCTCACCCGGTGCACCACGAAGACCACAAGCGTCAGGTACGCGAGCGCCAGCCAGTACAGGTTGACGGTGTTGGTCACCCCGACCAGACCGGCGGGCAGCCCGGACACGTCCAGCGGCAGACCCTCCTCGCCGCCGGTGAGCCCGCCGAAGTCCCGGGCCACCAGGATCGCGCCGACCTGGGCGAAGGCCAGCGTGACCATGGCGAACGCGATACCCACGGTCCGCAGCGCCACCGCGCCGAGCAACGCGGCGAGGATCGTCCCGCCGGTGATGGTCAGCAACGCCGCCTGCCACAGCGGCAGACCGGCCCGGGTGATGAGGATGTCAGTGCCGTACACGCCGGCGGCGAAGTACAGCGCGTGCCCGAAGGAGAGCATGCCGGTCCGGCCGAAGAGCAGGTCGTAACCGGCCGCCAGGCCACCGAAGATCAGGCAGATGGCGAGCAGTTGCAGGGTGCCGGGTGAGTTCACCGGCCCCTCGAAGATCCCCGGCAGGGAGATCGTCGAGTACGGCAGGATCGCCAGCACCACCACCGCGACCAGCGGCAGGAACGGGCGCACCCGGTGCCACCGCCCCCGCTGCGGGGTCAACTCGTCGGGCACCTGCGCGGGAGGCGCGTCGATCACCGTCATGCCGTTGCCACCTTTCCGGCGATGCCCTGCGGACGCAGCAGCAGCACCACGGCCAGCAGCCCGACCACGCAGATGTCGCCGAGCCCGGACGTGCCGTAGTAGTTGACGAACTGCTGCACCAGCCCGACCACGACCGCCGCGTACGCGGAGCCGACCACCGAGCCCATCCCACCGATCACCACCACGATGAACGCGAAGATCAGCAGTGAGCTGCCCTGGCCGGGCGAGACGGTGCCGAAGTAGACCCCGCCGAGCGCCCCGGCGAGCGCGGCGGCCGCCCCACCGATCGCGAAGACCAGGGTGAACGCCTTGCGCACGTCGATGCCCAGCGCGGTCACCATCTCCCGGTTCTCCACGCCGGCCCGGATCACCAGCCCGTACCGGGTCCAGCGCAGGAACGCCAGGATCGCCCCGAGCACCAGCACCGCCGCGATGATCAGCAGCAGGCCACCGTTGGGCACCTGCGCGCCGAGGATCCCGGTCACCTGCCGGGTCCAGTCCGGACGCGGGAACGGCCGGGCGTCCGCACCCCAGGTGGCCTGCAACAACGCCACCCCTGCCAGCGAGAGCCCGACGGTGACCAGCACCTGCTCGATGGTGCGGGAGTAGAGCGGGCGGATCAGCACCAATTCGACCAGGATCGCCACCAGCGTGCCGGCGGCCACCCCGAAGGCGACCGCGAACACGAAGCCCAACCCGTCCGAGCCGGCGCCCGGCAGGTTGCCCGCCGCCCACCAGGTGCCGTACGCGCCCACGCCGAGGAACAGCCCGTGCGCGAAGTTGAGCACGTCGGCCAGGCCGAAGACCAGGGACAGGCCGGACGCGACCAGGAAGTACAGCGCCGCCAGGCCGAGCCCGGTCAACGTCAACAGGATCACGGTCCCCATCAGTGGGACACCTCCGCCGAGCCCACACCCAGCAACGACTTGGTCAACGCGGTCTCCAACAGCAACTCGTGGGCGTCGCCGGTCCAGGCCACCTTGCCGGCGGCCAGCACCACCGCATCGCGGGCCAGCCGGCGTACCACCGCCAGGTTCTGCTCGACGAGCAGCACCGGGACCGACTCCGCGACCCGTTCCAACACCTCGGCCACCTCGGTCACCACCTTCGGCGCCAACCCCTTGGTCGGCTCGTCGACCAGCAGCAGCCGGTTGTCGTTGAGCAGCACCCGCCCGATCGCGAGCATCTGCTGCTGCCCGCCGGAGAGCGAACCCGCCCGTTGCCGTCCGCGCCGGTCCAGCTCCGGGAAGAGCGCGAAAACCTTGTCGTACGCCGGGCTGGTGCCGCGCCGTTCGGCGAGCCGCAGGTTCTCCGCGACGGTGAGGCCGGCGAACACGCAGCGGTCCTCGGGCACGTAGCCGAGCCCACCGCGGACCAGCCGGTGGGTGGGCCGGGCCAGCAGGCTCTGCGCGCCCATCCGGATGGTCCCGCGGACCTCGCCGGCGGGCGGGGTGAGGCCGACGATCGCGCGCAGCGTGGTGGTCTTGCCGACGCCGTTGCGGCCGAGCAGGACGGTCACCCCGGTCGGCGCGACCGTGAACGACACCCCCTGGAGGATGTGCAGCCCGGAGATCCGGACCGACAGGTCCTCCACCGTGAGAACTGGTTCCATCAGAGCGACTCCCCCAGGTAGGCCTCTTGCACCGTGGGGTTGGCCATCACCGTCTCCGGGGTGTCGCAGGCCAGCAGCGCGCCGTGGTGCATGACGGCGATCCGGTCGGCCAGTTCCAGGATGACGTCCATGTGGTGCTCGACCATCAGCACCGCCCGGCCGCTGTCGCCGGTCAACGACTTGATCACGGCCACCAACTCGGGTACGTCCTCGGCGCTGACCCCGGCCATCGGCTCGTCCAGCAGCATCACCCGCGGTTCGCCGGCGAGCAGCAGGGCGATCTCCAACTTGCGCTTCTCGCCGTGGGCCAGGGTGCCGGCGAGGGCCGTACCCCGGTGGGCGAGGCCGACCCGGTCGAGTGCCGTGTCGGCGGCGGCGGCGACCTCCCGGTCGGCCGCCGCCCGCCGCCACAGTGCCATCGAGCCCCCGCGGTGCGCCTGCACGGCGAGCCGGACGTTCTCCCGCACGCTGAGCGAGCCGAAGACCGAGGACGCCTGGAAGGTACGGCCCAGCCCGAGGCGTGCCCGCCGGTGCGGCGGGAGCTCCCCGATGTCCTGCCCGTCCAGGACGACCCGGCCCTCCGTGGCCCGGCGCAGGCCGGTGATCAGGTTGAACAGTGAGGTCTTGCCGGCGCCGTTCGGCCCGATCACGCCCAGGAACTCTCCGGGCGCGAGGTCGAGGTAGACGCTGTCGACGATGGCGACCTCACCGATCCGCCAGGTCAGACCGCGGGTGGCGAGCATGACTCAGCCCTTCATGGCCACGGCCGGCGGCGCGGTCTCGTCACCGGTGAGGCTCTTCTGCGCGGTCGCCGTGAACGCGGTGCCGCTGCCGGTCAGCTTGGCCTGGAACATCGGCTGGAGCAGCGCGTGGTCGGCGGCCCGGATGGTCATCTTGCCCTTGACCCCGTCGAAGCTCCAGCCCTCCAGGGCGGTGACCATCTTGTCGACGTCGTCCCCACCCTCCTGCACCGCGCGGACCACCATCTGGGCGGCGGCGAAGCCGTCCGGGTGGAACAGGTCGATGGTGCTGACCTTGGCCTTCAGCGCCTTGCTGGCCTCCGTGTCACTGGCACCGTCGAAGTAGTGCGACAGGAAGGAGATCTTCGTGCCGGCCGCGCCGAAGGTGGGCCAGGACGAGCGGATGTCCAGGCCGGTGACGACAGTGGTGGACGAGAGCACGCCCTGCTGGTCGAGGCTCTGCCACATCGCCGGGGCGGTGGTGCCGGCCCAGGCCACGAAGAGCAGGTCCGGCTTGGCCGCCTTGATCTGGCTGGCGAACGGCGTGAACTCGGTGGCGCTGGCCGGCGCCCGGACACTGCTCACGGTGGCGCCCGCGCCGCCGATGACGGCCTTGACGGCTGCCTCGTTGGCGTCGCCGAACGCGCCGTCCTGGGCGAAGACCACGACCTTCTTGCCGGTCGGGTCGCCGATGAACGACTTGGCGGTCACCACGTCCTGGTAGGACTGCCGCCCGGAACGGAACGTGTACTTGTTCGCGCCCGTCACCGCGTCGGTGGCGGCCGGGCCAGAGATGAACAGGACCTTGTTCTGCGCCGCGATCGGCGCGACCTGAAGCGCCACGCCGGAGGCGGTGGAACCAGCAATGATCTTCGTGCCCTTGCCGATCAGGTCCTTCGCGGCGGAGACCGCCTTGGCCGGGTCACCCGCGTCGTCGACCTCGGTCAGCTCGATCTTCCGGTCACCGACCTTGCCGGTGCCCTTCGTGGCGAAGTCCAACCCCGCCTTGAACCCCTCGATGTACTGCTTTCCGTAGCTGGCCAGGGCTCCCGACTGGGAGTACACCAGACCGACCTTGACCGGCGCGGCGTTGTCGCCGCCGCCGGTGGCGGTGTCCTGCGGGCTACCACAGGCCGTGGCGGCCAGTGCCGCAGCCATCATCGTGGCGGCGGAGAGGAACGCCCGCCGCGTGTGCCGGACCGTCATCGCGACTCCAGGGTGAGGACAGGATGCTGTGTTGTCGGCTCACGCTAGAAGTGACGTCACCCACGAGCTATGTGGCGGAAACACACAAGTAACAGGAATGAGGTGGCCGGGGGTTACAACGGGCCGCACCGCCACTCGGGAGCCCTTCCCTCCCGATGGCCCAAACCCCTACGGACCACCCGGCGGATGTGTCGCCTCGCGCCACCCGCCCCGCCCGGTCAACCGCAGGGCCCGTCGTGGTCGGGCGGGCGCGGACACCGCCGACGACCGCGGAGCAAGCTGTCACCGAAAACCCGATGCCGTACGCACTGAGTAGCCCAAACCAACCCCACCCGCCAAGCCCAGCGGCCAAGATCTGCGCAACTTCCCCGATGTTGCTGCCTCGATCGGCTCTGAGACAGCAACCTCGGGGAAGTTGCCGCCTCACGCCCGGCCCATCCCCTCATGATCGTGCTCGATCCTGGATGTAGTGCCATATCGACGCGGCGACCCCACTCGATCCTGGATCGAGCACGATCTTGCGAAGTGAAACCGTCAGAAGGACATCGCCCTGCGCCAACCCTCGACAGAACGCGATCTTGCGAGCGGTGGCCTGGACGTGCCGCTGGCCCGTCGTCCGGGTGGCGGACGACGGGCCAGCAGATGGGCCGGGCGTGATCGGCCCGCTGGTCAGCTCGGAGCGGATCAGCTCCGGGCCGACGTTCGAATGGGGTCAGAGGCCGGCGCGGGCGGCGACGGCGGTGTCGGGGTGGTCGCTGAAGACGCCGTCCAGGCCCAGGCCGAGGAAGAGTTCGTACTCGGCCGTGATGTCGCCGCGCGCGTTCGGGTCGGCGCCGATCCGGAAGTCGACCGGGAGGAACTGGTTCTCCGCCCGGAACGTCCAGGAGTGCACGAGCAACCGCTCCCGGTGCGCGTCGCGCACCACGTTGGTGGGGGCGAGCAGGGCGCCGGTGGCGTCGCGGGGCACGATCAGGTTCTTGTTCGCGCCGATGCCGTCGGCGTACCCGGCGATCCACTTCAGCCCGGCCGGCGTGGCCAGGTCCTGGTAGCTGCGGGTGTCGCCGGCGGCGGTGAAGTCGTACGGGCGGCCGGTCGCGTCGAGCAGTTGGACCAGCTTGACGTCGGTCAGCTTGCTCAGGCGGCGCAGGTTGGCCGTCTCGAACGACTGGATGAAGACCGGCGAGTTCCTCCGGTCCAGCTTGTTCTGCCGCAGCACCCGCAGCAGCGGCTCCTCCAGCGGCCGGCCGATCGAGGCGAAGTAGGTGGGGTGCTTGGTCTCCGGGTAGATGCCGATGGTGCGGCCCCGTGCCCGCCCCTCGGTCCGGGCCAGGTCGATGACCTCCTGGAGGGTGGGCACCTCGAAGCGGCCGTCGAACGCGGTGTTCGCCACGCGGACCTGCGGCAGCCGCTCCTTGGCTCGCAGCGTCTTCAGCTCGGCGAGGGTGAAGTCCTCGGTGAACCAGCCGGTCACCGCGACACCGTCGATGGTCTTCGTCGCCTTACGGGCCGCGAACTCCGGGTGCGTCGACACGTCGGTGGTGCCGGAGATCTCGTTCTCGTGCCGGGCGACAAGCACCCCGTCGGAGGTGGAGACCAGGTCCGGCTCGATGTAGTCGGCGCCCATCCGGATCGCCAACCGGTAGGCCTCCACCGTGTGCTCAGGCCGGTAGCCGCTGGCGCCCCGGTGAGCGATCACGATCGGCCGGTCGTTCGCTCGGGAGCGGTCCGCGTCGGTCGCCGGGCCGGCCTCGGCCATGGTCGGCACGGCCACGGCGGCGGCGAGCAACACGCCGGCCAGGCCGAGGGTCGGAAGGGTACGTCGCATCGCGGCTCCTGTCATCGGGGGAAAGCCGCTTCAGCAGATCGCCCCGGGTTGACCGGCAGTTGGTCGATGGCTGGCCGGAAGGTGAATCTCCGGAATGCGCGTTCCCCCGCCAGGCGACGGGCGGAAAAGGAAGATTGTCTGGTGCGCCGGTTCTTCCGCAACCCCGTGCGGCTGGTGCCGTTCGCCTTCCTGGTGCCGATCCTGCTCGGTGCCGGGCTGCTCATGGCACGGTGGGCGACCATCGATCACCAGCGTCCGCCGCTGGTCACGGCGCTCTTCACCGCCACCTCGGCCGTGTCCGTCACCGGCATGGCGGCCACCGACACCCCCAACTACTGGTCCGGTTGGGGACTGCTGGTGATCACCCTGCTCACCCAGCTCGGCGGTCTCGGCATCCTCACCGCGGCGGCGCTCGTCATCCTGGTGGTCTCGCGCCAGCTCGGCCTGCGCAACCGGCTGCTGGTGCAGGCTGAGACGGCGGAGTTCGGCATCGGTGACGTGGGCCGGCTGCTGCGCCGGATCGCGATCACCGTCTTCGCCTGCGAGGCCGTGCTGACCGCTCTGGTCGCCGGCCGGCTCTGGTGGGCGTACGACTACCCGCCCGGGCGGGCGCTCTGGTCGGGCGTGTTCCACGCCATCCAGGCGTTCAACAACGGCGGCTTCGCGCTCTACACCGAGGGCCTGCTGGCCTTCGACCGCGATCCGTGGGTGTCACTGCCGTTGGCGTTCGGGGCCATCGTCGGCGGGCTGGGGTTTCCCGCCCTGTTCGAGGCCGTCCGAGAGTGGCGCAAGCCGGCGGGCTGGGCGGTGGCCACCAAGCTGACCATCTGGGGCAGCATCGCCCTGCTGCTGCTCGGTTTCGTCGGCCTGCTCGCCGCCGAGTGGACAAACGCCAGCACCATCGGCTCGTACGACGCCGGAGGCAAGGTGCTCGCGTCGTTCACCCAGATCGCGCTGAGCCGCACCGGCGGTTTCAACGTGCTGAACATCGCCGATCTCCAAGAGGAGAGCTATCCGCTGCTGATCGTGCTGATGTTCATCGGTGGCGGCAGCGCCAGCACGGCCGGCGGCATCAAGGTGTCCACGTTCTTCCTGCTCGCGTTCACCATCTGGGCGGAGTTGCGCGGCGAGCCCGACGTGACGGTCGGGCACCGCCGGGTGGCCACCGCGAGCCAGCGGCAGGCGGTGACCGTGGCCCTGCTCAGCGTCGCGCTGGTCACGGCCGGGACCATGCTCCTGCTGCTGCTCACCGAGGGCGTGCGGTTCGTCGCCGCCCTGTTCGAGGTCACCTCGGCGTTCAGCACCACCGGGCTCACCGTCGGTCTCGCCAGCGAGCTGCCGGCCAGCGGTCAACTGGTGCTGACCGTGCTGATGTTCATCGGCCGGGTGGGGCCGCTCACCCTCGGGTCGGCGATCGCCCTGAACACCAGGCGCAAGCTCTACCGCTACCCGCAGGAACAACCAATTGTCGGCTAGGAGCGAGGAGGGTCGAGGTGTCGGCGAGACGATCGGACGGCGGCGGCATCGTGGTGATCGGGTTGGGTCGGTTCGGCTGCCACCTGGCCGCGTCGCTCACCCGGATGGACCGCGAGGTGCTGGCCGTCGACCGTAACCCGGACCAGGTGCAGCGCTTCTCGGACCAGCTCGACCGGGTGGTCCAGGCCGACGCGACCGAGGATGGGGCGCTGCGGCAGCTCGGCGTCACCAGCTTCGGCCGGGCGGTGGTGGCCATCGGGGCGTCGGTGGAGGCGAGCGTCCTCACCGTGCTGGCGTTGGTCGAGTTGGGTGTGCCGCAGATCTGGGCACGGGCCACCTCGCAGAAACACGCCAAGATCCTGTCGTCGGTGGGTGCGCACCACGTGATCTTCCCGGAGGCGGAGACCGGCGACCGGGTGGCGCACCTGATCGTCAGCCGGCTGCTCGACTTCATCGAGTTCGACGACGACTTCGCGATCGCCACCGTCCGGGTGCCGGAGTCGCTCGTCGGGCGCACCCTTCTCGACCTGCGTCCGGAGGAGCGATCCGGGGTCCGGGTGATCGGCGCGAAGGCGCCCGGCGAGCGTTTCCGGTACGCCTCGGACGACACGGCGCTGGCCCAGGGTGGGGTGCTGGTGGTGGAGGGTGGCATCGACCAGGTGCAACGGTTCGCGGGACGACGCTGACCGTCACTTCTTACCGCCGTGCCCCTTCCCCTTGCCCTTTGTCACTTCCCCGCTTTTCCCGGACCACCACCCGGCCCCTTGCCCTTGCCCGGCTTCTCAGGCTTGGCCTTCGTCGCTCCGCTGCCCGCAGCGGGGCCACCCGGGCCGCCGCCAGCCGTCGCCGCCTTCGGCGGGGCCTTGGGCAGAGTCTCCGTCGGGGTGGCCGCCTTGCTCGGTGGGGCCGGGGCCGGGGCACTGCCGGCGACCCCGGAGACGCGCACCCCGCAGGCCACCTCGCCGAGTCGGAACTCGACAGGCAGCGGGTTCGCCCCGCTGTACGTCCCGGTGAGGGTGAGCTTCTCGGCGGCACCGGGCGCCAACGTGTTGCGCTGCTCCGCCGGCCGGACCACTACGGTGCTTCCCTGCTGGTACGCGGGTGCGGGTTCCGACTTCGTCACCGTCTGCTGACCGGGGAAGCTGAAGCTCATCGCCCAGTCCCGCAGCTCCCGGTCGCCGGTGTTGGTGAGCGTCAGGTCCGCGGCGAAGTCGGTGCCGGAGTCCGTGCGCAGCGCGTACGCCACCTCGCACGGCACCTTCGCCGGCAGACCCATTCGGGCCTCGGTTGTCGGCCGTCCCTCACCGCTTGCCGGACTGCGTGAGGTGAAGCCCCACATCGCCCCGGTGACCGCGATCAGCCCGACGGCGGCCACCCCGGCCTCCACCCGCCGCCGCCGGGTCACCCGCTGCCGGACTCGCCGGTCCCGATTGCGGGTACGCGACAGCGGCAACGCGTCGGTCGCCGCCGACCAGGGCAGGATCGTGGTACGCGCAGCGCCCAGCAGGGCCGGGTCCAGGGGTCCGCCGGCCGGGGAGACCGGCACCGCCGCGAGCATGCCGGCCGCGTCGGCGAGGATCCGGGTCACCTCGGCGGTGGCCGGTCGGTCGGCGGGCCGCTTCGCCAGGCAGCGCCCCACCAGCTCGGTCACCTCGTCGGGCAGCCCCTCGACGGCGGGCATCGGTTCCGGTTCGTTGTACATGTGTGCGCGCAACATCTGGGTGGTCGTGGTGGCGCGCCACGGCAGCCGCCCGGTGAGCATCCGGTAGAGCAGCAGCCCGACGGCGTACACGTCGGTGGCCGGGGACACCTGGCCGTTGTCCAGCCGTTCCGGGGCGAGGTACGCGGGAGTGCCCAGCAGCGCGCCGTCCGGCCCCTTCTCGCTCTCCCCCACGAGCGCGGAGATGCCGAAGTCGACCACCTTGACCCCGGTCGACGTGAGCATGACGTTGCCCGGGGTGACGTCGCGGTGCACCACGCCGCGGGCGTGCGCGGTGGTCAGCGCCGAGCTGACCTCCGCGCCGATCGTGACCGCCTCGCGCCAGGGCAGTTGGGTCTCCCGGCCCAGCCGGCTGGCCAGCGAGGCGCCGTCGACCAGCTCCATCACCACGTACGGCACGGTCAGACCGACCTGCTCGGACTCGCCGTAGTCGTACACGTTGGTGATGTTGGGGTGGCAGAGGCGTGCGGCGGCCTGCGCCTCGATCCGGATCCGGTGGCGGAACGCGCGGTCGCTGGCCAGCCTGGAGGCCAGCACCTTCACCGCGACCTGACGGCCGAGCACCTCGTCGTAGCCACGCCACACCACGGACATCCCGCCCGCGCCGAGCTGCTCGATCAGTCGGTACCGCTCATCGAGGAGCTGCGCGCCGTTTCGGTCCCCACTACCCATGGTGACCGTTGTTGCCCAGGATCAAACGTCCTACACCTGGAGTGTCGGAATCGGTCAGAGTTGTCACTCGATCAGGCGGTGGCCAGCAGTTGGTCCACCGGGGCGTAGTCGTCGGTCAACACCAGCGCCCCGCCGACGAAGTCCGTCAGCTCGGTGCCGGAGAGCAGGCTGACCTTCGGGTCCACCTCGGCCAGTCGCGCCCGCACGGCCTCCAGCGGCAGTGGCGCGTCGGAGCCGACGATGAGGAAGTTGGAACCCTGCTCCTCGGCGAGCGCCTCCGGCGGCGCGATCAACGCGACGTGCCGGAACTCGGCGGCCACCGTGGCCAGCTCGGCGCGGATGAACCGCAGTGGCGGGTAGTCGATCACGTTCTGCACGTACACGCCGCCGGGGCGGGTGACCCGCCGGACCTCGGCCGCCATCTCCCGGGTGGCCAGGTGCCAGGGCACCACCAGGTGACCGAACGCGTCACCGACCACCAGGTCACGGCTGTCCGTCGGCTCGTCGCCGACGAGCATCCGGGCGTCGCCCACCACCGCCCGCAGCTCCGGCCCGGTCCGTACGCCCAGCTCCTGCTCGCCCAACTCGACCAGCCCACCGTCGATCTCGAACACCACGTTGTCGGTGCCCGGCCGGGTGGCGGTCAGGTAGCGCGGCACGGTGAACCCGCCGCCGCCCAGGTGCAACGCGTCCAGCCGCTGACCGGCCGGCGCGGCGACGTCGGCGACGGCTCCGATCCACTTCGTGTACGCGTACTCCAGGTGTTTCGGGTCGGCGAGGTCCACGTACGAGTGGTGGGCCGAGTTGAGCAGCAGCGTCCGGCCGGTGGGCCGGTTCGGGTCGGTGGTGACCCGGGCGCAGTGGTACGCCGTCTCGATGTCGCACGGGTTCGGTGCCACGGTGGCGAGGCCCGCCCCGACCAGGCCGAGCACGGCCAGCGCGGCCCGGGTCCGGGCCGGACCGGGCAGCTCGGTGGGCTCCTGTCGGCGCAGATACCAGCCGAGGCCGATGCCGACCAGCCCGAGCGCGATCGCCAGGGTCACCAGGATGACCGTGCTGCGCAGGGCGGCGACCAGCACGAAGCCGGTGAGCAGGGTCGCGGTGATGCCGCCCAGGGTGCCGATCCCGGAGAGTCGACCGACCACCTGGCCGGTGCGACGCAGGTCGGCTAGTTGAAGCTTCACGACCAACGGGGTGACCGCGGCCAACAGCGCGGCCGGTACGAACACGGCAAGCGAGACCAGGAGCAGGATGCCGCTGGCCGCGCCACCGCGCAGCACCTCTCCGGCGTACCGGACGACGGGCAGGGTGACGGCGGTGGCGATGCCAGCCAGCACGAGCGCCGGGGCCAGCAGGCCGCGCGGGTTGCGCCGGTCGGCCAGCCAGCCGCCGGTCCACGCCCCGTAGGCGATCGCGGCCAGCGCGACACCGATCACCGAGCTGGTCACCTGGAGGGTCACCCCGACGTACGGGCCGACCAGGCGCAGCGCGACGGTCTCCAGCACCAGCACGGCGCCGCTGGAGAAGAAGACCAGGAAGGCGGCCAGGCCGTTGGGCAGCGCCCGGCCGGTGACCGGCACGGACGGGGCGGCGGCGGCCGGCGGGGCCGCGACGTCGGGCGGTGGGGAACTCATCGTCGCGATGGTACGCAGTGAAGCTGGGGCCCAGGGTCAGTACAGCGATAGATGAACGTGGTTCGTGTGGGACGCGGCGGGACTGCCGCTGCCGCTGTACGAACGCCACCCGGTGCCGGGATGCCAGATCTGCCGGTACCAGATCACGTAGAGCACGCCCAGTCGGTCGGCGTTGCGCACGTGCCAGGCGGCCAGGCTGTCGCCGTACGCCTTGTCGCCACCTGTCGCGTTGCGGTCCTCGAAGCCGTTGGTGGCCGCGGCGAAGTCGCAGGCCCGCCCCTTCGGGTGCTCCCCGCCGCCACCGCTGCGCTTACAGGAGACGTGCCGCTTGTAGCCGGCCGCCTGGGTCTGCTTGAGCGCGTTGAGGGTGCGCGGGGTGATGCAGCCGGAGGTGGTCGGGTCCTTCACGGAGCAGGACTCCGACGGCCAGGATCCGTCGGAGTTACGCGGCGCGGGCTTCGCGGAGGCGGAACTGCCCCCGCTGAAACCGTTGCTGCTGCCCGAGCTGACCTCGGCGAGCGCCGCCTCGGCCTCCTTCTTCTTCTTCGCCATCACGGCGAGCTGCTTCTGCTGCTCGCGGACCTCGGCGTCGATGGCGACCTTGGCCTCGTGCGCCTGCTGCCGGGCTGCGACGAGATCACGCAGCCGCTTGCTGTCCCGCTGGGCCATCAGGTCGAGATCGCTGGCGCGCTCCAGGAACGCCTGCGGCGTGGCGGTGTTGAGCAGCATCGACGCCGGCCCGAGCCGACCGATCCGGTAGGACTGAGCGGCGACCTCGCCGACCTGGGCGGTGAGCCCACCCATGCGACCCTCGATCGCCGTCAACTCGCCGGTCAACGCCGTCTGGCGGCGCTTGGAGTTGTCGAGCTTGGCCTTGGCCTCGATGTGCCCCTTGGCGGTCAGCTCCAACGCATCCTGCAGCTTCTTGCTGCCGCCCTCACCGGGCTCGGCGTACGCCGGCACGGCGGCACCGCCGAGCACCAGGGCGACGGCGGCGAGCAGAGTGAGCAGGGTGCGGCGACCGAGCCGCGGGTCGAGCCTGGTCCTGGGCACGAAAGCGTCCTTCCGTCGACCGCCGGCCCCCGGTGAACAACTGCGCGGCGGCGTCCCCACCGGCGCCGGTCGGCGGCCTGCTGGCGGAGACCGCCGTCACGATACCGGACGGTGAGCCGCTGACCAGCCCCCCGACGCCGGGAACGCCCCGATGTCGACGGAGCGTTCCGACGCCGTCGCGCAGTGCCCGGATCAGGGGGCGAGAAGGGCTTCGCGCACCTCGGTCCAGACCTGCTCGTTGGCTGCGACGAGCAGACCGTGGCCGTCGTCGGCGGGGTGGTAGTCGACACCGTCGAACCGGCGGGCGACGCCACCCGCCGCGCGGACCAGCACGGTGCCCGGGGCATGATCCCAGGGCAGGGTGCGCCAGAAGAGGACGAACTGCTGCTCGCCGGTGAGGATGTCCAGGTATTCCCGGCCGGCGCAGTGCTGGCCGGGCAGCAGCTCGCCGAGCCGCCGACCGCCGGCGCGGACCCGGTCGCGGGTCTCCGGCGGCAGGAACCGGGTCATCGCCGCGCCGCGTAGCTCGCCGAGCGGCGGCACCGGGATGGTGCCCTCCACCGGCTGGCCGTTGAGCAGGGTGCCGTCGTCCGCCCAGCCCCCGGCGAGGGTGTCGGCGAGCGGGTCGAGGATCCAGCCGGCGACCGGCTGCCCGTCGGTCAGCAACGACACCATCAGGGCGAACGGCCGGCGACCGGCGGCGAAGTTGGCGGTGCCGTCGACCGGGTCGACCAGCCAGACGTCACCGGCGTCCCGCAGGTGCCGCAGCAACCCCGGGTCGTCGGCGACACCCTCCTCACCGACCACCGTCGAGCCGGGCCGCAGCCGGCGCAAGCCCGCCGAGAGCAGCTCCTCGGCCCGGCGGTCGGCGACGGTGACCACCTCGCCGGGCGCCTTCTCCGACACGTCGGCGTCGTCGAGTTTGCGGAACAACGGCAGCACGACCTGGTCGGCGGCCTCCCGCAGGAGGTCGCCGACGTCGTCGAGCAGGGTGTCAGCCACGCGGCGGCAACTTGACCACGCTGACGAAGAACTCGTCGATCTGGCGGACCACCGAGATGAAGCGCTCGAAGTCCACCGGCTTGGTCACGTAGGCGTTGGCGTGCAGCTGGTAGCTGCGCAGGATGTCCTCGTCGGCCTGGGAGGTGGTGAGCACCACCACCGGGATCCGACGCAGGTTCGGATCGTTCTTGATCTCTTCCAGCACCTCCCGGCCGTCGCGCCGGGGCAGGTTGAGGTCGAGCAGGATCAGGTCGGGCGCCACCGCGTCCGCGTACTGGCCCTCCCGGCGCAGGTAGGCCAGCGCCTCGGCGCCGTCGGAGACGACGGTCAGCCGGTTGCGCAGCTTGTGCTCCTCGAACGCCTCCTGGGTCATCAGCACATCACCCGGGTCGTCCTCGACCAGCAGGACCTCGATCGGGCTCTTGCCATCCGCCGGCGCGGTCATCCCACCGTCTCCCTCATGTCACCCGTTCTACCGCTTTCCGGCGCCTCGTCGGCCCGGTCCGGCTGGTCCGAGGAGTCGGACTGCTCGGTCGCCGCTGCCGGAGTCTCGTTCGAGGGCGTGGCGTCGCCCGCCGGCAGGGCCTGCGGCTGCTCCGACGAGTCGGCGGCGGCCGCCGCCTCCAGGTCCGCCGGAAGCGCCGGCAGGGTGAACCGGATCGCCGTGCCCTCCGGCACGTCGGTGTCCACCCAGACCCGACCCCCGTGATATTCGACGATCTTCTTGACGATGGCCAACCCGATGCCGGTGCCCGGGTACGCGTCCTTCGAGTGCAGCCGCTGGAAGATCACGAAGATCTTGTCGGCGAACTCCGGCTCGATCCCGATGCCGTTGTCCTGGCAGGTGATCTCCCACTCGGCGTCCACCAGCCGCGCCGAGACGTGCACCCTGGGTGGCACATCCGCCCGGCGGAACTTGATCGAGTTGCTGACCAGGTTGGCCAGCAGGTTGGTGAGCAGCGGTTCCTCACCGGAGATCACCGGCAGGTCGGTCCAGGTCAGCTCCGCGTCGGCGTACTGCCGCGCGGCCTCGGTCTGACCGGCCACGTCGCCCATCACCTTGTTGAGGTCGACCTCGACGAAGCCGGTGGTGAGCCGGCCGATCCGGGAGAACGCGAGCAGGTCGTTGATCAGGCGCTGCATCCGCTGTGCGCCGTCCACCGCGAAGGCGATGTACTGGTCGGCCCGTTCGTCGAGCTGCCCGGCGTAGCGACGCTGGAGCAACTGGCAGAAACTGGCCACCTTGCGCAGCGGCTCCTGGAGGTCGTGCGAGGCCACGTACGCGAACTGCTCCAGGTCACGGTTGGACCGGGTCAACTCCTCGGCCTGCTTCTGGAGCTGGCTGTTGACCCACTCGATCCGCTCGCGGGCAGCCCGCACCTCGGCCAGGTCGGCGGCGATCTTCTGCCGCATGGCGTCCACGTCGTCGCCGAGCTGGATGAACTCCGGCGGGCCGGTGGTGGCGATGCGGTGCTGGTAGTCGCCCTCGGCGACCTCGCGCACCTGGGTGGCCAGGCCGGTCAGGGGCCGGATCACCATCCGGTCCAGCGAGAGCAGCAGCACCGCGCCGGCCACGACCACCACCAGGGCGGCGACGATCAGCAGTACGACAAGCACGTTGCTGCTGGTCCGTACGTTGTAGGCGGTCTGCTCCCGGGCGGCCAGGACCTCCCCCTGGAGGTCGTTGACCGCCGTGCGCACCTCGTCGAACTGCTGCCGGGCCTGCTCGGTGACGAGTGCCTGGCCCGCGCTGGTGCCGCTCTGCTCGGTGGTGGTGATCACCGGCTCGGCCACCGACTGCCGCCACTGCGTGATGCGCTCCTCGACGGTGCGCAGCTCCTGGCTGATCTGCGGGTAGTTGTCGAGCAGCGACCGCATCGAGACGGTGACGCTCTTCTCCTGGGCGAGCCCCTCCCGATAGGGGTTCAGGTCGTCCGGGTCACCGCTTACCGCGTACCCACGGATCGCCGTCTCCTGGTCGAGCAGCGCGTTGAGCAACTCCTGGGACTGGACCCGCAGTGGGCCGGTCTCGTTCAGGACGGCGTCGATCTGGGTGCGGTTGCGGGCGGCCATCGCCGCCTCCGCGCCGGCCAGGGCGATCAGCAGCACCCCCACGACGGTGAGCAGCGTGATGACCCGACGGCGCAGACTCCAGCCGCCGACCACCGGCTTCACCGGCCACCACCCCGGCTCACCAGCAGCATGGCCACGTCGTCGGCGAGCGCGCCGCCGTTGAGCCGCTCGGCCCGGCCGACCAGCCAGGCGGGCAGCTCGGGCAGCGACACCGAACGGTTGGCCGGCTCGTCGAGCAGCCCGCTCAGCCCCAACACGTCGAGGCGATCGTTGCCCGCTCCCACCCGCCCCTCGATGAGCCCGTCGGTGTACATCAGCAGGGACCAGTCATCGGTGTCGAACTCCAGGTCGTAGGCGATCGGCCGGCGGGGTCGTACGCCCAGCAGTCGGCCGCCGGGCGCGGGCACCGGGGCGACCCGGCCGCCGGCGAGCAGCAGCGGCGGCGGATGCCCGGCGAGTCGGACTGTCGCACGGTTGGCGTCCAGGTCGAGCCTGGTGGTGGCCACCGTCGCGAAGATCTCCTGAAGGCGGCGCTCACTCATCAGCACCTGCTCCAGCGCGGGCAGCACCTCGTCGTCCGGCACTCCGGCGAGCACAAGTGCCCGCCAGGCCACCCGCAGCTCGACGCCGAGCGCGGCCTCGTCCACGCCGTGCCCACAGACGTCACCGACGATCAGGTCGAGACGGTCCGGACGGGTCTGCACCACGTCGAAGAAGTCCCCGCCGATCAGGGCGGCGTGCCGGCCGGGCCGGTAGAAGGTGTGCACCGCCACCTGGTCGGTCGTCATCAGCGGCTGGGGCAGCAGACCACGTTCGAGGCGGGCCGACTCGGCCTGCCGCAGCTCGACCTCCCGCAACCGGCGGGCGTTCTCGTCGGCGCGCTTGCGTTCCACGGCGTAGCGCAGCGCCCGGGTCAGCAGCACTCCGTCGACCTGGCCCTTGACCAGGTAGTCCTGTGCGCCCTCGGCGACCGCCACGACGCCCAGGTGCTCGTCCGAGCGGCCGGTCAGCACGCAGACCGCGGCGCCGCTGGACATCTCCAGCACCTGACGCAGCCCGTCCAGCCCCTGCGCGTCGGGCAGGCCCAGGTCGAGCAGGACGCAGTCGACGTCGTTGATCCGCTGCCGCGCCTCTCGCAGGCTGGTGGCGACCAGCAGGTCGATCATCGAGTTGGTCTCGGCGAGCAGCTCACCGACCAGGAAGGCGTCGCCCTCGTCGTCCTCCACCAGCAGCACCCGCAGCCGTTCGCCCGGCGGCAGGTTGGCGTGCCGCGCCAGGCCACCGTGCGGGTACGGCACAACTGGGGACCCGGCCGAGCCGGACCCCCGGTGCGGCCGGGTCACCGCCGCGAGACGCGGGAGTTCGCTGGTGATGTCGGGCTCCTTCCGAGTGCCCTGCTGATCCTGTATTAGACAACGGTCGCACACAACACGATGCCCACGGCACGGGCGGGGATGGGGCGCATCACTGCCCGCCGACGGACAAACCTCGCGGGTGATCGGTGCCGGGCCGTACCGGCCATGCCGTCCGGGACCGCCGGGGGGCAGGATGGTGCCACCCCAGGCCCCACCACCCCCCGAGGAGTTTCCGTGGGCGCACCCCCCACCCCGGCCCCGACTGGCACACCGGCCCGTCCTGCTCCGGGCGTACCCCCTGCGGATCGTGCGCTGACCAGGCCGCACCGGCGGCTCGTGGCCGCCGCGGCGGCGCTCGTGGCGCTGGCCGCCATCGGCGCCGGCAGCCTGCTCGACCTGCGCACGCCGACGCCGAACCCGGCGGACGCGCCGGTGGGCGAGTTCAGCGCCGGCCGGGCGTACGAGGACGTCCAGGTGATCGCCGCCCGGTCGCACGTCGCCGGCAGCCCGGCCAACGACCAGGTCCGGGCGCACCTTGAGCAGCAGTTGCGCGGGTTGGGCCTGGAGACCGAGGTGCAGGACACCGTGGCCCCGGAGGCCGGGCAGCTCAGCGGCGCGGCGGGCGGGGCGACCCTGGCCCGCGTCCGCAACGTGGTGGCCCGGCTGCCCGGCACCGCCTCGACCGGCCGGGTCTTCCTGGTCGCCCACTACGACTCGGTGCAGACCGGGCCGGGCGGCAACGACGACGCGGCCGGCACCTCGGCCATCCTGGAGGTGGCCCGCGCGCTGACCACCGGTCCGCGGCCTCGCAACGACATCGTCTTCGTGTTGACCGACGCGGAGGAGGCGTGCCTCTGCGGCGCGTCCGCGTTCGCCGCCAGCCACCCGCTGGCCGCCGACGGCGGAGTGGTGCTCAACCTGGAGGCGCGGGGCTCCACCGGTCCGGTGATCATGTTCGAGACGTCCCGGAACAACGCGAAACTGGTGGACGTCTTCGGCCGGGCCGCCCCGCACCCGGTCGGCACCTCGTTCGCGGTGGAGATCTACCGGGCGCTGCCCAACGACACCGACTTCACCGCGTTCCTGGACCAGAAGTTCGTCGGGCTGAACTCGGCGTACATCGACGGCGGCGCGATCTACCACACCCCGCTGGACACGCCGGCGGCCATGGACCGGGGCAGCCTCCAGCAGCACGGCGACAACGCGCTGGGCCTGGCCCGGGAGTTCGGCCGCACCGACCTGACCGAGCTGCGCTCCGGGCACGACGCGACGTACTTCCCGGTCCCCGGCGGGCTGGTCCACTACCCGGGCACGTTCACCCTGCCGCTGGCCCTGCTCGCGGTGGCCGCGGTGGCCGCGCTGGGCTGGCTGGTCCGTCGACGGGGCCGGGCCAGCACCGGCCGGCTCGCCGCCGGCTTCGGGCTGGCCCTGGCGCCGATCGTGGTCGCGCCGGTCGCGGCCCAACTGCTCTGGCTGGCGATCACCACGATCCGACCGGGGTACGCGGAACTGCTCGACCCGTACCGCCCGGTCTGGTACCGCCTGGCCGTCGTGGCGCTCGCCGCCGCCATCCTGTTCGCCTGGTACGCGCTGCTGCGCCGCCGGATCGGCCCGGCCGCGCTCGCCGTCGGCGGGCTGGCCTGGCTGGCCCTGTTCGGGGTGCTGCTCGCCGTGGCGGTGCCCGGCGGGGCGTACCTCACCACCCTGCCGGCGCTGGCCGGTGCCCTCGGTGGGCTGGTCGCGCTGCGTACCCGGCAGACCGGGCCGTGGCCGGTGGTGGCGGTGACCGCCGCCGCGGCCGTCGGTGTGGTCATCCTGCTGCCCACCGTGGTGCTGCTCTTCCCCGCGCTGGGGATGGGCATGGGTGGGGTGGCCGCGCTGGTCGCCGTGCTGCTCGGCCTGGCCGCCCTGCCGGTGGTCGACCTGCTGCACCCGCAGGCCGGCGGCCAGCGCGGCGTGCGGGCGTTGCGGGCGCGCCGGCTCGGCCTGCTGCCGGCCGTGGCCGCCGCCGTGGCGACGGTGGTGCTCGCCGGGGTCGGGCTGGGCGTCGACCGGTTCGACGCCGCGCATCCCGCGCCGACCCACCTGATGTACGCGATGGACGCCGGCACCGGCCAGGCCCGCTGGCTCAGCCACGAAAGTGACCCGCAGTCGTGGACGGACGGCTACGTGGACGGGACGGCGGACGTCGGCGACGACTTCCCCGGGCTCGGCGACGGTGAGCTGCGGGCCGGGCCGGCACAGCCGGCGAACCTGCCGGCGCCGAAGCTGGACGTGCTGGGCGACACCACGTCCGGCGGGGAACGCACGCTGCGTCTGCGGCTCACCCCGCAGCGGGCCGCCCGGCTCGCCACCCTGCACGTCGACACGTCGACGGCCACCGTCCTGCGGGCCGAGGTCGCCGGGCGGGCGGTGCCGGTGGAGCCCCGCGCGGGCCGGTGGGGCTTCGGGCTGGTGTTCCACGCCCCGCCCACCGAGGGCATCGAGGTCACGTTGACCCTGCGGCCCACCGCCGGGCAGGTGGCGCTGCGGGCCATGGACGCCAGTGACGGGTTGGACGCGCTGCCCGGCTTCCGCCCCCGGCCGCCGGCCGTCGGCGTGGTCGGGTCGCACAGCTCCGAGATGCTGGCGGTCGCCCGCACGTACCCCTTCTGACAGACGACACGGTGGTCCGGCCGGCCGCGCTCGGCCGGCCCACCCAAGATCGTGCTCGATCCAGGAAAGAGTGCCCTCGACCACGAGCGAGGGGACTACAACCAGGATCGGGCACGATCATGCGTGGATCGAGCGATGGTCGGCGGGCCGAGCCACGACGAGCAGCGGCCCGCGCTGAGTACCGGGACGGGTGCGCGCCGACGGGATCGAGGATGTGCTGGCGGCATGCCGCGACACATCATCGACAGTCGACGGGCGCTCGATCCGGCTCGCTGGGGGCGGATCGGCGTCGGCGCGCTGCTCGTCGTGCTGCGGTCCGCCGGGTGCGCCTCCTCAGGCCACGACAGGGCTCGGGACTCGGTTGTGGAGCGGGCCGAACAGGTCGCCCACGAGACCGAGCCATGGGCGACCGACTCCCTGAGCCTGAAGGGCTGGAAAAGCAACGAGTCCCGGGTGCGCGGGCCGCTGCGGGTCACGTAGTGCGGTGCCCCCGCGAGATCACTCCCGCGCTGATCGAATGCCCACCTGGGGTTCCGGCACCGCGAAACTAGCCGGAGGGGCCCCCGGCGCCCGTGTCATCTGCCAGCGACCATTTGGTGAATCGAAACGAGTTCAGCAAGCCGGATCGGCTTACGGGACACCACCGAGAGATCCTTGCCCTCCCTGGTCCACGGCGGCGGCAGTGTGTGGATCCCCTGATCCAGGGCGACGTTGGCCACCTCGACTTCCCAGCCCGGCCAGCGCAAACCCTCATAGAAGCCAGTCAATGAGCCAGCGAGCATCGCCTCCAGCCAGTCGCCATACCCAAGCTCAAGGTCTTGCCAAGCCACGTCCTCCGGGCCGAAGTAATGCACCGTCGGCCGTGCTCCCGGCTCCGCCTGCAACCACGCGAACTGCCCGCCCATCACATCGAAGGCGACGACCAGATGAGCAGTTCCAGGAACCATCTCGGCGGCAACATCCGGCAGCGCGTCGTGCCCGCCGCCGAGCACCCGAAGCCAACCGTGATCGATCACCAGCCCGCCACTGTTGGCCACCACGGCACCGAGCCACGACCTGGTCGTGACTTCCAAGGCTGCCAAGCAAGCTGCCGCCCGCTCAAGATTGACCGGCAACACCTCCACCGGATACGGAGCCGCCGCCGCCAACGCCGAAATTTCGGCCCACGCAGACTGTTCCACCCCCGCAGCCTCCCAGGAGCATCAACACGTGGCTGTGCGGGCCTGCCACAAACCAAGGAAGACGATGTCTGCCTCGATCAGTAGAGCCACCGGTCGAGCACTCCGGGCCAGAAGTGGGTTGTGTGGTCGCCGTCCCCGTACGCGGGCGGGTCCAGGTCCCTGATGCGTTCCAACAGGTCGGCGATCTCTGCGAGCGCCTGCTCCTCCGCCTGTCCGTCCTCGTCCCAGCGGTCGATGACGGTTGAGCTGGTCAGCCAGCTACCAACCATGTGCAGCGAACACAGCCAGTGGACGATCGTCGAGTTGACGAACGCGGCGCCGCCGTCCGACGACCACAGGTGCACCTCACCGGTCCCCGGCGCGGCGCCGTACCCCCAGAGGGGATCGTCGGCGCTCGCCAACCGGTACCTCGTCGGCTCCGCTTCGAATGACACCGCGCCGACGAGGCCATCGATCAGCGGTACGCCAGAGGAGCTCAGCGCGGCCTTCTGCGGCTCGGGAAGCCGCCACGTCGCCACGTCCTGCTCGGTGGCACGCACCACCCGCCCAGTACCGGCCCAGGCCGTCATCGCGTCGAACGCGGGAGGCAGCAGAAGATCATCAGCGGGCACGCCGTCGCTACTTCCAGCGGAAGTGCACGAAGAGGCGGCCGAAGTTCTTGGAGTCCTTTTCCACGCGGTGGTAGAGCTGCTTGACGTCCTTCTGGTCGAGGAACCGCAGCACCCGTTTCTTGAGCTGTCCCGACCCCTTGCCGGGGATGATCTCGACGAGGGTGGCCTTCTTCGCCACCGCCTCGTCCATGATCCCGCGCAACGCGCGGTCGATGTCCTGCCCCTTGTTGAAGATCTCGTGCAGGTCCAGCTTGAGCTTCATGCCGCGGCCCCCGCCCGGTCAGGTCCCATGTCCGCCATCCTAGGCACGCCCGGCGGTAAGCCCGCCGGACGACGAAGGGGCGGCCCCGCAGGACCGCCCCTCGCACCGTCACCGGTCCACGCTCAGCGCGTGCCGCCCACCCGGGTTTCCACCCGCTCCAGCGCGATCCGGTAGTCGTCGTTCGTCGCGTACATGGCGGCGGCGATCCGCAGATGCCGCAGCGCGTCGGTGTGCCGGTTCAGCCGCTCCAGCGTCCGACCGAGCACGTGGTGCGCGTAGTGGTCGCTCGGGTCCCGTTCGACAAGCTCGCGCAGGTGCTCCTCGGCCCGGTTGAGCTGGGCCGACTGGAAGTACGCCCGAGCCAGCAACTGCCGAACCGCCGCGTTGCCGGGTTCGGCGTCGACGATCGGCTCCAGCAGTCGGGCTGCCCCGCTCGGGTCACCGGTTTCGAAGAACATGGTCGCCCGCCGGTAGTCCGCCAGAAGATCCATCTGCCCACCTCCTCGGGTCGCACCGTCACCTGTTCCGACGCTGGCACAACGTCAGGCGTTTGGCGACTGTTCCCGAGGCCGAGATCCGGCGAGATCACGTCAGGTTCGCGCGTCCCGGCGACCTGCGGCCAGCTCCCAGGCGCGGACGCCACCGACGATTCCCGCCGTGTTCGGCACCACCACCACGTCGTCGCCCATCCGGGCCAGCTGCTCGGGCCGGATCAGTCGGGAGTTGCCCCCGCCCAGGTAGAGCCGGTCCCAGCGGAACACCGGGCGGAGCCCGTCCACCACCTGCCGGATCCGCCGGGACCAGAAGGCGTCGCCGAGCCGCCGCCGCTCCGGCTCGCCGACGTACGTGTCATAGGTGGTGCCCCACCGCACCGGCGCGTGCGACAGCTCCAGGTGCGGTGCGAGCACCCCGCCGTCGTAGAGCGCGCTGCCCAGCCCTGTCCCCAGGGTCAGCACCAGCTCGCAGCCGGTGCCGGCGACCACCCCGGCGCCGTGCACCTCGGCGTCGTTGAGTACCAGCGCCGGCACCCCGAACGCGTCGGCCAGCGCGCCGCGCGCGTCCCAGCCGGACCACTCGGCGACCAGGTCCGGGTCGACCCGGGTGCGCGGGCCGCTGCGGGTCACGTAGTGCGGTGTGGTCACCACCACCCCGTGCCGGATCATCCCCGGTACGCCGACCGTCAGCCGGTCCGCCGTTGGCAGGCGCCCACCGAGATCCAGCAGGGTCCGGACGAAGAGCGCGGGCGGCAACGGGTACGGGGTCGGCACGCGCAGGGGTCGCGCCCGCATCGTCCCCGCCTCGTCGAGCACGGACGCCTTGATGCCCCCGCCGCCACAGTCGATCGCCAGTGTGGTCACCACGCCGTTGAGTCTGCCCGCTGGGGGCTGGTCGTATGCGGGCGGCCGGATAGGCTCCCGAACTGATGAGCGCCACGATGATCGTCAAGGACCTGGCCGCCGGGCACGGCGACCGCCCACTCTTCGCCGGGCTGGACCTGGTGGTGGCCCCCGGCGACGTGGTCGGCCTGGTGGGGCCGAACGGGGCCGGCAAGTCGACGCTGCTGCGTACCCTCGCCGGTTTGTTGCCGGTCGAGGCCGGCACCGTGCGACTCAGCCCGCCCACGGCGAGCGTCGGGCACCTGCCGCAGGAGCCGGAGCGGCGGCCGGGCGAGACCGTGCGGGACTTCCTGGCCCGGCGAACCGGGGTGACCGCCGCGCAGGCCGCGTTGGACGCGGCGACCGAGGCGCTGACCGCCGGGGCGGTGGGCGCCGACGACGCGTACGGCGACGCGCTGGAGCGGTGGCTCGCCCTGGGCGGCGCGGACCTGGACGAACGCGCCGAGCAGGTGAGCGCGGACCTGGGGCTCGCGGTCGACCTGGACCACCCTACGACCGGGCTCTCCGGCGGTCAGGCGGCCCGGGCCGGGCTGGCGTCGCTGCTGCTCAGTCGGTACGACGTGTTCCTGCTCGACGAGCCGACCAACGACCTGGACCTGGCCGGGTTGGAGCGGTTGGAGGAGTTCGTCACCGGGCTGCGGGCCGGCACGGTGCTGGTCAGCCACGACCGCGAGTTCCTCCTCCGCACGGTGACCCGGGTGCTGGAGCTGGACCTGGCGCAGCAGCAGGTCAACCACTACGGCGGCGGTTACGCGGCCTATCTGGAGGAGCGCGAGGTAGCCCGCCGGCACGCCCGCGCGGAATTCGAGGAGTACGCCGACACCAAGGCGGGGCTGGAAGCTCGGGCCCGCACCCAGCGCGGGTGGATGGAGAAGGGCGTGAAGAACGCCCGACGCAAGGCCACCGACAACGACAAGATCGGCCGTAAGTTCCGCGCCGAGGCCAGCGAGAAGCAGGCCGCCAAGGCCAAGCAGACCGAACGGCTGATCGAACGGCTCGACGTGGTCGAGGAGCCCCGCAAGGAGTGGGAGCTGCGGATGGAGATCGCCGCCGCACCCCGCGCCGGCGCCGTCGTGGCCACGCTGCGAGGTGCGGTGGTACGCCGGGGAGGGTTCACCCTCGGCCCGGTCGACCTCCAGATCGACTGGGCGGACCGGGTGGCGGTGACCGGGGCGAACGGCTCGGGCAAGTCCACCCTGCTGGCCGCGCTGCTGGGGCGGCTCCCGCTGGACGCCGGCACCGCCTCGCTCGGACCCGGGGTCGTGGTGGGCGAGGTCGACCAGGCACGAGGGCTGTTCCTCGGCGACGCGCCGTTGATCGACGCGTTCCACGCGGCCGTACCGCACATGTCGCCGGCGGACGCGCGGACCCTGCTGGCCAAGTTCGGCCTACGGTCGGCGCACGTGCCGCGACCGGCGGCCACCCTGTCCCCCGGTGAGCGGACCCGGGCGGCGCTGGCGCTGCTCCAGGGCCGCGGGGTCAACCTGCTGGTCCTCGACGAACCCACCAACCACCTGGACCTGCCCGCCATCGAGCAGCTCGAGTCGGCGCTGGCCACCTACCCCGGAACGTTGCTGCTCGTCACGCACGACCGGCGAATGTTGGCCGCCATCGAGACGAACCGTCGGCTCCGGGTGGACGGCGGGCGGATCGCCGAGGATTGATCCGTGCCCGCGCGGCCGCGCGGGGTGAGAATGACGCCATGCTCAAGTGGGAGTACGCCCTGCTGGTCCGCCGCCGCCAGGCGGCGAGCAACGACCTCGGCTGGGAGGTCGTCTTCGTCTGGTACGGCCCGGACGGCTCCATGGTCGACGTGACGCCGTACGGCGACACCTCGCTGGCCCACCTGAACCGGGCTGGTGACCAGGGCTGGGAGTTGGTCGCGATGAGCGAGGACCCGTCCCTGCCCGGCCACCACGAGTTGCACCGCTACCACCTGAAGCGGCCGAAACCCGCCGCCCCGCAACCCCGCCAGCGGGTGCGCGGGGGCCGTCGGACCCTATCGGGCTGACCCGACCGGCGCGGCGCGGCCCAGTGCCCGGCGCGGCCCGTTGGCGTGGGGCAAAAGGCTCTCGCAGGCCGACCGCCGGCCTGCGGCGAGGCGACCTGGCCTGCCGCGTGTTCGCAGGAGCCGATCTGACCGGTGGCGGTTCGGCACGGGACGGCGTGCCTCCGTTGAGCCTGATGCCCCTGAGTCATCTTGATGCCGGTGTGGCATCAAGATGATTGCCGTCCTGCCCCGCAACCTGCGACACGCCCATGGCCCGCCGCGCCGGAGGGGGCGACGACGCGGACGAGCCGGGCATAGCGGGCGCGATTGCGGGTATCGCGCGGCGGGAGGTGGCCCGCATGGTCGCTTTGGCACAGACTCCACCCTCGGCCGACCGGCTGCGGGCGATCGACGATTCCCTCGCCCAGGCATGGGCGGACCAGGCTCGGCACGACGACCGGCTGCGGGGCCTGGCGGTCGAGGTGCGGTTCGACCGGGGGGTGGCCCACCTCACTGGGGACGTGGCCGAGCCCGCCGAGCTGCGGCTGGTGCGGGACCTGGTGGGGCGACTGGCCGGCGTCTACGGCGTCTGGTGCCGGGTCGGCGTCGGCGGGCGGGCGCCGGTCGTGGTGGACCTCGGGTGCGGTCCGACCAAGCAGTGGTCGACCAACCTGGGGCTGGACATCTACCCGGCGCCGGGGGTGAACGCGGTCGCGGACCTGTCCGGCTCGCTACCGCTTGCCGACGATTCGGTGGATGTCCTCTTCGCGGTGCACATCCTGGAGCACCTGATCGACTTCCTGCCGCTGGTGGACGAGTGCCACCGGGTACTCCGTCCAGGCGGCGTGCTGCACGTGATGAGCCCCTGGTGGGGGCACGTGAACGCGGTGGCCGACCCGACTCACGTCCGACTGATGGACGTCCAGACGTTCAAGGGGATCTGCCAGGGCCGGCCACCCGGCGCCCCGCGCTGGTATCCCCTGCACGCCGGCTGCGACGGCGCCTCGATCTTCGCCGACCTGACCCCCCTGCCCCCGAAGGCCGAGACCGCAGCAAAGTCCCACCTGGCCCGCTTCTTCGACTGACCCACCCGGCCCGACGTCAGGGGGTCCGGGTGGATTCGCGGAGTTCCAGGCGGTAGGGGGCGGAGAGCTCTCTCGTCGGGGCGGAGCGGTCGCCGTCCAGCCGGTTGGCCAGCAGTTCGACGGCCAGTTCGGCGATCCGCTCCTTGTCCGGGGCGACGGTGCTGAGCGTGGGAATGGAGAACCTGCCGTCCTCGATGTCGTCGAAGCCGACCACCGCCACGTCCTCGGGCACCCGCAGGCCGGCCTCGTGCAGAGCGCGCAGGGCACCCAGGGCGAGCGTGTCGTTGAAGCAGAAGACGGCGTCGGGGCGTACGCCGGAGGTGAGCAGGCCCCGCATGGCGGCCGCGCCGTCGGCGCGATGCCAGGCCGACGCGGGCGCCACCAGGGTTTCGTCGTAGTCGAGCCCGGCGGCGCGCAGCGCGTCGGCGTAGCCGGCCAGGCGCAGCCGGGCGCTCGCGCCCTCGTCCGTGCGCTGGGAGCCGATGGCCGCGATCCGGCGGTGGCCGAGTTGGATCAGGTGCTCGGTGATCTGCCGGGCGGCGGTCACGTTGTCGATCACCACGCGATCCGCGGGGCCGTGCTCGACCCGCTCACCGAGCAGCACCATGGGGGTGCCGTCCAGGCCGGCCAGGTCCTCGGCGGTGAGTGCCAACGGGCTGAAGATGAGCCCGTCGATGAGGTGGTCGGTGATGCCGGAGGCGACCACCCGTTCCTGTTCGCGTCGACCGCCGGTCTGGTCGATGAGCACCGTCCAGCCGTACGCGGCGGCGGCGGTCACCACGTAGCGGGCCAACTCGGCGAAGTACGGGATGTCCAGTTCCGGGACCGCCAGCGCGATCACGCCGGTGCGGCCCTTGCGCAGGTGGCGGGCCGAGAGGTTGGGCCGGTAGTTGAGTTCGGCGATGGCCTCCTCGACGCGGGCACGGGTGTCCGGCCGGACGTGCAGGTAGCCGTTGACGACGTTGGAGACGGTCTTCACCGACACTCCGGCCCGTTCGGCCACGTCCTTGAGTCTGTGTCGCACTCCGCAACCTCCCCGAGGTAACCCAGCGCACCCTACCTTGTCACCTGCTCTTTACAACGTTGCCTACAACGTTGTAGAAACGGTGGACACCGGGTGAACGGTGACTGCGCTCACCCGGGCATCGGCACGAGGAAAGGTGGCACCCCCTTGCGGACCGCGCAGCTGACGGTCGACCCGGCCTTCTCCATCGGCCCCGCCGACCGACGCCTCTTCGGCTCGTTCGTCGAGCACATGGGGCGGTGCGTCTACGGCGGCATCTACGAGCCCGGCCACCCCAGCGCCGACACCCGTGGCCTGCGCCGCGACGTGCTGGACCTGACCCGCGAGCTGGGCGTCTCGGTGGTCCGCTACCCGGGCGGCAACTTCGTCTCCGGCTACCGCTGGGAGGACGGGGTCGGCCCGGTCGGCAACCGGCCGCGCCGGCTCGACCTGGCCTGGAAGACGATCGAGACCAACGCGTTCGGGTTGGACGAGTTCATGACCTGGGCCACCGAGGCCGGTGTCGAGCCGATGATGGCGGTCAACCTCGGCACCCGCGGGGTGCAAGAGGCCCTGGACCTGCTGGAGTACACCAACCACCCGGGCGGCACGGAGCTCTCCGACCTGCGGCGCAAGCACGGCGCCGAGGATCCGTACGGGGTGCGACTGTGGTGCCTCGGCAACGAGATGGACGGTCCGTGGCAGGTCGGCCACAAGACCGCCGACGAGTACGGACGCGTCGCCGCCGAGGCCGCCCGCGCGATGAAGATGATCGACCCGTCGATCAGCCTGATCGCCTGCGGCAGCTCCAACCGGCGGATGCCCACCTTCGCCTCGTGGGAGGCGACGGTGCTGGAGCACACCTACGAGCACGTCGACTACATCTCGGCGCACACCTACTACGACCCGTCCGACGGCGATCAGGCCAGCATCCTGGCCTCGGCCGTCGACATGGACAACTTCATCACCGAGGTCGTCGCGACCGCCGACCACGTGGCCGCCAAGCAGCGGCACAGGCGCAAGCTGAAGATCTCCTTCGACGAGTGGAACGTCTGGTACGAGTCCCGCCTCCAGGCCGACCTGGACCGGCGCGGCTGGGTCGAGGCTCCGGCGCTGATCGAGGACACCTTCACCGCCGTCGACGCGGTGGTCGTCGGTGACCTGTTGATCACGCTGCTCCGCCACGCCGACCGGGTCGGGGTGGCCGCGCAGGCCCAGCTGGCGAACGTGATCGCGCCGATCCGCACCCGCACCGGTGGCCCGGCCTGGCGGCAGAGCATCTTCCACCCGTTCGCGCTGACCGCCCGCTACGCGCGGGGCACCGTGCTGCGTACCGAGCCCGTGTCGCCGCGCTACGACACGAAGAAGTACGGGGACGTGCCGGTGCTCGACACCGTCGCCGTGCACGACGAGGAGACCGGTGAGCTGACCGTGTTCGCGGTCAACCGGGACTCCACCGATCTCCCGCTGGAGATCGACCTGCGCGGCATGCCGGGTATGTCCGGTCTGTCGTTCGAGTGCATCGCTGCCGGCTCTGACCCGGCAGCGACGAACACCGAGGCCGAGCCGGACCGGGTGACGCCTCGGGACCTACCGATCCCCACCCCCGACGGCGGCCGGTGCACCGTGCTCCTGCCCGCCGTGTCCTGGAGCGTGCTCCGTTTCGGCCCGGCCAGCGCCTAGCTGTCGCACCTGGCTGAGCAGGCACAATTCATACCGTCCCCCCTCAAGGAGAGATAAAGCATGATCCAGAACGACATGAGCCGGCGGCGCCTGCTCGGCCTCGGTCTCGGACTCGGTGCCGCGGCCTCGCTGACCCTCGCGGGTTGCGGCGGCGGCGATGACAACGCCTCCGGGCCGGCCGCCGGCAACGGCGGCAAGGAGTACACCGGCCCCAAGGTGGACCTGAAGCTGTGGAACGGCTTCACCGGCGGCGACGGGGACATCTTCAAGGCGCTCGTCAACCAGTTCAACACCGAGCACCAGAACATCGCGGTGTCGGTGGCCACGTACCAGTGGGAGGACTACTACAACAAGCTCCCCGGTGCGGCCTCCAGCGGCAACGGCCCGGACATCGCGGTCATGCACATGGACCAGCTCGCCACCTTCGCCGCCCGCGGCGTGATCAGCGAGCTGGACGACGTGGCCAAGAACCTGGAGCTCTCCGAGGCGGACTTCGCGCCCACCGTGTGGCAGGGCGGGCTCTACAACAACAAGCGGTACGGCATCCCGCTGGACATGCACCCGCTGGGCTTCTACTACAACAAGGCCGTCATGCAGAAGGCCGGCCTGGACCCGAACAAGCCGCCGACCACCAAGGACGACTTCACGGCGGCGCTCGCCGAGTTCAAGAAGTCGGGCGTGCAGGGCTTCTGGCTCAGCCCGTTCCAGTTCACCGGCGGCATGACGTTCTACTCCCTGCTCAACCAGTGGGGGGGCAGCCTCTTCGACGCCGAGGTGGCCAAGGCCACGTTCAACTCCGGCCCGGCGGTCGAGGCGTGCACCTGGCTGGTCGACATGATCAAGCAGGGCCACTCGCCGGCCAACGTCGGTCAGGACGCCGAGTACCTGGCGTTCAAGAGCGGCAAGAACGCCTTCACCTTCAACGGCATCTGGCAGATCAACGACCTCAAGAAGAGCCCCGAGGTGCAGTGGGGCGTCGCCCCGCTCCCCCAGCTCGGCAGCAAGCCGGCGGCCTGGGCCAACTCGCACAACTTCACGATCGTGAAGCAGCGGGCGACCAACGCCAACAAGGTCTCCGGCGCGAAGGTCTTCATCAACTGGCTGAGCCAGCACTCGCTGGACTGGGCCAAGGGCGGCCAGATCCCGGCCCGCAAGGACGTCCGGGAGAGCGCCGACTTCAAGGCGCTGCCGGAGATCTCGGCACTCGCCCCCGAGCTGGAGTACGCCGCGTTCCCGCCGGCGACCCCGGGCCTCGGCGAGGTCATCAAGACCTTCTACGACTCGTTCAACGTGGCCGCGCTCGGCAAGAAGACGCCGCAGCAGGCGCTCGACGAGGGCGTGGCCAAGGCCAACAAGCAGCTCGAGGAAAACCGCAAGAAGTACGGGAGCTGATAACCAGTGGCGGACGTGATCGAGGTCGGGGCGGCGCGCGGTGACGCGCCGCCCCCGGCGGCCAACGAAGCCCGCCGGACCGCTTCGGCGGGTCGGACCAGACGGGCGACGCCATACCTGTTCCTTGCCCCCTACCTGGTCCTGTTCGGGGTCTTCGGCCTGTTGCCGATCATCCTCGGCCTCTGGCTGAGCGTGCACCAGTGGGACTTCCAGCTGCCCAACCGGCCGTTCGTCGGGTTGGACAACTACAAGCAGCTCTTCTCCAGCGACTCCGCCGTGTACGGCGACTGGTGGCAGAGCATCCGCGCCACCGCGATCTTCACGGTGCTGTCGGTGCCGCTGCTGGTGGTCGTACCGCTGGGGTTGGCCCTGCTGCTCAACCGCTCCTTCCCGGGCCGGACGTTCTTCCGGGCGGTCTACTTCGCGCCGTACGTGCTGGGTGTCGCGGTGATCGGCCTGCTCTGGCGGTTCCTGCTCGACGCCAACCTGGGCCTGGTCAACCGGCTCCTCGGCGTGGTCGGGTTGCCGTCGGACACGCCCTGGGTGACGAACATGCCGTGGGCGTGGATCTCGCTGGTCGGCGTGACCGTGTGGTGGACCTCCGGCTTCAACGCGGTGATCTACCTGGCCGGGTTGCAGGACATCTCGCCGGAGTTGTACGAGGCGGCCCGGATGGACGGGGCCAGCGCGTGGCAGCGGTTCCGCAACGTCACCCTGCCCGGGTTGCGTCCGGTGCTGCTCTTCGTGATCACGACGACCGTGCTCGCCTCGGCGAACATGTTCGGCCAGTCGTTCCTGATCACCCAGGGGACGCCCGGCACGGAGACCCGCACGGTGGTGTGGTTCATCGTCGAGGAGGGCCTGCGCGACAACAACGCCGGCCGCGCCGCCGCGATGAGCATCGTGTTCGCCCTGCTGCTGGCGGTCGTGAGCATCGCCAACTTCCGCCTCTTCCGCTACAAGGAAGACTGAGGGGATCGCCATGACGACGCCCACGCCGACCACCAACGGCTCCGGATCGGGGCCGCGCCGGGTCGGGCTCTACGCCATCCTGGTCGCGCTGACCCTGGTCTTCCTGGTTCCGCTGGTGTGGATGGTCATCACCTCGCTGAAGACCTACACGGCCGCCCAGGAGATCCCGCCGAGTTGGCTGCCGAATCCGCTCGCGGGTTACGGCTACGAGCAGATCCTCAACAACTCGGCGAACCCGGTGCTGCGGTGGTTCCTCAACAGCATGGTGGCCGCCACGCTGCACTCGCTGCTGGTGTTGGTGACCGCCTCGATGGCCGCGTACTCCCTGGCCCGGCTGAAGTTCCGGGGGCGTGGGGTGACCTTCGCCCTGATCGTCGGGACGCTGTTCATCCCGCCGACCTCGTTGATCATTCCGAACTTCCTGATCGTCGACCAGCTCAACTGGATCGACACCCTCGCCGTGGTGGTCGTGCCCGGCGCGGCCAGCGCGTTCGGGGTCTTCTTCCTGCGGCAGTTCTTCCTCTCCCTGCCGAACGAGCTGGAGGAGGCCGCCACGCTGGACGGCGCCAACCAGTGGCAGATCTTCTACAAGGTGGTGCTGCCGCTGTCCAAGCCGGCCCTGGCCACCCTGGCCGTGCTGTCGTTCCTCACCAACTGGAACGACTTCCTCTGGCCGATCTTCGTGCTGTTCAGCCCGGAGAAGCTCACCCTGCCGCCGGGCCTGGGCCTGCTCCAGGGCTCGTACGTCACCGACTACCCGGTGATCATGGCGGGTGCGGTGCTGGCCAGCGTGCCGGTGCTGATCCTCTTCGTGCTCGCCCAGCGGCACATCATCCAGGGCGTCTCCCGCAGCGGTCTGAAGGGATGACGCGCACGACCGCCCGGCGACGTGGCGCGGCGGCGATCGTTCTCGCCGCCGCGCTGCTCGTTTCGGGCTGCGCCGACGACACCGAGCCCACCCCCACCACGAGCAGCGGGAGCGAACCCAGCATGTTCACCAACCCGGTCGTGAAGACCGACGCCCCGGATCCGCAGGCAATCAAGGTGGGCGACACCTGGTACCTGTTCCACACCAACTCCGGCGGCCGCAACGTCCCGGTGCTCACCTCGACGGACCTGGTCGACTGGACCGAGGCCGGGGACGCACTGCCGACGCTGCCGGACTGGGCGGACGCCGGCAAGACCTGGGCGCCGGAGGTCATCCAGTTGGCGCCGGACCGGTTCGCGCTCTACTACACCGTGGCCGGCCGGGAGTCGGGCCGGCAGTGCGTCGGACGGGCGGTGGCCAGCGCGCCGCAGGGGCCGTACTCGGACGACGCGGCCGGCCCGCTGATCTGCCAGGCCGACCTGGGCGGGGCGATCGACGCCAGCCCGTTCCGGGACACCGACGGCAGCCTGTGGTTGCTGTGGAAGAACGACGGCAACGCGATCGGGGTGGACACCTGGCTCTGGTCACAGCGCCTCGCCGACGACGGTCTGACCCTCGTCGGCGAACCGACGAAGCTGCTGAAGCAGACCGAGGCGTGGGAGGGCACCCTGATCGAGGGGCCGTTCTTCCACCGCCAGGACGGTCGGCTGCTGCTCTTCTTCGCCGCCAACGCCTACGACCGGGCCGAGTACGCGGAGGGCTACGCGGTCTGCGAGAGCCCGACCGGCCCCTGTGTGAAGGCCGCCGAGAACCCGATCCTGAAGAGCGCCGAGGCCGCCTCGGGCCCAGGTCACGCCTCGATGGTCGTCAAGGACGGCCGGACCTGGCTGCTCTACCACGCCTGGCCGCCCGGCCAGGAGGGCAGCACCGACCCCGGTCGGCAGGTCTGGCTCGACGAGGTGACCTGGGTCGACGGCAAGCCGGTGGTCAAGGGTCCGACCGCCACGCCGCAACCCCGTCCCTGAGCTGATCGTGCGGAGGGGCCGCCCGGCCCCTCCGCACCTCGGTCAGGCGCTCGGCTCGCGCGGCGCCGGGGCGACCGCCGGTTCGTGCTGGGCCAGCCGGTTGCGGCGGTAGCCGTAACCGAAGTAGATCAGCGCGCCGAGCAGCATCCAGGCCAGGAACCGAAGCCAGGTCTCCACCGACAGGTTGAGCATCAGGTAGAAGCAGGCCAGCGCGGAGACGATCGGCAGCACCGGGGAGAACGGCACCCGGAACGGCCGCTCCAGGTCCGGGCGCTTGCGACGCAGGATCGGCACCGCGATCGACACCAGCACGAACGCGCAGAGCGCGCCGATGCTGACCAGGTCGGCCAACGCGGAGAGCGGCAGGAAACCGGCCAGCAGCGCGACCGCCACCGTCATGATCGCGGAGATCCGGTACGGGGTGCCCCACCGCGGGTGCACCTTCGCGATCGACGGCGGGATCAGCCCGTCCCGCGCGATCGCGAAGCCGATCCGGCCCATCGCGACCAGGTCGACGAGGATGACGCTGGTCAGGCCGGCGACCGCGGCGATGGAGACCAGCACGGCCGCCCAGCCCGCGCCGACCGACTCGAACGCCGAGGCGATCGGGGCGCCCCGGTCGATCTCGGTGTACGGCACCATCCCGACCACCACCAGCGAGACGCCGATGTAGAGCACGGTGGAGATCAGCAGCGTGCCGAGCAGACCCAGGGTGAGGTCCCGCTTGGGCTTCTTCGTCTCCTCGCCCAGGTTGGCGACGGCCTCGAAGCCGGTGTACGCGAAGAACACCACGGCGGCGGCGCTGAGCACCCCGACGAAGCCGAAGACGGACGGTTCCAGCCCGAAGAGCGCCTGCGTCACCGGTTGCTTGATGCCGTCGTCGCCGCTCCCGGCGGGCTCGGCCGGTGGGATGAACGGGCTGAGGTTCGCGGCCTTGACGAAGAACAGACCGGCCACCACCACGAACACGCAGATCGCCACCTTGACCAGCACCAGCAGGTTGGTGATCCGGGACGACTCCCGGATGCCGACGATCGCCACGATGCCGAGGATCAGCACGATGGCGATGGCGCCGACGTTCACCGTGCTGCCCTCCTCGCCGAACCATCGGGTCGGCAGGTCGAGCAGTTCCGCGAGGTAGCCGGACCAACCTCGGGCCACCACGGCCGCGCCGAGCGCGAACTCCAGCAGCAGGTCCCAGCCGATGATCCAGGCGACGATCTCGCCCATCGTGGCGTACGCGTAGGTGTAGGCGCTGCCCGCGGTCGGCACGCTGGAGGCCAACTCGGCGTAGCAGAGGGCGGCGAGCAGGGCGACCACGCCGGCGATGGCGAAGGAGATCACCACGCCCGGTCCGGCGCTGTCCCGGGCTTCGATGCCGGTGAGGGTGAAGATGCCGGTGCCGATCACGATGCCGATGCCGAAGCCGGTGAGGTCGAGCGCGCCGAGCCGTCTCTTCAGGCCGAGCGTGCCGTCACTGCCGTCGGCCTCCCCTTGGGCTATCACGTCCTTGATTGGTTTGGTGCGCAGCACGGACACGCGGTCACCCCTCCCACCGTGCGACCACCTCCGTGGCGGCCGGTGACCGCCGTTGCTACCCAGCGGCGCGATTGGTCAACCACGAACCCTTGCGGCGCTTGCCAAATTGTGAAAATTTTCTACCAGCAACGCGGACATCCACGGCGAATCTTGCCGCGCGCCGCGAACCATCCGGGAGCCCCAACGAAGGGACACACCGCATGAGAGCCACCCGACTCGGAGTCGCCGGGCTGGTCGCAGCCCTGCTCGGGACGACCGTCACCGCCACCCCCGCGAGCGCCGCGACCGATGCCGCCACTCCCACCACCACCTGCGTCACCGACCCGGCCACGCCGAAGCGCCAGTTCCGGGCCATGTGGATCTCGTCGGTCGTCAACATCGACTGGCCCAGCAAGGCGTCCCAGACCAGCCCGGACCGGGTCGCCACCCAGCAGGCCGAATATCGGGAACTGCTCGACCTCGCCCAGCGGCTGCACCACAACGCCGTCGTGGTGCAGGTCCGGCCCACCGCCGACGCGCTCTGGCCCTCGCCGTACGAGCCGTGGTCGGAGTACCTGACCGGGACCCGTGGGCAGGACCCGGGCTGGGACCCGCTGGCCTTCCTCGTCGACGAGTCGCACAAGCGCAACCTGGAGTTTCACGCCTGGTTCAACCCGTACCGCGTCTCCATGCCGGCCCCCGGCGGCGCCGGCGCCGACCTCACCCAACTCGCTCCCGGCCACCCGGCGCGGCAGCACCCGGACTGGACCTTCGCCTACCCGCCGGCCGGCGTGGCCGGCAGCCGGCTCTACTACAACCCCGGCATTCCGGAGGTACGCGAGTTCGTGCAGACCGCGATGATGGACGCGGTCCAGCGGTACGACATCGACGGCGTCCACTTCGACGACTACTTCTACCCCTATCCCAGCGGCACCTACCAGGTGCCCGACGACGCCACCTTCGCCGCGCACAACCGGGGCTTCACGGACCGGGCGGACTGGCGGCGGGACAACATCAACCTGCTGGTCCAGGAGATGAACGGCAAGATCAAGGCGGCGAAGCCGTGGGTGAAGTTCGGCGTCAGCCCGTTCGGCATCTGGCGCAACAAGGCCGCTGACCCGCTCGGCTCGGACACCACCGGCAGCCAGTCGTACGACATCATCTCCGCCGACACCCGCACCTGGATCAAGCAGGAGTGGATCGACTACGTGGTCCCGCAGCTCTACTGGTACATCGGCCAGTACCCGGCCGCCGACTACGCGCGACTCGTCCCGTGGTGGGCCGAGACGGTGCGCGGCACCCGCGTGCAGCTCTACATCGGCCAGGCCGACTACAAGAGCGGCGACCCCGCGTACGGACCGTACTGGCAGAACCCGCGTGAGCTGTCCGACCACCTGACGCTCAACCGGTCGTACCCGGAGGTGCAGGGCAACGTGCACTTCTCGGCCGTCCAGGTGCGGGCCAACCGGCTCGGCGCCACCGACATCTACGCCGCCGAGCACTACTCCCGGCCCGCGCTGGTGCCGGCCATGCCGCACCTGCCGGCCAGGCCGCTGCTCTTCCCGGTGGTCACCAAGGCGACCCGACAGGCCGACGGGGTACGGCTGACCTGGCGTCAGCCCGCCGACGGTGTCCGGCCACTCGGCACCGCCACCTCGTACGCGATCTACCGGTTCGACGGCACCGCCCTGCCCGGTCGGTGCGGCACGGCGGACGCCGCGCACCTGGTCAACACCGTCCGCGCCACACCCGGTGGCACGCAGTCCTGGGTGGACACCTCGGCCGTGCCCGGTGAGCGCTACACCTACCAGCTGACCGCGTTGGACCGGTCGGCCAACGAAAGCCCGACCAGCCCGCCGGCGTTCGTCAGGCGCTGACCCGTTCCCCGGAATGCCCCGGTCGCCCCGAGCGGCCGGGGCATTCGTCTGTTTGAACCCATGTCACCAATTGTTGGCGAGGCACATACCGAGCAGTTGATCAGCTGATCGAAACTTGTCGACATCCGGTGACCCGCCGGTAACTTCCCGCCCCACCCGCCCACCCCCGCGGAGGTAACAAGTGCCCCGACGTCTTGCCACCCTGTTCGCCTCGGGCGCGCTCGCGCTGCTCGCCACCCTCGCCATCGCCTCCCCCGCCGCCGCCGCCGTCACCCCCGCCCAGAAGCTGTCCGTGCTGTCCAGTTGGACGCAGACCAGCGCCTCCAGCTACAACTCCTGGAACAGCGCCCGGGTCAACCGGGCACCCTGGGCCGAGTACAACTTCACCTGGTCCACCGACTACTGCTCGTCCAGCCCGGACAACCCGCTCGGGTTCACCTTCAGCCTCAGCTGCTACCGGCACGACTTCGGCTACCGCAACTACAAGGCGGTCAGCCAGTTCCCCGCCAACAAGTCCCGACTGGACAGCGCCTTCTACGAGGACCTGAAGCGCGTCTGCACCACGTACAACACGGTCGTCCGACCGGCCTGCTACAGCCTGGCCTGGACCTACTACCAGGCGGTCAAGACCTTCGGCTCGGTAGCAGCCGTCCAGCAGGCCGACATCGACCGCGCCGCCCAAATAAAGGCCGAAGCCGAAGCAGCCGCCGCCCGCGCCTAACCCCCCACCCCCCACCCCCCACCCCCCACCCCCACCCCCACCCCCTCGGCGGCGTTGATCAAGAGGTTTCGGTCACCAGGAGCCTGTTTCCTGACGCAAATCTCTTGATCAACAAGGCTGAGGGGGGGTGGGGGCAGGGCTGGGGTTAGGCGCGTTCGGTGCGGGTTGCTGGGTGGCGGTCGGGGTCGGCGGGGCGGCGGGGGGTGGGCTGGGACAGGCCGGTGCTGAAGCGGGTCGAGTCGGCCGCCAGGTCCGGGTGTTCCACGTCCAGTGCCAGCGCGGCGGCCTCGTCCAGCCCCAACTCGGCACCCTCGCCGTACGCGTCGTCGAACACCGCGTCACCCAGTTGCGCGCGCAGTTCGGCCTGCTGTTCGGCCCAGTAGCCGCCGTAGATGCCCGGGGTCGCGCGCATGCTCGCCCGGGTGGCCTGCGCCGCCCCGAACAGGCGAGCCGCGGTCAACCGGTCCCCGCCGATCACGCAGCGCACCGCGACCGCGTTCAACGTGTCACACGCCCGACCGTGGTAGCCGTGGCCCATCCGCGAACGCAGTGCCACCAGCAGGTGCTCGTGCGCGGCGATCACATCGCCCCGGGCCAACGCGACCATCCCGAGCAGCATGTCCACCGACCGCCGGCCCCGCTCCACCGGGCGGGCCGCCTCCACCGGACGCACCGCCCCCAGCAGATCCGCCGCCTCCCCCAGGGCGCCCCGCCGCCAGAGCAGCTCAGCCAGGCTGAACACCGCCAACAGCGCCTCGCCGACCACGTCCTGCCCGTGCGCCCAGTCGATGACCTCCCGGCACACCCGCTCGGCCTCGACGAACTGCCCCATGTCCACCAACGGCGCGGCCCGGCCGGCGAGCACCCGGGCCAACAACCCGGCATCACCGGCCTGCCGGGCGGCCGCCTCCGCCCGCTGGGAGTAGCGCAACTCCTCGGCGAACTCACCGTCCGCGCCGGCGTGCAACGAATGCATGTGGTAAACCGCCGCCAGCTCCGCCTCCGGGATCCGCTCACCCGTCTCGGCGATCCGCCCGTACAACCGGAACAGCCACAGCCGCCCCTCCCGGGCCAGGCCCCGCTCAAGCCACCACTGGTCCAGCCCACCGGCCAGACCGAGACCGGCACGGGCACTACCGCCCGTGGCGCACCACCGCAACGCTGCGCGTACCTCCCCGGCCAACGGGTCGAGGGCGTACAGCGACAGCGTCACCGGGCGGCCGTCCTGACCCAGGTGTGCCCGGTCCACCGCATGGGCCGACCAGGCGACATGCCTATTCCGGGCGGCCCGCTCCTCACCCGCCTCGGCCAGCCGCCGCGCCGCGTACGCCCGGATCGGGTCGAGCATCCGGTAGGTGCTACCGGTGGCCCGCGGCTCGGCCAACACCATCGACTTGTCCACCAGCACCGACAGTGGATCCAGCGGGTCGTCGCCCAGCAGCCACTCCACCGTCGCCAGGTCCACCGGCCCGGCGAAGACCGACAGCCACCGCAGCAGGCGGGCGGCCCGAGGCCCGAGCGTCCGGTACGACCAGGTGACGGTGGCCTGCATCGTCAGGTGCCGTTCCGTGGCCGACCGCTGCACCGCCCTGCTCGCCGCGGTGGGTGGCGACGCCCCGGACGCCGCGGCCACCAGGTCCACCGTGTCCTGCTGGTTGCCGGACCAGCCGCGCTCCACCGGTGGCGGATCCGGGTCCTCCCGACCGGCGTCCAGAGTGCCGAGAACATCGTCGAGGCGTTCCGCGAGCTGGCCCACCGAGAGCACCCGCAGCCGGGCGGCGGCCAGCTCGATGGCGAGCGGTAACCCGTCCAACCGCTGCACCACCCTGCGGAGATCGGCCGACTCGGCCGGGTCCGGCCGCCGGCCGCCTCGCGCCGCCGCCGTACGGTCCAGCAGGAGCGCCACCGCATCGCTCTCCGCACCGTCCGCGCGCGGGTCGACCGAGAGCGGCGGGATCCGCCACACCACCTCACCCGGCAGGCTGAACGACTCCCGGCTGGTCGCCAGCACCCGTACGCCACCACCGCCGGACAACAACCGCGCGATCACCTCCGCGCAGGCGGCCGGCTGGGTGTCACAGGTGTCCAGGACGACAAGCATGCGGCGGCCGGCCGCGTACTCGACAAGGGTGTCCAGCATCGGCCGGCCCGGTTCGGGTCGCAGGCCGAGCACCGCGGCGATCGCGAATGCCACCAACCCCGGGTCGGTCACCGCGGCGATGTCGACGAACCACACCCCGTCCGGGTACGACTCGACGACCCCGCTGGCCAACTCCACCGCGAGCCGGGTCTTGCCCGCCCCGCCCGCGCCGAGCACCGTGATCAGGCGGTGCTGCTTCACCAGCAGGCCCAACTCGACGCGCTCGGCCTGCCGACCGACGAACGACGTCACCTGGGTCGGCAGATTGTGCGCCACCGCGTCGGCGGTGCGGGGACGCGGGAACTGCCGCTCCAGGCCCGGCGCGACCAGTTGGAAGAGCCGCTCCCGGTCGTCGAAACCGCGCAGCCGGTGCAGGCCGAGGTCGAGCAGGGTCGCACCGGGCGGCAACGGCTCGGCCCGACGGGCGGTGGGCGCCGAACAGAGCACCTGCCCGCCGTGCGCCGCGGCGGCCACCCGGGCGGCCCGGTGCACCTCGGGGCTGGCGTAGTCGCCGTCGCGCGGCTCGGCGTAACCGGTGTGCAGGCCCATCCGCACCCGGGGTGCGGCTTCGGCGGTCGGCCAGTCGTGGTTGGACAGCGCCCGCTGGGCGGTCAGGCAGGCGGTCAGCGCCGCTGCCGCGTCCTCGAAGGCCAGGAAGAACGAGTCGCCCTCGGTCAACAACTCCGCGCCGCCCGTGCTGGCCAGCGTCCGGCGCAACAGCCGTCGGTGCTCGGCGAGCACCGGGCGGTAGTCGGGGCCGAGCAACTGGGCCAGCCGGGTCGAGCCCTCGATATCGGTGAACACGAAGGTCACCCAACCGCTCGGGAGCTGGATCCGTGGCGACATGCGTGGAACCTCCGCCCGTGACGTCGGGTTCATGCTGCCTGAGTCCGAGCGGTAACGCATCGTGAGAACGGTCGGGCAGATGCCGCCTCAAAGTGCCACTCGGACCCGGTCACGGCAAGAACAGCCCACCAGGTGGCGGGGAATTGGTCCGATCAGCAGCCGCAGGCGCCTCCGCAGCACCCACCACCGGAGGACGCCGGGGCGCCACCGACGGCCCCACCCCGACCGGTGACCGCGACCGCGGAGAGCAGCTTCACCGTGTCGGTGTGTCCCTGCGGGCAGACGGCCGGGTCAGCGGCAGCCGCCATCGGACGGTTGACCTCGAAAGTGTCGCCGCAGGCGCGGCAACGGAACTCGTACCGGGGCATGCGCCCAGGGTACGGGAACTGACGTCCGGCGGAGGATGGGTGATACTCGACGGGTGGTGGACGGCGAGGACGACACGCGTGTGCAACCATTACGACCGGCCGCGCCGCTGGACGGGCCACTCGAAGGCTCGGGGGCCGCGCCCGACCCGGTTCGCGCGGTGCCCCGCCCCCGCCGGCCCTGGCTGAGCGGCCGGACCGCGAGTACGCCGCCCACACCTGCCACCACCTCCGGACCGACCGACGCCCCCTCGGCCAGCCCGACCGACGCCCCCAGGTCCGGGCCAGGCGCGGCCGGCGTCGGCGCGAAAGACCGGGTCGAGCCCGATCCGGTCGCCGACGACAGCGCTGACACGCGGGCAGCGGCCCCCAGGACCGATAACCCGAAGACCGACAACCCGAAGACCGAAGACCCGAAGACCGGCGGCCCGAAGGTCGGAGACCAGGCGACCGGAGACGCGAAGGCGACCGGCAGCGCCACTGCTCCGGGCGCGCCGCAGTCCGCCACCGGGCCGAGTGCCGACAAGTCGACAGACGACACGAAGGCCGGTGCGCCGGCCGACGACACGAAGCCCGGTGTGTCCGCTGACGAGACGAAGCCCGTCACCAAGGTCACCGCGGATCTGGCGAAGACCAGTGTGGACGAAATTCCCGCCGTGCCGGCGTCCGGCGCCTCCCGGCGACGGCGGGTGCCGTTCGCGCACGCGGTACGGCTGCCGCCGCGCCGGGTGGCAGCCTCGGCCGTCCGTGCGACCCGGGCCTGGGCTCGTCGACCGAGTGGCCGGCTCACCCTGCCCGGCCTCTTCCTGCTGGCGCTGGTGGCCGCGACCGCGGCGGCGGGCGCCCTGCTCGTGCCGGCCACGATCCGCGCACCCCGCCCGGTCGCGGCCGACGCCTCCGGCACGCCCACCGTCCCGCCGGGGGTGCCTGCCCGCCTGCCCACCGGCCCGGTGCCCGAAGGCGGCCTACCGGGTGGCGGACTACCCAGCGGTGGACTACCGAGCGGTGGACTGCCCACCGGCGGACTGCCGACCGGCGGACTGCCCACCGGCGGACTGCCCACCGGCGGACTGCCCACCGGCGGACTGCCGAGCGGTGGACTGCCGACCAGCGGACCCGGCATCGGCGGCCGGCCGTCGGACGCCCTGGCTGGCTGGGCTCAACAGGTCGGTGCCAAGGTGAATATCCCGGCCGTCGCCATGCAGGCGTACGGCTACGCCGAGCTGATGCTCGCGCAGACGAACCGCAGTTGCGCGCTGAGCTGGACCACGCTGGCCGCGATCGGGCAGGTCGAATCGGGGCACGGGTTGGCCAACGGCGCGCGGTTGGGGCAGGACGGCAAGGCGCTACCGAAGATCATCGGACTGCCGTTGGACGGCAACGGCGGCCGGATGCGGATCATCGACACCGACCGTGGGGTGCTCGACGGGGACCTGACCCTCGACCGGGCGATCGGGCCGATGCAGTTCATCCCGACCACCTGGCAGGAGATCGGCGCGGACGCCGACAATGACGGGATCAAGGACCCGCACGACCTGGACGACGCGGCCCTGGCGGCGGGTAACTACCTCTGCAAGGGTGGTCGGAACCTGAGCATCCCGGGCGACTGGTGGAACGCGATCCTGTCCTACAACGATGTACGGCGGTACGCCCAGGACGTCTACGACACCGCCAACCGGTACGGACGGGCCAGCCGCCCGTGACGTGATCGTCTCGATACGTTGGAGAACTGGACACTTCCCCCCGGCCTCTGTTAGCGGCAAGCTAGACGGGTGATGGTGCGCGAGTGGGACCCGAGGACCGCGTCGTCCGCCGAGATCGCGTCGCTGCTGGTCACGCTGAACGCGGTGCTGGCGGCCGACCTGCCGCAGGATCCGCCGTGGCGGGAGACCTCATTGCGCGAATACCTCGCCGAGGTGATGCCCGGCGAGCGGCGGATCTCCTGGATCGCCCAGGCCGAGGCGACCGACCCCGGTGCTCCGGGCGCGGTGCTCGGCCAGGTGCACGTGCTGCTCCTCGGTGACATCGGCGTGCTCGAGGTGCTGGTGCACCCGTCGGTGCGGCGCAGCGGTCTCGGTCGTGACCTGGTGTTGCGTGCTGCCCGCCGGGTCTACCAGGAGGGCTTCCGGTCGATCGGGGTCGAGGTGGTCGGCGACACGCCCGCGGTCGGGTTCTACGAGTCGCTCGGCTTCACCCGGGAGTACGTGGAGACGCGCAGCGTGCTCGACCTCACCGCGGTCGACTGGGCCGAGCTGACGCAGATGGCCACCGGCATCGCGGCGGGCTACCACCTGGAGTTCTTCCCCGGTGGGCCACCGGACGACCTGATCGAGGCGTACGCGCGGGCGAAGGCCGAGGTGCGCGACGTCGACGACGGTGAGCTGCGCCCCAGCTCCTACGAGCCGGAGCGGCTGCGCGACAGCCTCGACACCCTGCACCGGCGGGGCATGAAACCGTACATCGTGCTCGCCCGACACGAGCAGAGCGGCGAGGTGGCCGGCCTGACCGAGGTGGTGGTGCCCGCGCAGCACCCCACCCGCGCCGACCAGTACGACACCATCGTCGCGCAGGACCACCGGGGCTACGGCATCGACCGGGCGATCAAGGCCCGGATGCTGTTGGAGCTGCGCTCCGCCGAGCCGGAGCTGATCGAGGTGCAGACCTGGAACGCGCAGGCCAACGAGGCGATGCTGAAGGTCAACGCCGAGCTGGGCTACCAACCGGACCGCGACTGGTGCGAATACAGCGTCGACGTCGCCGAGCTGGTGCACCGGCTCGATCCGCCACGCTGAGGGAATTCACGCAACTGTCCACTGGGGGATGGACGGTGGACCACCGCGCACCTTAACGTGCGTTGACCCCATCCACCCATCGTGGAGGCCCTATGCGCCCGCGCCGCTCAATCGCCGCGCTCGCGACCGCCACCGCCGCCGTGACCATCACGGCGCTCGGCGTCGCACCCACCGCGGCCAGCGCCGCGCCCACCGATCTGTTCATCTCGGAGTACGTCGAGGGTTCGTCGAACAACAAGGCGATCGAGCTGTTCAACGGCACCGGCGCCCCGGTTGACCTCGCCGCCGGCGGCTACCGGCTCCAGCTCTACTTCAACGGCTCCACCACGGCCACCACGATCGCGTTGACCGGGAACGTGGCCGCCGGTGACGTGTTCGTGTTCGCCAGCGCGTCGGCCGGGGCCGCCATCCTCGCCCAGGCCGACCAGACCACCGGGGCCAGTCTGTTCAACGGTGACGACGCGGTCGTGCTGCTCCGGGGCGTCACCGTGCTCGACTCGATCGGGCAGGTGGGCGTCGACCCGGGCACCGAGTGGGGTGCGGGCGCCACCAGCACCGCGGACGACACCCTGCGCCGGCTGCCGACCGTGACCAGCGGCGACACCGACCCGACGGACGCGTTCGACCCCGCGGCCCAGTGGGCCGGCTTCCCGGTGGACACCTTCGACGGCGTCGGCGCGCACTCCGTGGACGGCGGCGGGCCGGTCGACGTCCCGGCCACGCTGACCTGCGGCGGCCCGCTGGTCACCAGCGCGGGCACGGCGGCGAGCCGGGAGGTCACCGCCACCGATCCCGATGACACGATCGTCGACCTGGTGGTGACCTCGGTCAGTCCGACCCCGTCCGCCGGCTCGATCACCCGCACGGCGCTCACTCCCGCGGGGGGCGTCGGCGGCACCGCCCGTGCCACGATCGACGCGAGCGCCGACCTGGCCGCCGGGGCGTACACCGTCACCCTCACCGCGACCGACGCGGACGGCGGCACCGCGAGCTGCGCGCTGGCCGTGCAGGTGACCCGGGAGTTGACCGTCGGTGAGGTGCAGGGCCCGACCACCGACACCGAGTCCGGCCCCGCCGACCGGTCGCCGCTCGCACCGGCGAGCGGCAACGGCACGAGCAGCACGCTGTACGACGTACGCGGCGTCATCACCCAGTTGACTCTGGCCCGCACGTCGGCCGGCGCGGAGCAGCGCGGCTTCTTCCTGCAGAGCCGCACCGGCGACACCGACGGCGACCCGACCAGCTCCGACGGCATCTTCGTGTTCATGGGCGCGTTCACCTCGCTGATCGGCGGTTACGTGCCGACGGTCGGCGACGAGGTCGTGCTGCGGGCCCGGGTGTCGGAGTACTACAGCTTCACCCAGCTCTCCGGCGCGTCGCTGGTCCGCCGGATCGGCGGTGGGCTGGCCGTGGACACGGCGGTCGCGGTGACCGACGCGGTGCCGCCGGCCGTGCTGACCGACGCGCAGCGCTTCTGGGAGCGGCACGAGGGCTCCCGGATGCGGGTTCGCGCGGGCAGCGGCGCGGTGAGCGGCCGGGACGTCTTCTCCTCCACGGCCGACGCGGAGCTGTGGGTGGTCGACCGCGACGACCCGTTGCTGGACCGCGCCGACCCGTACTCCCGGCGGGTCTTCCGGGACTCGCACCCACTGGACAACGACCCGACCCGCGGCTTCGACGACGGCAACGGTCAGCGGACGCTGCTCGGCAGCATGGGCGTGAAAGCCACCGCCGGGGACAGCGCCGCGCTGCTCCCGCCGGCGCACACCTTCGACACGCTGCGGGCGGACGCGGTGGGCGGGGTCTACTACTCGTTCGAGAAGTACGGCGTCCAGGTCGAGCGGGCGGAGTTCGCCGCCGGGGCCGACCCGTCGAAGAACAACCCGCCCAAGCCGGCCGACCGGTCGCAGGAGGTGGCCGTCGCCACCTACAACGTGGAGAACCTGTACGACTACCGCGACGACCCGTTCGACGGCTGCGACTTCACCGGTAACGCCGGCTGTCCAGGTGTCGACCCGCCGTTCGACTACGTGCCGGGCAGCGAGGCAGAGTACCGCGAACAGCTGGCCGCGCTCGCCGACCAGATCGTCAAGGACCTGCACGCACCGGATCTGATCCTGGTGCAGGAGGCCGAGGACCAGGACATCTGCACGGTCTCCGGGGCGGCGCTGAGCTGCGGCGACACCAACAACGCGGACGGCGCTCCGGACAGCATCCAGGAGTTGGCGCTCGTGGTGGCGGCGGCCGGCGGACCGGCGTACGCCGCGGCCTATGACCGGACCGGCGCGGACGCCCGTGGGATCACCGCGGCGTTCCTGTACCGCACCGACCGGTTGTCGCTGACGGCCGCGACGGCCGACGATCCACTGCTGGGCTCGACACCGTCCGTCCAGTACCGCGCTGCCGGCCTGCCGGCCAACGCGGACGTACAGAACCCGAAGGCCCTCAACGCGGTGCTGCCGGCGGATGTGGACACCTCGACCGGGCGGGACGGCACCAACGTCTTCACCCGCGCCCCTCAGCTGGGCAGGTTCAGCGTGGCCGCGTCGCCCGGTTCGACCGAGCGGTTCACCCTGTACGCGCTCAGCAACCACTACTCCTCCGGCCCGGACAGCCGGGTGGGGCAGCGGCGGGAGCAGGCCCGCTACGGCGCGGCGATCGTCACCGCGATCGAGGCGGCCGACCAGAGCGCCCGGGTGGTCTACGGCGGGGACCTGAACGTCTTCCCCCGCCCGGACGATCCCATCGCCACCGGCGAGCAGCCCACGCCGTCGGACCAGCTCGCGCCGCTGTACGAGGCGGGTCTGCACAACCTGTGGGACAACCTGGTCGCGGAGGTGCCGGCGTCGGCGTACTCGTACAGCTTCGAGGGGCACGCGCAGACACTCGACCACCTGTTCGTCAACGACGCGCTCTACGGCGATCTGGTGCAGGTGCGGGCGGCGCACATCAACGCCGACTGGCCGGCGGAGTTCAGCGGCGACGGGTCACGGGGTTCCAGCGACCACGACCCGCAGGTGGCCCGGTTCCGGTCCCGCGCCTCGCTGACCGTCGCCGACGCGACGGTGGTCGAGGGCAACCAGGGCACCCGGCAGCTCACCTTCACCGCGACCGTGTCCCGGCCGTTGTCCCAGCCGGTGCTGCTCTGTGCAACCACCGTCGGCCTCACCGCGCAGTCGGGTTCGGACTTCGACCCGTACGCCGGGTGCAAGGTGTTGGCCGCCGGGCAGACGGCGGTGGCGTTCCCGGTGACCGTGCGCGGCGACCGGAGGCGGGAGTCGGACGAGAAGCTGACGCTGCTGGTGGCCGGCGTGCCCGGCCTGCGGCTGGCCGACCCGCTCGCGGTCGGCACGATCACCAACGACGACTGAGGGGTCTCCGCCCGCCCACGAATGATCGCGCTCGATCCAAGATGTAGTGGCCTCCGCCGACCAGGAGGCCACTACATCTGTGTTTCTGCACGATTTTGGCAAAAAGCGCGGCGCTGGCGGATGTAACGCCGAATCGCCGCCGAACCAAGGAAGGGGTGTAAGGACGGCCAACGAGAGGACGGCCTGTGAGTAGCCCGAGCCCAGGCGGGGACGACCTAGCCGCCATCGGTACGGACCCCGCGGCGTTCGAGCGGTTCTACCGCCGACACGTCGAGACGATCGGGCGGTTCGTGGCCCGCCGCGTCGACGACCCGCACACCGCCGCCGACCTCACGGCCGAGGTGTTCCTGGCGGTGATCGACTCCGCGGCCGGTTTCCAGCCGGAGCGCGGAAACGAGCTGGCCTGGCTCTTCGGCGTGGCCCGCAACGTCATCGCGGCCGAACACCGCCGGGCTACCCGTCATCTGCGGGCCAGCGGTCGCCTGGCGGGACGACGGCTGTTGGACGCCGACGACATCGCCCGGATCGAGGAGCGCATCGACGCGGAATCGCTGGCGCGCCGTACCTATCGCGCTCTCGGCGGTCTGCCGGAGCACACGCGCGCCCTGCTCGAACTCGTCGCCGTCGACGGCCTGTCCCTGACGGACGCGGCCGCCGCGCTCGGGATCTCCCCGGTCGCCGCGCGGGTCCGGGTGCATCGGGCCCGCCGGGCGGTACGCCTCGCTCTCGCACAGTCCGAATCCGCGCTCGTCTGATCGGAGGGAAGGTCACCATGAGCAGAACCCCGCAACTGGGCAACTTCGAGGCACGGCTTCTCGCCGAACTGAAGGAACACCTCGGCGCCCGAACCACCGAAAGCGCCCCGGCCGCCGACGCAGCCCCGACGACCGTCCGTGCGACACGGGGCGCACGGTGGCGTAGGCCGGGCTGGCGGCTGGCCGGGGTCGGTGGGCTTGTCGTCCTGCTCACCGCCGTCGGACTGGTGACCCAGACGGTCGGCGACGCCCCACCGACGGCGAGCGCGGCCGAGGTCCTGACCGAGGCCGCGGACACGGCCCGGCAGCAGCCCGACCTGGTGGCGCGTCCCGGCCAGTTCCTCTTCATCGAACTGCGGCTGACCGCCCGGGAGGAGCCAGCGGCCGGCCCGTACGTCGATGAGCGGCTCCAACGCTGGGTGCCGGTCGGCGACGATCCGACCTGGCAGCAGCGGCGGCGGTTGGAGAGCCGCCCGGACGAGTGGCGAACCGACAACGTCTCGCACCTGCCACCGCCGCCCGGCTATTTCCAGGGCCTGCCCACCGAGCCGGAGCAGATGGCGCAACACCTGCGGGATCACCCGATCCCCCTGGACCTACCCGCCGGCGCGGACCTGGAGGCCATCCAGAACGACCCGACCACGATCTTCACCGACGGGATGTGGATGCTGGAGGGCTACGTGCCGCCGCAGTCGCTCGGCGCGCTGTTCCAGGCGATGGCCCGAGTACCGGGGGCGAGCGTGTTGCCCGGCGAGGTGCGGGACGCCGCCGGCCGACGGGGCGTGGCGCTGCGGACTCCCGGCGTGTTCGCCGCCCACGTCGACCTGATCTTCGACCGGGAGACCCACGTCTACCTCGGCACCCGCCGGCTCACGGTGCGGGATGGCAAGGAGTCGCCGTACATGAGCACCGCCGTCACCCGGCTGGCCGTCGTCGATCGGCTGGGACAGCTGCCCTGATCGGCAGAACGGGCCGATGATCGGAAATAGTGGCCTCTCCTGCCGAGGAGGCCACTATTTCCGCATGATCGCGCCGCGGGCAGCCCGTGATCGCGCCGTAGGCGGCCCGCCTCAGTAGCGCTGGCGCAGCAGCCCGGCGGCCTCGACAGCCCAGTAGGTGAGGATGACCTGCGCGCCGGCCCGCTTGATCGAGGTGAGCGTCTCCAGCATCACCCGCTCCCGGTCGATCCAGCCGTTCGCGGCGGCCGCCTCGACCATCGCGTACTCGCCGGAGACCTGGTAGGCGGCTACCGGGACGTCCACCGCGGCCCGTACCGCCGCCACCACGTCGAGGTAGGGCAGCGCCGGCTTGACCATCACCAGGTCGGCGCCCTCGGCGACGTCGAGCGCCACCTCGCGCAGGGACTCCCGCAGATTGGCCGGGTCCTGCTGGTAGGTGCGCCGGTCGCCCTCCAGCGCCGACTCCACCGCCTCGCGGAACGGGCCGTAGAACGCCGAGGCGTACTTGACGGCGTATGCCAGCACGGCCACGTCCTGGTGCCCGGCGGCGTCGAGCGCCTTGCGGACCACGCCGACCTGGCCGTCCATCATCCCGGACGGCCCGACCATGCCGACCCCGGCGGCGGCCTGGGCCACCGCCATCTCGGCGTACGCGGCCAGGGTGGAGTCGTTGTCGACCTCACCGTCTGCGGTGAGCAGCCCGCAGTGCCCGTGCGAGGTGAACTCGTCCAGGCACAGGTCGCTCATCACCACCGCGGCGTCGCCCACCTCGGCCACCACGTCGCGGATGGCGACGTTGAGGATGCCGTTCGGGTCGATGCCGCCGGAGCCGGTCGGGTCCCGCCGTTCCGGCACGCCGAAGAGCATGATCCCGCCGACGCCGGCCTGGACCGCCTCGGCCGCCGCCTTGCGCAGCGAGTCCCGGGAGTGCTGGAGCACCCCCGGGAGCGACCCGATGGCACGGGGCTCGCTCAGCCCCTCCTTGACGAACATCGGCACGACCAGCTCGGCCGGGTCGACCCGGGTCTCGGACACCAGCCGGCGGATCGCCGGGTTGCGGCGCAGCCGGCGGGGCCGGATCTCGGGGTACGACATGGCAGGCCTCCTCGAACGACTACCGGAAGCGCAGAGCGGTCGGGCCCTGCACCTTCGAACCGCGGCGCTGCTTGGCCGGCATGGCGGCCAGCTTCTCGCGCAGCTCGACGGCGTAGGCGGCAAGCGCCTCCACCAGGTCGGGCACCGAGGCGTGCGGCGGCTGGACGTCGACCCGCAGGCCGAACTCCGTCGCGGTCTCCGCCGTCTTGGGCCCGATAACCGCAACCACGGTACGCGCGTGCGGCTTCCCGGCGATACCGACCAGGTTCCGCACGGTGGAGGATGACGTGAACAAGACAGCGTCGAACCCGCCCGACTTGATCGCGTCCCGGATCTCGGCGGGCGGCGGCGCGGCCCGCACCGTCCGGTACGCGGTCACGTCGTCGACCTCCCAGCCGCGCTCGGTGAGCCCGGCGGCGAGCGTCTCGGTGGCGATGTCGGCACGCGGCAGCAGCACCCGGCCCACCGGGTCGAGGATCTCGTCGTGCGGGGAGAACTCGGCGAGCAGCCCCTCGGAGGACTGCTCCCCGGCGGGGATCAGCTCCGGCTGGATACCGAACGCGCGCACCGCGTCGGCCGTCGCCTCACCGATGCAGGCGATCTTGACGCCGCCGAAGTGCCGGGCGTCCAGCCCGTGCTCGGCGAACTTCTCCCAGACCGCGCGAACCGCGTTCACCGACGTGAAGATCACCCAGGCGTACCGGCCGTCGACCAGGCCCTTGACCGCCCGCTCCATCTGCGCCGGAGTACGCGGCGGCTCGACCGCGATGGTCGGCACCTCACACGGGATCGCCCCGTACGCGCGCAGCCGCGCGCTCATCGCGCCGGCCTGCTCCTTGGTCCGGGGTACGAGCACCTTCCAGCCGTACAGCGGGCGGTTCTCCCACCAGCTCAGCTTGTCGCGCTGACCCACCCCGACACCGACGGTGAGCACCACCCGGCCGGTGAAGCCGAGCGCGGCAGCCACGAAGCTGTCCACGGTCGACGTGGTCGTGTACTGGGTCTCGCCGGTGCCGTCGCCGGTCACCCCGACGCCGGTGGTGCCGTCGACCCCGGCGGAGAGCAGCCCGTCCCGGACGGCGGCGAGGTCACCGGCGTCCACGGCCAGCGCGAGCGAACCCCGGCCGACGGCAGCGGCCAGCGCCTCGAAGTCCAGTGCGCTGACGTCCTCGACGTCGGCGGCGGTACGCACACCGGGCAGCGGAACACCCGCGTAGGTGGCCACACCCTCGGCCTGACCGACACCGGGCACCACCTCGAAGTGGGCGGCGGTGCGGGCCACCGCCTGCACCTCCTTCACCACCGAGTCGTGGCCGAACGGGTCGCCGGCGACCAGGTGCACCGCGTTCAACCCGGATCGGGCCGCGGAGATCAGCACCTTCGCCACGTCCCCCGGCGCGCCTTCGGCGGGGGTGAACTCGGCATCGTCCCTGGCCTCGGCGCGAACGACGGCGAGCAACGACTCCGGGACTCCCCGGTCGTAGATCACCTGGTCAGCGTCGACCAGGGCGTCGTGGGCCCGACGGGTCAGCAGCCCAGGGTCACCGGGGCCAGCCCCGACGAACGCGATACGGCCGACGGGCTTACGGGTGCGGGTCATTCTGTGCTCCCAAATTGCTGGGTCCCCGGGCCGGTGTGTCCATCGTGGCCGAGGATCGAGTCGGCGCCGAGGTCGAGGAGTTCGGCGGCGAGTGCCTTACCGATCTCCGTCGCGTCGGCGGGCGTTCCGGTGCGGGACAGCCGGAGGTCACGAGTGCCGTCCGGGCTGATCACCGCCCCGCGCAGGTAGATCTCATCGCCGGTATCGCCCTCGGCGAGTTCCGCGTAGGCGGCGACGGGTGCGCTGCACCCAGCCTCCAGGGTTGCCAGAAACGCGCGTTCCGCGGTGACCGCGGCTCGCGACGGTGCGTGGTCGAGCACCGCGAGCAACTCGACCAGGCTCTGGTCGTCGACCCGGCACTCCACGGCCAACGCTCCCTGGGCGGGGGCGGGCAGCATCAGCATCGGATCCAGCGTCTCGGTGATCTCGTCGGCCCGACCGATCCGGGCCAACCCGGCCCGGGCCAGGACGACGGCGTCGAGGTCGGCCTCGGGACCGACCACCCGCGCCAGGCGGGTGTCGATGTTGCCGCGGATCGGGGTGACCTCGAGTTGCAGGCCGAGCGCGTGCAGTTGGGCGATCCGGCGCAGCGCGCCGGTGCCCACGGTGGCGCCGGGCGGTAGTTCGGCGAGCGTCCGGCCGCCCCGGGCGATCAGCGCGTCGCGCGGGTCCAGTCGGGCCGGCACCGCCGCGATGTGCAGCCCGGCGGCGATAGCCGTGGGCAGATCCTTGTAGGAGTGCACCGCGAAGTCGATCGTCCCGGCGGTCAGGGCGTCGCGCAGCGCGGAGACGAACACCCCGACGCCGAGCCGGTGCACCGGTGCGTTGGAACGATCGCCCGCGGTGACCACCTCGACCAGCTCGACCGGGCGACCGGTGGCGGCGGTCACCGCCTCGGCGACCTGGCCGGACTGGGCCATCGCGAGGGCGCTGCCGCGCGTGCCGAGGCGTAGGGGGGCGGTCATCGCGCACCTCCGGTGGGTGGGGTGGGCTCGGGGGCGTCGGCACCGGACACCGGGTCGACACCGGGCAGCGCCATACCGAGGTCGGGGGTCAGCACGTCCGGGACGGTGTCCACCGGAGAGGTCTGCGGCACCTCGAGGTCGAACAGCTCGCGCAGCAGGGCCGCGTACTGGTCGCCGCCGGGCTCCGCGGCCAACTGGCGGACCTTGACGGTGGGCTGGTGCAGCAGCCGCTGCACGACCCGGTGCACGGTACGGGCGACCTCGGCGCGCAGGTCGTCGCCGAGGTCGGGGCGACGTTGGGCGAGCCGGCGCAGCTCGGCGGTGACCACGTCGTCGGCTCGGCCGCGCAGCGCGGCCACGGTGGGCGCCACGTCGGCACCGCGCAGCCAGGTGAGGAAGCTCTCCACCTCGCCCCGCACGATCCGTTCGACGGCGGCGGCGTCCGCGGCGGCCGGACCGTCGGCGAGCAGCGCCGCCATCCGGTCGATGTCGATCACCTCGACGCCGGACAGCTCGGCGACACCGTCCTCGACGTCACGCGGGACGGCAAGGTCGAGCAGGACCAGCGGGCCCCGGACCGGGTCCCGTTCGGCGAGCGCCGCGCTGACCACCGCCCGGGTGAGGACCGGTTCGGTGGAAGCGGTGGCGGCCACTACGATGTCCACTGTGGAAAGGGTGTCGGCCAGCTCGGTCATCGGCGCGGCACTCGCCCCGTACGACTCGGCGAGCCGGACGGCCCGGTCGGCGCCCCGGTTGCTGACGGTGAGCGGACCGGCGCCCCGCCGGGACAGCGTGGCCACCCCGAGTGAGCCCATCGCGCCGGCGCCGACCACCAGGGCCGGGTGGCCGGCGAGGTCGCCGTCGAGGTGCCCGGCGGCCAGCTCGAGCGCGGCGGTGACGACGCTCTGGCCGGCACGGTCGATGCCGGTCTCGGCGTGGGCGCGCTTGCCGACCCGCAGGGCCTGCTGCATCAGCTCGTGCAGCAGGCGGCCGGCCGAGTCGGCGCCGGTGGCCCAGTGGTACGCGTCACGCAGCTGGCCGAGGATCTGCGCCTCGCCGACCACCATCGAGTCCAGACCGGTGGCGACCCGGAAGACGTGCTCCACGGCAGCGGTGTCGTAGTGCACGTACAGGTGGCTGGCGAGTGCCGCCGGCGAGGTGCCGGCCTGCTCCGCCAGGACGGCGCACACGTCGCCGAGCCCACCGTGGAAACCGGACACGGCGGCGTAGACCTCCACCCGGTTGCAGGTGGAGACGATCACCGCCTCGGCCACGTAGGGCTGGGCGACCAGGCGGTCCAGGGTGCGGGTGAGGTCTGCGGGAGGCACGGCCAGTTGTTCCAGCGTGGCGACCGGGGCGGTCCGATAGGACGCGCCGACGACGAGCAGTTTCACGTGCCGATCGCCTCCTGGGTGTCGGTGGCCGCGAACCCGCCCGGCAGGGCCGTGAGAGCGGACCCGCCGGTGGCGGGCAGCGCGGTCAGCGACGCCTTGCGGTGCTCGTGGAAGGACAGAATCTGCAGCTCGATGGCGAGATCGACCTTGCGCACGTCGACCCCCTCCGGAACCGAGAGTACGCACGGCGCGAAGTTGAGGATGCTCGTCACGCCGACGGCGACCAGCTGGTCGGCGACCTGCTGGGCGGCTGCGGCCGGGGTGGCGATCACGCCGATCGCGAGGGATTCCTCCGCGGCGACCGTCGCCAGATCGTCGACATGCCGGACCACCAGGCCATTGATCTCTTCGCCGACCCGGGAGGGATCGGCGTCGAGAAGTGCGGCGATCCGGAAGCCCCGGCCGGCGAAGCCGTCGTAGCCGGCCAGAGCGTGACCGAGATTACCCACGCCGACCAGGGCGACCGCCCGGCGTTGGGTGAGCCCGAGCACATTCTCGATCTGCTCGATCAGCAGCGTGACGTCGTAGCCGACGCCCCGGGTGCCGTACGAGCCGAGGTGCGAGAGGTCCTTGCGAAGCTTGGCGGAGTTGACGCCGGCGGCTGCGGACAGCTCCTCGCTGGAGACCGTCTCGTGCCCGGTGTCGGCGAGGTTGTGCAGCGCGCGCAGGTATTCCGGGAGCCGAGCGACGGTGGCCTCGGGCAGATCCGGGAGCGCTGGTACGGCACCGGCGCGGCCGGGCGCGCCTGGGTGACGGTGCTGACTCATGAGACTCCGTGCGGTGCGATCCTCGGCCAACTCCGCTGGTCGGCCGCTTATGGACTCCCGCTGGCGACCGAGGTTGCCGGCTGTGCTAGCAGGGCGCGTCGGAGTCACAGAGTAGGCGCTTGTGAAGACGTGCACAAATCGCGATCTTGTCGCTGCGTGCCGCGACTCCACCAACAGCTCCATTCCGCAAGATCGATTTAGCGACTTTCGTCCGTGCCGCCCAGGCAATTATTGCTCAATACCGACTTCTCTGACCAATCCCGCGCTGAGCCTCACCGGGCCGTTCCGCAGGTGGTAGGGGCAGCACTACGGGGGAGAGGCAGGGCTTCGGGATGGGGACCGGAAGTCGGAATGCCTAGCCTTTTCCCATGACCGCCGTTGCCGCCACCAGCGACCCACCGACGCTGGCACCGAGCATTCCCCGCCAACTCTTCGTCGACTCCGGCTACGTGCTCCTCGGTCTGCCTCTGGCGGTGGCCAGTTTCGTCGTCCTCATCCTCGGCACCGCGGTCGGCATCGGCCTGGTGGTCACGGTGATCGGTCTGCCGATCCTCAGCGGCACCCTGTACGCCGCCCGTGGGCTGGCCGACATCGAACGGCTACGGCTGCCCGCGGTGCTCCGGCAACCCCGGATCCGGCCGCACTACCGGCTGCCCGAGGCGGGCGCGAACGCCTGGCGAAGGATCTTCGTGCCGATGCGGGACGCCCAGTCCTGGCTCGACCTGGCGCACGGCATCCTGCGGCTCATCGCGGCGGCCGGCACGTTCGTGGTCGCCGTGGTCTGGTGGGCCGGAGCGATCGCCGGCTCGCTGTACTGGGTCTACGACTGGGCCCTGCCCCGCGCCAGCGGCGAGGGTGACCAGGACCTCGCCCAACTGCTCGGCCTCGGCGACTCGACCACCGCCCGAATCGGCCTGAACACCGCGATCGGGGTGTTCTTCCTGATCACCCTGCCGATCGTGGTGCGGGGATGCGCCCTGCTGCAGGCCAGCTTCGCCAAGGCCATGCTGACCGGGGTGGCCGAGATGCGCGACCGGATCACCGTGCTGGAGGAGCAGAAACGGGCCGCCGTGTCCGCCGAGGCGTCCGCGCTGCGCCGGCTGGAACGCGACATCCACGACGGCCCCCAGCAGCGCCTGGTCCGCCTGGCCATGGACCTCAGCCGCGCCCGGATGCAGCTCGCCTCCGACCCGGAGGCCGCCGGCCGGACCATCGACGAGGCGGTCACGCAGACCCGGGACACGCTCGCCGAGCTGCGGGCACTGTCCCGGGGCATCGCCCCGCCGATCCTCGTCGACCGGGGCCTGCCCAGCGCCCTGGCCGCGATTGCCGGTCGCGGGCTGATCCCGATCGAGCTCCAGGTTGATCCGCAGCTCGGCACTCCGGGCGGGCGGCTCGACCCGGCGGTGGAGAACACCGCCTACTTCGTGGTGTCCGAGGCGTTGACGAACGTCGCCAAGCACGCGCGGGCCACCGAGGCCGTGGTGGCCGTCGCCCGGCAGGGCACCCACCTCCAGGTGCGGGTGGGCGACGACGGTCAGGGCGGCGCACACCTGGCCAAGGGGCACGGGCTGGCCGGCATCGCCGACCGGGTCCGGGCCGCCGGCGGTGAACTGGCGGTGGTGAGCCCGATCGGCGGCCCCACCGAGATCCGCGCCGAGCTACCGCTGTGAGCAGTCCCGCGCCGCCCCCGCACGACGCGTCGGACGTGGTAGACAACACAGCCATGCGCATCGTGATCGCCGACGACGGCGTCCTGCTCCGCGAGGGACTGGTCCGGCTGCTGACCGAGAGTGGCCATCAGGTGGTGGCCGCCGTCGGGGACGGCGACGCGCTCGTCGAGGCGGTGGTGGAGCACCAGCCGGACGTGTCGATCGTCGACGTCCGGATGCCGCCGTCGCACACCGACGAGGGACTCCGGGCGGCGGTGGAGGCACGCCGGCTGGTGCCGCGTACCCCGATCCTGGTGCTCTCCCAGTACGTCGAGGTCTCGTACGCCGATGATCTGCTGGCCACCACCGGCGCTGCCGGCGGCGGTATCGGCTACCTGCTCAAGGATCGGGTCGCCGCGATCGACGAGTTCCTGGACGCGCTGCGCCGGGTGGCGGCCGGCGGCACGGTGCTCGACCCGGAGGTGGTCGGCCAGCTCTTCGCCCGACGCCGCCGCGACGACCCGCTGCGCGAGCTGACGCCCCGCGAACGTGAGGTGCTCGCCCTGATGGCCGAGGGACGCTCGAACACCGCCATCGCCCGCGCCCTGGTGGTCAGCGACGGCGCGGTGGAGAAGCACGTACGCAACATCTTCACCAAGCTCACCCTGCCGCCGGACACCGAGCAGCACCGGCGGGTGCTGGCCGTCCTCACCTACCTGCGGAACTGACCTCCCGCGCCAGGTTGACCGCGTCGAGGAGGGTGTCGGCCACCGGGTGGCCGGAGGCGCGCAGCCGGGCCGGGTCGGTGAACCCGCCGGTGTAGAGCACCGCACGACCGCCGACCGCGAGCGCGGCGTCCGCGTCGTCGATGGAGTCCCCGATCAGCACCACCGAGGCGCCGTCCACGCCCAGCTCCGCCAGGTGTGACCGGAGCGACTCGGCCTTACGGCCGCCGCCGACCGTGGCCCGCAGCCCGTCGACCCGGGTGAAGTGGCCGGTCAACCCGTACGTGTGCACGGTCGGCACCAACTCCTCGTGGAACCACATGGAGAGCAGACTCTGGCTGCCCGGCCAGGAGGCCATCGCGTCGCGCGCGTCGGCGGCCAGCTCACAGGTGGTGAGGCCGGTGCGGTACGCCTCGTGGAAGATCCGGTCCAGCCGGCCGAACTCGTCGTCGTCGACGGCCTGCCCGAGCACCTCGGCGTAGTACTCGGCGATCGGCCGCCGGAACCGCACCCGGTGCTCGTCCAGGGTGACGGTCGGCCCACCAAGGCTCGTGAACACGACGTTGGTGGCGGACACCACCAGGCTGAGGTCGTTGAGCAGGGTGCCGTTCCAGTCCCAGACGAGGTGCGGGGGTGCGGAGGTCATCGGAGCACCATAGGTACCGCTCAGAGCTGAGGTGTGGTCAGGTCCCGCAGCAGCCGGTCCTCCTCGACCCGCCAGTAGCCGTGCTCCTTGCCGTCGAGCAGCACCACCGGCAGTCGGTCTCCGTACTCCCGCTCCAGCCCCTCGTCGTCGGTGACGTCCCACTCGACCCACTTGTCGCCGGTCACCGCCACCACCCGGTCGAGTGCCGCCTTGGCGTCGTCGCACAGATGGCAGCCGGGTCGGGTGATCAGGGCGAGCCGGGCGTCACTGGACATCGGTTACCTCCGTATGGGGTTTTCGGCGCTCGCCGGCAGTTCGGTCGGCATCGTCACCGGTCGCGCCGACGCCGCCACCACGTACGCCCGCACAGTCTCGCCGGTCCGCGGGGGCGGCACACCCGGTACCGCCGACTCGGCCGGCGCGGTGATCAAGTCTGGCACAGCGGCCGACGACCCGGCCACGACCGACGGTGCGAACAGGTGCCCGAGCGGCGCGAGGGCGACCGTCCCGTACACGGGACTGTCAGGTGTGCCATCGGTGGTCCGATCAAGTCCCGCCGATGGGATGGTCGGCGTCGTCCGCAGACGTTTCGGCCACGCCCGCGCCGCCACCCGCAGCGACCGGTCCAACCGAACGGGCGACCCACCCCACCAGGGCATCCACCGAGGAACACCGGGTCGACGGAAAGTCAATCGCACACGACGGACAACCGGTCCGGCACCGCACGGAGGGAGCGGGAAATACTTCCGCCTTGTGTAACGGACTTGCCACGCGCGGGTGACGTTGGCCCTATCATCACTCGGGTCGGCTCACCCCATTTGCCGTGAGTCGACACCCCTCAGCCCGAGGAGGCCCCCGTGCCTGTTAGCGCATTGGACCAGCACCTCCAGGGGATTTGCCGCCCATCGGCAACCCCCGTGACCGTCCTGCCCGGCCGACTCCCCGGTCGGTCCGCCCCGACGACGCACAGACCGGCCCATCCGGCGACCGACGGGACGGGGGTAACCCGGTGACCACCTTCGGTTACGCGGAACGCCCAGTCGGCCTGACCGGCCAGCCGGCACGCTCGCACGTCAACGAGAGACCGACGGCCCGTGCCCCACTCGACGAACCCCACGGCGCCGCCGTGCTCGGCGACGGCACAGCCCCCCGCACCCGCAGCCGGCCGCACCACAACGAGCCGCCGCCGCGGCCCGTGGTGCCCGGCGGGAACGCGCGGCCGACCGGCGGCCGGGTCGCCGTTCCGCCTCGACCGACGATGCCGGCGCAGGGTCGACGGGTCAGCGAGACACCGACGGTGACCACCGATCCGGCGGCGGGCGAGACGGCGGTGATCCCGGCGGTGCCGGCCGCCACCGCCACGACCCCGACCGGCTTTCCGAGCCGCCCCGACCCGTCCGACCCGGCCACCGAGGTCTGGACGCTGATCGAGCGCGCCCAGGCCGGCGAGTCCGAGGCGTTCGGCCTGATCTACGACCGGTACGTGGACACCGTCTTCCGGTTCATCTACTTCCGGGTCGGCAACCGCCAACTCGCCGAGGATCTCACCTCGGACACCTTCCTGCGTGCGCTCAAGCGGATCGGCAGCTTCACCTGGCAGGGCCGCGACCTCGGCGCCTGGCTGGTGACGATCGCCCGCAACCTGGTCGCGGACCACTTCAAGTCGGGCCGGTACCGGCTGGAGGTCACCACCGGTGACGTGCTCGACGCCGATCGGGAGGACCGGGGCCCGGAGGGCAGCCCGGAGGCGGCGGTGGTGGAGCACATCACGAACGTCGCGCTGCTCACCGCCGTGAAGCAGCTCAACCCGGAGCAGCAGGAGTGCATCGTGCTCCGCTTCCTCCAGGGCTTCTCGGTGGCCGAGACGGCCCGTGCGATGGGCAAGAACGAGGGTGCCATCAAGGCCCTCCAGTACCGGGCCGTACGCGCCCTGGCCCGGCTGCTCCCGGACGGCTTCCAGCCGTAGTTTGCGACGGCGGGACCGATGGGCGTCGATCGACGTCCGCGCAGCTCAGGGTCGGTCCCGCCCGGTGACGACGATCACTTTCTGTAATTTCCGCTCCGCCCGGCCCGTAACCCGTGAACGGTCCGCCGCGTTTCTCCGGGTGCGACCGGTGGTTGTCCCGGCAGGCCGGGTCACCGAGGTCCGACCGGCAAGCCGGCGGCGCCTCACCTCCGTGGTGTCACACTGCCGCCCGGTCTCCGGCAAGGACGGCGGCCGACCGGCCGTGACCAGCGAGAGGAGGTGCCTGCGGTGGACGACATCCTCATCTCCCGCCGGCGCGCCGAGCGCTTCGCGCAGCTTCTCGACGAGGCCAACGGCGCTCGGCGACACCACGTACGAGCCCGGGTGGACGGTCAACTCGCGCCCCTCGTCGCGGTGGGCCAACGGATCAGCACCGACCCCCCGACGGTCGAGGTGGACCAGGACTTCCGGACCGGCCTGCGGGCGATGCTGCTCGCCACCGCCGAACGGGAAGGGCTGGGCACCACACCGGCGGCCAGCGAACCGGCCGCCACGCGTCCGGCCACGACCACCCGGGGACGGCTTCTGCCGGCGGTCACCGCCCGGCGGGCCCGAGCCCGGGGCGCGATCCTGGTCGGGATCGCCGCGGGCGCCATCGCCGTCTCCGGCATTTCCGCCGCCAGCGAGAACGCGGTGCCCGGTGACGCGCTGTACGGGATGAAGCGCTCGACCGAACGGGCTCAGCTCGCCCTGGCCAGCTCCGACATCAGCCGCGGTCAACTCTTCCTGGACTTCGCCCGGACCAGACTCGGCGAGGCCGCCGAGTTGCGCGGCGACCGGATCGGCTACAGCGCCGTCCTCGACGACATGGACGCCGACACCCGGCAGGGTGTACGCCTGCTGACCACCGCCGCGGCACAGCGGGCGGAGCCGGGCAGCCTGGACACGCTCAACACGTTCGTCACCGGGCAACGCCGGGCGGTGAGCGGTCTGCTCGACGGGAGCACCCGCGTCGACCGGGAACGGACCCAGCGGTCCCTGCGCCTCCTGGACAGCATCCGGGAGCGCTCGGACTCGCTGCGCGCGGCGATCGCCTGCGGCCTGCCGGCCCCGACCGCCAGCGACACCCTCGGCCCCGACCCGAGCACCTGCCCCGGGGCTCGCTGACCTCCCACCCCCTATACCGCACGTCCGACCGGCCTCGCCACAGTTCGTGCTGTGCCCGGCCGGTCGGCCGCGCACGGCGGCTACCCTCGCTGGGGGCATCCGTCGTATCGGTGAGGAAGGGAGTCGCGTGGCGCGCAGCCGTAAGGTGACGGTCAGCACCGACGCCGAGGGGCACACCGCGGGCTGGGCCGAGACCGACCTGACCCCGGCCGTCGCCTCCGCACCGGACCCGACCGCTGCGGCCTTCTTCGACGTGGACAACACGATGATGCAGGGCGCGTCGATCTACTGGTTCGCCCGTGGGCTCGCCTCCCGCAACTACTTCACCTCCGCCGACCTGGCCCGCTTCGCCTGGCAGCAACTCCGGTTCCGGTTGTTGGCCCGTGAGCACGCCGGTGACATGTCGCTGGCCAAGGAGGCCGCGCTGGCCTTCGTCGAGGGCTGGCGCGTCGACGACGTGGAGCACCTCGCGGAGGAGATCTTCGACGAGATGATGGCACCCCGGATCTGGGCCGGCACCCACCAACTCGCACAACGGCACCTGGCGGCCGGCCAACGGGTCTGGCTGGTCAGCGCCGCCCCGGTGGAGATCGGCCGAGTGATCGCCGCCCGGCTCGGCCTGACCGGTGCCATCGGCACGGTGGCCGAGGTGGTGGACGGGGCATACACCGGGCGGTTGGTGGGTGACCTGATGCACGGGCCGGCGAAGGCCGAGGCGGTCACCCAGCTGGCCGCGGTGGAAGGGCTCGACCTGGCCCGCTGCGCGGCGTACAGCGACTCGGCCAACGACCTGCCGCTGCTCTCCGCCGTGGGCCGGGCGGTGGCGGTCAACCCGGACGGCGCCCTGCTGCGGCAGGCCCGCCAGCACGGCTGGGAGGTACGGGACTTCCGCACCGGTCGGCGAGCGGTCAAGATCGCCGTACCGTCCACCGCGGCCGCCGGGCTGGTCGTCGGCGCGGTCACCGCCGGGCTGGCGTTGCAGCGCCGCCGCCGCGCCGGCTGAGATACGTCAGGGACCGAACGGGTCGGGTCGGCGCTCCAACAGTGTGTGCAGGGTCTGCTGAATGGTCTCCCGCACCTGGTCGGCGAGGTTGAAGACCACCAGCGGGTCGTCCGCCGAGTCGGTCAGGTGCGCGGTGGGGATCGGCGGACAGAACTCGATGAGCCACTTGCTGGGCAGCGGCACCATGCCCAGCGGCCCGAGCCACGGGAAGGTCGGCGTGACCGGGAAGTAGGGCAGCTTGAGCAGTCGCGCCAGGGGCTTGATGTCGGCGAGCATCGGGTAGATCTCCTCGCCGCCGACGATGGCGACCGGCACGATCGGGGTGCCGGTGCGCAGCGCCGCCGAGACGAAACCGCCCCGCCCGAACCGTTGCAGCTTGTACCGGTCGGCGTACAGCTTGCCGATGCCCTTGAAGCCCTCGGGGAACACCCCGACCAGGTCGCCGCCGCTGAGCAGCCGCTCGGCGTCCGGGTTGCAGGCCACCGTGCCACCGGTCTTGCGGGCCAGCTCGGAGACCACCGGCATCCGGAAGACCAGATCGGCGCCGAGCAGCCGAAGGTAGCGGTGGGCGGGATGCTTGTCGTGCAGCGCCGCCGAGAGGATCAACGCGTCCAGCGCCACCGTCCCCGAGTGGTTGCCGACCACCAGGGCTGGTCCGTCGACGGGCACGTGCTCGACGCCGCTGACCTCGGTGCGGAACCAGTCCCGGTAGAGCAGCCGCAGCAGGGGGTGGAAGACCGCGTCGGTCAACTCCGAGTCGAAACCGAACTCGTCGACCTCGTAGTCGCCGGAGAGACGCCGGCGCAGGAAGGCCAGGCCGTTCGCGACCCTGCGGTCCCAGTGGTCCCCCGGCCGGTCCGGCACCGCCGGTTCGGTGCCACCCGACGTCGGAACGTCGACCAGGTCCCCGGCGGGCTCGTCGGTGGTCGCGGTGTCGATCTCGTCGGTCGGCGTCGGGGTCGGCGCGGCCTGAGCGGCCGGTCGATGTCCGTTCCGCCGCGCCGGCTCCACGTCCGCCGCCAACGGCTGCGGTACGTCGAAACGCCCGACCCCCCGCGGATCGCGCCCCTCACCGGGCCCGGTCACGACCGATCCCGAACTGCGGAGCGGACCTGCCGGATGCCGTCCAGGACGAGTTGCTCGGCGGCCGCCAACTGCCCCCGGGTGACGACCACCCCACCGTGGTGGGCGCGAATGAAGTCGTCGAACGCCTCGGCGGTCGATCGGGGTGTGAAGCCGTACTCCTGCTCAAGCTGGCTGGTGTCGACCACCCGGCCGTGCACGAAGAGGTCGACCTGGTCCAGGCCGTAGCGGCCGAACCCCATGGTGCGGGCCAGCGCGGCGGCACCGGAGAGACTCGGCTCCAGCACCGGTACGGCGACCCGACCGGCCCGCCGGATCGCCTGCGACAGCGACAGCACCCCCGGACCGGCGACGTTGTAGGTGCCCGGATGGTCCTCCACGATCGAGAGGTGCAGCACCTCCAACGCGTCGTCGAAGTGCAGGAACTGCAGACGGGGGTCCCGGCCGAAGACGGTGGGCACGAACGGCTGCGCGAAGTAGCGGGTCAACGTGGTGTCGGCGGTCGAGCCGATGAACGGGGCGAAGCGCAGCACCGTCGCGGTGACGTCGGACCGGCGGCGCCGGAAGCCCCGGACGTACCCCTCAAGGTCGAGAATGTCGCGGCCGAACCCGCCACGCGGCACCTCGCGGGGCTCGGTCTCCTCGGTGAAGACCGCCGGATCCCGGAACGACACCCCGTACGCGGCAGTCGACGACCGGACCACGAGCTTGCGCAGCCGGGGAGCCCGTTGGCAGGCGGCCAGCAGGTGCATGCTGCCGATGACGTTCTGGTCCTTCATCGCGGACCGGCCACCGTGCTGCTTGTCGGGGGAGCTGACCAGGGCGAGGTGCACGACGGCGTCGACGTCCAGGTCGGCGAGGAGGCCACCGAGCGAATCGTTGTCGACGCGGATCCGTTCGACCCGGTCCAGCAGATCGGTGAACTCGGTGCCGGAATCCGGTGCGTCGACGCCGATGACCCGCTCGATACGCGGGTCGGCGGCCAGGCGGGCCGCCACGTGGGCGCCCAGATAGCGGCCCACCCCGGTGACGAGGACGACCCCCGGGGCACCTGAGGTGCCACCGAGGGTCATCTGACGCACCTACCCCGGCAGGAAGGACCGAGCCGGGACGACCACGGCCTGATCACCTGAGCCTCCGGGGGTCGACAGTTTGGCAAGTGCCGCCGAATGCCGGGCTCAGCGCCCGGCGGCGATCACTTGCCGAGACGGCGACGCTGGACGCGGGTCTTACGCAGCAGCTTGCGGTGCTTCTTCTTAGCCATGCGCTTACGGCGCTTCTTGACCACCGAGCCCATACGACAGCCTTTCGATACAACGTGCGGGGCGGACCGGATGACACCACGCAGGTGGCGACGGCGACCGCTTGCGGACAACGGACCGGACCAGTCTGGGCGGCGGGGCGCACCGGTGGGGTCTCGGTCGGGCTCCAGGGTAGCCGGAGGGCCTCGGCCGGACCAACGCGCCCCCGTCGATGCCGGTTGGACGGCACCCGGGGAGCCGAACGACGGCTCAGGCGGTCTCTTGGAAAGCGCCCCGGAGATATTCGTGTACCGCGTGCTCGGGCACCCGGAACGACCGGCCGACCCGGACGGCGGTGAGCTCACCGCTGTGCACCAGGCGATAGACAGTCATCTTCGAGACCCGCATGACCGTCGCCACCTCCGCGACGGTCAGGAACCTGACCTCCGACAGTCGCCCGTCGGACTGTGACCCGGCCATGGCTCACCAACCCATCCCATGCCCGGCGCGTGCCAACCCGACGGATGCTCCGGGCCGGGCGGCGACGCGCGTGTTACCAGTACGGTAGCGGGGCGGCTGTGACCGGCGCGATCCCTTCGTACAACTGATCATGTTTCTTCTCGCCGTTCACCCGATCCACACTCCCGGAATCTCCCCGCCCGCGCCCGGCGTCCCGGTTCCACCGACGCCGCCCGGCGTCCCGGCCCGCTCCGACGCCGCCCGGCGTCCCGGCCCGCTCCGACGCTGTTCACTCGGCGCGTAGCGCGACCACCGGGTCGAGTCGGCCGGCGCGCTGCGCGGGGACGACCCCGAAGACGATGCCCACCACCGCGGACACGCCGAAGGCGAGCGCCAACGACCACCAGGTGATCGCGGCCGGGATCGGTGACAGCCCGTTGATCAGCAGGGCGGTGCCCACGCCCAACGCCATTCCGGTCACCCCACCGATCGTGGTGAGCAGCACCGCCTCCAGCAGGAACTGCACACCGATGTCGCGGGGGCGGGCCCCGACTGCCTTGCGTAGCCCGATCTCCCGGGTCCTCTCCCGAACGCTCACCAGCATGATGTTGGAGACTCCGACACCGCCGACGAGCAGGGAGATGCCGGCGATGGCCGCCAGTACGCCGGTGAGAACGCCGAGGATGTCGCCGAGCACACCGAGGATCTGCTGCTGGGTGACCGCGCTGAACTCGGTGTCCGGGTGCCGGCGGTTCAGCTCCGCGACGATCCGTTCGCCCAGCTCGTCGATCCGTTCCCGGTCCGGGGCCTTCACGGCGATGCCGTCCACCCGCTGGGTGCCCCAGAGCCGCTGCGCGGCGGTCACCGGCACGTGCACCTCGTCGTCCCGGTCGACGCCGAGGCTCTGCCCGAGGGGCGCGAAGACGCCGATCACCCGGAACCGCACCCCGGCCAGCGTCACCTGCTGGCCGAGCGGGTCCCGGTCGGGGAAGAGCGTGCGGGCCACCGAGTCGCCGAGCACCGCCACCCGGCGGCTGGTGTCCACGTCGGTGCCGGTGAGGTAGCGACCCCGGGCCAGCGACCGCGTGAACACCGTCGGGGTGGTCTCCAGCACTCCCTGCACGGTGGTGAAGTCGGAACGGGCACCGGCTCGCGCGGTCGCCCCGGAGGCGACGGTGACCGCCACCCGGTCGGGGTCGCCGACCACCCGGGTGACGGCGTCGACGTCCTTCAGGGTCAGCGGCGAGACCACCGGGGCGTTGCCCACCTCGATGCGGCCGGGCACGACCAGCAGCAGGTTGGAGCCGAGGCCCTCGACCTGCTGTTCGACCTTCTGTTTGGTGCCGGTGCCGATGGCCACCAGCAGGACCACCGAGGCGACTCCGATGATCACCCCGAGCATGGTCAGCGCGCTGCGCAGCCGGTTGGCCCGCAGGGCGTCCAGCGCCACCCGCCACGCCTCGGCGACCCTCACGGCTCGCCCCCCGGCCGCTCGACCTCGGGCCGGCCCGGGTCCACCTCCTGCGGAAGGCGCCCGGTGGCTCCGGCGGCGCCACCGGAGCCACCGGACGGGTGCCCCGGAGCGCTTCCGGACGCGGACCGGGGCTCCGCGCTGGGAGCGGAGACCAGTGTCGCAGGTCGACCGGGATCGACGGACGGCGGTCGATCATGAGGGTCGTCGCTGTCCGCCACGACCACTCCGTCGCGCATCGTGATCCGCCGCTGGGCCCGGGCCGCCACCTCCTGGTCGTGGGTGACCATCACCAGCGCCACCCCGGACTCCACGTTCAACTGTTCCAACAGCTCCAGCACCGCCGCACCGGTGACGCTGTCCAGGTTGCCCGTCGGTTCGTCGGCCAGCAGCACCGTCGGCTCGGTGACCAGCGCGCGGGCGATCGCCACCCGTTGCTGCTCCCCACCGGACATCTGGTTGGGCCGGTGGTCCAGGCGGTGCCCGAGGCCGACCCGGCCGAGCATCGCCGCCGCCCGCTCCCGACGCTGCCGCGCCGGCACGCCCCGGTAGACGAGCGGGAGGGCCACGTTCTCCACCGCCGAGGTACGCGGCAACAGGTGGAACGCCTGGAAGACGAAGCCGATCGTCTCGTTGCGCAGGGCGGCCATCTCCGGCGGCGTGAGGGCGTTGACGTCCCGACCACCGATCACCAGACGCCCACCGGTCGGCCGGTCCAACCCTCCGAGGAGGTGCATGAGGGTGGACTTGCCCGAGCCGGACGGACCGACCAGGGCCACGTAGTCACCCGCTCGCACGACCAGCGACACCCCGCGCAGGGCCTCGACGGACACCCCGTCCAGTTGGTACGTCCGGGACACCTCCACCGCCTCGATCGCCGGCGGGGCGTCGGTCACCGCACCTCCTGGCCGTCGCGCACCTGGTCGGTGCCGCGCACCACGATCCGGTCGCCGGGCTGCACGCCGTTGATGATCTGCACCAGATCCGACCCCTGGACGCCCACGGTGACCGCCGCCCGCCCGGCCCTGCCGTCGCGGACCACCCAGACCGCGTCCCGGCCGTCGGCGGAGAACACCGCCGAAGCGGGTACGGTCACCGCGTCGGCGGCCTCACGCACCCGCAGATGGACTATCGCGTTCATGCCCGGGCGGGGCGTCGGAGCCGGCTCGTCCTCGGCCAGCTTTCCGGCGCCCAGCGCGAGGCGCACCCGGTAGGTCACCCCGCCCTGGGCGGAGTTGGTGGGCAGCACGTCCACCGAGCGCACCGTCGCGTCGTAGCTGGCGCCGCTGACGGCGTCCAACTCGACGGTGGCGGTCACCCCGGCCTTTACCAGCAGCACGTCGGTCTCGTCCACCTCGGCGAGCAACCCCAACTGCCCGGTGTCCACCACGGTCAGCACCGGTGTGCCGGCGGTGACCTGGCCGCCGACCGCGACCGCGTCGTCCACCCCGGGAGGAGGCCCGCCCTGGCCGGACGTCAGCGCGGACGGGTTGAGACCGGCGGCCTGGGCACCACCGGCCTGCTCCAACAGCCCCGCGAGGCCACCGGTCGCGCCACCGCCCGCCCGGGTGCCGCCCGGTTGCACGATGCCGGCGATCGGGGCGCGCAGGGTCAGCGCGTCGACAGTCGCCTTCGCCAGGTCGTACGCCTGCTGGGCCTGGAGCCGTTGGGCCGCGGAGAGCGCGCCGACGGCCGAGCTCAGCCCGTTGATCCCCCGCTGCACCGCGCGGACGGCCTGGTCGGCGCTGCGCGCGGCGGCCGCGTACTGCCGCTGCGCGGACGTCACCTGGGTCAGCAGGGCGTCCCGCAACTGCGGTTCGGCGATTTTCTCGGCGGCCTTGCGGGCGGCGTCGAACGCCTCGTCGGCCGCCTTGTCGGTGCCACGTCGACTGCTTGCCAGGTTGCCCGTGGAGACACCCCGACCGGCGCGCTTGGCCGCGTCCAACGCCTCCTTCGCCTGGCGCAGCCGCTGCCGGGCCGAGGGCGAGTCGACCACGGCGAGGACCTGGCCGGCTTTGACCCGCTGTCCGGGCTGGACACGCAGGCTTGCCAGCGAGCCGTCGGCGGGGGCGGTCAGGGTCGCGGCGGCGCGGGCGGTGACGGTAGCCGGAGCGTCGATCAGCTCGCTGACCGGGTTGCGGGCGGCCGACGCCAGCGCGAGGTCGGCGCCGTCATCGCCGCACGAGGCGGCGGTGGTGGCGGTGAGGACGACGGCGGCGGTCAGGGCGACGAGCAGGCGGGGCCGGACGGTGCTGCCCGGCCGAGCTGACTGAGGGCGGCGCACGCATCGATGGTACGGCGCGCCGTCCCGCCACCTGCGAGCACGTCAGGCGGTGGCGGCGCGGACGTACGCGACGCACTCGTCGTGCAGCGTCGACCACTGCTCGCCGAACGCCTCCTCGGCAGCCACCTCGAGGGTCTTGCGCTCGTGCACCACAGCCTTGAAGAAGGTGAGCAACCGCTGCGGCCCGTACCTGTCGACGAGGTGCCGGACGGCCAGGTAGCCGACGCCGTAGCTGCCGGCGACCTGCTCGGCGGAGGCGTCGTCGGCCGGGTTGACGCCCGCCAACTTGCCGTCCCAGCCGGCCCGGACCAGTTTGCGCACCTCGGCGAGCCCCTCGTACCTGTCGACCGCCTGCCCGCCGGCGCCCGCGAACTCGGCCAGCCCCTCCACCAGCCACCAGGTGGTCTTGCCCGGGTAGCCGCGTTCCGGAAGCGAGGCCGCGTGGGTCAACTCGTGCCGGAGCAAATCGTCGGTGCCGCTGCTGGAGAGCCCGTCGGCGTTGAGCACCACCTCGTGGTGGCCGCCGCCCACGGTGACCGCGTAACCGCCGGTCCACCCTGGCCGGTCGCCGCCGTACCAACGCTTCCACTCGGCGGGGCCGGCGTAGAAGATCCGGTAGCGGTCCGGCGGCGAGCCGGCGACCGCGTACCCGTCGGCGACCTTTGCGGCCGCCTCGGCCTGGGCGAGCAGGCCGGGCAGCTTGCCGCGCAGCGCCGGGGTGGTGGCGACGATGGTCCGCGCGCCGATCGCCACGGCCAGGTCGCTGATCTCCCACGGTCGGGTGCCGGTCTCCACCGACTTGGATTCCTCCATGGCGACCAACCGGGGCTGGTCGCCGGACTCCCGCCAACGGGTGCCGATCAGCACCGGGCTGGGCCGGCAGTTCGGGGCGACGAAGCAGTACTGGAAGCGCACCAGGAGCCGCCACTCCCCCGGCTTGCCGACGATCGGCGCGGGCAGGCCGCTCGGTTCGGCCCGCCAAACGGTCACCTTCAGCTCGCGTAGTGCCGCGAAACGTCGGCGCAGGTCGGCGTGCACGGCGGGTTCGGCGATCGCGAGGAACCCGGCGCGGTCGCCGCCGAGCAGCGCCGTGGACTGCCGGTCGAGCTGGGCGGTCATCCGGTCGGTCAGCTCTCGGGCCGCTGCCGTGGCGGGATCGTCGGCCGTCGAGACACCGGCCCGGCTGATCGTGGACCGGGCGCCACTCTCCCGGATCACGCCCGCGACGAGCAGGGCCGGCAGGCCGCAGCCCAGCAGCAGGACGACCACCACGAGCACCGTCCACAGCGGCCAGAGCCGCCGTGGTGCTGGCTGCTGCACCCCGTCAGTCACCCGCCGAAGGGTACGACCAAACCCTGAACGCGGCGAGGCCGCCCCGGCCGATCGGTCCGGCCCGTCGGCCGGGGCGGAGGAACTACTTCTTGGAGATCAGGGCGCGGCCGAAGAAGACCAGGTTGGCGGGGCGCTCGGCGAGCCGGCGCATCAGGTAGCCGTACCACTCGTCGCCGTACGGGACGTACGTGCGCACGGTGTAGCCCTCGCCGGCCAGTCGGGCCTGCTCCTCGGGGCGGATGCCGTAGAGCATCTGGAACTCGAAGCGCTCCGGTCCCCGGTCGAACCACCGGGCCCGGTCCTCGCCGATGGCGATCATCCGCGGGTCGTGGGTGGCCAGCATCGGGTACCCGTCGCCGGACATCAGGATGTTCATGCAGCGCACGTACGACTTGTCCACCTCACGGGCCGACTGGTACGCCACCGACTCCGGCTCCTTGTACGCGCCCTTGCACAACCGCACCCGCGAACCGGCCGAGGACAGCTCCCGGCAGTCCGACTCGGTCCGGCGCAGGTACGCCTGGAGCACGGCACCCGTCGACGGGAAGTCCTTGCGCAGCCGGCTCAGCACCTCCAACGTCGAGTCGGTGGTGGTGTGGTCCTCCATGTCCAGGGTGACAGTGGTGCCCGCGGCGTCCGCCGCCGCGCAGATCGCCCGCGCGTTGTCGTACGCCAACTGCTCGTCGAACATCTGGCCGAGGGCGGAGAGCTTCACGCTCACCTCGGCGGGCGGGGTGAGCCCGGCGCCACCGAGCATCTTCAGCAACTTCAGGTATTCGTCGCGGGTGGCGATGGCCTGCTCGGGGGTGACGGTGTCCTCACCGAGGTGGTCGAGGGTGACCGCGAGACCGTCGTCGACGAGCCCGCGGGTCGCGCGCAACGCGTCGTCGGTGGTGGCGCCGGCGACGAACCGGCGAACGACGTCCCGGGTGTACGGGGCGGTCGCGACGAGCCGCTCGACCTGGGATGACCGGGAGGCGGCGAGGATGACGGAACGGAGCATGAACCGAGCGTATCGCCCCTGCCAGGAGCCCCGCCGGGGGGCGGGGAGAGCCGCCTCGCGCGGGGGGCGGGGCGGCGGCGGTGGCGCCCATCGGCTACAACGATGCCGTGGACCAACGCCCCCGCCGCCGGCTACGGTCGGCCTCCGTGCAGCTCGGCGCGCTCACCGCTCTCGCGCTCGCCCTCTCCGGCTGCAACATGACCTCTGACGACGACGATGACGACGACTGCGCCCTCGGGCCGGTCGGCGGCGGCGACACTGTCGCGTTGGCGATGCGGGTCCCCGACCCGGCCACCGGCCGCGCCGCCCCGGAGCCGACCACAGCCGCCGTGCCCGACCGGGGCGGGTTCGGCACCCACCTCGCCTCCTGCGGCGGCTGAGGTGCGCCGCGAGAGGGTCACGCCCCGCCCCGACTGGGACACCACGATCCGGGCGCAGGGACTGGTCTACGTCGACACCGAGCTGCCCGATGGCGACATGATGTCGTACTGGGACGAAACCGGCGCGTACGCCTTCGACCTCGACGAGGTGCTTCGGCTGGAGGAGGCCACCGAGGAGCTGCACCGGATGTCGGTGGCCGCCGCCGAGCACGTGGTGGCCACCCGCCGGTACGCCGAGTTCGGCATCCCGGAGTGGGCGACCGAAGCCGTGGCCCGGTCACTGCGGGAGGCCCCACCCACCCTCTACGGGCGCTTCGACCTGGCGTACGACGGCACCTGGCCGCCGAAGATGCTGGAGTACAACGCGGACACCCCCACCGCGCTCGTCGAGGCCAGCATCATCCAGTGGTACTGGCTGGAGCAGACCCGACCGGAGCTGGACCAGTGGAACAGCCTGCACGAGCGGCTGGTCGGCGCCTGGGCCAAGATCGGGGCCGGGCTGCACGAGCGCCGGGTGCACGTGCTGTGGTCGAACGAGGAGGAGTCCGGCGAGGATCACATGACCGCCGGCTACCTCGCCGAGACCGCCCGTCAGGCCGGACTGGACGTCGAGTTGCAGCCCATCCAGAAGATCGGCTGGGACGGCCGGCGCTTCGTCGACGCTGACGACCGCCCGGTGACCACCTGCTTCAAGCTCTACCCGTGGGAGTGGATGCTGGCGGAGCCGTACGGGCCGGCGGCGCTGGCCCCGGGCACCCCGACCACCTGGATCGAGCCGGCGTGGAAGCTGCTGCTGTCGAACAAGGCGCTGCTCGCCGTCCTGTGGGAGCTGTACCCCGACCACGACTACCTGCTCCCGGCGTATCTCGACTCGCCACGCGGCATGACGGAGTACGTCGCCAAGCCGCTGCTCGGCCGGGAGGGCGGCTCGGTCCGCATCGTCACGGCCGAGCAGGAGATCACCAACCCGGGGATCTACGGCGACGAGGGCTGGTGCTACCAGGAGTTCCGGGCGTTGCCGCAGTTCGACGGCAACCGGATGGTGCTGGGCAGCTGGATCGTCGACGGTGAGTCGGCCGGCGTGGGTGTGCGGGAGAGCGCCAGTCTGATCACCGATGGCTACGCGCGGTTCCTGCCGCACTACATCGACGCGCCGCGTACCGCATGAGTCGTCTACCGTTGGGGGCGTGAACTTCGACGCGTACGCCCGGACCGGCGTTGACCTGGTCAACGCCCGCCTGGACGACCTCGACGACCTGCGGGCACTCTTCCCCGACGACAATGCCTGGATGCGCGACGAGGTCGCGGACCGGGACGTCGCGATCTTCCGGCGGGCACAGAAACGGTTGCGCGACGTCTTCGAGTACGGCACCTCGGGGCGGGACGGCCAGGCGGTCACCGAGCTGAACGCGCTGCTCGAGGCGTTCCCGGTGCAGCCGCGCATCTCGGGGCACGACTCCAGTGACTGGCACATGCACGTGACCAGCCGGGGTGCCTCCGTCAGTGCCGAATACCTGGCCGGCGCGGTCTGGGGGCTGTCGGTCTGGCTCTGCGAGTACGGCAGTGCCCGGTTCGGGGTCTGCGCCGACGAGCGGTGCGGCAACGTCTACCTGGACACGTCGTCCAACTGCTGCCGGCGGTTCTGCTCGGAGCGCTGCGCCACCCGTTCGCACGTGGCGGCGCACCGGGCCCGCAAGCGGGCGGCGGTCGGTGAGCAGTTGAGGGTCGCCCCGCAGCCGACGAGCGCCGCGGACTCGCTCTCACCGGTCAGCTGACCCCGGCGCCGCCCGTCGCGGGCGGACGTGGTCAGGCGTCGACCGGGGACGACGCGGTCAGGTGCTGACGGGCGAACTCCAGCGCGGCACGCAGGTCCGCCTCGCGTACCGCGCGGCTCTTCGCGCCCCGGGTGGCGACCTCCACCGCCACCGCCCCGGTGAAACCCCGACCGGCCAGCGAGGAGAGCAGCTCACCGCAGGGCTGGGTGCCGCGCCCGGGCACCAGGTGCTCGTCGCGGCCCTCGCCGGTGCCGTCGCCCAGGTGCACGTGCGCCAGCCCGGCGCCCATCCGGTCGGCCATCTCCAGGGGGTCGCTGTGCGACGCCGCGCAGTGCGACAGATCCAGGGTGTACGACGGGTAGCCGGTGTCGGTGGGATCCCAGCCCGGCACGTACGGGACGAACTGCCGGCCCGCCATCCGGACCGGGTACATGTTCTCCACCGCGAACCGCAGCCCGTTGAACCGGTCCGCGACGGTGGCCAACCCCTCGGTGAAGTTGCGCGCGTAGTCACGCTGCCAGGTGAACGGCGGGTGCACCACCACCGTCGGCGCCCCCAGCGTCTCGGCCAGCTCGGCGGCCTTGCGCAGCCGCTCCCACGGGTCCGGGCTCCACACCCGCTGGGTGACCAGCAGGCAGGGCGCGTGCACCGAGAGCACCGGCATGCCGTAGTGCGTGGAGAGGCCGCGCAGCGCGCCCGCGTCCTGGCTGACCACGTCGGTCCAGACCATCACCTCCACCCCGTCGTAGCCGAGTGCCGCGGCCAGTTGGAACGCCGCGGCGGTCGGCTCGGGGAAGACCGAGGAGCTGGACAGGAGCACGGGAACGCGGGAAGTCACATCAGCCAGCGTAGCCCGGCAGCGCTGTCGTCATTGCGACGAGCGCCGGCAAATCGGCCGAAACCGACCCCCGGGTCAGCTCGGTTCGAGTTGATCGAGTCGACGGAGGATGACGCCCTCGCGCAGCGCCCACGGGCAGATGTCGAGCGAGTCCAGATCCAGGCGGCGCATCACCGCCTCGGCGACCACGGCACCCGCCAGCAGCTGGTGCGCACGACCCGCGCTGACCCCCTCCAGCTCCATCAACTGGGCCGGCGGGATGTGCCGGATGAACCCGATGACCTGCCGCAGGCCCGCCCGGGTCAGGCTGCGCCGCGCCCAGAGCCCGGCGCCGGAGGGCGCGGCCCCGGCCAGTCGGGCCAGGGTTCGGAACGTCTTCGAGGTGGCCACCACGCGGTCCCAACCGACCTGGGTGATCTGGTCGACCACCTTGTCCAGCCGGCCGTCCACGTACTCCCGGAGCTTTTCGACGGCCTCCGCCGACGGTGGGACCGCGCTGGCCGGGTCGACCCCCAACCGCTCCCGGGTCAGCCGGCCGGCCCCGAGCGGCAGCGAGACCGCGACGTTTGGGTCCTCGTCGATGCCGGCGGCGATCTCCAGCGAGCCGCCGCCGATGTCCAGCACCAGCAGCCGACCCGCCGACCAGCCGAACCACCGCCGGACGGCCAGGAACGTCGACCGTGCCTCGTCCGCGCCGGAGAGCACCGCGAGTCGTACGCCGGTCTGGTCCCGGACCCGGGTCAGCACCTCGGCCGCGTTGGTGGCGTCGCGCACCGCGGACGTGGCGAAGGCGATCAGGTCGTCGGCCGCCAGGCCGGTGGCCGCCGCCTTGGCCATGCCCACGGCCTTGACCAGGCCGTCGGCACCCGCCTCGGTCAGCGCGCCGTCGGGGCCGATCTGCTCGGCCAGCCGGAGCACCACCTTCTCGGAGTGCGCCGGCCAGGGGTGCGCGCCGTGGTGCGCGTCCACCACCAGGAGGTGCACCGTGTTGGATCCGACGTCGAGAACACCCAGTCGCATGGTGAAGACCCTAGGTGCAACACGTTTGCGCGGCTCGCCGGCCTGCGCCCCACACCGCGCGTACGCTGGGCCGGGTGACGATGGAGCTCCGTGTGCTGGTGGACGACCCAGGCGACCCGCGCAGCCGTGAGGTGGCACTGGACTTCCCGCGGGAGTGGATCGAGTTCACCGATCCGGCTGACGAGACGCACCTGATCCGCGCCGACCTGACCTGGCTGCTCTCCCGCTGGACCTGCATCTTCGGCAAGGGCTGCCACGGCATCATCGCCGGGCGGGCCGCCGACGGCTGCTGCTCGCACGGGGCGTTCTTCACCGACTCGGACGACGAGAAGCGGGTCCGCAACGCCGTCAAGCGGCTCACCCCGGCGACCTGGCAGCACTTCCGGCGCGGTTTCAAGAACTGGACCGACGAGGACACCATCGACGGCAAGAACCCGGCCCGCCGCACCGCCACCCAGGGCGCCGACGGCCCCTGCGTGTTCCTCAACGACGCCGACTTCGCCGGCGGTGGGGGCTGCGCCCTGCACGGTCAGGCGTTGCGCGACGGGGTGCACCCGTTGGAATACAAGCCGGACGTCTGCTGGCAGCTACCAATCCGCCGCGATCAGGACTGGGTCAAGCGGCCGGACAACTCCAAGGTGCTGGTCTCCACCCTGTCCGAGTTCGATCGGCGCGGTTGGGGCGCCGGTGGGCACGACCTCGACTGGTGGTGCACCTCCTCGACGGATGCGCACGTCGGCACCGAGCCGATGTACCTGTCGTACGCCCCGGAGCTGAGCGCACTGATCGGCGCTGCCGCCTACGAGCGGCTGGCCGAGCTGTGCGCGGCGCGGGTCAAGCAGGGCATGGTCGCCCCGCACCCCGCCGACGAAATCTAGCTGATCTTGGTAGCAATCTTGCTACCATTTGCCGCGTGGCCATGACGCTCCGACTCGACGACGACCGCGAACGGCAACTCCGTCACGTCGCGGACGAAGAGGCGCGGTCGATGCACGCCGTGGTCGTCAGCGCGATCGACGACTACCTCGCACGGCGCAACGTCAAGGAGTTCGGCGACCTCGCCGACGAGATCATCGAACGCCACGCCACCCTGCTCGCTCGCCTGGCGGAGTGATGACGGAGGTCCGCTACCCCACGCTCGCCGACGTGGCCAGCATCGCCCGCAAGATCGGTGTGGGGATCAGGGATGCCGGCCTGGTGGAGTCGGCCGTGGCCCGGCCGCGGACGAGCGTATTCGGCGAAGATGCCTACCCGGACCTGTGGACCAAGGCCGCCGCGCTGCTGCATTCACTTGTCAACAACCACCCGTTCGTGGATGGCAACAAGCGGATCGGCTGGATCGCGGCAATCGCCTTCCTGCTGCAGAACCGGGCCATCACGATCGCGCAGCTCGACGAGGTCGACCAGGACGTCGCGTACGACCTGGTGATCAGCGTGACGGAGAGCCGGCTGACCGAGGTGGCCGAGATCGCCGCCGCGCTGCGCAAGCTGTTCTGAGCGCTCGGCGGCGGGTCAGCGCAGGGCGTCGTCGACCAGGGTGCGGGCGCTGCGCCGAGCCGCCTCGGCGATCGTAGGGTCGCCGTCCAGCACACCGCTGGCGAGCCCGCCGTCGAGCAACAGGGTGAGCTGCCGGGCGAGCAGTTCCGGTTCGGCAGCGCCGGCCTGCCGGGCCAGCTCGGTCACCCAGGCGCGGACCACCGTCTTGTGCTCGACCGTCCGGGCGTGCACCGGCCCGCCCGCAGGTGACTCGGCGGCGGTGTTGATGAACGCGCAGCCGTGGTAACCGTCCCGGCGACAGGCGCCGACCAGCGCGTCGAACATCCCGACCAACTGGTCGCGCGGCCGCTCGCCGGCGTCCCGGGCCGCCGCCCGCAACGCGCCGAACCACGCCTGGTCAACCCGATCGAGGTAGGCCAGCACGAGATCGTCCTTGCGCGGGAAGTGCTTGTAGAGCGTCGCTTTCGCCACGCCGGACTCGGCGATCACCGTGTCCACGCCGACGCCGCGCGGCCCGTGCGCGTAGAACAACCGGAACGCGGTATCCAGGATCCGGTCCCGGGCCGAGCCGGCCGGGGTGCGGGGCGCGGGCATCGACACTCCCTCGATCTGCTGGTGGCGGCACAGATCCTACAGACAGTTCCGTCTGCATATCCCACCGCGTCAACGGCCGGCATCGCCTGGGCGCGTCCTCCCGCCCCGCCCCACCCCGGCGTTTGCACGTGCCGTTGCTGCGCAGGACGCTCTTCGCGGGGCAGCAGTAGACAGACCTGTCTGTTAGCCTGCTGGCACTCGGCATGAGTCCACTTGGCACACCGACGGAGGATCGATCGACATGCGTATCGCAGTTCTCGGAACCGGCTCGGTCGGGCAGGCGATCGCCGCTCGCACGGCGGAGCTGGGCCACCAGGTCGTCATCGGCACCCGCGACGTCGCGGCCCTGCGGGCCGGCGCACAGGCCGCCTGGGTGGCGCAGCACCCCGAGGTCGGCCTGGCCACCCTGGCCGAAGCCGCCAGTGCCGCCGAGCTGGTGGTGAACGCCACCAACGGCAACGGCTCGCTGCCCGCCCTGACCGCGGCCGGCGCACCGAACCTGGCCGGCAAGGTCCTGCTCGACATCGCCAACCCGCTCGACTTCGGCGCGGGCTTCCCGCCCACCCTGTCGGTACACAACACCGACTCCCTCGCCGAACGCATCCAGCGCGAGTTTCCACAGGCCTTGGTGGTCAAGTCGCTCAACACGCTGACCGCCGAGCTGATGGTGCATCCGCGTCAGCTCGCCGACGGCGAGCACAGCGTCTTCGTCTCCGGTGACGACGCGGAGGCCAAGCGGATCGTCACCGGGCTGCTCATCAGCTTCGGGCACACCGACGTGATCGACCTCGGCGACCTCTCCACCGCGCGGGGCACCGAGATGCTGCTGCCGCTCTGGTTGCGGCTCTACGGCCGGCTCGACACCGCCATCTTCAACGTCAAGGTCGTCCGCTGACCGAGCGCGAACAGCCCGAAGGGGGCCTGCGTCGAACGCAGACCCCCTTCGGGTACGCCGATCACGGCTCGAACTTGTAGCCCAGGCCCCGAACGGTGACGATGAAACGCGGCGCGGACGGCTCCGGCTCGATCTTGGAACGCAACCGCTTGACGTGCACGTCCAACGTCTTGGTGTCACCGACGTAGTCGGCACCCCAGACCCGGTCGATGAGCTGGCCGCGGGTGAGCACCCGGCCCGCGTTACGCAGCAGCAGCTCCAGCAACTCGAATTCCTTCAGCGGCAGCTGCACAGCTCCGCCCTCGACGGTCACCACGTGCCGTTCGATGTCCATGCGCACCGGGCCGGCGGCCAGCGTCGGCGCCCCCGCCTCGGCCACCTCCGGGCTCTGCCGGCGCAGGACCGCCCGGATCCGGGCAACCAGTTCCCGCGGCGAGTACGGCTTGGTGACGTAGTCGTCGGCGCCGATCTCCAGCCCGACCACCTTGTCGATCTCGCTGTCCCGAGCGGTGACCATGATGATCGGCACGGCGGACCGCTGCCGCAGTTGCCGGCAGACCTCGGTCCCCGACATCTCGGGCAACATCAGGTCGAGCAGCACGATGTCGGCGCCGGTCCGGTCGAACTCGGTGAGGGCGTCGGTGCCGGTCGCAGCGACCGAAACCTCGAAGCCCTCCTTACGGAGCATGTACGACAAGGCGTCGGAGAACGACTCCTCGTCCTCGACCACCAGAACGCGGCTCAACGGGGATTTCCTTTCATTGCTGTCAGACCTGCCGTAGCCCAGCCGGACCGGACTCGATCCCAACCGGCGGCAGTGTCGCCAGCAGGTCGTCCGGTGGGCTGGCGGGCAGCCGGAGGGTGAACGTCGATCCACCACCAAGAGTGCTCGACACCTCGACCCGTCCGCCATGGTTGCTCGCGATGTGTTTCACGATTGCCAGGCCGAGTCCGGTGCCGCCGGTGGCCCGCGAACGGGCCTGGTCGGCCCGGTAGAACCGCTCGAAGATCCGGTCCACGTCGGTGGGGGCAATGCCGATGCCCTGGTCAGCGACCGCGATCTCGACGTGCTCGTCGTCGCCGCGGAGGGTGACCCGCACCGCCGTGTCCTCACCCGAGTAGTTGATGGCGTTCTCCACCAGATTCGCCACCGCCGTGGCGAGTTGGGAGTCGCTGCCGTACACGGTGAGGCCCCGCTGACCGTCGACTGTCACCTCGACATTGCGGGCGGAAGCCGTGGTGCGGGTCCGGTCGACCACCTCGGCGATCACCCAGTCCAGCGCGACCGGCTCGGGTGGCGGTTGCGGTTCGGCGCCCTGCAACCGGGTCAACTCCAGCAACTCCTGCACCAGCCGACCCAGCCGGGTCGACTCGTGCTGGATCCGCTCGGCGAACCGGCGCGCGGCCACCAGGTCCTCGGAGAGGTCGGGCGCCGCCGCGTCGGCCGGCTCGGTGGCGTCGAGCAACGCCTCGGCGAGCAGTTGGAGCGCCCCGATCGGGGTCTTCAGCTCGTGACTCACATTGGCCACGAAGTCGCGTCGTACGCGGGTCAGCCGGTGCGACTCGGTCACGTCGACCGCTTCCACCGCGATGAAGCCGTTGCCGAGACCCATCGCCCGCAGGTGCACGCCGAGCGGGTTCTCCCCCGCGCTGTCGCGACCCCGGGGCAGGTCGAGTTCGATCTCGCGCCGCACCCCGGTGCGTCGCACCTGGCCGGCAAGGGTACGGATCAGCGGGTGCGCGGCGATCGAGCCGGGGGTGCTGCCGGTACGCAGGAGCCCCATCGCGCGGGCGGCCGGGTTGATCAACACAGGGACGTCGTCGTTGTCCAGTACCACGACACCGGCCCGGAGTGAGTCGATCGTCCGGCGGCCGAGCCCGGCCTGCTGCTCGTCGGCTATCGCGGGCCTCCCCCTGCTTGAGCGGGAGTTGACACTCCCCGTCGACGTGGAGCGTCCGTCCCGCGAGGGCAGGAACCGGGGCAGCAGGAGACCGGCGACCAATCCGGCCACCAATGCCACGGCCACCACGACCGCCACCGTCCACTCCACCCGGCGATCGTAGGGTCATTGTTAACCTGGCTACCACACAGAACGGGACGAACCACCCTCACTTTCAGAAGTGTTCACCCCCGCGTCCGGCGTCGTTCACCGTGGTTCATCCGAGGTCCGCCCGCGCCCCATACCGTTGGCGTCGCACCTGCTCAACCCCCCTGCGCCGGCACCCGCCGGCGGCGACCGACCACAGGACGTGATGATGCGCGACGAGTTTCGGGCCGACCTCCAGATCGTCAGCCAACTGCTGGTGGACATGGCGGAGGGCGTCCGCGCCGCCATGCGCCAGGCCACCCGCGCCCTGCTCACCGCCGACCGGCAGGCCGCCGAGACGGTCATCGAGCGGGACGGCGAGATCGACGACCTCTACCGACACGTCGAGGAGCGGGTCTGTGACCTGCTGGCCCGACAGGCACCGGTCGCCTCCGACCTCCGGGCGATGATCACCGCGCTGCACGTGGCCGCTGATCTGGAGCGGATGGGCGACCTCGCCGAGCACGTGGCCAAGACCGCGCTGCGCCGGCACCCCTCCCCCGCCGTCCCGGCCGAGTTGCGGACGGTCTTCACCGAGATGTCCGAGATCGCCGACCGGATGGCTGTGAAGATCGGCTCGGTGCTGGCGAAGCCCGACGCCGACCTGGCCGGCGAACTGGACCGCGACGACGACGCCATGGACGAGCTGCACAAGAACCTGTTCGCGGTGCTGCTCGGCGACGACTGGCCGTACGGGGTGGAGACCGCGATCGACGCCACCCTGCTGGGCCGCTTCTACGAGCGCTTCGCCGACCACGCGGTCAACGCCGGCGAGCACGTGATCTACCTGATCACCGGGCAGAGCGGACCCTCCGCGAGCTGAACCGACCAGGACGAAGGCCCCCGGAATCCCGGGGGCCTTCGTCGTCGGCTCAGCGGCCCTGGTTCGCGACCGCGGCGGCGGCTTCCTTCGCTGCCGTGGGGTCGAGGTAGGTGCCGCCCAGGGTGAGTGGGCGCAACTGCGGGTCGAGGTCGTAGCGCAGCGGGATGCCGGTCGGGATGTTCAGCTTGGCGATCGCCTCGTCGGAGATCTGGTCGAGGTGCTTGACCAGGGCGCGCAGCGAGTTGCCGTGCGCGGCCACCAGCACCGTCCGGCCGGCCAGGATGTCCGGCACGATCGAGTCGTACCAGTAGGGCAGCATCCGCTCGACGACGTCCTTGAGGCACTCGGTACGCGGCATCAGCTCGGTCGGCAGCAGCGCGTAGCGGGGGTCACCCACCTGCGACCACTCGTCGTTGTCGTCGATCGGCGGCGGCGGTGTGTCGTACGACCGGCGCCAGAGCATGAACTGCTCCTCGCCGTACTCGTCGAGGGTCTGCTTCTTGTTCTTGCCCTGCAGGGCGCCGTAGTGGCGCTCGTTGAGCCGCCACGACCGGCGCACCGCGATCCAGTGCCGGTCGGCGGCGTTGAGCGCCAGCTCGGCGGTGCGGATCGCACGGCGCATCACGCTGGTGTGCACGACGTCCGGCAGCAGGCTGTGCTCGCGCATCAGCTCGCCGCCGCGCCTCGCCTCGCGCTCGCCCTTCTCGGTCAGGTCGACGTCCACCCAGCCGGTGAAGAGGTTCTTGGCATTCCAGTCGCTCTCACCGTGTCGCAGCAGGACCAGCGTCCCGACGGTGGGCCCTTCGCTCGCAGTCATGCGGATCATCCTGCCTCAACCGCCGAGGGGACACGCGGGCAGCCGTCGTGACGACCACCACGTGAATATGCGGATGACCAGCGGCCGCGCCCGCCGCTAGGGTTGTAAGGCACGACAGTCACATCGGTCATTACTTGCAAGCGGGGCGCCATATGCGGACGATGCGGAGCTGGTTCCGGGACACCACCGGAGGCCTGCCCACCACCTTCTGGTACCTGTGGTCTGGCACCCTGATCAACCGGCTCGGCTCGTTCGTCCTCGTCTTCCTCGCCATCTACCTCACCCAGGAACGCGGCTTCTCGGCCTCTCAGGCCGGCCTGGTGATCGGCCTGTGGGGCGTCGGCGGCGCGTTCGGCACCACCGCCGGCGGCACCCTCGCGGACCGGTGGGGTCGCCGGCCGACACTGCTCACCGCCCACGTGGGCGCGGCCGTGATGATGCTCGGCCTCGGCCTGGCCCGGGACCTCTGGGCGGTGGCGCTGGGCGCCCTGCTGCTCGGCATGTTCGCCGAGGCGGCCCGGCCCGCGTTCGGGGCCATGATGATCGACGTGGTGCCGGCGAAGGACCGGCTGCGCGCCTTCTCGCTCAACTACTGGGCGATCAACCTCGGCTTCGCCTGCGCCGCCGTCCTCGCCGGCCTCGCCGCACAGGCCGACTACCTGCTGCTCTTCGTGGTCGACGCCGGCACCATGCTGATCACCGCGCTGATCATCTTCACCCGGGTGCCGGAGACCCGGCGGTCCGGTATCGCCGCCACCGCCGCGACGACCGCCCCGCGCGGCGCTCTGCGCACGATCCTCACCGACCGCGTCTACCTCGGTTTCGTGGCTCTCAACCTGTTCGCCGCGCTGGTCTTCCTCCAGCACATCTCGATGCTGCCGATCGCCATGGGCGACGACGGCCTGAGCCCGGCCACCTACGGCTCGGTGATCGCGCTCAACGGGATCCTCATCGTGGTCGGCCAGCTCTTCGTGCCCCGGTTGATCCGGGGTCGGAGCCGCTCCCACGTGCTCGCGCTGGCGTCCGTGGTGATGGGCGTCGGGTTCGGGCTGACCGCGTTCGCCGGCACCCCCTGGTTCTACGGGCTGACCGTGCTGATCTGGACGGTCGGCGAGATGCTCAACTCGCCGTCCAACTCCACGCTCATCGCCGAACTCTCCCCGGCCGAGCTACGCGGCCGCTACCAGGGCGTCTTCTCCCTGTCCTGGCAGATCGCCGGGGCCAGCGCGCCGATCCTCGGCGGCCTGGTGCGCGAGCACGTCGGCAACGACGCGCTCTGGTACGGCTGCGCCGCGCTCGGCGTCCTGACCGCCGTGGCCCACCTGGTGTCGGGACCGGCCCGGGAGCGGCGCGCCGCCGCGCTGCGCCGATCCGGCGAGGCACTGGCACCTGTCGACACCAGCCGGACGCCGCAACCCGCCGAGGCAGCCGCCTGACGACTGGCGCCGGGGCGGCCCGATTTCCTACCCTGCACTCGGAACAGTTAAGAAAGCGAACTGTATGGAGGTCGGGTGCACGCCCTGCGGCGCTGGTGGCACGACACCGCGGGCGGGCTTCCCGCCACCTTCTGGTACCTCTGGGCCGGACTGCTGATCAACCGGGCCGGCGCGTTCGCCATGCTGTTCCTCTCGCTCTACCTCACCGACGTACGCGGAGCGAGCATCGGGCTGGCCGGCACCGTGGTCGGCGCGTACGGGGCCGGTGGCGCGGTCGGCGTGCTGCTCGGTGGCGTCCTCGCCGACCGGTGGGGCCGCCGGGCGACCCTGCTCGCCGCGCACCTGAGCACGGCCGCCCTGATGGTGGCACTCGCCTTCAGCCAGCACCTGCTCCTGATCGCGGTGCTCTCCGCGCTCGTCGGCGTGGTCCACTCGATGCCCAGTCCGGCGTTCGTCGCGGCGATCGTCGACGTGGTGCCCGCCGAGCGCCGCTCCCGCGCGTTCAACCTTCAGTTCTGGGCGTTCAACCTGGGCATGGCGGTCGCCTCGCTGCTCGCCGGGGTGCTGGCCGAGGCGAGCTTCACGGCGCTGTTCCTGGTCGACGCCGGTGCCACCCTGACGGCGGCCGCCGTGATCGCCTGGAAGGTGCCGGAGACCCTGCGCCTGGCCGCCCCGCCCGCCGACCCTGCGCCGGCCAGTCGCGCGTCGGTCCGGCCTCGCCGGCAGGGGCTGCACACCGCGCTCACCGACCGCACCTTCCTGATCTTCGTCGGGCTCACCTTCGTGCTGGCCGTCCTCACCATGCAGACGTCCACGATCATGCCGCTGGCCATGCGCGCGGACGGTCTGGGCCCATCGGCGTACGGGCTGGTGGTGGCGCTCGGCGGCGCGCTGATCGTGATCGGGCAACTGTTCGTGCCCAGGCTGATCGACAGGCACCGGAAGGACGTCGTACTGGCCGCGTCCACCGCGCTGCTCGCGCTCGGCTTCGGGGCGCTCGTCGTCGCCGACGAACTGGCCGTCTACCTGGGTGCCGCGGCGGTCTGGACGATCGGTTCGATGCTCGCCGCCCCGCCCAACGCGCAGATCAATGCCGACCTGGCACCGCCGCGGCTCCGTGCCCGATATCAGGCGGTCTTCTACCTGACGTTCCCGGCGGCGGCGTTCGTCGCTCCCACCCTCGGCGGGGTGAGCCTGCAACACCTCGGCGACCGGCACTGGCTGCTCGTGGGTGGGCTGGGCATGGCAGCGGCGGTCGGGCACCTGGTCGCCGGACCACCCCGGGAACGACACGTCGCCGCGCTACGGCGAGAGCAGACATCGTCGTCCGCCGACCGGGTGCCCACCGCATGACCCCTCGACACGGCAAAGCGCCCACCTCGACCCTGAGGTCGTGATGGGCGCCCGCCGGTGGGGCCGGCGGCGGCGGGCAAACACTCACCCCCGTAAGCATCGCCCGCTCAGCCGCCGGTCCAAACAGGTGGGCCACCGTCCCCCAACGGTAAATCCACCCGTCCCCTCGCGCCTCGCCTGGTGCGCGGATCTGATCGATCCGCCGCTCCCCCGAACGTTTCCAAGCGTGGCGCGGTGCAATAAAGTTAGTTCGCCCGGATTCTGGATTCAACCCAGAACGTCTGTCTCGCCGGTCACAACTGACGAGTATCCGCTGCTCGGGCCTCAATCTCTGGCAACAGCCGGGTACCCGTCAGCCATTCCCGCAAACGCCTCAACCGTCCTCCCGATCGGGTGACTCGGTCCGGAAGAAGCTGCTCTGCCGACCGCTGCGCAACTGTTCCTGATAAATCAGGTTCAGTCGCCGCAGATCAAAGGTATGGAACCACTCATCCCAGGTGATCTCGCGAATTCGGCTACTTTCCCGGTAACCGGGGATGTTGAAGGTCAGAACGCCCGCCCGACCGTCGCGCTCGGTGCCCGCGATGGTCGCCGGCTTGGCCCCACGCTCCCGGGCCCACCGCTGGATCACCTCGTGATTCGTGGTGATCAAACTGCGCCCCGGCCGCTCCGGCCGGTCCAGCACCGACGAGATCACCTGCGAGCTGCGGACCGACCGCCCGGTGCCCCGTCCGGTCCGGATCCCACCGGCCGTCGTCCCGCCACCGGTCGACGGCGTCAGCGTGCGCTTCGCCGACGTGCTCTTGGCCGGCGTCGCACGCTTCGCTGTCGTGCGCTTCGCTGTCGTGCTCTTGGCCGGTGCCGTGCGCTTCGCTGTCGTGCGCTTGGCCGCCGTGCTCTTGGCCGGTGCCGTGCGCTTCGCCGCCGGCCGGGCCGGTGCCTTCTTCGCCGGCGCCTTCCGCGCGGGCGCCGTACGCGCCGTCGCTGTCTTGCGGGCCGCCGCGGTCTTGCGGGCCGCTGCGGTCTTGCGGGCCGCTGCGGTCTTGCGGGCGGCCGTGGTCCGGCTCGCGGCGGTGGTCCGGCTCGCGGCGGTGGTCTTGCGTGCCGCCGTGGTCTTGCGTGCCGCCGTCGACGCCGCCGCTGTGGTCCGCTTCGCGGCGGTGGCCTTCGTCGCGGCGGTGGTCTTCTTCGCCGGCGCCCTCTTCGCCGCCGCCGTCGACTTCCGCGTGGCGGTCGCCTTCGTTGCGGCGGCCCGCTTCGCGGGAGCGCTCTTGTTCGCCGGTGCGGCCTTCGCGCGGCTCGATGCCGGTCTGGCCGCCGACTTCTTCGTGGCGGCGGCACGACCCGCCGACGCCCGGGTGCCGGTGGCCCGGCCCGTCGGGCCGGTGCTGCTCCGACCTGCGCCGGCCCGCATCGAGCGCACCAGCTGTTTCACCAGGTCGGGCTTACGCAGCGCGGAGATCCCGGAGACCCCGCGTTTGCGCAGTTGCCCGCGGATGTCGTCCACCCGCATCCGGGAGATCTCCGACTCGGAGACTCCCGGGGTACCCGGCGTCTGGTTGCCGGCCTGTCGCTTCGTCCTGGTCGCAGTCGCGCCGCGACCTGAGCTGTTCCGCTGAGCCATGGGACGCTCCGCTCCTTGACACTCCGTCCTCGGCGCGCGGGGGTCCCTCGCCGCACCGCGCGGAGCGGCATACCCGTCAGGAGCAGTCCGAACCACCGTCAGCTCGCCATGATCGTGCTCGATCCAGGATCGAGTGGCCTCGCCACGTCGACGACACCCCTACATCCTGGTTCGAGCACGATCTTGCGAGAGAGGACGCCGGGCGCGCGCGGGGACGCGGGGGGACGCAGGGGCGGACGGGGCGCAGGGGTCAGGAGTGGTCGGGGCCGGAGCCGGAGGGCTCGAAGAGGTGGGCGAAAGCGGCCAGGTTGGCTGTCGACTCGCCGCGCTTGACCCGCCACTCGTACTCGCGGCGGATCGAACTGCCGAAGCCGATCTCCAGCATCGTGTCGAACGACTCGTCGGCGTACGTGAGCACGGAGCCGAGCAGCCGGTCCAACTCGTCGGCGTCCACGCCGGCCGGGTTGACCCGCCCGGTGAGGTACACGTCGCCGACGGCGTCGGTGGAGAAGGAGACGCCGTACATCCGGGCGTTGCGCTGCAACAGCCAGGCCCACAGCTCCTCGCGGCGCTCGTCCGGTTGGCGCATCACGAACGCCTCGACCCGCAGTGCGTGCTCCCCGATGATCAGGTTGCAGACCGTCTTGAGTTTGTGCGTGCCCGGCAGGGTCACCGCGTACGAGTCGGGGCCGGTCGACTCCCAGGCCAACTCACGCTCGGCGCAGACCGACTCGATCAGGGTCGCAAGATCGCTCTTCGGGCTCACCGGACCCACTCTACGACCGACCCGCCCGGCGCACCCGTTGACGGCGACGCCCCTCGGTCACCAGGAGCAGGAGAGTGCCGGGTTGGCCACCAGGTCGGCCGCGAGCCGGGCGCGGTGTGCGGCGATGGCCTCGCCGTAGACGCCGAGCAGACCGGCGACCGTACGGTCCCAGGAGAAGTTCCGGGCGTGCTGCTCGGCTCCTCGGCCAAGGGCCGCCCGGAGGGCTCGGTCCGGCAGTAGACGGCCCAGCGCCCCGGCCCAGTCGACCGGGTCGTGGCCGTCGATCAGTACGCCGCTGACCTGATCCCGCACGGCGGTGACCAGTCCTCCGACGGCGGCGGCCAGCACCGGCGTACCGCAGGCCTGTGCCTCCAGGGCGACCAGCCCGAACGATTCGTTGTGGGATGGCACCGCGACCAGATCCGCCGCCCGGTACAGGGCAGGGAGATCGTCTCCGGTGAGCGGCGGCAGGAACCGCACCCCGTCGGTGACACCGAGGGTGCTGGCCAGTTCGATGAGCGCGGTGGGCCGATCCAGCCCGCTGCCGCTGGGTCCGCCGCAGATCACCACTGTCACCTGGTCGGCCAGCGCCGGGTCGCGTTCGCGCAGCGCGGCGATCGCGCGGATCAGCACGTCGGGGGCTTTGAGTGGCTGGATCCGACCGACGAAGGCGACGACGTACCCGTCGGACGGCAGCCCCAGCCGGCGGCGAGCCTCGCGGGTGGCCGCGGGCCGGTTGCCCGGCGCGGGCCGGAACCGACCCAGGTCGACACCCGGCTGCACCACGCTGACCCGGTCCGGGTCGGCGTCGTAGCGGGTGAGGAGGTCGCTGGCCTCGACCCTGGTGTTGGCGACCAGCCGGTCCGCCTCGGCGACGACCTGCTCCTCGCCGATCACCCGGGCCTTGGGCTCGGGCCGGTCACCGGCCGCGAGCTGGGCGTTCTTGACCTTCGCGAGGGTGTGCGCGGTGTGCACCAGCGGCACGCCCCAGCGTTCCTTGGCCAGCCAGCCGACCTGCCCGGAGAGCCAGTAGTGGGAGTGGATCAGGTCGTAGTGCCCGGGTGGGCGGGACGCCTCGGCGCGCAGCACCCCGGCGGTGAAGGCGCAGAGCTGGCCGGGCAGCTCTTCCTTGGTGAGGCCCTCCAGGGGGCCGGAGGTGATGTGCCGGACCTGTACGCCGGGCGCCATCTCGACCACCGGGGGAAGGTCGCCGGAGGTGGCCCGGGTGAAGATCTCCACCTCCACGTTGGCCTCGGCGAGACGCCGGGCGACTTCGAGGATGTAGACGTTCATGCCACCGGCGTCACCCGTGCCGGGCTGGTGCAGGGGGGAGGTGTGGACCGACAGGGTGGCGATGCGGCGAGGCCGGGGCCACGGCTGGGCACCTCGCTGACGCCCGACACCGGTGTGCATTTCCGCCACATCCGCTCCTTTGTCACGGTTGATGCCGTCTCGCACGACCGGCGCTTCTCGGTCAACCTGTACGCCGGATGTCATCTTCCCCATCGGGCTTCGGAAATTCCCCGGCGCGGCCCCTCGGCGTGACGGACCTCATCACCCGACGCCCACCCACGGCCGCCGTACGCCCGGTCGGGGCGGGTCGTACGCCCGGGGTGACAATGTCGGGATGACCTCAGTCGCCATCGTCACCGGAGCGTCCAGCGGGATCGGCGCGGCCACTGCCCGCCGGCTCGCCGCCGAAGGCTTCCACGTACTCGCCGCCGCCCGCCGCGCCGAGCGGCTCGCCGACCTGGTCGCCGAGATCACCGCCGCTGGTGGGCAGGCCACCGCGGTGACCTGCGACATCACCTCGGACGAGTCGGTGGCCGGGCTGGCCGAGGCCGCCGCCCAGGCACCCGGACCAGTCACCCTGCTGGTGAACAACGCCGGCGGAGCGCGCGGGCTGGACCCGGTGGAGTCCGGCTCGGTCGCCGACTGGCAGTGGATGTACGACGTCAACGTGCTCGGCACCCTGCGGGTCACTCAGGCGCTGCTGCCGGCGCTGGAGGCGTCCCGCTCCGGCACCATCGTGGTGGTCTCCTCCACCGCCGGCCTGACCGTCTACGAGGGCGGGGGCGGCTACACCGCCGCGAAGCACGCGCAGACCGCGATCGCCGGCACGCTCCGCCTGGAGCTGTGCGGCCGACCGCTGCGGGTGATCGAGATCGACCCGGGCATGGTGAAGACCGACGAGTTCGGGCTGGTCCGCTTCGAGGGCGACGCGGAACGGGCGGCCGCCGTCTACGCCGGGGTGCCGGGGCCGCTCGTCGCCGAGGACGTCGCCGACTGCATCGCCTGGTGCGCCACCCGCCCCGAGCACGTCAACATCGACCGGCTGGTGGTCCGGCCCCGGGCACAGGCCGCCCAGCACAAGGTGCACCGGGTCTAGCGAGAAGCGCGCCGGGTCTTCGAGCCCCGCGGTCGCGAACGGAGATTGGCCCGGAGGTCGACATGAGCCCTGTGGCGCGGCGCCGGCCGCTCGGCGTGGTCACCCGCGGGACGACGAACCCGAACCGACTCCGGCGGGTGGACAACTGGATCGTCGCCACCTGCGCCGACCGGCTCCTGGCGGCGGAGGACCCCCTGGTGGTCGACCTCGGCTACGGCGCCACCCCGGTGACCGCGGTGGAGTTGCGCGCTCGACTGGCGGCCGGGGTCCGTCCGGACGTACGGCTGGTCGGATTGGAGATCGACGCGGCCCGGGTGGCGGCCGCGGCCCCGGCCGCCGACCCACCCGGGCTGACGTTCGCTCGGGGTGGGTTCGAGCTGGCCGGGCTCCGGCCGGTGCTGGTCCGCGCATTCAACGTGCTGCGACAGTACGACGAGAGCGAGGTCCCGGACGCCTGGCGCACGATGACCGCCGCGCTCGCCCCGGATGGGGTGCTCGTCGAGGGCACCTGCGACGAGTTGGGTCGGCTCGCCAGTTGGCTACTGGTCGACGCCGACGGCCCGCGGACGCTGACCCTGTCCGCGAAGCTCAGCACGCTGGGCAGCCCCGCCGAGTTGGCCGAGCGGCTACCCAAGGCGCTGATCCACCGCAACGTTCCCGGTGAGCCGGTGCACGAGCTGGTCCGCGCCCTGGACGACGCCTGGCAGGCCGCCGCCCCGTACGCCACCTTCGGCCCCCGCCAACGCTGGCTGCACGCGGTGACCCGGCTCCGCGAGACCGGCTGGCCCGTCCTGGACGGCCCCACGCGCTGGCGCCAGGGCGAACTAACCGTCCCCTGGCCCCTCCCGTAACCAGCCCGCCCCGCCCCAGCCCGCTTTGCCCGGCCCACCCGCCCCGCCCCACCCCGCCCCGCCCCGCCCCGGTCGATCATGGAGTCGTGGCGGGCGCTTTAACCCCGAAGGCGGCAATTGTCCCCCGCCACAACTCCTTGATCGACGTGGTCGGGCGGGGGTGGGGGCGTGCCGGGGCGGGGGTGGGGTTAGAGGGCGCAGTTGATGAGGACTGGTTCGGGGTGCAGGGTCACGCCGAAGCGGTCGTGCACCGTGTCACGGATGTCGCGGGCCAGGGCGAGCAAATCACCGGTGCTGGCCGTGCCGCTGTGGTTGGTCAGGGCCAGGGTGTGCTTGCTGGAGATCGACACTCCGCCCTCGCCGGGGTGGCCCTTGGTGAAGCCGGCCTTGTCGATCAGCCAGGCCGCGCTCACCTTGACCAGGCCGTCGGCTCCCGGCCAGGCGGGCGGGTCGCCCAGCTCGGCGGCGCGCTCCAGGAGCAGCTCGTACGTCGCCTGGTCCAGCACCGGGTTGGTGAAGAAGGAACCGACCGAGCGAGTGTCCGGGTCGGTGGCGTCGAGCACCATGCCCTTGCCCGCGCGCAACCGCAGCACCGCCGCTCGGGCGTCGGCCAACGGCACCTGGTCACCCACCTCGACACCGAGCGCACGAGCCAGCTCGGCGTAGCGCACCGGGCCGGAGAGCGGGGACGGGGTGAGCCGGAAGTCGACGGAGAGGACCACCCACCGGTCCCGGTACTTGAAGATGCTGCCTCGGTAGGCGAACCCGCAGTCGGCGGCGGGGATGCTGTGGCGGGTGCCCTCGGCCCGGTCGTACACCTCGACGGCGCTGATCGTCTCGGCGACCTCCTGGCCGTACGCGCCGACGTTCTGGATCGGGGTAGCGCCGGTCGAGCCGGGGATGCCGGAGAGACACTCCAGCCCGGCCCAGCCGTTGGCCACCGTGGCGGCGACCAGGTCGTCCCACGGCTCGCCGGCGTCGACCCGTACGGTGACCGATCCGGCGTCCTCGCCGATGACGCGCAGCCCACGGGAGCGCACCAGCACGACGGTGCCGGGGAAGCCGGAGTCGCCGATCACCACGTTGCTGCCGCCGGCCAGGACCAGGACCGGCTCGTCCGCGGCGCGGACGGCGCGGATGATCTCGTCGGCACTGTCGGCGACCACGATCCGCTGGGCCGCCCCACCCATTCGTAGAGTGGTGTAGCTGGCCAGTGGACCAGGGATGGCACGATCGGCTTCGGTTGTCGGCTGGGCGGAGGCGTCTGGCACGCCCTTCACCTTAGGCTGACCGATAGCCGTGGCACCCACTGGTCGTCCGGCACCCCCGGGAGGATGGCGATGAGCAGACTGCAGGGCAGCAAGGATTTCTGGGTCGGGGCACTCCGAACGGAGGGTCCCGCGTTCGCGGCGGCGGTGGCCGAGGCGCCGCCGGAGACACCGGTTCTGTCCTGTCCGGGCTGGACGGTCGGCGACCTCACACTGCACCTCGCGGGCATCTACCAGTGGGTTTCGTCGTTCGCCGGTGCCGGCCAGACCACTCAGCCGGCCCGCCGGGAGCCGCTTGAGGCGGCCCCGGGCGTGCCCCCGCTGCAGCTGTGGCAGCAGGGGTACGACCAGCTGATGACGGTCTTCGACGGGCTCGACCCGGAGGCGCCGGCGTGGAACTGGGCTCCGCAGCCGAAGAAGGCCGGCTTCTGGCCGCGCCGGATGGCGCACGAGACGGCTGTGCACCGTTGGGACGCCCAGCTCGCCATCGCGGCCGGCGAGCCGGTGGAGGCGAAGCTCGCGGCCGACGGGGTGAGTGAGGTGCTGGACACCTGGCTGCCGGCGGGTCGACGGCGGACGCCGGGCGACTGGCGCGGGGTGGTGCAGCTCACCGCGACCGACGCGGCTCAGGAGTGGTATTTGCGGCTGCGCGGCGAGGGTGTGGCGCTGCTGGACACGGCGACCATTCTCGACCACGACGATCATCACGCGCGGGCGCAGGTCAGCGGCACGGCGAGCGACCTGCTGCTGGCGCTCTGGGGTCGGGTGAGCTTCGAGACGCTTGACGTGGCTGGTGACCGCGCCCTGCTGGACGGCCTGCGGGCCAAGTGATCCTTTGGATCGACGAGGGCGTCACCCCGACGGGTGGCGCCCTCGCCCGTTCCGGGGCCAACCCGCAAGATGCCGAGAGAGCGCTCTCTTGACAGCGCGGGAAGCGCCGGTCACGCTGTCGTGACTCAGCGGCGCACACTGATGGCCAGGTGCCGGCGTTGAGCACCAGGTACGGGCGGTGACGAGCGTGAGGAAGGCGCGATGACGACGGTGCAACGGCCGACGCTCGAAGCGGTGGCGGCGCGGGCCGGGGTGTCCCGGGCCACCGTGTCCCGTGTGGTCAACGGCTCCACCACCGTCGCCGAGCCGATCCGGGAGGCGGTCACCCGGGCGGTCGCCGAGCTGGGCTACGTGCCGAACCTCGCCGCCCGCAGCCTGGTCACCCAACGCACCGACTCGATCGCCCTGGTCATGCCGGAGGCGGCCACCCGGGTCTTCTCCGACGACCAGGTCTTCCCCGGCATTATCCGTGGCGTCAGCCAGGAGCTGGAGGCCGCCGACAAGCAACTGGTGCTGATGCTCGCCGGCTCGCCGGCCGGACACCACCGGGTCGAGCGGTACACCACCGGCCGGCACGTCGACGGGGTGCTCTTCGCCTCGCTGCACGGTGCCGACCCGCTGCCCGGCACACTTGCCCGGCTCGGCATCCCGGTCGTGGTCAGCGGCCGGCCGCTCGGCGACGGGCCCGTGCCGTACGTCGACGTCGACCACGTGGGCGGGGTGACCGCAGCCGTCCGACACCTCGTCGCCAGCGGTCGACGGCGGATCGCCACCATCGCCGGCCCGCAGGACATGATCGCCGGAATCGAACGACTCACCGGTTACCGCAGCGCGGTCCACGACGCGGGGCTGCCCGAGTTGGTCGCCGTCGGCGACTTCACCAGGGAGTCCGGGTCGGCGGCGATGCACCGGCTGCTCACCGAGCACCCCGACCTGGACGGTGTCTTCGCCGCCTCCGACCTGATGGCGCACGCCGCCCTGCGGACGCTGCGCGAAGCCGGCCGACGCGTGCCGGAGGACGTCGCGGTCATCGGCTTCGACGACATCGAAACCGCCGCCTACACCGAGCCACCGCTGACCACCGTCCGGCAGCCGATCGTGGAACTCGGCCGGCGGATGACCCAGCAACTGCTCCGCCTCGCCGCCGGCGAAACGATCGAACAGTCGGTCATGCTCCCCACCGAACTGATCCGCCGCGTGTCCGCCTGACCGCGCCGGGCGCGGTCAGGCGCCCGCGCGCTGCGGCAAGATCCGCACAACTGCCTCCTCGCCGTACGGGCGCGAGGTTAATGCCTCGCTGCGGCGGGCGATCGTGGTTAGTCTCGCCGGCATGCCGGACCATGTCGCGCTGCTGCACGTCCCCGCACTCTCCGACGTCGCCGAATACGCCTACGCGGCCACCGTCGAACCAAACACGCGACTGGTCTTCACCGCCGGTGCCTGCCCGCTCGACGCCGAGGGACGCACCGTCGCGCCAGGCGATCACGCCGCGCAGGCCCGGCAGGTGCTGGCGAACCTCAAGACCGCCCTCGCCGCGGCCGGCGCCATCCCCACCGACGTCGTCAAGACCACGGTGTACGTGGCGTCCTCCCGGCAGGCCGACCTGGTGACCGTCTGGGAGGTGGTGCGCGACTTCTTCGGCGACCACGACCCACCCAGCACCCTGCTCGGGGTTGCCGTTCTCGGCTATTCCGACCAACTCGTCGAGGTCGAGGCCGTCGCCGCCGTACGGACGGGGGCCTGACATGCGGATTCGGGTGGCAACGCCGGACGACGCCCCGGCCGTGGTGGCCCTGCGGGCGACGGTCGTTCCGTACCTGGTGCGCGGTGTCGAGTCGACCCGGAAGATGATCGCCGAGCCGCCGCCCGGGGAGGACTGGGCCGCCTTCGTGGCCGAGGTCGACGCGCGGGTCGTCGGCTGGGTGTCCGCCGAACGGATCACCTCGACATCGGTGGCGAGCGTCGGCGGCATCAACCTGCTGCACGTCCACCCGGAGCACCGGGGGCGCGGCGTCGGGACGGCCCTGCTGACCGCCGCGACCGACCACCTTCGCCCCTTGGGAATCCGCCGGGTGCGTGCCATGGCACAGCCGGAGGCGCTGCCGTTCGCCCGCCGACACGGCTACGAGCCGAGCCGAGAGGTGCGCTACTCGGCACTCGACCTGAATCCGGCGCCAGCACTGCCCGAGCCGCCCCCGGGCGTACGGCTGCGCCCGATCGCCGACCTGGACCCCCACCTGCTGTACGTGGCGAATGTGGCCTCGGCAGCGGACGAACCGGGCGACGTGCCGGTCGACGCGATCAGCTACGAGAGCTGGCAGTACGACGTGTGGGACAACCTCGGGCTGGACAAGACGGCCAGCACCGCCGCCGAGGTCGACGGTGAAGTGGTCGCCTTCAGCCTCGTGAAGCGGGACGGGGACCGGATGTGGTCGGACTACACGGGCAGCATCCCCGCGTACCGGGGGCGTGGGCTGGCCCGGCTGGCCAAGACGGCGGCGCTGCACCGGGCCGCCGCCAACGGCGTACGGATCGCGTACACCTCGAACGACGAGACCAACGCCTCGATGCTGGCGATCAACGCCCGACTGGGCTACCGGCCGGTGGCATCCCAGTGGACCTGCCTGGCCGACCTGACCTGACCAGGACGGCGTGATCGAGGCGGTGGCGCGCCGACGTCAGGCGGCGTCGAAGACCTGGCGGACTGTCGCGTGGGTGTCGGCGCCGAAGAGCACCAGGCGTGCCTCGGTGACGGCGACCGGCGTGGCCGAGCGCAGCACCGACAGTGCCTGCCGGACCGCGTCGTCGATCGGCCACCCGTAGATGCCAGCGGAAATCAGCGGGAACGCCACAGTGGACGCGGCCAACTCGTCGGCCACCCGCAGGCTGTTGGCGTAACAGTCGCGCAGCAGCGCCGACCGGTCCTCGCTCGCCGACCAGACGGGACCGACGGTGTGGATCACCCAGCGAGCCGGTAGCTCTCCGGCGGTCGTCGCCACCGCCTGACCGGTGGGCAGGCCCTTGCCGTAGTGGGACGCCCGCAGCGCCCGGCACTCGGCCAGGATGGCCGGCCCACCGCGCCGGTGGATCGCACCGTCGACCCCTCCGCCCCCGAGCAGGGACGAGTTCGCGGCGTTCACGATGGCGTCCGCCCGCTGGGTGGTGATGTCCCCCTCGACCAGGGTGATCTCCATGTCAGTCCTTCTCGATCGACTGGCCCATCGAGCGGCGGGCCAGCAGGGTGGCACCGGCGACCGCCGCCGGCATGATCAGCACCGCGCCGAGTGGGATGAGGAAGCAGAGGAAGACCGCCACCCCGAAGCCGAGCGAGGTGGCCCGGTCGGCCTTCAGGATCGTCCGGCGCTGCGGCAGCCGCATTCCGCGCCGGTAGAACGGCGCGCCGACCAGCTCCACGGCGAGGAACCACCCGCCCACCGCCGCCCCGATGACCGGGACGACCGTCTGACCGACCACCGGGATGAAGCCGGCGATGAACAGCGGAATCCCCACCAGCACCGTGAGCGCCACCAGCCGTACCGAGTCGGCGAGGCTGCGCCGCAGCGACGACCAGAACGGTACGTCCACCGCGCCGGGCGTGCCGCCGTACCGCTGCTCGACCCGCTCGGAGATCTTCTCGTAGAACGGGTCGCCGATGACCAGGGTCACCGCGGTGAAGGTGAGCACGCCGAGCAGGCCGCCAACGCCCAGGAAGGCCAGCCCGGCGATCACCCGGACCAGGCTGCGGGACGTGGTCGACCAGTCGTCGGCGAACGGGGTGACGAGCGCGGCGAGGTCGTCCACGAAGTACACCAGGGTGGCGAGCGCGGCCAGGAACAGCGCGCCGGAGATCAGCGCCGGGACGACGCCGAGCAGCATCAGCCCCGGGCTGCGGACGTAGAGACCCAGCCCGCGCAGGAGCAGCCCCGCTCCGGCGAAGAAGCGTCCGACGACCCCGGTGACCGGGCTGGCGACTCTGCTGACGTCCACGATCGAGCAGCCTAGCGAGCGGTGATCGAATCCGCCGGGCAGCGCGCTAGCAGCGACCCGCACCGCACGCATCAACCGGTTGACGGACGGAGGCGATCAACCGGGGACACCGGCGATCATCGCCGACCGGTCGATTCGCCGCCGGGTCACCCCGACGACCCTTGAGGGGTACGAGGCCAGCGGCGGAAGGCGGCACGATGTCGGTCATCGAGGTGACCCACCTGAGGAAGCGGTACGGCGATCTGGTGGCCGTGGAGGACGTGTCGTTCGCGGTGGAACCCGGGGAGATCTTCGGCGTGCTCGGCCCGAACGGCGCCGGCAAGACCACCACCGTCGAATGTGTCGCCGGGTTGCGTGTCCCGGACGGGGGCGAGGTGTCGGTCCTCGGGCTCGACCCTCGCCGGGACGCCACCCAGCTACGCCAGCGGGTCGGGGTGCAACTCCAGGAGAGTCAACTGCCGGACCGGCTGCGGGTGGCCGAGGCACTGGAGTTGTACGCCTCTTTCTACCGCAACCCGGCCGACCCGGCCGCGTTGATCGACAAGCTGGGTCTCGGCGAGAAGCGGAACACCGCGTACAAGAAGCTCTCCGGTGGTCAGAAGCAGCGCCTCTCCATCGCGCTGGCCCTGGTGGGCAATCCGGAGATCGCCATCCTCGACGAGCTGACCACCGGGCTGGACCCGCAGGCCCGCCGGGACACCTGGGGCCTCATCGAACAGGTCCGCGACAGCGGGGTGACGATCGTGCTGGTCACCCACTTCATGGAGGAGGCCGAGCGGCTCTGCGACCGGGTCGCGGTGATCGACCGGGGCCGGGTCGTCGCGCTGGACAGCCCGGCGGGCCTGGTGTCGACGGTGGCGCCGGAGCAGCGGATCCGGTTCCGGCCGTCGGCTCCGGTCGACGACCGGTTCCTCACCGACCTGCCCGAGGTCACCGACGTGCACCGTACCGGGAGCCAGGTGGTGGTGACCGGCACCGGCGAGTTGCTGCACGCGGTCACCTCGGTGCTGGCCCGTCACCAGATCGTCGTCGCGGACCTGCGGTTGGAGCAGTCCACCCTCGACGATGCCTTCGTGGAGCTGACCGGGCACCGGTCCACCAACTGAGAAGGGAGCCACCATGCACGCCTTTCGCCAGATCCTGAGGATCGAGGCGCGGCTCTACCTGCGGGACCGGCCGACGCTGCTCTCCACCGTCGGCGTGCCCACCCTGATCCTGACGGTGCTCGGGTTGATCCCCGCGCTCCGCGAGCCGGATCCGAAATTCGACGGGCAGACCTTCGTCAGCTACTTCGCACCGTCGCTGCTGGTGGTCACCCTGGTCATGGTCGGGGTGAACACCCTGCCCGCCGTGTTGGCCACCTACCGGGAACGCGGCGTGCTGCGCCGGCTGGCGACCACCCCGGCGCACCCGGCGGCTCTGCTCGCCGCCCAACTGGTGCTGGCCCTGGCCGGGATCCTGGCCAGCGCGCTGCTGCTCATCGTCGTCGCCCGGCTGGCTTTCGGGGTGCCGCTGCCCCGGCACCCGCTCGGCTTCACCGTGGCGTTCCTGCTCGGTACGGCGGCGCTGCTGGCGCTCGGCCTGCTGGTCGCCGCCGTGGCCCGGACGACGAAGGCGGCCCAGGCCCTGGCCGCACCGTTGTTCATGGTCACCATGTTCTTCGGCGGGGCCTACCTCCCCCGGTTCCTGCTTCCGGATTTCGTGGCGCGGATCGGTGACTACACGCCGCCCGGGGTGCAGGCGCTCCTCGACGCCTGGACCGGCACGTCGCCGCAGCCGCTGCACCTGGGAATAATGGCGGTGATCGCCGTGGCGGCCGGCGCCGGCGCGGCGAAACTGTTCCGCTGGGAGTGAGCGGAGATGCGATGACCTGCAACGGTGGGCACGACCGTCTGACCGGTTGGCGTGAGCGCGAGGCGAGCCTCTATCGGGTGTTCCCCTTCGGCGGGCTGGCCCTGGGCACCTTGCTGGCCCTCGTCGCACCGGCGCCCCGCAGCCTGGGGGCGATGCCGACCCTCGCCGTCGCCGCGGCGGCCGGGTGCTGGGTCGCCTGGTTCATCACCCTGCACCCCGGGTGGCAGAGCCGGCGCGGGTTGATGGCGGTCTACTACGCCGGGCTGCTCACGTTCGCCGCCGTGCTGGTGGCCGCCAGTCCGTGGTACGGCTTCTTCGCCTGGGTCGGTTACATCCACGCCTTTTCGGTGCTACGCACTCACTGGCGGATCGTCGGTGTCGTCACCACTGCCACCCTCGTCGCCACGTCGCAGGGCGGCGGCCTGACGGTGGTGACGTCGAACCTGCCGCTCTGGCTGGTGCTGGTGCTGTTCAACCTGGTGGTGGCCGGCTCGGTGAGCTGGTTCGCGATGGTCGCCGAACAGGAGGACGCCAAGCGCCGGCGGTTGGTGGTGGAACTCGGCGAGGCCAACCGCCAACTCACCGAGACGGTCCGGGAGAACGCCGGGCTGCACGCCCAACTGCTCACCCAGGCTCGGGAGGCCGGGGTGCTGGACGAGCGGCAACGGATGGCGCGGGAGATCCACGACACCCTGGCGCAGGGGTTGACCGGCATCATCACCCAACTGGAGGCGGCCGAGCAGGGCCGCGACCGGTCCGCCGACTGGCGCCGGCACGTCGACAACGCGCTCGCCCTGGCCCGGGAGAGCCTCACCGAGGCCCGTCGCTCGGTGCAGGCGGTCCGCCCGGAACCGTTGGAGACGGCCCGGCTGCCGGACGCCCTCGTCGAGCTGGGCGGGCGCTGGTCGGCCCGGAACGGGGTACGGGCCGACGTGGCCACCACCGGCACGCCCCGCCCGCTGCACCCGGAGGTCGAGGTGACCCTGCTGCGGGCCGCCCAGGAGGCGCTGTCCAACGTGGCCCGGCATGCCGACGCGTCGCGCGTCGGGCTGACCCTGTCGTACATGGCGGACGTGGTCACGCTCGATGTCCGGGATGACGGGACCGGCTTCGACGTCACCGACCGGCCGGCGCCCCGCGAGCCGGGCGGCGGGTACGGGCTGACCGCCATGCGGCAGCGGGTGACCCGGGTCGGTGGCGAATTGGCCGTCGAATCCGAGCCGGGCGGCGGCACCGCGATCTCGGCGTCCGTCCCCGCGCTACCCGGAGGTGCCGGATGACCGCCCCGATACGACTGCTGATCGTCGACGACCATCCCGTCGTGCGGGACGGCCTGCGGGGCATGTTCACCGGCGACCCCGATTTCGAGGTTCTCGGCGAGGCCGTGGACGGCTCGGAGGCGTTGGCCCTGATCGCGACGCTGCGGCCGGACGTGGTGCTGATGGACCTACGGATGCCCGGGATGGACGGGGTGACCGCCATCGGCCGGCTGGCTCGCGCCGGGAGCACCGCCCGGGTGCTGGTGCTCACCACCTACGACACGGACGCGGACGTGCTGCCGGCGATCGAGGCCGGTGCGACCGGTTATTTGCTCAAGGACACCCCTCGGGAAGACCTGGTGCGCGCGGTCCGGGCGGCGGCCCGTGGTGAGTCGGTGCTCGCGCCGAGCGTCGCCGGGCGGCTGATGGGTCGGCTGCGCGCTCCCGCCGAGGAGCCGCTGAGTCATCGGGAGCTGGAGGTGCTCACCCTGGTGGCCCGGGGTGCCTCCAACCGGGAGGCGGCGACCCGCCTGTTCATCAGCGAGGCCACCGTCAAGACCCACCTGCTGCACGTGTACGCCAAGCTCGGGGTCAACGACCGCGCTGCCGCGGTGGCCACCGCGTACGACCGGGGGTTGCTGACGCCCGGCGGGCGGTGAGCGGCACCGGGCAGGATGGGCGGGTGCGCGCGTCCCGGCTGATCTCGTTGCTGTTGCTGTTGCAGGCGCGCGGGTCGATGACCGCGAGCGAGCTGGCGCGGGAGTTGGAGGTCTCCGAGCGGACCGTCTACCGGGACGTGCTGGCCCTCTCCGCCGCCGGGGTGCCGGTCTACGCCGATCGGGGTCGGGCCGGCGGTTACCGGCTGCTCGGCGGCTACCGCACCCGACTGACCGGGCTGACCCGGGACGAGGCGGAGGCGCTCTTCCTCAGCGGGCTGCCCGGGCCGGCCGGTGAGATGGGGCTGGCCGACGCGGTCGCGTCCGCCGAGCTGAAGGTGCTCGCCGCGCTGCCGCCCGCCCTGCGCGACGCTCCGGCCCGTGCCGGGCAACGGTTCCACCTGGACGTACCGGGCTGGTTCCGGGAGACCTCGCCACCGCTCTGGCTTCCCGAGTTGGCCCGGGCGGTCTGGGCGGACCGGGTGGTGGAGCTGCGCTACCGGCGCGGCGACCGGGAGGTGACCCGCCGGGTCCAGCCGTACGGGCTGGTGCTGAAAAGTGCGGTCTGGTATCTGGTCGGCCGGGCCGGCGACGACGTGCGCACCTACCGGGTGGACCGGGTCACCGGGGTCGAGGTGGGCGACGAGCAGTTCGACCGCGACGAGGGCTTCGACCTGGCCGGGCACTGGCGCGAGCAGGCCGGGTCGTTCCTGCGGACCATGCTGCGGGCCGAGGTCGCCGTCCGGCTGAGCCCCGCCGGCCTGCGCCAGCTCCGGCACCTGGTCGATGCCCCCTTCGTGTACGACGAACTGGTCGCCGCCGCCGGTCCGCCCGACGGGCAGGGCTGGGTGGTGGCCCGGCTGCCCGTCGAGTCGGTCCCGGTGGCGTACCGCCAACTGCTGGGGCTCGGCCCCGAGGTCGAGGTGCTCGATCCACCCGAGTTGCGGCAGTTGTTGGCCGACGCGGCGGACCGCCTCGGCGCGCTCTACCGGTAGCCGGTGACGTCCGCCGGCTTGCCCGCGTCGACCACCTCGGTGATGTACCGGAAGCCCTCCGGTTGGCTGCCGTCGAGGTCGGTGAAGCCGTACACCTTGGACAGCGTGCCGGCGTCGACGGACTGGCCGTTCCAGCGGGCCTTCTCCTCGTCGGCGGCGAGCGCGGCCACCGCCCGGCCGACGAAGGCCGGGGTCTCCGAGATGAGGAAGTTCGGGTCGGTGGCGGCTCCGTCGCGCCAGTTCTCCTCGGTCACGCCGAAGTGCTCAAGCATCGCCTCGGAACGGATCCAGCCGGGGGTGAGCGCCACGGCCGTGCAGCCGTGCGGCTTCAGCTCGTGGGCCTGGCTGAAGGCGAGCCGGTTGACCGACACCTTGGCCAGGTCGTAGAAGACCGAGAGCCGGTAGTTCTCGTCGTTGTACGCCTTGGTGCCGTCGCCCATCTCCACCACCAGACCGCCGGGCTTGCGGATCAGCAGCGGCAGGGCGAAGTGGCTGGTGATGATGTGCGTGTCGATGGCCAGCCGCAGGGTGCGGAAGCCGGCGTCCAGCGGCTGCTCCCAGACCGGCTTGTCCCAGGTGACCAACGGGTCGCCACCCCAGATGTCGTTGACCAGCACGTCGAGCTGGCCCCGCTCGGCGTCGATCCGAGCGACCAGGTCGCGGACCTGCTCGGGCACCAGGTGGTCGACCCGAACGGCGATGCCGGTGCCGCGAGCCGCGGTGACCGCCTCGGCGGTCTCCTCGATGGTCTCCGGCCGGTTCATCTCCGAGCGGCCGGCACTGCTGCTGCGGCCGGTGGCGTAGACGGTGGCGCCAGCGGCACCGAGCTGGATCGCGATCTGCCGACCGGCGCCCCGGGTGGCGCCGGCGACGAGCGCGATCTTTCCTGCGAGCGGTTGTGTCATGCCTGCGACGTTGCCAGCGATACCTGACAACCGGCGTCCGAATTCGTCACCCGATCTAGTCCACCAACCGGACGCGGACGCGGCGGTTGGCCCGGCCCTTGCTCTCCACCTTCACGACCTGCACCTTGCCGATCTGCGCGGTGGACGCGACGTGGGTGCCGCCGTCGGCCTGCACGTCCAGCCCGACGATGTCGACGATCCGGACCTCCTGCTCGTCCGGCGGAATGAGGTTGGACTGGGTACGGATGATGTCCGGCAGGGCCAGCGCCTCGGTGCGCGGCAGCACCCGGGTGGCGACCGAGCGGTCGGCGGCCACCTCGGCGTTGACCAGCTCCTCGATCCGGCTCTTGAAGTCCGGCGGGACCTCGGGGAGGTTGAAGTCCATCCGAGCCTCGCCCGGTTCCATGGAGTTGCCGGTCACCAGGGCGCCGAAGTCGCGGAACACCACACCGCAGAGCACGTGCAGGCCCGAGTGGGTACGCATCAACCGGGTGCGGCGCTCATCCTCCAGCGCGCCGACGACCTCGGTGCCGACCGGCGGCAGCGGGTCACCCTCGGCGGGGATCAGGTACGGGTCGTCGCCCTTGCGGGTGCCGACGATCCGGGTCTGCACGCCCTGCCACAGCAGCACTCCGTGGTCCGGCGGTTGGCCGCCGCCGCCCGGGTAGAACGCCGAGCGGTCCAGCACGATGCCCTGCTCGGCGTCGGCGTGCAGGACCGTGCACGTCCACTCGCGCAGGGTCGGGTCGGCGAGGTCGAGCCGGTGCGTGCGGCCATGTTGTGTGACGCCCATGACAGGGCAGGTTACTCGTTCAGGAAGCCGGCGATGCGGTCCCGCAGGTCGGCGCGTTCCGTCCAGAGGACGCCGGGCCTGTCGTACACGTGCAGGGTGGCCTGGGGCAGCGCGACGGCGAGCCGCTCGGCGACCTCGACCGGATGCAGGTCGTCGCCCGCGCAACCGATGACAAGCGCCGGCGCGGTGACCGCCGCCAGGTCGCCGATCTGGCGCAGCGACGTCTGCTCCGCAAGCGTGCCCAGCCCCTCGGCCAGACCGTCGCGCAGCAGCTGGTCGAGCCGCTGCCGCAGGTACGCCCAGCCGGCAGGTGTGTTGCGCACTGCCGCGGGCAGCTCCAGCGCGACGACGTCGGCGACCGCCGAGGCCTCCCCGCTCTGCACCGCCGCCAGCAGATCCGTGATCCGTTCGTGGGCGACCGGCCCGCGCGGCTCGTCGAGCACCGCCGGCAGGAAGAAGACCAGCTTCTCGAAACGCTCCGGGCTCTCCGCGAGCAACCGGCAGAGGGCACCGGCGCCGAGGCTGGCGCCGAACGCCCGGCTGGCCCCGCCGAGGTCTGCGATCGCGCGCAGATCCCGGGCCAGGTCCAGGTAGTCCCACGACCCGTCCGGGGCGTCGGAACGGCCGTGCCCGCGGAACTGGAAGAACACCTTGCGGCCGGTCACGCCACTGCCGAACGGGCGGGTGGTGGCGATGCCGTTGCCCAGCCCGTGCGCGAACACGGTGACCGGATCACCGGTGCCGGTGACCAGCCGTTCCAGGCGTACGCCGTGCGGGGTGGCGACCAGCTCGGTCTCCGGCTCCGGCAGCGCCGGTCGGCCGGTACGCGGCCCACCCGGGCCGGGACCCCAGGTGCGGGGTCCACTGTCCGGTGGGGGTGGCCAGCGAAAACCTCTCACCAGAACCCTTTACCGTCGCTCAGGTCGCGCAGACCGACCCGAACGTCGAGGAGGTAGATCAGGCCGGCGGCGATCCCGATCAGACCGAAGAGGCTGATCGGGCCGAAGCCCAGCAGGGTCAGCACGAGGCAGACGGCGAGGATGGCGATCCAGCCGCCCTTCGGGAGGGTGCCAATGGCGGGGAAGGCGTCGGAGCGCTGGGTGATCGCGTGCACCAGAGCGACGCCCTGGACGATCAGCGCGAAGACGAGCAGGATCAGCTCGATCACGGAGCGGACTTCGAACGCGAAGATCGGCGCGGCGTTGGCCATGCCGGCAAGCTTATGTCGAGGACCCCGGCTACGTCCGACAAGGACGCCGCCGGGGTCGTCGACCTGACGAACTACTCGGCCGCCGGGCGGGTCCGCTTGGTGGCACCGGGAAGCTTCGCCGACGGGGTCGCGGCCGGCTTGGCGGCCTTCGGCGCACGGGCGGCCTTCTTGGCGGCGGCCGGCTTGGCCTCGACGATCTCGGCCACGTCGGCCGGGGTCGGCACGTCGGCGGAGGTCGACACGTCGGCGGGGGTCGCGACCGGGGCGGCCGGGGTGGCGGTGACGGGCGTCACTGTCTCGGTCGCCTCGATGTCGGCGTTGACCGTCTCGGCGGCCTCCAGCACGCCGGCGCCGACAACCCGCTCGCCGCGGGCGACAAGCGCGCCGTACGCCGCGTAGGCCCGTTCCTGGGCGGCCTGCGCGCCCGCGAAGACCATGATGGCGTTGCGGGTCGCGGCTGCCCGCAGCTTGTCGAGGTCGGCGGCCTCGCGCAGCTTGGCCAGGTCGGCCGACTCGCGGAGCTTGGCCAGGTCCAGCTCGCGCAGCGTGCCGGCGGTCTCGTTGGCGGTACGCAGCGTCTCGGTGGCCTTCTGCCGCAACTCGAAGCCGGTCAGCACGGCCCGGCCGCCGAGGTCGGCGACGACCCGGGTGCCGAGGACGCCGACCACGGCCGGCAGCTTGCGCAGCTGCTCGATGGCCAACTCACCGGCGCCAGCGGCGGCGTAGATCGGGGCGGGGATGCGGTTGGTCTTCGGCTCGCTCATGAGGTCTCCTCTTCGGCCACCGTGGCGGCCTCGCGGGCCGCCGGACCGGCGGCCTTCTTCTCGGGGGTGCTGGTGCTGCCCGGGGCGGGTGCGGTACCCGCCTCGGTGACGGCGACCGACTCGAGCACGGCCTCGGTCGGGGTGCCGCCTGCGGTGGTGGGGCCGGTGGCGGCCAGGTTGGCCACGTCGGCGGGCTGGTCGGCGACGTCGGTCGGAGTGGTCGCTCCGGTCGTGCCGGTGCCCTCGGCCTCGGCCCGGGCCTCGGCCAGCCGGGTGTTCTCCCGGCGGAACGTCTCGTAGATCTGGCTGAGCGACTGCTTCTGGGCCATCGTCAGGTCGGTGTCCACCGCGATGGCGGCCAGCACACCGTGGCCCTCCTTGTCGTCGAGCAGCCCGGCGCGCAGGTACATCGCCGGGGTGGAGACCCGCAGCGCGCTCGCCAGCTGCTGAAGCACCTCGGCGCTCGGCTTGCGCAGCCCGCGCTCGATCTGGCTCAGGTACGGGTTGCTGACCCCCGCCTGCTCGGCGAGCTGTCGCAGCGAGATCTTGGCGTTGCGCCGCAGATCGCGGATGAACCCGCCGACGTCGGGAAGGTCCTTGGGTGTGGCCATGGGAGCGACGCTAACCAATCGCGCTAGCTGTTGCAAGCAAAACGCTAGCCGTAGTTAGCAACGTCTCAGCGCCCTGTTTGCGCGCCGCAACGCCGATCCGTACGGTCCGTTCGTGCACACGATCACAGTCAACGGAGCAAGCATCGCGTACGACGAGGCCGGCACCGGTTCGCCGGTCGTGCTGCTGCACGCCGGCATCGCCGACCGGCGGATGTGGCGGGGGCAGGTGCCCGCGCTCGCCACTCGGCACCGGGTGATCGTTCCGGACCTGCGCGGCTACGGAGACTCGGAGTTGCCCCCCACCCCGTTCACGCACCACGACGACGTGGCCGGGCTGCTGGACGCGCTCGACCTGCCCCGGGCCGCCCTGGTCGGCTGCTCCTTCGGCGGGTCGGTCGCCATCGACACGGCGCTGGCCCACCCGGACCGGGTGAGCGCGCTCGCGCTGTTCGACACCGCGGTCTCCGGCAACGAGTGGTCCGAGGAGGCGAACGACCTCTGGGACAGCCTGGTCGGAGAGGTCGACCCGGACGACTTCGTCGCCGGGGCGGCCGGCGAGGTGCGGTTCTGGGTGGTCGGCCCGGCCCGCCAGCCGGAGGACGTCGACCCGGAACTGCTCGCGTTCGCGCAGGAGATGGACCAGCGTGCCCTCGCCGCCGAGTTGGCGCTCGGCGCGGTCGAGGTGGGCGAGCTGACGCCACCGGCGATCGGTCGCCTCGGCGAGTTGACGATCCCCGTCCTGGTCACCGCCGGCGCCGCGGACGTGCCGGACATCAGTCGACTCGCCGACCGGATCGCCGCCGAGGTCCCCGGCGCGGTACGGCTGCCCGACGTGCCGGACGCCGGGCACCTGCTGCCGCTGGAACGTCCGGAGCCGGTCAACGCCGCCCTGCTCGACTTTCTGAACTAGCGGCACGGGCGGCGAGCCGCCCGTGCCGCTGGTGTCACCAGAGCGGGCGGACCGCGCCGACCGGGACGCCGCCGCCGAAGAGCGGCACCTCCGCGTACTCGGTCAGCACCGGGGCGTCCACACCTAGCCGGCGCAGCGCGGAGACCAGCACCGGCATCCGGGCCCGGTCGGCGCCGTCGTCGATCTTCAGTGCGACGGCGCCGACGCCCGGCAGGGCCACCGCGATCACACCCTCGGCACCAATCTTGGCCAGCAGGCCCGGGACCCCACGCATGAGCCGGGTGTCGTCGGCCTGGGTGCCACCGACGATCTCCGGGTACGCGCGCATGGCGTCGGCCACGGCGCGGGGCACCGAGCCGGGCTCGGCGTCGACCAGCCGGAGGAACGCCCCGGCAAGGCCGGTCAGCGACACGGCGAGCACCGGGGCGCCGCAGCCGTCCACGCCCACCGCCGCCGCCTGTTCCCCGGTGAACTCCTCGATGGCCGCCCGCAGCCGCTGCTGCAACGGATGCTCCGGCCGCCAGTAGCCATCCCGCGGCCACCCGGCGGCCTCGCAGGTCAGCAGCATCCCGCTGTGCTTGCCGGAGCAGTTCATCTGCACCCTGCTCGGGCCGCCACCGGCGCGCAGCACCGCCTCCCGGGCGGCCGTGCCCGCCGGCAGGTCGGGCGGGCAGTGCAACGCTTCCGCGTCCAGCCCGGCGCGCTCCAGCAGCGCACCGACCCGGGCCAGGTGGAAGTCCTCACCCGCGTGGCTCGCCGACACCAGGGCCAGGTCGGCCGGGTCGGTCAACGACAGACCGGCCCGAAGCATCCCGATCGCCTGCATCGGCTTACTGGCCGAGCGGGGGAAGATTGGCGACGTCACGTCCCCGGCGGCGGCCACCGGCGCCCCGGCGGCGTCCAGCACCACTACCGAGCCGCGGTGCGCACCCTCCACGAACCCGGACCGGACCACCTCGGCGAGCGGCGCGCCGCCCTCGTACGTCTTCGTCACGCGCTGGACGGTACCGACGGTCCCGGGGTGCCCGTCGGCCGGGTGACCAGGTGGTCCTCCACCCGGGTGACAGGAGCGCGGGACAGACCCGGCCTTACAGCCCGAGCAGCTCGCGGGCCTCGGTGGTGGTCAGTGGCGGGCGCTGGGCGAGCTGGGCGAACCCCACCGCGCGGGCGACCAGTTGCATGTTGGACTCCACCGGACGCCCCTTCGCGTACGTCACGGTGTCCTCCATGCCGACCCGCAGGTGCCCGCCGGTCGACAGCGCGGCCAACAGCACCGGAAGGGTGCTGCGGCCGACGCCGGTGGCCGAGAAGGTGGTGCCCTCGGGCAGGTCGCGCAGCATCCGGTGGGCGGCGACAAGGGTCTCGGTGGTGCCCGGCATGCCGCCGGGCACGCCCATCACGAAGTCGACGTGCACGTGCCCGCCGGCTGGCAGCCCGTACTTGCCGAGCAGCCGCTGCAACGCGGACAGGTGGCCCAGGTCGAAGATCTCGTACTCCGGCACGATCCCGCGCTCCTGCATCCGCGTGTGCAGGTCGACGATGAACTCCCAGCGGTTGAGGAAGACGTCGTCGCCGAAGTTGACAGTGCCCATGGTGCAGGAGGCCATGTCCGGCCGGGCGTCGAGCACGGCGAGCCGGGCCGCCTCCGGGTCGGTCACCGCGCCGCCGGAGGAGAGCTGCACGATCAGGTCGGTGCTGTCCCGCAGCGCCGCCACCGTGTCGGCCAGCCGCACCGGGTCGAGCGTCGGCCGGGCCTCGTCGTCGCGGATGTGGACGTGGATCACGGCGGCGCCGAGCGCCTCGCACTCCTTCGCGGTGAGCAGCAGCTCGTCGAGGGTCACCGGCAGCGCCGGCACCTCCGCCTTGGCCGACTCCGCGCCCGTCGGAGCCACCGTGATCAACGTCCCTGTCGTCATGCCGGCGATCCTAGACGCCCCGCTCAGGACGGGTCGATCGCCGCCGCCGTCTCCCCGATCCGCAGCGCGGCGTCGTCCGGGACGTTCCGCTTCAGCACCGCGAGAGCGACCTGCCCCAGCTCGTGGTGCAGCACCGCGCTGCCGACGAAGCCCACCGCCCGGCCGTCGAGGGTCACCGGCGTACCGGCCACCGGCGGCTGGTCGGTGGTCACCCCGTCCAGGTGCAGCAGTACGAGGCGACGCGGCGGTCGTCCCATGTTGTGCACCCGGGCCACCGTCTCCTGCCCCCGGTAACAACCCTTGTCGAGATGCACCGCCGGGCCGATCAGATCCACCTCCGCCGGAATGGTCCGGTGGTCGGTGTCCACTCCGACCCGGGGCTGCCGAGCGGCCACCCGGATCGCCTCGTACGCCCACAGCCCCGCGACCGGCACGCCGGCGCCGCGCAGTTCCGCCACCACCTGGTCCATCGCCGAGCGGGGCACCAGCAGGTCCACCCCGAGCAGGCCGCGCCGCGCCCAGCCGCCGATCGGCAGCGGTTTGACGTCGTACCGGACACTCGCCCGCGGTGGCACGGCGCCGGCGGCGAACTTCGGACCCGGCACCGCGACCAGGTCCGGTGCGGCCAACCCGGTCACGCCGAGCGTGGCCAGCGCCTCGGTCGCCGCCGGCCCGACCAGCGACAGCAACGCCCGTTCGGCGGTCGCGTCGCGCGGGTCGACCCGGCTGAAGAACCGCATCTTCTCCAGGTAGGTCAGAAGGCCCTCGGTCGCACCCGGCTCGGTGTCCAGCCAGGCGGTCTCGCCGTCCTCCGCGACAAGCGCGTGCTGCTCCACGTGGCCGTGCGGGGAGAGCACCAGCAGCTCGGTGCCCTCACCGGCGGCCAGCGTCGTCAGGTGCTGCGAGGTGATCGTGTGCAACCAGCCGGCGCGCTCCTCCCCGGGCACCGCGATGACTCCCCGGTGCGACCGGTCGACCAGGCCGACCTCGGTGTCGAGGGTGCGCTGCTCGCGCAGCGGGTCCCCGTAGTGCGCGGCCACTCCCCGCACCCCGGCCGCGACGTGCGCCGGATCCGGCTGGTCGCGGCTCGCCTCGTCGATGCTCTCGACGGCCACCGCACCCGCGATGTCGATCATTTGTTGTCCCCGTTCTCGCAGCGTACGCAGACGCCGAAGAGTGACACGTGCCCGATATCCACCCGGAACCCCCGCTGCGCGGCCAACTCGTCGGCGAGCGGCCGGAGCAGCCCCGGATCGATCTCGTCGATCGCCCCGCACTCCCGGCAGACCAGGTGGACGTGTTGGTGCTCACCTGCGGCGTGATAGGTCGGTGAGCCGTGCGACAGGTGCGTGTGGGTGACCAGGCCGAGCCGTTCCAGCAGCTCAAGCGTGCGATAGATGGTGGTGATGTTGACGCCGGCGGCGACCTCCCGGACGGCGGTGTGCACCTGCTCCGGGCTGGCGTGCCCCAGATCGAGCACCGCCTGGAGGACGAGCTGTCGCTGGGGCGTCAGCCGCAGCCCACGGGCTCGCAGCATTTCCGCGAGGGAGGATTCGGACACCGTCCGATCATAGTTCGGCCACCGTGCCGGTCCGGGCACCGCGATCGACCGCCGCTACGCTCGATGGTCATGGTGAAGTCCCCAGCCGGAGAGGTCGGGGCCGATCCGACCGCGCGGACTGTCGTCCTCGGGCGCGGCCCGGTGCCGGCCGGTGACCCGATGCTCCGCGGTGACGACCTCGGCGTACTGCACGGCGACGGCCTCTTCGAGACCATGCACCTGCGTCAGGGCCGGCCGTGGCTGCGCGACGAACACCTCGCCCGGCTGGTCGCCGGGGCCGACGCCGTCGAACTGGCCGTGCCGCCCACCGCGGCGCTGATCGACCTGCTCGACGAGGTGTGTGCGGGCTGGCCAGCGGCTGTGGAGGGGGCACTGCGGTTGGTCTGCACCCGAGGCCCCGAGACCGGCGGCCCGCCCACGGTGTACGCCACGCTGGCGCCCGTACCGGCGGCCTCCCGAGCCGCCCGGCGGACCGGAATCAGCGTGGCCACCCTGCCGCTGGGGATGCCCGCCGACGCCCGCAGCGGACTGGGCTGGCTGCCCGCCGGGATCAAATCGACGTCGTACGCGCTCAGCAGCGCCGCCCGCCGCTGGGCCCGCCGGAGCGGCGTGGACGACGCGCTCTGGATCTCCTCCGACGGGTACGCGCTGGAGGGTCCCACCGCGAGTGTGGTGTGGCTCACCGACGACACGCTCTGCACGGTGCCGGCCGCCAGCACCGGCATCCTCGCCGGTACGACCGTGGCCTGGCTGCTCACCCACGCCGCCGAGCTGGGCCTGCGCGCCGCCGAGCGGATGGTCACCCCCGCCGAGCTGCACGCGGCCGACGGCGTGTGGTTCACCTCGTCGGTACGCGGGGCGGTCGAGGTCCACACGCTGGACGGGGTGCGTCGGGACCGTTGCCCGCGCACCCCCGCCCTACAGGCTCTGCTGGGTTTCCCGAACTAGTCAGCCACCGACCCGGACGAGCCGGGCGGAGAGGTGCGGGCTGAGCCCGTGCCCCACCGCGGCCAACTCCTGGGCGTAGAGCAGCGCACCCTCGACGATGCCGAAGAGTCGGTGCCCGCCGGTGACCTCCTTGGCGGTCGGAGTCCGGATCACCGCGTCGGTGGCGAACTCCACCTGGGTGCCGGTGCGCTTGCCCAGGTGCAGCTCCATGATCCCGGTCGGCGTGGTCAGCAGCGCCTCCAGCTCATCGGTCGCCCGACCGTCCACCAGCACCGGCCGCCACCAGCCGACCTCACGGCCGGCCGGACGGACCGGCTTGCTCTGCTCGTCCAGGATCCAGGCACGGGACTCGTAGTGCAGGAACGGCCGGCCGTCGTGGCTGATCCGGATCTCCTGCGCGTAGTCGAAATCCTCGATGGTGGGGAAACCACCCTTGCCCCGGCCACGCCAGAGGCCGATGTAGGGCAGCAGGCCATCCAACGCCGGGTGCAGCTTCGGCCCGACCCGCAGGTCGTGACTCTCCTCGAAGGGGTACTCCTCGACCGGCGGCGCGTTCAGCCACGGCGGCTGCAGCGGATTCTCGCTCACCGGGCCACCTTCGTTCGCGACTGCGGGGCTCGCAGACCCGGCTCACTCCTCGCGCTCACCGGGCCACCTTCGTTCGCGACTGCGGGGCTCGCAAGCCCGGCTCACTCCTCGCGCTCACCAACGTCCTCTCGAAATCCGTACGGCAAGGTAGACCAGGCCGCCGGCAAGCCCGCCCAGGCCAGCGACCAACAGGCTGACAAACCCGATCTCGGTAACCATCCCGACCATCCTATGCTGGGCCACATGGCCCGCACTCTCGTCGTCAAGGCCACCGCTGGGGCGGACGCCCCGGAGCGGTGCGCACAGGCATTCACGGTCGCCGCGACGGCGGTCGCGGCCGGCGTGGACGTATCGCTCTGGCTGACCGGTGAGTCAACCTGGTTCGCCCTGCCCGGACGCGCCCAGCAGTTCGAGCTGCCGCACTCCGCGCCGCTTGCCGAGTTGCTGCACGTCATCCTGACCAGTGGCCGGGTGACCGCGTGCACCCAGTGCGCGGCCCGACGGGAGATCGGCCCGGACGACGTACTGCCCGGGGTCCGGATCGCCGGTGCCGCCGTCTTCGTCGAGGAGGCGATGGCCGAGGGCGCGCAGGCGCTCGTCTACTGACCGCTTCACGCGGTTCGTCGATTCGAGCGGAGTGCGGATACCGGCCCGACAACCCGGGCAGCTGCCTACGATTCGGATGTGACCGAGGCGACGGAGAGGTTCTTCGAAGCACTGCCGTCCCGCGCCCCCGACATCCTGGGCGGCCTGGCCGACGGAACGCTTCAGATCGACCTCGGCGACGACCACCAGACCGAGCACTGGCTGGTCCGGATGCGGCCCGGGTCGGTGCAGGTCAGCCGAGGGCGCGGCCCGGCCGACGCCATCTGGTACAGCAGCGCCGCCCTCTTCGACCGACTGATCGTCGGCGAGGCACAGGGCGTCGCGGCGGTGCTGCGCAACGAGAGCACGTTCAGCGGAAACGTGGTGCTCTTCCTCGCCTTCCGCCGGTTCTTCCCGGACCCGCCCGGCACCCGCGACCCCCGCGAAACGGCGCGCAGGACAGCCGGACGACCGGCGTGAAGGAACTCGTCAGCATCCTGGACGGCAACACCTTCCTGGTCAGCGACCGGCGAGGGGACATCGAACCATCCTTCGACTTCCCCACCGGGCTGTTCTCCTTCGACACCCGATTCCTGTCCACGTGGGTGCTCACCCTGGACGGCGAACGGCTGCACGCCCTCTCCGTCGACGACGCCGAGTCGTACCGCACCAAGTTCTTCCTCGCCCCCGGGGAACCCACGCACTATCTGGACGCGAAGGCATCGGTGATCCGCAGCCGGGCGATCGTGGGCAGCTTCGAGGAGGAGCTGACCGTGCTGAACCACCTCGGCGCGGAGGTCGAGTGCACCGTCCGGATCGAGATCGGGGCCGACTTCGCCGACCTGTTCGAGATCAAGAACTCGCGGCAGAAGCGGGGCCGGACCACCGTCTCGGTCGCCGAGAACGAGCTGCGGCTGACCTACCGGCGGGAGGCGTTCCACCGGGAGATGGTGGTCCGCAGCAGTGCGCCGGCGCAGGTCGATGCCAGCGGGATGGCCTTCCGGATCCGGATCGCCCGGAACAGTAGTTGGACCACCCGGCTGCACGTGTCAAGCGTCGTCTACGGCGCCCGTGGCGAGGACATCCGGGCCACCCTGCCGTACGGGGGCAGCCGCAGCGCGGACGTCATCCGGGCAGAGCAGCAGGAACTGGTCGACCGGGCGCCGAAGCTCGGGTGCGACTGCGAACCACTGGCCGGGGCGTACCGGCGCAGCCTCAACGACCTGGCCGCCCTGCGCTACGAGTCGATCGCCCTGGGCGTGCGGCTGATCGCCGCGGGACTGCCCTGGTTCATGACCCTGTTCGGCCGGGACAGCATCATCACCTCACTGCAGGTGCTGCCGTTCCTGCCGGAGTTGGTCCCACCGACCATCCTGATGCTGGCCGGTCTTCAGGGGCACCGGGTGGACGACTTCCGGGACGAGGAGCCCGGCAAGATCCTGCACGAACTGCGGTACGGGGAGACCGCCGGCTTCGAGGAGCAGCCGCACTCGCCGTACTACGGGTCGGCCGACTCGACACCGCTGTTCATCATCCTGATCGACGAGTACGAGCGTTGGACCGGCGACTCCGCACTGGTACGCCGGCTGGAGCCGCAGGTCCGCGCGGCGTTGGAGTGGATCGACACGTACGGCGACCTGCTCGGCACCGGCTACCTCTGGTACCAGACCCGCAACCCGGAGACCGGCCTGCAGAACCAGTGCTGGAAGGACTCCTGGGACGCCATCTCGTACGCCGACGGCCAGTTCCCCGGGTTTCCCCGGGCCACCTGCGAACTACAGGGGTACGCGTACGACGCGAAGATCCGGGCCGCGCGGCTGGCCCGGACCTTCTGGAACGACCCGGAGTTCGCCGACCGACTGGAGGGCGAGGCCGCCGACCTCAAGCGGCGGTTCGACCGCGACTTCTGGATCGCCGACCGCGAGTACTACGCGGTCGCGCTGGACGCCGACGGCCGGCAGGTGGACGCGCTCACCTCGAACATCGGGCACCTGCTGTGGAGCGGAATCGTGGACGAGTCCCGTGCCGGCAAGGTGGTCGAGCACCTGCTCGGGCCACGGCTGTTCTCCGGCTGGGGGGTGCGCACGCTCGCCGCGGACGAGGGACGGTACAACCCGATCGGCTACCACGTGGGCACGGTCTGGCCGTTCGACAACTCGATCATCGCCTGGGGGTTGTGGCGGTACGGCTTCCGGAACGAGGCGGGGAAGCTCTGCGACACGTTGCTAGCGGCCTCCCGATACTTCGAGGGGCGGCTTCCGGAGGCGTTCGCCGGCTACGACCGGGATCTCACCGACTACCCGGTGGAGTACCCGACGGCGTGCAGCCCGCAGGCCTGGTCGACAGGCACCCCGCTGCTGCTGCTGCGGGTGATGCTGGGGTTGGAGCCGCAGGGCGAGCACCTGATCATCGACCCGGCCGTGCCACCGGGGATGGGCCGGGTCGAGCTGCTGGACATCCCGGGCCGGTGGGGCATGGTCGACGCGTTGGGGCGCAGCCGCGAACAGTCGGATCCACCGGGTGAGGGCTGACCCGAGGACCTGCCCGGTTCAGCTCGGGCAGCCGACGGTGGCGGCCAGCCGGGTGTCGTCCGGGACGAGCTCGGCGAGCACCGTGACCGCGCCGGTGCGGTACGCGTACACCGGGGGGTTGTCCAGCAGTGGGGTGGCGTCGGCCAGCGGAGCGAGGGCGGCCGGCGACACGGCCGGGCCGGGGCCGCCCGCGGACCGTGCGGTGCGAGCCGACCCGCCGCCCGGGCAGGGCGCGGTGACCAGCTCCGGCGCGGTGTCGCCGGGCCGGCCGAGGGCCGCCAGCGCGGCGGTCAGTGCGGCGGCTTCCGGACCGGCGGCGGTCGGCTGGGCTGGTCGGTAGCCGGAGCCGACCGGCCGGCAACCGGTGTCGACGAGCAACAGCACTCGGCCGTCCACGGTCGGCCGACCCTCGACGGCCACGAACTCACCCGCGTCGGCGTACAGCTCGGGGCCGTCCAGCCCGGAGCCGACGCCGGCCCGCCAGGTCGCCGGCAGCCGATCGGCGATGCCGTCCAACACGGCCTTCTCGGTGCCGGTGGGCGCGAGTACGCCGATCTCGCGTCGCAGCCTCGCCCCCTCCGCGAACGGGGTGACCCGGCAGCCGGCAGCGATCCGCGGCGGGCTCAGCTCCAGCAGGCCGGCGGCACCGGCGGCCCGCGCCAGCTCACCTATCGCCCGGTCGACCACCGGGCCGGCCTGGTCGAGGGAACGCTGCTCGCGAACGGTCGGCGGATCGGTGCGGACCGACATGGTGGTGAGCACGGCCAGCAGCACGGCCCACACCACGGTCGCGGCCAGCAGCCAACGCCGCCGTCGCCGGGCGGGTGCCGGCACGGTGGGACCGGCCGAAGAGGCCCAACCCGTCTGGACAGCACCGCTCACCCGGTCATGGTGTCACGCGCCCGCCGCCGGCCCGGCGGCGGAGGCAGTCGGCGGTACGGTCAGTGGCCGTTCAGCCGGGGCGGCGGGCCGAGTCGATAGCCGACGCCGCGCACCGCGTGCACCTGCGGTCCGCCCGGCAGGCCTCGTAACCTGCGCCGGAGCCGCTTGATCGTGGACTGCAGCGCCGCGGTGTCGGCGCCGCCCAGCGCGGAGGCGCAGAGCTGTTCGTAGCTCCACACCACCAGCGGCGGGCCGATGAGCCGGGCCAGCAGTTCCCGTTCGGCGCGGGAGAGCGGCAGCGGGTCGCCCCGCCAGGTCACCAGGTGTGCGGTCGGGTCGACGACCAGCTCACCCCAGCGGACGGGTCCCTGCGGCGTCGCGGGCGCGGCGACCGGCCCGACGACCGACGTCGAGCCACCCGGCGACGGGGACAGCAGCGCCCGCAACTGGGCCAGGTCGGCGCAGTTCACCACCGAGCCGACCCCGTCGAGCCGGCGCAGCACCCGACCGAGCACCCCGGCGTCCGCGCTGACGCAGACGACGATCGGAACCTCCGCGCCGGACTCGCCGCCACCCTGCGCACCAACCGTGATTTCCACCAGTAGATAGTGACGTACACCAATGGGTTTCGTTGGTCCGCACCGCCTGACGACCCTGCCGACAAACGACCGGGGCCGGCCACCCGCGTGGGTGTCCGGCCCCGGTCGATCGGAGCAGTGGGTCAGGCGACGGTGACGCCAACCTCGTTGACGCCCCGGCCGGCGGTGACGGCGGTGTCGCCGTTGCCGTGCCGGGACAGTGCCCGCAGCGTCCAGGAGCCCGGCGCGGCGAAGAACCGGAACTGGCCGGCCGCCGAGGTCACCACCTCGGCGGTGAATTCGCCCGTCGAGTCGAGCAGCCGGACGTACGCACCCGGCACCGGCTCGTCCTCAGCGGAGCGGACGATCCCGGTGATGACGGTTTCCTTCTCCAGGTCCAGGCTGGCCGGCAGCGGCGCGGCCTGGTCGGGTGCGGCGCAACCCGCGGCGGTGGGGAGCGTCATGATCAGGCCTCCCCGGGTTCGTCGCCGAGCGCGACCGGCACGCCGACCAGCGAGCCGTACTCGGTCCAGGAGCCGTCGTAGTTCTTGACGTTGCGGTGGCCCAGCAGCTCCTGGAGCACGAACCAGGTGTGCGAGGAGCGCTCACCGATGCGGCAGTAGGCGATGGTCTCCCTGCCGTCGTCGAGGCCCGCGTCGCCGTAGATCCGGCGCAGCTCGTCGTCGGACCGGAAGGTGCCGTCCTCGTTGGCCGCCTTGGACCACGGGACGCTGATCGCGGTCGGGATGTGGCCGCCCCGCTGCGCCTGCTCCTGGGGCAGGTGGGCGGGGGCGAGCAGCCGGCCGGCGAACTCGTCGGGGCTGCGCACGTCGACCAGGTTCTTGGTGCCGATCGCCGCCACGACCTCGTCCCGGAAGGCCCGGATCGAGGTGTCCGGCTCCTGCGCGACGTACTGCGTCGCCGGGCGGGTCACCGAGTCGGTGACCAGCGGGCGGGCATCCAGCTCCCACTTCTTGCGACCGCCGTCGAGCAGCTTCACGTCGCCGTGGCCGTAGAGCTTGAAGTACCAGTAGGCGTACGCGGCGAACCAGTTGTTGTTGCCGCCGTAGAGGATGACGGTGTCGTCGTTGCTGATGCCCCGCTCGGAGAGCAACGCCTCGAACTGCGTCTTGTTGACGAAGTCCCGGCGGACCTGGTCCTGCAGGTCGGTCTTCCAGTCAATCTTGATGGCGCCGGCGATGTGGCCGGTGTCGTAGGCCGAGGTGTCCTCGTCGACCTCGACGAAGACGACGCCCGGGGCGTCGAGGTTCTTCTCGGCCCACTCGGCCGAAACGAGTGCGGTGTCGCGACTCATCGAATCACTCCCTGGTGAGGATGGATGGTGAGCCAACGCGCGAGCATTGATGGGTGTAACTGTCGCACCACGCGCGGGACCCAGCGGAAGGACGGGATCACGGGTTCGTGCGACGGCGCCGCTGCCGGGCATTCGGTGGGATCACCGGAGGGTGCGAGAACCCTGTGCCGGTGGCCGCCGTCAGGCGGCCGGAGACAGCCCCGCCGTCAGATGACGGGGCGACACAGGCAGGTGGCCACGCGGCACAGGTCGACCGCGCGCCGTTTGGTGAGGTGGGTCCCCATGAGCAGGGAGCCTACCAGCCGGTGACCGTGCTGCCACTGGGCCGACCACCATCCGGGAACGACCCGGGCCGTCGTCCGGCCCGGGTCGCCACTCAGCTGACGGAATTGATGGGCACGTTCTTCGCGTCGGCGGTGACCGCCAAGCCTTCCGGCAGCGGGCGGACCTCCCGGACGGCGAGTTGAAACGGCAGATCCGGCAGGGGCACGTCGATGGAGATGCTCTTGGCGAAGTTGTTCAGGAAGGTGCGGGCCAGCGGCAGGTTCGGCAGACCCGCGGCGTCCAGGTCGTTGAACCGCAGGGCGACCGCGCCGTTGTCGGCGACGGTGACGTCGGCGGTGCCGCTGATCGTGATCTTCTGACCGAGGATGTCGGCCGGACCCGTGACGGCGAGCTTGCCGTTCTGCTCGCCGAGGACGAGCCCCGGGCGCTTCAGCAGCGCGGTCAGACTCTCGTAGCTGATCGTGCCGGTGCCGTTGACGGTGTCCGCCACGACGTCGCCCTGGCCGGTACGCAGGGTGTCCAGCGAGGCCCGCACGTTGCGAGCGTCCACGTTGAGCACCGGCAACCGCACGGTGTCGCCCTCGACCGGGGCCTGCACGTCCCGCAGTTTGATCGAGATCCGCTCGTAGCGACCGTCGAGCACCTGGGTGAGGAACGGGACTCCGGCGACCTCCACGTCCGGCTTGGCGGCCTGCCCGCCCTGCTTGGCGACCTCCTGCTGGACGCGCTCGCCGATCATCCGCTCGGCGACCCCGACGGCCACCCGGTCGGCGACGACCAGCAACCCGGCCAGCAGCAGGAGCAGCACGAACAGCCCGATGAGCAGCTTGCGGCCACGCCGTCGGGGTCGCGCCTCGTCCACCGGATAGTCCTGCGCCACGCCGCCTCCTGTCTCCGCCCGTCGCGCCGCGACGGGTCGTTCATACCGACGCCGCAGGGCGGCGCACCCGTTGGTACCCGAGCGGCTCCGCGCTCAACCGTGACTCAGAGGAAGAGCATGCACATGGCGTACGCGGCCGGCGCCGCGAGGGCGAAGCCGCCGAGCGGACCCTGCATGTGCCGGGCCACCCACATAGTGGGCGTCTCGCCGGCCATCAGCCGCCCCGCCTCCGCGTACCCCACGGCGAGATCGGAGAGGACGGCGGTGACCGCCGCGACCAGGCCGATCACGGCGGCCCGGGTCGGCGTGAAGGGTGCCACCAGGTAGCTGCCCAGGAGTGCGCTGGTGAGCGTGCCGACCATCGCGCCGGCCACCACGCCAGCGGCGCCGCGCGGCACCTGCGGAGCCAGTCGGGGCCAGGGCAGCACGGCGTCGGTCAACCGGGCGACGGTCAGCGCGACGCCGCTGGCGGACAGGCAGACGGTGATCGCCTGGGTGCCGGCCGGGATCCGGCTGAGCACGATCAGGGTGCCGAAGGCCACCACCCCGACCACGATGAGCAGCGTGGCGCCGAGTGAGTCGGTGACCCGGACCCGGTCGACCCGACGGACCAACTGGCCGAGAACCGCGGCGAGGAACCCGCCGGCCGCCAGGTAGCCCAGCGGCGCCAGGCCGGCGACGTCGGTCTGCACCGCGGCGATGTCGACGAGCGCCGCGACCACGGCGCTGATCCCGGCGACGACCAGCAGCGCGGGCGGTCGCATGGCCATGGTCCAGGCCAGTACGAACAGCAACTGGACGCCGAAGATGATGAAGGCGAATGGCAGGCGGTGACCGGGACCCGAGGTCTGTGCGCCGAGCACCAGACCGAGGCCGAGCAGCGCGGCGAAGCCGGCGATGGTCACCGCCAACTGGCGGCGTACCTCGACCGGGGGTACGACCTCCTCCTCCGGCTCGTCGACCTCGTCCTCGGATCGGCGGGCCGGCTCACCGGCTCGCCGGGCCCGACGAGGCCCACCCCGTTCGCGGCGGTCGCCGTCGGTGGTGGTGGCCGGGCCGGTACGCGGCGCGGACGGTTGGCCGCGGCTCGGTGTGGCGGCCGGACCCGGGTGGGGCCCGGCGGGCCACGATTCGCGGCCGGCCTCGGGCGACGTGGAGGGAAACACGACCCGATCGTGCCAGACCGACGGCCCGAAGCGGTGGTCACGGGTTTCAGCAACGTTAAAACCTGGGCCACGATCAGGGGCAAGGTAGACAAACGGGAAATGGCCTGACGGCGCGGCCAAGGCGATCGGTTACGCTCATCCCGTTACCCCGCCCGTCAGCGACGCCGGGACCACGCAATTTCTCAGCGCGCTCCCCCGTGAGTGTGTCTGGTCGCGTGCGGCCGTGCGCCGCCGGGACGGAGGTGATCGTGGAAATCCTGCTGCTGGTGACTGCGCGCGCAGGCGAACCGTCGGCTGTGCTGCCGGCACTCGACCTGCTGCCGCATTCGGTTCGTACCGCGCCGCGCGACGTTCGCACCCTGGTCGCGGGCCCCAGCCCGGACGCGGTGATGGTGGACGCCCGCTCGGAGTTGAGCGAGGCCCGCGCGACCTGCCGCATGTTGCACGCCACCGGGCTCGGCGTGCCGCTCGTCGCGGTGGTGACCGAGGCCGGCCTGATCGCGCTGAACGCGGACTGGGGCGTCGACGACGTCATCCTCGCCTCGGCCGGCCCCGCCGAGGTCGAGGCCCGGCTGCGGCTGGCGGTGGGCCGGCTGAGCAACGCGACGGCTGGCGCGGGCGGCTCGATCCGGGCCGGCGAGCTGAACATCGACCCGGACACGTACGCGGCCAAGCTCAAGGGTCGGCCGCTCGACCTCACCTACAAGGAGTTCGAGCTGTTGAAGTTCCTGGCCCAGCACCCGGGTCGGGTGTTCACCAGGGACCAGCTCCTGCGCGAGGTCTGGGGCTACGACTACTTCGGCGGCACCCGCACGGTGGACGTGCACGTCCGGCGGCTGCGCGCCAAGCTCGGCTCGGAGTACGAGTCGATGATCGGCACGGTTCGCCAGGTCGGCTACAAGTTCGTCGTTCCGCCGTCGCGTTCGCTGCCCGAGGCGGAGCACGTGCCACTGCCGGTCTGATCCGCGAGTCGCCCCGAGCGATTTCCCATATGCCCTTTTTGCGCAGCTTGGCAGTCCTATTCTGACTGCCGGGTTTGTCGGAGAAGGGGGCGGCTGTGCGCGCAGTGACCACGGGGGCGACGGGCCGGCGTGACCGGCCAGGCGGGCACAGGCCGTGACGCGGGGCAACTCGACCGCGAGGGCGGCCGGGATCGTGACCGTGGTGGTGGCGGCACTGCTCGGCTCGGCGTACGCGCTGGGCCGCAGTCTCGTGCCCGACCAGGTTCCGGGGCTCTCCACCGGGGCCACGACAGGTGCCGACGGGCCGCACTACGCCGACCAGCCCAGTGGTGGCGAGCCGAGCGGCACCCCGAGCGCCAGCACCGGCCCCGCCGAGACCGGTCAGGACGGGTCGGCGCCGAATACGGGCACCGACAACCTGTTCGGCGCGCACGCCACCTCCGGCTCCCCGCGTCTCGCGCTGACCTTCGACGACGGCCCCGACCCGCGCTACACCCCACAGGTCCTCGCCCTCCTGCGCGAGTACGACGTGCACGCCACGTTCTGCGTGGTCGGCGAGAACGCGCAGAACCACCCCGACCTGATCCAGGCGATCGTCAACGAGGGGCACACCCTGTGCAACCACTCGTGGCACCACGACGTCGGCCTGGGCGCCCGCTCGGCCGACGCGATCCGCTCCGATCTGCTGCGCACCAACGCGGCGATCCGGGCGGCGGTGCCGAACGCTCCGATCGTCTGGTACCGCCAGCCGGGCGGCGCGTGGACGTACCCCGTGGTGTCGGTGGCTCGGCAACTCGGCATGACCTCGCTGCACTGGTCGGTGGACCCGTCGGACTGGGAACTGCCCGGCGCCGGCAAGATCACCGCGACCGTGTTGACGCAGGCCGAACCGGGCTCGGTGGTGCTGCTGCACGACGCCGGCGGGAACCGGCAGGGCACCGTGGACGCGCTGCGCCGGATCCTGCCCGACCTGACCGCGAGGTTCGAGTTGGAGGCGCTGCCCACCGACCCGACGTGAGGCGCGGCGTCCGGGTCCGCGCCGATGCTGGCGCGAGCGGTCACGCCCCTGGCCGGCCTGCGGCGCTCCCGGACGACGACCCGCCGCGTTGGAGATTCGTCCGGACACGCAGCGGATACGGTGGCGGAATGAGCAGCGCGGAGCCGACCAGCGACCAGGTGACCCGGACCGACCGACTGGCGCCGGCGGAGATCGGCGAGATACTGGCCCTCGCCAGCGCCGCCGGCGACACCGACGGCGCCGACCCGCTGGACGAGCACGTCCTGCTCCGCCTCCGTGACCCGGACGCCCCGGCCCTGCACCTGATCGCCCGCGCCGACGACGGCACCCTCACCGGGTACGCGCACCTCGACACCACCGACCCGGTCGGCGGGATCGGGGTCGAGCTGGTGGTGCACCCCGCGTACCGACGCCGGGGCACCGGTCGCGCGCTGGCCCGGGGCGTACTCGCCTCGGCCACCGGGCCGCTGCGGGCGTGGGCGCACGGCGACCACCCGTCAGCCGCGGCGCTCGGCGTCGACCTCGGGTTCACCCGGGCGCGGGTGCTCTGGCAGTTGCGCCGCCCCCTGGCCGCTCCGCTGGGTGAGCCGCGCCTGCCCGACGGGGTGGCGCTGCGCGCGTTCCGGCCCGGGTCGGACGACGCGGCGTGGCTGATCCTCAACTCACGCGCCTTCGCCGAGCACCCCGAGCAGGGGCGGTGGACCTCGGACGACCTGCGCGTCCGCCTCGGCGAGCCGTGGTTCGACCCGGCCGGCTTCCTGCTCGCCGAGGAGACCGCCACCGGTCGACTGCTCGGCTTCCACTGGACCAAGGTGCACGAACGCCCGGGGTCGGCCCGGATCGGCGAGGTGTACGTGCTGGGCGTGGAGCCGACCGCGCACGGCGGCGGGCTCGGCCGGGCCCTGACCACCGCCGGGCTGGCGTACCTGCGGGACAAGCGGGGCCTGGACCGGGTGATGCTCTACGTGGACGAGTCGAACGCCGGGGCCGTCGCGCTCTACGAGCGGCTGGGCTTCGCCCGTTGGTCCGCGCACATCAACTACCACCTGGGCTGACCGTCGACCCGCTCCCCGGCCGATCACCGCGCGGTAACGGCCGGGCCTCGGCGGCATAACGGCGAACCGGAAATATACCCATACTTCCGACAGGTGTATCCGGGTTCACTTAACGGACAACTCGCCCTCAGCAAGCGGTCATCTCGGCGGCCGTACGTGTTCACCTCGCGTTCACTTGCGACCGGCGAACCGGCTACCTGGCACTTCTAACTTTCGTGTCAGCCGGTCAGTGCCGGTCCTCGGGCCCCGGGATCGGGGCGCCAAGTCAGACGCGAAGGGAAACCCCTCAGGTGAAGCTCCAGCGGTACGGCACTATTGCCTGCCTCGCTCTTGCCGCGACGCTCGGCCTCAGTGCATGCGGCTCGGACAACAACGAGCCCGCCTCCGGCGCGAACGCTTCGGGCTCGGCCGCCGCGGTCGACTGCGCTACCGGCACGCTGAACGCCCAGGGCTCGTCGGCGCAGAAGAACGCCATGGCCGAGTGGATCAAGGCGTACCAGCAGAAGTGCCAGGGCACCACGATCAACTACGAGGCTTCCGGCTCCGGCGCCGGCATCCAGGCGTTCATCGCCGGGACCGCCGACTTCGCCGGCTCCGACTCCGCGCTCAAGCCGGAGGAGCAGCCGCAGGCGGACGCCAAGTGCGTCGGTGGCAAGGCCATCCACCTGCCGATGGTGATCGGCCCGGTGGCCGTCGCCTACAACGTCAGCGGCGTGGACAACCTCCAGCTCAAGCCGGCCACCCTGGCGAAGATCTTCGCCGGCAAGGTCACCAAGTGGGACGACGCCACGATCAAGGCCGACAACCCGGACGCCAAGCTCCCGGCGACCACGATCCAGACCATCCACCGCTCGGACGAGTCGGGCACCACCGACAACTTCACCAAGTACCTCTCGAAGACCGCTGAGAGCGACTGGACCCTGGGCAACGCCAAGGCGTGGAAGGCCCCGGGCGGCACCGGCGCCAAGGGCTCGGACGGCGTGGCCAGCAAGGTCAAGGCTGCCGACGGCTCCATCGGCTACATGGAGTGGTCGTTCGCCGAGAACGCCGGCCTGAAGATGTCCAAGATCGGCAACGGCAACGGCGAGTTCGCCGCGCTGACCGCCGAGGCGGCCGGCAAGACCATCGCCGGCGCCAAGGTCGACGGCCAGGGCGACGACCTCAAGCTGTCGATCGACTACAACACCAAGGAGACCGGGGCCTACCCGATCGTCCTGGCGACGTACGAGGTCGTCTGCAGCAAGGGCCTCGCGGCCGACAAGTTGAAGCTGGTCAAGGGCCTGCTGGGCCACGCCGCCAGCGCCGAGGGCCAGGCCTCTCTCACCGAGCTGGGCTACGCCCCGCTGCCGGAGACGGTCCGCACCAAGGTCGAGACCGCGGTCAAGAACCTCTCCTGACCCGATTCCACACCTCCGCAACCGAATCGAGCGAGCAGATGGGTGAAACCCCTCACCGCTCGGCCGACGCCGGCACCGGTGGGACGCACGTGACTCAGAGTCACGAGTGGTCCGCCGGTGCCTCGGCGCGTGTGGCCGAGGCACCAGTCAGCACCCGTTCCCCGGGCGGCACCGAGCTGGGCGGCGGCGGCGCGCTGCCGCGCAGCCGTAAGTTCGGCGCCGAGCGGGCCTTCCGCGGTCTCACCCTGGCCGCCGGCACCGCCGTTCTGGTCATCATCGCCGCCATCGCGATCTTCCTGGTCGCCAAGGCGGTGCCGGCCCTCCGCGCCAACACCGAGAACTTCTGGTCCTACGAGGGCTGGTCCCCCAACGAAACCCAGCCGAAGTTCGGTATCGGCGCGCTCGCCTTCGGCACCGTGCTCAGCTCGGCGCTCGCACTGCTCATCGCGGTGCCGGTGGCGCTCGGTATCGCGCTCTACCTCTCGCACTACGCGCCGCGCCGGTTAGGCACCGCGCTCGGCTTCCTGGTCGACCTGCTGGCCGCCGTACCGAGCGTGGTCTTCGGTCTGTGGGGGCGGGACGTCTTCAGCAGCCCGGTGCGGGACTTCTCGGTCTGGCTGAACCAGCACTTCGGCTGGATCCCGCTCTTCGGCGGTGACGGCCCCTTCGGGGCGTCCGTCATGCTGGGCGCTCTGGTGCTCGCGATCATGGTGCTGCCGATCATCACCTCGCTCTCCCGCGAGGTGTTCCTCCAGACGCCGACCGCGAACGAGGAGGCCGCCCTCGCCCTGGGCGCCACCCGCTGGGAGATGCTCCGCACCGCGGTGCTCCCGTACGGCCGCCCCGGCATCATCGCCGCGATGATGCTCGGCCTCGGCCGGGCGCTCGGCGAGACCATCGCCCTGGCGCTGACCCTCGGCATCACCTTCAACATCTCGTTCAACCTGATCCAGAACGGCGGCAACACCATCGCCGCCAACATCGCCAACGCGTTCGGCGAGGCGAACGAGACCGGCCGGGGCGCATTGATCGCCTCCGGCCTGGTGCTGTTCGCCATCACGCTGATCGTCAACATCACGGCGCGGGCGATCATCTACCGCCGCCGGGAGTTCACGGAGTCGGCCGCATGACCACAACCGTCACCTCCCACCGCACCCGGCCCCCGGCCCAGCCCGACTCGCTGCGGGCCAGGCGGCTGCCCTGGTACGCCGCCCCGGCCATCGCCGTGGCGGCCCTGGCGCTCTCCGCCGTGCTCGTCTACGGCACCGACATCGGCGGCCCGGTCCTCGTGGTCGTCCTCGGCGCGGTGCTCTACCTGGTCGGGCTCTTCGCCGCGGCCAACGCGGTCGAGGGGCGCCGGTCGGCCCGCAACCGCACCTGGAGCGCGCTGATCCACTCCGCGTTCGTGCTGGCGGTGCTGCCGCTCATCTCGGTGGTCTGGACGCTGGTCAGCAAGGGCACCGAGCGGCTGGACGGCAACTTCTTCCAGACCTCGATGAACAACATCGGGGCCCGGGACGCCAACGGCGGCGCGTACCACGCGATCGTCGGCACGCTGGAGCAGGTCGGCATCGCCACCCTGATCACCGTCCCGCTCGGCGTTCTCTGCGCCATCTACATCGTCGAGTACGGGCGGGGCAAGTTCGCCTTCGCGATCCGGTTCTTCGTGGACGTGATGACCGGCATCCCGTCGATCGTCTCCGGCCTCTTCGTGCTGGCGTTCTGGGTGCTCGTCGTGTCGCCGTGGTTCAACGACGGCCGGCCCAGCTTCTCCGGCTTCGCCGCCGCGCTCGCGCTGAGCGTGCTCATGCTGCCCACCATCGTCCGGTCCACCGAGGAGATGCTCCGCCTCGTCCCGGCGCCACTGCGCGAGGGCGCGTACGCGCTCGGCGTACCCAAGTGGAAGACCATCCTGCGGGTGGTGGTGCCGACGGCACTGCCCGGCATCGTCACCGGCGTCATGCTCGCCATCGCCCGCGCGGCCGGCGAGACCGCACCGGTGCTGCTGGTCGCCGGCGGCGGCGCCGCGATCAACACGAACCCCTTCGAGAACAGCCAGTCGTCGCTGTCCCTCTTCGTCTACCAGCAGGCCGGTGACGCGTCGAAGTACGCACCGGCACGGGCGTGGACCGCGGCACTCACCCTGGTCGCCCTCGTGCTCATCCTGACGATCGCGGCGAAGTTGCTGGCCCGTCGCAACAGGCTCAGCCGATGAACCCCGGAGGTACCACCATGGCCAAGCGCGTCTCCGCCTCGAACGTCACCGCGTACTACGGCGGCTTCAAGGCGATCGAGAACATCAACCTGACCGTCGAGCCGAAGACCGTCACCGCCCTGATCGGGCCGTCCGGTTGCGGCAAGTCCACGTTCCTGCGGTCGATCAACCGCATGCACGAGGTGCTGCCGGGCGCCCGGGTCGAGGGCAGCCTGACCATCGACGACCAGGACATCTACGACCGGGACGTGGACGTCACCGCGGTCCGGCGCACGATCGGCATGGTCTTCCAGCGGCCGAACCCGTTCCCCACCATGAGCATCTTCGAGAACGTGGTGGCCGGGCTGAAGCTCAACGGCGTCCGCCGGAAGTCGATCCTGGAGGACGCGGCCGAGAAGGCACTGCGCTCGGCGAACCTGTGGGACGAGGTCAAGGACCGGCTGGGCAAGCCCGGCGCGGGCCTCTCCGGCGGTCAGCAGCAGCGGCTCTGCATCGCCCGGACCATCGCGGTCGAGCCGCAGGTCGTCCTGATGGACGAGCCGTGCTCGGCGCTGGACCCGATCTCCACCCTGGCGATCGAGGACCTGATGTTCCAGCTCAAGGACAAGTTCACGATCATCATCGTGACGCACAACATGCAGCAGGCCGCGCGGGTGTCGGACCGGACCGCCTTCTTCTCGATCGAGAAGACCGGCGACCCGGGCCGGCTGATCGAGTACGACAACACCCAGAAGATCTTCAGCAACCCGAGCGTGAAGAAGACCGAGGACTACATCACCGGCCGCTTCGGCTGAGCCGCATACCCCTACCCAGGATCGCGCTCGATCAGGGATGTAGTGGCCTCACCGTGCAACGGAGGCCACTACATCCCTGTTCGAGCGCGATCTTTCGGTAGGAGCGAGCCCGGCGGGCAGCGCGGCAACTCCCGGTCAGCCCAGGACGAAGCGGGGTGCGCCGTCCGGGGGCAGGTCCAGGCGTGGGGTGACCGGGCTGGCGGCGTCCCGATCGGCCGCCGCTCGCGCCACCCCGGCCAGGTCACCGGCCGCCGCCACCTGGGCCAGCGTGACCAGGGTCGGTGGCAGCATGGTCAGCTCGCCGGCCTGCGCGCGGGCCAGCGCGTCCGCCGGGCGTATCCACAGGGTGTGGTCGGCCTCGCCGGAGACGTCGCGGGTCCGCTGGCCCGCCGGCAGCAGGGCCACGAAGAAGTACGTGTCGAAGCGACGCGGCTCGAACTCCGGGGTGATCCACCGGCTCCACGGCAGCAGCAGGTCCGACCGCAGGGTGAGCTGCCGGTTGGCGAGCAGCTCGGCGAAGCCCAGCCGGCGCCCCTCCAGGTCCTGCCGGGCGGCCTCCCAGTCGTCCCCGCTGACGTCGCCCACCACGGTCGCCGGGTCCGGGCCGGCAAGCAGCACGCCCACCTCCTCGAAGACCTCCCGGGCGGCGGCACAGACGACGGCCTGCGCGGCTTCCGGGGTCACCCCGAGCCGCCCGGCCCACTCGGCGGGTGCCGGCCCGGCCCAGTCCAGGTGTGCAGCGGAGTCGGAGCGGTCCACCCCACCGCCGGGGAAGGCGTACATCCCGCCGAAGGTCATCGCGGCGACCCGGCGGATGACGTACACCTCGAAGTCGACGTCGGTCGGACGCAGCAGCAGCACGGTGGCGGCGACCCGCGGCGTCGCCGGGGTGCCGCCCTCGGCCTGGAACCGGCGGGCGTGCTCGACCAGGGCGGCCGGGGCGGCGAAGCCGTCACTGTCGATCGTCATGCCCGCGAGCCTAGTTCGCGGCAGCGCGACCGCCGGCAGCGCGCCAGCCTCGTCGGGTGGGTGGGGGCAGTGGCGGGTTTAGCTGGCTCGGCTAGCGTGCCCTGCATGACTCGTTGGGGCATCCTGGCCACCGGCCACATCGCCAGCCGTTTCGCCGAAGACCTCCGGCTGGTGCCGGACGCCGAGCTGGTCGCGGTCGGCTCGCGCGCCGTCGAGAGCGCGCGGCGGTTCGCCGACACCCACGGCGCGAAGCGCGCGTACGGCTCCTGGGTGGAGTTGGCCGCCGACCCGGAGGTGGACGCGATCTACGTGGCGACCCCGCACTCCGCGCACCACGAGGCGGCGATGACCTGCCTGACCGCCGGGCGGGCGGTGCTGTTGGAGAAGCCGTTCACCCTCGACCTGTCCACCAGCACCGAACTGGTGGACACCGCCCGCGCCGCCGGGGTCTTCCTGATGGAGGCCATGTGGATGCGGCTGAATCCGCTGATCCTGCGCGTGGTCGACCTGATCGCGGACGGGGCGATCGGCACGGTGACCGGCGTCCGGGCCGATTTCGGGGTGGCCGGGCCGTTCCCGCCGGAGCACCGGATGCGCAACGCCGCGCTGGGCGGGGGCGCCCTGCTCGACCTGGGGATCTACCCGATCAGCCTGGCCCACCTGCTGCTCGGCGTGCCGCAGCACATCCGCTCCTGGGCGCAGCTCGGCCCGGAGGGGACGGACGAGAACACCGGCATGCTGTTCGGCTACGACAGCGGAGCGCTGGCAACGCTGAGCTGCGGCATGGTCGGATTGAGCGGGCAGACCGCCTCGATCACGGGCACCACCGGACGGATCGACCTGCCGGAGCCGTTCTTCCGGCCGGGTTCCGTGGTCCTGCACCGGGCCGGCGCGGAGCCGGAGACGATCGTTGCCGACGGGGCCGGCAACGGCTACCAGTACGAGGCGATCGAGGTGCAGCGCTGCCTGGCCGCCGGGCTGACCGAGAGCCCGGTGGTGCCGCATTCCACGACCCTTGAGGTGATGGCGCTGCTGGACACGGTGCGCGAGCAGATCGGCGTCCGGTACGAGTGACCCGAACGGCCCCGGTCGCGGTGACCGGGGCCGTTTAGGTGCCGGGTCCGGTCAGCCGAAGAGCGGCCGGACCAGCAGGTAGGTGACGCAGGCGATCAGCGCTGCGGCCGGGAACGTGATGATCCAGGCGAGCACGATGTTGCCGGCGACGTTCCAGCGGACCGCGGAGAGCCGCTTCGTCGCGCCGACACCCATGATCGCCGAGGTGATCGTGTGGGTGGTGGAGATCGGGGCCTTCAGCACCAGGGCGTTGAAGTAGAGCACCGCGCTGGCGACCGTCTCGGCGGCGAAGCCCTCCGGCGGCCCCAGGTCGATGATCTTGCGACCGAGGGTCCGGATGATCCGCCAGCCGCCGGCGTACGTGCCCAGGGCCAGCATCGTCGCCGAGGTCCAGAACACCCAGCCCGGGATGTGCGTCTTGCTCTCCTGGAAGCCGCCGGTGTAGAGCGCCAGCACGACGATGCCCATGGTCTTGGCGGCGTCCTGCATGCCGTGACCGACCGACATGGCCGCCGCCGAGACGGTCTGCGCCCAGCGGAAGCCCCGGTTGAGCTTGCCCGGCTGCCCCTTCCGGAACAGCCAGAGGATGGCGAGCATCAGCAGGTAGCCGAGGGTCAGGCCGACGATCGGCGAGAGCACCATCGGCAGCAGCACCTTCTCGCCGATGTTGCCCCACTGCACGATGCCGCCGGTGGACAGCAGGGTCGCGCCGACCAGGCCGCCGAAGAGGGCGTGCGAGGACGACGAGGGCAGACCGAAGTACCAGGTGATCAGGTTCCAGGCGATCGCCCCGAGCACCCCGGCGAAGACCACGCCGAGACTGTTCACCCCGGTCGGGAGGGTGACCAGGCCGTCGCCGACGGTCTTGGCGACGCCGGCGCCGAAGTGCGCGCCGACGAAGTTGCCGACCGCGGCGAGACCGAGGGCGATCCTGGGGGTCAGCGCCCGGGTGGAGACGCTTGTCGCGATCGCGTTGGCGGCGTCGTGGAAGCCGTTGGTGTAGTCGAACGCCAGGGCTACCCCGATCACCGCCAGGACGGCGATGAGTTCGGGTGTGAAGGTCACCGGCTCAGGACTCCTTGACCGCGATGGTCTCGACCGTGTTGGCCACGTGCTCGAAGGCGTCGCAGGCGGCCTCCAGTTCGTCGGCGACCTCCTTCATCTTCAGCACCGTCAACGCGTCGTACTCACCGGAGAAGAGGCGGACGAGCAACTGCCGGTTGATCCGGTCGCCCTCGTTCTCCAGCCGGTTGCACTCGATCCAGTAGTCCTCAAGATCCTTCATCGACTTCAGTCGGGGCATCGCGTCGGCGGTCAGCTTGGCCTGCTGGTCGAGCACGTTGACCATCTCGTGCAGCTCGCGGGGCAGCGCCGGCAGCTCGGTCAGCCCGTAGAGGTAGAGCAGGTCGCCCACCGCTTCCAGGTGGTCCATCACGTCGTCGAGCAGCGAGCCGAGCCGGTAGATGTCCTCCCGGTCGAACGGCGTGATGAACGTCGAGTTGATCTTCTTGTACAGGTCGTGGGTGATCTGGTCGCTGTCGTGCTCGACCTCGGTCAGCCGCTCGCTGACGGACTGGACGTCCACACCCGGCAGGGCCAGCTCGTTGAGCAGCGCGGTGCCCCGGACCAGGTTCTGCGCGGCCCTGGTGAAGAGCTCGTAGAAGGCGCCCTCGGTGGGGCGGAAGGAAAACTTCACAGCACAGACCTCGTCGCGTCGGTGGAAGGGTGGCGGAGCCCGAAGAACGTCCGCTCGGTGAATGCTAGGAGCCGGTAGAACCGCGAATTCGCCGGCCCACCCCTGGCCAAGCCTCATTCACCGCTCGTTCACCTGCTGTTCATCTCGGCCGTCCCACCCGCATCCACTCCCCCAGCAACCAATCGCTCCCGCTCACGATCGACGTCGAAATCGGCAGCCGGATACCCCAGGTCGAGGGTGTCGAACGTCTCACGCAGCAGATGAGCCACCGCCCAGTCCCGGTACCACTTACGGTCCGCCGGCACCACGAACCAGGGCGCGGCGTCCGTGCCGCACCGGCTGAGGGCCTCGGCGTACGCGGCCTGGTAGTCGTCCCAGTGCGACCGGGAGTCGACGTCGGAGGGGTTGTACTTCCAGTGCTTGCGTGGGTCGTCGAGCCGCTCCAACAGGCGCTTGCCCTGCTCGGCGTACGAGATGTGCAGCATCACCTTGAGCACGGTCAGCCGCCCCTCGGTCAACTCCCGCTCGAACGAGTTGATCTCGTCATAGCGTGCTCGCCAGGTCGCCTCCGGCACCAGCGAGCCGACCCGGGCGATCAACACGTCCTCGTAGTGCGATCGGTTGAACATCCCCACGTACCCCGGCGGCGGCAACTCCCGCCGGATCCGCCACAGGAAGTCGTGCCGCAACTCCTGGCGGGTCGGCGGCCCGAACGAGCGGATGTGCAGGCCCAGCGGATTCATCGCGCCGGCCACCCGCTTGATCGTGCCGTCCTTGCCACCGCAGTCCATCGCCTGCAGCACCAGCAGCACCCGGCGCGCCGGGCGATCCGACCCGGTCTTGGCCATCGCGTAGAGCATTTCCTGCTGCCGGGCCAGCTCGCCGCCGACCAGCTCCACCTGCTCCCGCGCCCAGGCCTTACGGTGCTCGCCGCGCCCCGCCGTACTCGGCACGCCGGGCGTGGACCGCGGGTCGACCGCGCCCAGATCCACAGGTGCGGTGACCCGCAGCAACTCCCGCACGGAACCGCCGTCCGGTGCCACGATCTGCCCTTGCTGGGGTGCGCTCATCCACGGATCATCGCCCAATCGCAGGCGATCCGCCCGTCGAGGCCCACCCCGCCCCACCACCGGTCGGCACGGTCCGCGGGTCGGCCCGCCGTCGGACGCGGGGCTGCCGGCGCGCCCGGTCGGCGGGAGGATGGACGTCTGGGCGGTGCCGGCGGGGAGGGTGGTGGGTCGTGCAGGATCTGGCGACGGAGTTCGAGGCCGAGCGGGGGCGGCTGCTCTCGGTGGCCCGCCGGATGCTGGGCAGCCGCAGTGAGGCGGAGGACGCCGTGCAGGAGACCTGGCTGCGCTACGCCGGGGCTCTCGCCGACCCGAGCGCCCGCGCCGAGATCCGCGAGCTGTCCGCGTGGCTGACCACCACCTGCGCCCGGATCTGCCTGGACGTGCTCCGTTCGGCGCGGGTCCGCCGGGAGACGTACCCCGGGCAGTGGCTGCCGGAGCCGGTGGTGAGCCCGTTGGGCGCGGCGGCGCTCACGGACGGGTACGCGCCGGACCCGGCCGAACGGGCGGTCCGCACCGACCAGGTCGGCACGGCGTTGCTCGTCGTGCTGGAGCGACTCGCGCCGGAGCAGCGGGTCGCGCTCGTGCTGCACGACGTGTTCGCGATGCCGTTCGCCCGGGTCGCCGACGTGCTCGGCACCACCGAGGTGGCCGCCCGGCAGCTCGCCTACCGGGCACGTCGGGCGGTCACCGCGCCGGACGTGCCCCGGCACACCGCGGACCTGGCCGAGCAGCGCCGGGTGCTCGAAGCGTTCGTCGCCGCCACCGAGTCCGGCGAGCTGGACCAACTGCTCCAGGTGCTCGCGCCGGACGTGGTCTTCGTCGGTGACTCGGGCGGGCACTACCCCTCGGCCCGCCAGCCGGTCGTCGGCGCGGACGCCGTGGGTCGCTTCACGCTCGGCCTGTTCGGCCGGACCGGCCGCTACGCCGGACGGGTGCTGGCCCGGCTCGTGCTCGTCGACGGCGCGCTCGGCCTGCAGATGGAGACCGTGCACAGTGACGGGCGGCCGATCCGCCTGGTCACCGTGTTCGCCGTGGACCAGGGCCGGATCACCGCCATCTACAACCAGATCAACCCGGAGAAGCTGGCCGACCTGCCCCCGCTCGGCGACGGCGACCGCTGGCCACCGCGCTGGTGAGCCGGCCGGGCGTGCGGCGTCAGACCACCAGGCCCAACCACTTGCGGTACGAGGTGGCGAACGGCTCGGTGCCGTCGCCGAGCGCCCCGAAGAGCCGTTGCGCCGCCGCCTCGGCCTCGGCGACCACGTCGTCCGGGTAGCCGAAGCGCGCCCGGTGCTCGGCGAACTCGTCCTCGTCCAGCAGCTCCACCAGGCCGGTGGCCCGACGCCGGACGACGTCCAGGTCCAGGTCGATCAGGTGGACGGTGTCGTTGGACTCCCAGCGGGCCGGGGTGGTGATGTCGCAGTAGACCTCGCTGGTGCGGGGCGGAGGGTTGAACATGGCCGTCCACCAGGCGCGGTGCGGCACCAGCAGAACGAACGGGATCTTCTCCACCGACGGCCGGCCGTGGTAGACCGACTCGGTGCCCTGGGGCACGCCGAGCCAGATGCCGAGGTCGTCCTCGGTGAGCCGGCGGGCCGGGTAGTCGCGGTGGGCGCTGCCGTCGTACTTGCGGTAGATCACGCGGACCATGTCGCTCGGCATGATTCGCACCCTAACCGATACTGCCCACCCGTCGTAGTGCGGCGGTAACCGGACGGCGCGACCTGGACGACCAGCGTGGCCCGTGGCGCGCCACGCGGCGGAGGGGCACGGCCGGTGTCGGCGGCGGCGGGTACCGTCGCACGGTGACTCCGCCCCGCAGCACCACCGGTTCCGCCACTCCGTCGGCCCGCGCCAAGGGCCGGCGGCGGGGTGCCCGGCCCAGCGGCACGGAGCTGCTGGCGGCGGCGGTCGGCGCGGTGCCCGGCGGCGCGGAACGCCCCGGCCAGCAGCAGATGACCACGGCGATCGAGGAGTGCGTGGCCGGCGGCGAGCACCTGCTCGTGCAGGCCGGCACCGGCACCGGCAAGTCGCTTGCCTACCTCGCGCCGGCGCTCACCGTGGACGGCCCGGTGGTGGTCTCCACCGCCACCCTGGCGTTGCAGTCCCAACTGGTCGACCACGACCTGCCCCGGCTGGCCGACGCGGTCGAGCCGGTGCTGGGGCGCCGGCCCACCTTCGCGGTGCTCAAGGGTCGCCACCACTACCTCTGCCTCGCCCGACTGGACAACTCCACCGAGGAGGAACCGGAGGACACCCTCTTCGACGCCCCCGCGGCCCGGCCGGGGGGCGGCACGAAGTGGCTCGGTGAGGCGGGCCGGTTGGGCAAGCAGGTCGAGCGGCTGCGCGACTGGGCCGAGAAGACCGCCACCGGCGACCGCGACGAGCTGGACCCCGGCGTCGACGACCAGGCCTGGCGGCTGGTGTCCATGCCGGCCCGCGAGTGCGTCGGCGCGACCCGTTGCCCGTTCGGGCAGGAGTGCTTCGCCGAGGCGTCCCGCGCCCGTGCCCGTGAGGCCGACATCGTGGTGACCAACCACAGCCTGCTCGCTGTCGACATGCTCGCCGACCGGCACATCGTGCCGCCACACAAGCTGCTCATCGTCGACGAGGCACACGAGCTGGCCGACCGGGTCTCCTCCGCGGCGCAGGCGGAGCTGGTGCCGGAGCTGATCGACCGGACCACCCGGCGGGCCCGTACGCTGCTGCGGCCGGAGACCGCCGAGGCGCTCACCGCCGCCGGTGACGCCCTCGCGGTCGGGCTGGCCGAGGCGCCGGCCGGGCGACTCACCGCCGGGCTGCCGACGCCGTTGCGGGAGGCGTGCACGCTGCTCGACGCGGCGACCCGCTCCGCCCTGGACGCGATCGGCGACATCAAGTCCGACGACCCCGACCCGGTCCGCAAGCAGCAGGCCAAGGCCGCCCTGGACGAGCTGTCCACCACCGCCCAGCGGCTGCTCGAGGAGGGCGACCACGACGTGGCCTGGGTGGAGAAGAACGACAGCGGCAGCCGTCGGGCGCTTGTCGTGGCGCCGCTGTCGGTGGCCGGCACCCTCGCCACCCACCTGTACGACGAGCGCACCGTCGTCGCCACCTCCGCGACCCTGGCGTTGGGCGGTCGGTTCGACACGGTGGCCCGCGCCCTCGGGTTGGACGCCCCGCCGCCCGCCCCGCCGACCCCCGCCGCCGCCGCACTGGCTGCCCGCACCGGCACGGGTCGCCCGGTTGCCGAGTCACCGGGCCGTCGGCTCGCCGGCGACGCCGCCCCGAGTGCTGTCGTACCGGCGACCGAGGGTCCCGGTTGGCGCTCACTCGACGTTGGTTCGCCGTTCGACTACGCCCGGCAGGGCATCCTGTACGTCGCCGCGCACCTGCCCCGCCCCAGCGTCTCCGGGCTGCCCGACGCCGCCGGGGAGGAGCTACTCGGGCTGGTCGAGGCGCTCGGTGGTCGTACTCTCGGGCTTTTCTCCTCTCGGCGGGCCGCGCAGCAGGCGGCGGAGCTGCTGCGCGCGCGGACCGACCTGCCGGTGCTGTTGCAGGGCGAGGAGGCGCTGCCGTTGCTGGTCCGCCGATTCCGGGAGGAGCGGGCGAGCTGCCTGTTCGGCGTGATGTCGCTCTGGCAGGGCGTGGACGTGCCGGGTGACGCCTGCCAGCTCGTCGTCATCGACCGGCTGCCGTTCCCGCGCCCGGACGAGCCGTTGGCGGCGGCCCGTGCCGCGGCCGTGGATGCGGGCGGTGGTTCCGGCTTCTCGGCGGTCAGCGTGCCGATCGCGGCGGTCCGGCTGGCTCAGGGTGTGGGCCGGCTGATCCGGGCGACCGGCGACCGGGGCGTGGTCGCGGTGCTCGACTCCCGGCTGGAGACGGCCCGTGGCTACGGGCCGTTCCTGCGCCGCTCGCTGCCGCCGTTCTGGTACACGACCCGCCCCGAGGTGGCCCGAGGCGCCCTGCAACGCCTCGCCAAGTCCTGACCCAGCCGCGCCACGCGCCGCCAAGATCGCGCTACAACAAGGAAACAGTGGCCTCCCCGAGCGGGGAGGCCACTGTTTCCACGATCGTGCGTGATCTTGGGACGGCGCGGGGTCAGGGTGCCTGGGAGGCGACGACCACCGCGTCGGGCGGGGTGTCCGGGACCCTGCGGGCGGCGAGCCGGCGGACCCCGGTGTTCAGCACCGCGATGAGCGGCACGGAGACCAGCGCTCCGGTGATGCCGGCGAGTACGACACCCGCGGCGATGCCGATGATCACCGCGAGCGGGTGGAGGGCGACCGCTCGTCCCATGATCAGCGGTTGGAGGATGTGGCCCTCCACCTGCTGCACGAGGATCACTGCTCCGAGGATGATCAACGCGATACCCGGGCCGCTGTCGACGAGTGCCACCAGCACCGCCACGCCACCGGAGAGCGCCGCGCCGACGATCGGGATGAACGCGCCGAGGAAGACGAGCGCGGCCAGCGGGAAGGCGAACGGGATGTCGAAGACGACCAGGAAGATGCCGATGCCGACCGCGTCGATGAAGGCCACCAGAACTGTCGCGCGCACGTAGGCGCCGAGCGTGTGCCAGGAGGCGCGGCCCGCGTCGTCGACCTTCCACCGGGCGGCCACCGGCAGCAGCCGGACCAGGAAGCGCCAGATCCGGTTGCCGTCGCGCAGGAAGAAGAACGTCGCGAAGAGCACCAGAAGCGTGCCGGTCAGCACCTCGGCCAGGGTGGCGGCGGTGCTCAGGGCGCCGCTGGTGAACTTGGAGGTGTTGTCGTTGATCCAGGCCTGCGCCTCGTCGATGTAGCGGTCGAGCTGCGTGTCGGAGAGGTGCAGTGGGCCCGTCTTCAGCCAGTTCTGGATCTGCCGGACGCCCTCCGAGGACTTCTCGCTCAGCTCGGGCACACCTCGGATGAACTCGTTCACCACGAGCGTCAGCGTGCCGATCACCGCGGCGAGACCGCCGACCAGCACCACCGCCGTCGCCAGCGACCGGGGCAGCCGAGCCCGCAGCAGCCAGCCCACCGCCGGCGCGAGCAGCGCGGAGAGCAGCAGCGCGATGGCCAGCGGAATGATCACGATCTTGACGGTGCTGACGATCCTGAGCAGGGCCCAGGCCACCACACCGATCACGATCAGCCGCCAGCACCAGGCGGCGGCGATCCGCAGCCCGTGCGGGACGTCGGCGTCGTCCCGGCTGGAGGTCGAGCTGTGCAGGTCCACCGGAGGTTCCGCGCCGAAGACCGAGGCCGTCGGCGGTGCGGTCGGCCCCGGCACGGCAGGCGACGCCACCCGTGCGGCGTCCGACACGTCACCCAACTCGTCGGGCGAAATGCCCTCGTCGGCGGGGGCCGACTCCTGTCGTGACTGGTAGGCGCGACGAAGCCGCCCGCGTACCCGCTCGAAGCGGCTCAAGCGCACCTCCTGGCAGTTAAACCGGCCCGCCCACAGCGACAGGTCGGACAGCATACGTCCGTTCCGGACACCGTAGGGCAGTTCCGCCACACAATGCCCCGACCACCACCGGCGTAACCACCGGCGGACCCGTCGTCGGCCACACGGTAGCGTCTGCGGCGTGACCGCGGACAATGATCTGGACGCCGGCCTGCCGATCCGCCTGCTGCACGATCGAGTGCTGGTGCGGATGGAGGGCAGCGAGGGCGAGCGCCGTTCCACCGCCGGCATCGTCATCCCGGCGACGGCCCAGGTCGGTAAGCGCCTCGCCTGGGCCACGGCGGTCGGGGTGGGGCCGAACGTGCGCGCCATCGTGTCCGGCGACCGGGTGCTCTTCGACCCCGACGACCGCTCCGAGGTCGAGCTGCACGGCCGCGGGTACGTGCTGCTGCGGGAGCGCGACGTGCACGCGGTGGCCGCCGAGCGGATCGAGAACGACCCCACCGGCCTCTACCTCTGACGCACCTCCCCCGGCCAGCAGGCCGCGCCGCGCATCGTTTGCCCGGCCGCACGACGGGAAGCCATCCGGCGACCGTGGCCCTGGGGAGGGACGATGCCAGTATTCGTGAAGAAGCTGTTGACCTGGGGCAGTGTTGCGTTCCTGATCTACTTCATGGCCTTCCGGCCGGACGGCGCCGCGCAGATCTTCAAGGCCATCGGTGGTGCGCTGATGGCGATGTTCCAGGGCTTCGGTGACTTCCTCACCTCGCTGATGACGTGAGGCCGCCGGCCGGGGGCGCCCGCCGTCAGGGGTGTCCCGTGGGCCACGGCGCCGCCGAGCGCGGGCCGGGCCAACCGGGCGGGGCGTAGCCCACCGGAGGCGGTGGCGCGGGGGCCAGCACCACCGGGATCGGCACCACCGGGTCGTCCGGCGCTTCCACCGGCCGCTGCGTACCGTCCGGGAAGCGCAGGTGGTAGCGGCTGCCGTCCCAGACCCCCGTCGGGGCCTGCGGGTCCCGGCCGACGAAGAACGACCGGTACGCGTTCATCGCGTCCAGCAGCTCCCGCTCCTCCCGCGCGGTCCGTTCCTGGTCGGCGGGCTTGCGGTCCAGGCCGCGCAGCGAGCCGTCGCGCAGCAGGGCCAGTCGGGTGGCGGCGGACTGGTAGCCGCGCATCGCCCGCACCCCGGCGTCGCCGGCCACCCGCCGCGCCCAACTGCGGGCCGCGTGCCGCCGGCCGAGGCTGCTCAGCGCCGCCACCTCGGGTGGGCTCAGCCAACCGGCGCGGACGTAGTCCGGCAGGGTCCGCTCGGTGAGCCGCCCCTCCCAGGCGCGCAACCACACCGCGAAACCCACCATGCCGAAGAAGACCGGCACCATCAGGCCCAGGAAGCCGTACAGCATGATCAACGCCTCGCCGGTGGCCTGGGTAAGCGTGGGCAGCAGGTTCCACGTGCCGTGCAACATCATCGCCAGCAGCAGGCCGGCGATCGGGGCGAGCACCCGGACCCGCCGGTCGGCCGTCCGCGCCGCGATGCCCAGCCCCACACCGGTCATCGAGGTGAAGAGCGGATGGGCGAACCCGAACAGCAGGATCCGCAGGATGAAGATCGAGATGACCTGGTTGACGCCGGTCACCGGACCGTACCGGTCGGCTCCGGACGCGTAGCCCAGCCCACCCAGGTAGAGGATGTTCTCCACCATGGCGAAGCCGACCGCGGACAGCCCGCAGTAGACCAGGCCGTCGGTGATCCCGGACCACTCCCGTCGCCGGAACACCAGCAGCAGGATCGGGCCCAGCGCCTTGGTCAACTCCTCGATGAACGGCGCCACCAGCACGCCGGTGAGCGCGTCGGGCAGCCCCCAGGCGGCGAACCGGTTGGCGGCGAATTCGTTGACCGTGAGCGAGGCGGCGGTGGAGACGAATGCTCCCCAGGCGAAGCAGAAGATCAGATACTTCAACGGCTCCGGTTCGTACCGGTCCAGCCAGAGGAAGCAGGCGACCAGCACCGGCACCGGCAGGATGGCGGCGGCCACCCCGATCAGCAGTGCCTGCGCGCCGAGCGACTGGCCGAGCCTGAAGACCATGAACACCGCGCAGGCGGCGATGAGCAGCACCACCCCGGCCAACGCCAAGAACCGCCGCCAGCCCAGCCGGCGCAGCGGCATCCGGGGCGCTCCGCCGACGGACGGAGCCACGGGCGCGGGCGGCGACGGCAGGGGCGTACCGGGCGGGGTGTCGGCCATGCGGTCAGCGTAGCCATCCGCCGCCGGCTGGTCCGGTCGCATCGGTTGCCGCTATGCTGCCCGCAGGTCACGAGTGCCAGCGTTCAGCCCCGGCTTGCTGGCCGGCAACCCTCGTCGAGTTCGCGGTGGGGTGCCCCGGGTGATGACCGGGCCCAGCCCGATCGGTGTGCTGGGCAAGCGCGGACCCCGTCCCGATGCCGCACCCGGGGTCCCTGACCCCGGAGGTTCCGGCGTGCCCGTCACCCTCGTTCCCTCGCTGCCCACCCTGCCCACCGTCGCGCCCGCGTCGGTGCCGCTGGACGTCCTCGGCGTGCCCGGTGAGATCAACCTGGACTACGCGGCGAGCGCACCCTGCGCGCGGGCCGCCGCCGACGCGGTGGCCGAACTGCTGCCCTGGTACGCCAGCGTGCATCGCGGCGCGGGCGCGCTGTCGCGGCGCTGCACCCTCGCGTACGAGCAGGCCCGGCAGACGATCGGTGACTTCTTCAACGCCCGGGCAGACGATCACGTGATCTTCACCCGCAACACCACTGACGCGCTCAACCTGCTGGCGCGGTCGCTGCCGGCCGGCACCACGGTGGTCACCTTCGCGGGCGAGCACCACGCCAACCTGCTGCCCTGGCCCCGCGGTTCGGTACGGCTGCCGGTGCCGGCCGATCCCGCCGGGGCGGTACGCGACCTCGCCGCCGCCCTCACCGAGCTGCGCCGGGGCAGCAGTCCGGCACTGCCGGTGCTGGTCGCGGTGACGGGTGCGAGCAACGTGACAGGTGAGCGGTGGCCGGTCGCCGAGCTGGCCCGGGTGGCGCACCGGCACGGTGCCCGGATCGTGCTCGATGCCGCACAACTCGCCCCGCACGCCCCGGTCGACCTGTTGGCGCTGGACGCCGACTACCTGGCCGTGTCCGGCCACAAGCTGTACGCGCCGTTCGGTGCGGGCGTGCTGATCGGCCGGGCGGACTGGCTGGACGCCGCCCCGCCGTACCTGGCGGGTGGGGGCGCCACCAGCCACGTCGGCCCGGCCACCCACGACGTGACCTGGGCAACCGGTCCGGCCCGGCACGAGGGTGGCACACCGAACCTGCTCGGCGCGGTCGCGCTGGCGGCCGTGTGCACGGCGCTCGGCGGGGCCGACCGGGATGCGCTGGCCGCCCACGAGCAGGCGCTGCTGACGCGACTGCGGACCGGCATCGAGGCGCTGCCGCACGTGGTGGAGCTGCGCACCTTCGGCCCGAACGCGCCGCGGGTCGGCATCGTCTCGTTCGTGGTCGCCGGCCGGGACTCCGCCGACGTGGCCGCGCGGCTGGCCAGCACGCACCGGATCGGCGTGCGCGACGGGTTGTTCTGTGCCCACCCGCTGGCCCGGCGGCTGCTCGCCGAGGCGGCGGGGCGTACCGGCCGACGGGACCTGCCGCCCACGGCGTTGCGCGCCAGCCTCGGCCTGGGCAGCACCGTCGAGCAGGTGGACCGGCTGCTCGCGGCGCTCGCCGAGTTGGGCTGAGGAGCGCGGCCGCGGTCAGCCGACGGGCGGGGCGGTCGGCGGTTTCGGCGCCTCGCCCGGCTCGGCCGGCTCACCGACCGGCCGCTCCTGCTCCCCGAAGGCGGTGCGGATCCACCGGTTCGCCTCCTCCTGTTCGATCCCGGAGGCCACCAGCAGGTCGCTGGCGGTGGTCCGGATCTGGGCGACGACCACGCTGCCGGAGAAGCCGACGCCGGCGCCGTACGCCCGACCCGCCTCGCTGACCGCGCGCAGCGACCGCTCCCGGGCCTTCGCCGGTTCCTCGCCGGCGGCGAACTCGTGTTTGAGCAGCCGGACCGACTCGGCGAGGTGGCCCATCGCGTCCGGCATCGGATCGGGTACCGGCTCGTCGTCCTCGATCAACGTGACGGACCGGCGGATCAGCGTGCCGGTGTTGCGCATCGCCCGGTCGATCGGGTCGGCCGCCTCCGCGTAGTGGATCAGCTCGCTGCGGCGGTGCCAGCGGGCCGGCGAGAGGGTGGCGGTCTCCTTCGCCCCCTCGATCGCCTCGGCCAACGTGGCCAGTTCCTCCTTGTTGTTACGCAGCCGGTCCAGGGCCCGTTGGACGCCGGCGCGGTCCCGGTTGCGCAACCCGTCCGCGGTGGCGTCGAGCTGGGCGGCGAGCAGGTCCAGCGCCGGCCGGGCGGCCCGGTTGATCACCCGGAGCGGATTCAGCGGCAGCAGCACGGCGGTCACCAGGAGCGCGATCCCGCCACCGAGGAAGGCGTCCACGAAGCGAGGGATCTCCAGATTCTGGGTTGACGGGCTCAGCGTCACGATCAGCACCGCCGTGGCCGCCGCCTGGATGACGATGGCGACGCTCGCCCCGGCGAAGATGGTGAACAGGATCGCGACGGTGACCACCAGGCCGAGCTGCCAGGCCCCGGTGCCGAGCAGGTAGATCAGGAAGTCGCCGATGGCCACCCCGATCCCCACCCCGGCGATCAGCTCGATGGTCCGGCGGAACCGCTGACCGACCGACGCGGCGAGGGTGCCGACCGCGGAGATCGGCGCGAAGACCGGTTGCGGGTTGCCGAGCACCTTGTGCGAGATCAGGTACGCCAGCCCGGCGGCAAGCCCCGCCTGCACGGCCAGCCCGCCGGCCATCCGTACCCGGTGCAGCCGGTCGTGCAGGGTGGCCCGGCCGCGGTCGCGCAGTTGCTCGGTGGCCTCGGCGATCCGTGCGCCGTCGACGTCCACCAGCCCGTCGCGCAGCGCGGTACGTCGCACCATTGGTGGTCGCTTGTCCCGAGCCACGGCCATGGGCGCGACTACCCGGGACAGGCCCGCTGAATCCTTCCGCGTCGCGCGCCGTGCCCGGATGCGGCAGACTCGGCCGGTGGTCGATCTGCTGGAGCGGTGGCGGGCGGCAGCCCGGGGTGCTGGTACGACGCCGGACGCGGGGTGGACGCGGGCCGGCGAACGGCTGCTCGACAGGTGGCGGGAGCCGCACCGGCACTACCACACGGTGGCCCACCTGACGGCGGTGCTCGATGTGGTGGACGAGCACGCCGAGCTGGCCGACCGGGCCGACCTGGTCCGGCTGGCGGCCTGGTGGCACGACGCGGTCTACGACCCGCGGGCCGGCGGTGACGCCAACGAACAGGACAGCGCCGCGCTGGCCGAGAGCGTGCTCGGCGGGCTCGGGGTGCCGGCGCCCACGGCGGCCGAGGTGCGCCGGCTGGTGCTGCTCACCGCCGGGCACGTCGTGGGTCCGGACGATCGGGACGGCGCGCTGCTCTGCGACGCGGACCTCGCCGTGCTGGCAGCGCCCCCGGCGACCTACGACAGGTACGCGACGGCGATCCGACGGGAGTACGCGCACGTGCCGGAGCCGGCCTTCCGGGCCGGGCGGGCGGCGGTGCTCGGCGGCCTGCTGGCGCTGCCCGCGCTGTTTCGTCTGCCGCCGCTGGCGGCCCGCTGGGAGGAGCCCGCCCGGGCCAACGTACGCCGGGAACTGGCCACCCTCACCGCTGCGGGGCCGCCGACGGGCGCGGGCTGACCAGGTGCTTCGGGCGGCGCAGATCGGCGGCGCGGAGCAACCGGACCAGCTCCCGGCTCGGCACCACCTGGGCACCGAGCCACACCGCCGCCGCGAACCGGTCGGCGGGGATGTCGTAGTGGTCCCGGTCGAAGCCGCGGCGGGGCGCGCCGAGGGCCTCGGCGAAGGCGTGCAGCTCGGCGTACGAGACGTCACTGATCAGGTGTGACCAGAGCCGACCGCGCCACGGCCAGGCCGGCCGGTCCAGGTAGAGCATGACGTCCAAGCTATCTCGCGTAGTTGATCACGTTGATGATCGCCGGCCGGCGACCTAGCCTCGGCTGCATGGCCCCCACCACGCTCCTGGACGATCTCCGCGCCGCGCTCGGTGCCGACGCCGTGCTCACCGACCCGGACCTGCTGCGCATGCACCAGCGGGACGAGGCCGACCTGTGCGCGGCCGGCACCCCGCTCGTGGTGACCCGTCCGCGCAGCACCGAACAGGTGGTCGCGGTGGTCCGGGCGGCGGCGCGCCACGGCGTACCTGTGGTGCCGCAGGGCGCGCGGACCGGGCTGGCCGGCGCGGCGAACGCGGTGGACGGCGCGGTGGTGCTGAGCACCGTCGCGATGGACGAGATCCGGGAGATCGACCCGGTGAGCCGGATCGCCGTGGTCCAGCCGGGGGTGGTCAACGCGGCGCTGGCCGGCGCGGTGGCCAGGCAGGGGCTCTGGTACCCGCCGGACCCCGGCTCCTGGGAGTCGTCCACGATCGGCGGCAACGTGGCCACCAACGCCGGCGGCATGTGCTGCGTGAAGTACGGGGTGACCACCGAGTACGTGCTCGGCCTGGAGGTGGTGCTCGCCTCGGGTGAGGTGCTGCGCACCGGCCGGCGGACGGCGAAGGGCGTGGCCGGCTACGACCTGACCCGGCTCTTCGTCGGCTCGGAGGGCACCCTCGGCGTGATCACCGAGGTGACCGTGGCGCTGCGGCCCGCCCCGGCCGAGTCGCTGACCCTGGTGGCGGTCTTCGGATCGACAGCGGCGGCCGGCGCTGCGGTGGCCGAGATCGCGGCCCGTGGGCTCACCCCCAGCCTGTTGGAACTGCTGGACCAGACCCATCTGCGGGCGATCGAGGCGTACCAGCCAATGGGGCTGCGGACCGACGCCCAGGCCCTGCTGCTGGCCGCCGCGGACACCGGCCCCCGGGCCGCCGACGACCTGGCCAGCCTGGCCGAGGTCTGCACGGCGGCCGGCGCCGACGAGGTCTACGCGGCCACCGACGCGGTGGAGGCGGCGGCGCTGTTGCAGGCGCGGCGACTGGCCCATCCGGCGATGGAGAAGTTCGCGGCCGACGCCTACCCGGGCGGCAACGGCGGTCTGGTGATCGACGACGTGGCGGTGCCGCGCGGCTCGCTCGCCGCACTGCTGGACGGGGTGGCCCGGATCGCCGTGGAGTGCGAGGTGCCGATCGGCGTGGTGGGGCACGCCGGGGACGGCAACATGCACCCGAACATCGTGGTCGACCGGGCCGACCCGGCGAGCGTGGAGCGGGGCCGGCGGGCCTTCGACGAGATCATGCGGCTCGGTCTGGACCTGGGCGGCACCTGTACCGGAGAGCACGGGGTGGGGCTGCTCAAGCGGGACTGGCTGGCCCGGGAGATCGGGCCGGTCGGCGTCCGGGTGCACCAGGCGATCAAGTCGGCGCTGGACCCGGCCGGTCTGCTCAACCCGGGCAAGGTGCTCTGAGCTGACCGGGGAACAGCCCTTGACCTGAACTGGCCCGGGTCAGCCCTTGATCTCGGCCGGGGTCGCCTGGGTGAGCAGCAGCAGGATCTCCCCGGCGACCGGCGTGCGCTCCTCGCCGGGGCAGTCCTGCGAGGTGATCAGCCCGGTCGAGGTGAGCAGGCTGGACGTGAGCGCGTCGATGCAGGTGGAGCGGTATCTCCGGACCTGATCGGTCTCGTCGGCAAGTGCCGGGTTGGCGAGCAGCACCTGGAGCCGTTCGGTCAACTCCGGGGCCAGGGTGCCCCGGGACGTGACCCCGTCACCGGCGCAGTCGAGGCACTGCCACGCGCCGTCGCGTTCGACACTCAGGGTGCGCAGTGGGCCGTCCTCGCCGAGCCGCTGAATCAGGCTGACCTGGCCGACCGCGACCGTGGCGGGGATCTCCAGCTGCGCGCCGCCACCCGCCGAGGACGTCGGTTCTGCCACCGGAGTGCCCCGTGGCTCCCGGTCGAACAGCGAGCACCCGGTCAGTGCGCCGCCGAGGACGACGGCGACGACCGGTAGTAGCAGACGAGGGTGCGCGCGGGGAAGCACGCGCGGAAACCTACCCCACCGTAGGTAGCGTTCGAAACCACCATCCGGGCCGGTATCGATGGTTACCAACCAGTAACGTTACAATTCGTCACCTAGTGGACGGCCGCAGCTCAGCCTGATCGTCACCGCCACCCCGATCGGCCGCATAACCCCGGACATCCGGAGCGCCGAGCCGGGCCGCGTCCGCCGCGGCGTCGTCCGGCATCAACTGCGACTGCCGCTCCGCCTCCACCCGAGCGCGGTAGTGCTCGACCTCCCGAGCCCGGGTGGCCGCGTCCCAGCCGAGCACCGCGCCCATCAACTCGGCGGTGTGCTCCGCCGACTCCAACCCCCGGTGGCTGGTCTCGAACGAGATCCGGGTCCGCCGGGTCAGCACGTCCTCCAGGTGCAGCGCACCCTCGGCGCGCGCCGCATAGGTGACCTCTGCCGCCAGGTACTCCGGAGCGCCGGCCAGCGGAGACGCGAGCAGCGGATCGGCGTCGACAAGCGCCAACAGGTCCAGGGTCAGGGTGCCGTACCGCTCCAGCAGATGCTCCACCACGCCCACCGGCACACCGTGCCGGCGGGCCAGATCGGCCCGGTCCCGCCACATCGCCGGGAAGCCGTCCGCCCCGAGCAACGGCAGATCGGCCGTACGCGACGAGCGAGCGCCACCGAGCCGCCGGGCGGCCCGATCGACCACGTCGGACGCCATCACCCGGTACGTCGTGTACTTACCACCGGCGACCAGCAGCAGCCCGAGCATCGGCTCGAAGACCGCGTGCTCACGGGAGAGCTTCGACGTCGAGTCGGCCTCGCCGGCCAGCAGTGGCCGCAGCCCGGCGTACACCCCCTCGATGTCGGCGGTGGTCAACGGCCGGTCCAGCACCGTGTTGACCTGCTCCAGCAGGTAGTCGATGTCGCGGGCCGAGGCAGCCGGGTGGGACCGGTCCAGTCGCCAGTCGGTGTCCGTCGTACCGATGATCCAGTGCCCGCCCCACGGGATGACGAAGAGCACCGACTTGGCCGTCCGCAGGATGAGCCCCGTCTCGCCGGTGATCGCCGAGCGGGGCACCACCAGGTGCACCCCCTTGGAGGCGCGCACCCGGACGCCGGGCCGCAGGCCCACGTCGTTGAGCATCCGCGACATGTCGTCGCTCCACACCCCGGTGGCGGCGATGACGGTACGGGCATGCACCTCGAACTCCGCGTCGGGTGAGCCCGCCGGCGCCTCCAGGTCCCGGACGCGTACGCCGGTCACCTCGCGTGCCTGCCGGATCAGCCCGACGGCGCGGGCGCTGCTCACCACCGTGGCGCCGAGGCTGGCCGCGGTGCGGGCCAGGGTGACGACCAGCCGGGCGTCGTCGACCTGCCCGTCGTAGTAGCGGATCGCGCCGGACACCGCGTCGGCCCGGAGGCTCGGGAAGATCCTCCGGGCACCCTCCCGGGTCAGGTGCCGGTGCAGCGGCATGCCCCGGCCACCGCCGAAGACTCCGGCGAAGACGTCGTACGCGGCCACCCCGGCGCCGTAGTACGAGCGGCGGAAGATCCGGGCCGGCAGGTCCCGCAGGCCCCGTCCGGCCGGCAGCGGCACCATGATCGGCACCGGGCGCACCAGGTGCGGCGCGAGCCGGGTGGCCAGCAGGCCGCGCTCGGTGAGCGCCTCGTGGACCAGGTGGAACTCCAACTGCTCCAGGTAGCGCAGGCCGCCGTGGATCAGTTTGCTGGACCGGCTGGAGGTGCCAGCGGCGAGATCGCGCGCCTCGACCAGAGCCACCTTCAGGCCCCGGGACGCCGCGTCCAGTGCGGCACCCGCACCGGTCACCCCACCACCGATGACCAGCACGTCGAAGCGCTCGGCGCGCAGCCGCCGCAGGTCGGACGCACGGCGGATCGGCGAGAGCTGACCGGCGACGGATCGGGAGATACTGGGGTCACGCACCCTTCCACCGTAACCGCCGCGCCGGCATGTCGACATTCGCCGCCCGCTCCGTACGGCGTCTACCTGCGACGTGTCGCCCGCGACACGCCTCGCTGCCCCGTCCCCGAACGGACCACGCCGGTCCGGTCCACGCCTGTGCGCCGCGCGGCGGGGTCCGCCCACAACGCGACGGCCGGGTCGAAATTCGTCGTCGTGGTCGTAAGGTTCTCGGATGCACGGTCACCCTGCGTACCCCGGAGTCAGCGACCGCAGTTCCCCGTGGCCGGTGGTCGCGGCCGTGTTCGTCGGCTGCTGGACGGTTGCGGTCACCGTGGCCACCCAGACCGGTGGTTGGCTCACCGATCAACTGCTGCTGGGCTTCGGACGGGACCGGATCGCCTGGCTCTGGCCGGTGCTCGGCCTGGCCACCGTCGTGCTGGCGGGCACGCCCGCCCTGCTGCTGGCCATGCTGCCCAGGTCGGCGACGGTCCGGGCCACCGGGCGGGTCTGGCTGATCGGCACACTCGTCCTCGGGGTGCTGACGCTGCTGCGGGTCGTGCCGCCGGTGCACCACGAGGCGTACCTCGCCGCCCTGACCGGCGTGGCGGCGCTCAGCACACTCGCCGTGCGCTGGTCGGCGCGCCGGCGGGCGTACCCCGGACCGGCCGGCTCGGTCGGCGGCCCGGCACCCACCGACGACGGCGACGCCGCACGGACCGAGCCCACCGGAGACCGCGACGCCGCACCGCCCGAGACCCTCGGGAGCGCGGGGCCGGTGGGGCGTTTGCGGCGACCCGGTCCCGTTCCGCTGCTCGCGGTCGCCGCCGGGGTGGCGCTGCTGTTGCCGTGGGCCTGGCTGGGCGCGCTCGGCGGGCTCCTGGAGACCGCGCTCGCGCTCCTGGCGGCGGCCACGCTCGGGGGGCTTGCCGCGACGCTGCTGGACGCCACCTTCTGGTCGCGGTTCGCGGTCGGCCGGCCACCCCGGCCGGCTCGGCTGGTGCTGGTCGGCGGTCTGGTCGCCGGGGTGGCGCTGCTGCTGGTCGCCGCCGGCGCCGGCCAGTCCGGCGCGCAGTTGCCCGCGTTGCTGACCCTGCCACCTGTGGGTTTCGCCCTGGCCGCGCTCTGGGCCGCGACGTGGCGGCCCGCCGCCGACCCGGCCGACGCCGCGCGCGCCGGCCGATCGGCGACCGGCTGGCTGGTGGGCCTGGCCGCACTCGGCCCGCTGGCCTTCACCGACCCGGAAGAGATCACCCTGCTGCTGGTCGGGACCCGCGACATCCCGTTCTGGGTGGCGGCCGCCGCCGCTGCCGGGCTCGCCGTCGCCGTCCTGGTCGCCATCGGCTACGCGGTGCTGCTCGCTCGGCCGACGGCACGCACCCCGAGCCGTCGGGTCGCGGCGGTGGCAGCCGTGGTGCTGCTGGTGACGTTCGGCGTGGTCGACCTCGGCCCCGGCCAGCCGGGCCTGTACGGGGAGCGGCTGTTCGTGGTGCTGCGCGCGCAGGCCGACCTGACGGGTCTACCGGCCGGGCAGCCCGGTCGGGCCGGGCGGGACGCCCGCGCGGCGGAGGTCTACCGGCGGTTGGTGACGACCGCTGAGCAGAGCCAGGCCGACCTGGTCCGGGGGCTGAGTCGACTACGACTCGACCCGATCTCGTACTACCTGGTCAACGCGGTCGAGGTGGACGGCGGCCCGGCGGTGCGAGCCTGGCTCGCCCGTCGCCCCGAGGTGGCCCGGGTGCTGGTCAGCCAACGCCTGCGGCCGCTGCCCGCCCCGGCGGGGCAGAGTCGGGGCACCGCGCCCAAGCCCTCCGGGCCGGAGTGGAACATCAGCCAGATCGGCGCCGACCGGGTGTGGTCCCAGCTCGGGGTGACCGGCACCGGCATCGTGGTCGGCAGCTCCGACTCGGGCGTGGATGGCACCCATCCGGCGCTGCGGCCCGGGTTCCGTGGCGGGGACGACTCCTGGTACGACCCGTGGGACGGCACCCGCAGCCCGACCGACCAGGGCGGGCACGGCACCCACACGGTGGGCAGCGCCGTCGGGCGGGACGGCATCGGGGTGGCGCCGGACGCGCAGTGGGTGGGCTGCGTCAACCTGGACCGCAACCTCGGCAGCCCCGCGCACTACCTGGACTGTCTCCAGTTCATGTTGGCGCCCTTCCCGGTCGGCGGCGACCCGTTCACCGACGGCCGTCCGGAGCGCGCCCCGCAGGTGCTCACCAACTCGTGGGGCTGCCCGCCGATCGAGGGCTGCGACAGGGGTGTGCTGCGGCCGGCCACCGCCGCGCTGGACGCCGCCGGGATCTTCGTGGTCGCCGCCGCCGGTAACACCGGGCCGTGGTGCGCGTCCATCGACGACCCGCCGGCTCCGTACGCGGACGTGTTGACCGTGGGCGCGGTGGACAGGCAGCGCCGGGTCGCGGAGTTCTCCTCGCGCGGGCCGGCGCCCGGTGGCCCGGGTAAGCCGGACGTGCTGGCCCCGGGCGTGGGTGTGGTGTCGGCGATGCCGGGCGGCACGTACGCGGCGTTGGACGGTACCTCGATGGCGACCCCGCAGGTGGCGGGCGTGGTCGCGCTGATGTGGTCGGCGAACCCGGCGCTGGTCGGCGACGTGGACCGTACCCGGCAGATCCTGCGGGACACCGCGACGGCGGCGACACCCACCTATCGCTCCGACAACCCGGCCGACGCCTGCGGGGGTCCTTCCAACGTCACCGGCTCGGGCCAGGTCGACGCGTACGCGGCCGTCCAGGCCGCCCGGCGGTGAGGTACCCGGACCGGCACCCGGTGATCTAGGGTCGGCGACCATGGACGCCGAGATCACCGTCACCGAACTGACCCCCGACCTGGCCCCCGCCGTGGCGCGGCTCTGCGAGCAGGCCCTCGATCTGCCCGAGGACGCCGCCGAGGCGGCCCCCATCGTGGACGTGCTCTGGCCCCGGGCCGCCGCCGACCGTCCGGTGGTGGGGCTGGGCGCGTACCGGGGTGTGGACCTGGTCGGGGTGCTGCTCTGCTCGGTGTCGGCGATCGAGCCGGGTGTCGGGCACGTGGACCTGGTCGCGGTCCTGCCGGAGCACCGCCGCCGGGGCGTCGGTCGGGCGCTGCTGCGGTCGGCCGAGCAGGTGCTGGCCGAGCGCGGAGCGACCGAGGTGTTGCTGGCCGGCAACCCGCCGTACTACGCGTGGCCCGGCATCGACGTCCGCTACACGCCTGCGGTCTGCGCCGCCCTCGCGCTCGGCTACCAGCAGGACCGGACCGCCTGGAACATGACCGCGGACCTGTCGTACGACGGGTCGCCGGCGCTGCGGTCCACCGAGGCGGCGGAGCGGCGACTGGCCGGTCAGGGCGTCACCGTACGTCGGGCGGAGCCGGCGGACCTGCCGGCGTTGACCGCGTTCGCCAGGTCCACCTTCGGCGGTACGTGGGACGGTGAGCTGGTCGGGTCGGTGGGGCGCGACGGCGCCGGCTGTCACCTGGCGGAGCGGGACGGCGAGGTGCTCGGCTTCGCCGCGTACGGGTCGTCCCGGCCGAGCTGGTTCGGGCCGATGGGCACCGCGCCGGCAGCCGAGGGGTCCGGCATCGGCGGTGTGCTGCTGCGACGGTGCCTGCGGGATCAGCAGGTGGCGGGGCTGACCCGGGCGGAGATCGGCTGGGTGGGGCCGGTGCCGTTCTACTCGGGCAGCGCGGGTGCCCGGATCGAGCGGGTCTTCTTCCTGTACCGGCGAACCCTGCCGGTGGCGTAACCGGGGCAAAAGGGGCATTGCCTCATTCGCCCGCGTCGGCCATCGACGCCCCCTACCGTTTTGGTAGAGGAGGCAGCCATGACCACGGATGACGACCAGACCGAGGACGGCCCGCCGATCACCTGGAAACCGGTAGGTGAGCTCCCCGGTCACGTGCCGTTCGACCGGCTCGACTACGGCGACGCCGAGCAACTGGCCGAGATGACCACCGACGGCGAGTCGGCGGTCGTCGAGGAGCCACGGGAGATGGTGGACGCGCCGATCAAACTGCTTCCGCCGTACAACCGGGCACAGAAGCGGCGCAACCAGCGCCCACTGCCGACCTGACGACGAACGGGGCGGACCGCGTCAGCGGCCCGCCCCGTTCGGTGTCGGAACTGGACTCAGAAGTCCATGTCCCCGCCACCCGGGCCAGCCGGGGCAGCCGGGGTCTTCTCCGGCTTGTCCGCGACAACGGCCTCGGTGGTGAGGAAGAGCGCCGCGATGGACGCGGCGTTCTGCAGCGCCGAGCGCGTCACCTTGGCCGGGTCGATGATGCCCGCGGCCAGCAGGTCGACGTACTCGCCGTTGGCGGCGTTGAGGCCGTGACCCGCTTCGAGGTTACGGACCTTCTCCACCACGACGCCGCCCTCAAGGCCGGCGTTGACGGCGATCTGCCGCAGCGGGGCGTCCAGCGCCACCTTGACGATGTTCGCACCGGTGGCCTCGTCGCCGACCAGGTCGAGCTTGTCGAAGGCGGTCTTGCCGGCCTGCACCAGCGCGACGCCACCACCCGGGACGATGCCCTCCTCGACGGCGGCCTTCGCGTTGCGAACGGCGTCCTCGATGCGGTGCTTGCGCTCCTTGAGCTCGACCTCGGTGGCCGCGCCGACCTTGATGACCGCAACGCCGCCGGCCAGCTTGGCCAGCCGCTCCTGCAGCTTCTCCCGGTCGTAGTCGGAGTCGCTCTTGTCGATCTCGGCCCGGATCTGGTTGACCCGGCCCTGGATCTGCTCGGCGTCACCGGCACCGTCGACGATGGTGGTCTCGTCCTTGGTCACCACGACCTTGCGGGCGCGGCCCAGCATGTCGAGGCTGGCGGCGTCGAGCTTGAGGCCGACCTCCTCGCTGATGACCTGGCCACCGGCGAGGATGGCGATGTCGGTCAGCATGGCCTTGCGGCGGTCACCGAAGCCCGGCGCCTTGACGGCGACCGACTTGAAGGTGCCACGGACCTTGTTGACCACCAGGGTGGCGAGGGCCTCGCCCTCCAGGTCCTCGGCGATGATCAGCAGCGGCTTGCCCGACTGCATGACCTTCTCCAGGATCGGGAGCAGGTCCTTCACCGACGAGATCTTGCTGTTGGCGATCAGGATGTACGGGTCGTCGAAGACGGCCTCCATACGCTCCGGGTCGGTCATGAAGTAGGCCGAGATGTAGCCCTTGTCGAAGCGCATACCCTCGGTGAGCTCCAGCTCCAGCCCGAAGGTGTTGCTCTCCTCGACGGTGATGACGCCTTCCTTGCCGACCTTGTCCATCGCCTCGGCGATGATCTCGCCGACGGTGCTGTCGCCAGCGGAGATGGAGGCGGTGGAGGCGATCTGCTCCTTGGTCTCGACGTCCTTGGCGAGCTTGGACAGCTCCTCCGAGACGCTCGCGACGGCGGCCTCGATGCCCCGCTTCAGGGCCATCGGGTTGGCGCCAGCGGCCACGTTGCGCAGGCCCTCGCGAACCAGGGCCTGGGCCAGGACGGTCGCCGTCGTCGTGCCGTCACCGGCAACGTCGTCGGTCTTCTTGGCGACCTCCTTGACCAGCTCAGCGCCGATCTTCTCGTACGGGTCCTCGAGCTCGATCTCCTTGGCGATGCTCACACCATCGTTGGTGATGGTGGGGGCACCCCACTTCTTCTCGAGCACGACGTTGCGGCCCTTCGGGCCGAGGGTCACCTTTACGGCGTCGGCGAGCTGGTTCATGCCCCGCTCGAGGCCGCGGCGCGCCTCTTCGTCGAAAGCGATCATCTTGGCCATACGGCGTTGTCCTCCTGGACACTCACGGGCCACCCGAGTTGTGTGCCCCGGATGGGCCGCCTGGTGTACGCACCTTGGGACGTCGCCACCTGGCGACGACGACGTCCTTCGGCCGGGCCGGATAGCCCGCGACGACCGGCCATGTGTCGCCCCGGCGTCTCCACGCCGGTGCAACCTGGCCCCACCGTCCCGACCGCTGGCACTCGCGGTATGCGAGTGCCAATGACTTGTTTAGCACTCTCCCCTGGCGAGTGCAAGCACGATGGGGCCGCTCAGCCGAGTTCCGCGGCCAGTCCGGCAGTGTTCACCGGCGCCTCATGGGCGCGCCGCTCGACGTACGTCACCAGCAGACCGATCAACTGGGCAAGGTGGGCCGGCAGGCAGGTACGGCGGTGACCCCGATCACCGCCACCGCCCCGACCGCGGTGCGCCCGCGTCGCGGCCCAGACGCGCGGGGCCGATCGAGGAGGGAAACTCAGGCGATGACGCGTACGTGTTCGGCCTGCGGGCCCTTCTGGCCCTGGGCGATCTCGAACTCCACCCGCTGGCCGTCGTCCAGCGCCTTGTAGCCGTCCATCTCGATCGCGGAGAAGTGAACGAAGACGTCCTGACCGCCGTCGACGGCAATGAAGCCATAGCCCTTTTCGGCATTGAACCACTTCACGGAGCCCTGTGCCACGGTGCACTTCCCTCACTATGCGCGGTGTTGCCTGACCTGGCGCACGGCACGGCCGGACGCCGACCGGCCACCACCTCAGCGATCGATGGCGACCATTGAAAAAGGTGACCGAAATCGCACGCTACACGAGGAGTCAGCGCCGCGCACGGCCACAAATCGGGCATGCTCTGGGGCGCTCCGATTGCGCTGGTCGGTCGGGTTTCGGGCCACCGGATCCAGGGCGGCGACTGCCGTACACAGCTCGGCCGTGACGGCCACCGACGCTGTGATAGGCATGCGGGCATGACCACCGACACGGGCGCGACCGCCCTCCGGCGGGCGGAGATCCGCCGGGTCCGGCCGGAGGACGCCGCCCGGATGCGGGCACTGCGTCTGGAGATGCTCGCCGACGCACCGTTGGCCTTCCTGGAGACCCTGGCGGACGCGGCGGCCCGACCGCACACCGAGTTCGCCGCCCGGGTCGCGTACACCGCGACCGGCCCCGGCAACGCGCAGTTCATCGCCGACCCGGGTGGCCGGCTCGTCGGACACGCCGGTGGCACGGTCTCTCCGGGCGAACCCGGGCTCACCGTGATCTACGCGGTCTACGTCACGCCGGCCTGGCGGGGGCACGGGCTGCTCGGTGAGCTGATCGACGGGGTGGCCGCCTGGTCACGCGCCTGCGGCCGAGGGGAGTTGCTGCTGGAGGTGGTGGTCGGCAACGACCGCGCCTACCGCGCCTACCAACGGCTGGGCTTCAAAGACACCGGGGTACGCGTCCCCCACCCCACCATCCCCGCACTGACCGAACTACAAATGCGCCGCCCCGCCTAACCCCGAAAACCGGAAACCCATCCCACGGCAAAACCCCGGTGCTGCTGCCCCAAAGCCGGCAGCGCCTGAGGACAGCCTGCCCACAACAGGTTTCCGGGGGGAGCCCGCCCGCGGAAGGATCAAGCCTGACCGCCTGGAGCGGGTGGGCTCCCCCCGGAAACCCCAACCGCAACTAAAAATCAGACGTGACGCCGCGACTGCACGATCCGGAACCGGTTGGCCACGTACGCCCCGTCGGTCAGCGCGGCGTTGGCCGCCGCGTTGGCGCCACTGCCGTGGAAGTCGGAGAACGCCGCCGACTGGTTCACGAAGACCCCGCCGGTCAGGTTGCAGGACAGGTGCACCCCGACCTCGACCGCGACCGCCTCGGTGGCGTCCAGCACGGCCTCGTCGGTGGAGTAGACCCCCGCGGTGAGCGCGCCCTTCTCGCCGACCGTGCGGCACAGCAGCTCCAGGCTGTGCGCGGTGGAGTCGGTCGCGATGGCGAACGAGATCGGCCCGAACCACTCCCGGCCGTACGTCTCCGCGTCGTCCGGGGTCAGCTTCACGATCGTCGGGGTACGCACCACCGCGTCGGCGTACGACGGGTGGGCCACGGCCCGTGACTCCAGCACCGGCTCGCCCACCTTGGTGACCTCGGCCAGCCGCTCCAGCACCCCGTCGTTGACGATGGCGCCGGTCAGCTCGACGCCCCGGGCCGGGTCGGCGGTGAGCTTGCCGACGGCGGCGGCGATCCCGCCGGCCACCTCGTCGAAGCTCTTGTGCCCCTGGTCGGTCTCGATGCCGCCGGCCGGGATGAGGATGTTCTGCGAGGTGGTGCACATCTGACCGCTGTAGAGGGTCAGCGTGAAGCCCAGGTTGCGGCACATGCCGGCGAAGTCGTCGGTGGAGTCGATGACGACCGTGTTGAGGCCGGCCTTCTCGGTGTAGACCGACGCCTGCCGGGCGTGCGTCTCCAGCCAGTCGCCGTACTCGGTGGAGCCGGTGAAGTCGACGATCTTCACGGCGCGGTGCAGGGCCAGGTCGCTGGCGAGCTTCTCACCGGGCGCCTCGGCCGCCAGCATGATCAGGTTCGGGTCGAACCCGGCCTCGGCCAGCACCTCCCGGGCGTACTTCACGGTGATGGCCAGCGGCAGCACCGCGCGCGGGTGCGGCTTGACGAGCACCGGGTTGCCGGTGACCAGCGAGGCGAACAGCCCCGGGTACGAGTTCCAGGTCGGGAAGGTGTTGCAGCCGATCACCAGCGCCACCCCACGCGGCACCACGTGGAACGTCTTGGTCATCCGCAGCGGGTCGCCCTTGCCGGCGGCCTTCTCCCAGCCGGCCGTGCCCGGGTGCCTGGTCATCTCGGCGTACGCGTACGCCAGCGCCTCCAGCGCCCGGTCCAGCGCGTGCGCGCCGCCGGCCTGGAAGGCCATCACGAACGCCTGCCCGCTGGTGAACTGCACCGCGTTGGCCAGCTCGAAGATGTGCTTGTGCAGCCGGTCGAGGATCTCCAGGCAGACCCCCACGCGGGCCTGCGGGCCGGCGTCGCGCCAGGCCGGCAGCGCGGCGGAGGCGGCGTCGATCAGCTCGCCGGGGCCGGCGTGCGGGTAACGCACCGCCAACTCCACCCCGAACGGGCTCGTCTCGGTGGCGACCCGAGCGCCGGTGCCCGGCTGGTCGAGCGGGAAGTCACCACCGAGGTACGCCTCGAAGGCGGCCTTGCCGTCGGCGGCGGCGGTCTCGCCGTACACCCGGGGGCTGGGAGATTCGGGATAGGCGGACCAGTAGCCCCGCTCCGTGATCGCGGTCAGCGCACGGTTGAGGGTGTCGGCGTGCCTGTCGTACAGGGGCTGCGGGGTCTCCGTCATGCCCGCCATCATGCCGCAGTCCGGTCCGCGAGCAGTAGCGCGAATGCCCGACAGCGACTCATGCCGCAGTCCGGTCCGCGAGCAGTAGCGCCAATGCCCGACAGCACCGGGGTTGCCCGGGCCGGCAGCGGGTAACCGCGGGCCTCCAGCCAGGAAGCCGGCCAGGAAAGGGCGGCAGGTGAGGATCACCGAGATCCGGGTGCACGGGGTCGCCAACAAGGGGCCGGAGGCGATCCTCGACCGCCCGATCGTCACGCGGGTCGCGGGAGACGACAACGCCGGCTTCTACCGGCCGCGGCCCGGCTACGGTCCCCAGTCGGATCGCGACGGGGTGGCGGTTGAGGCGTACCGCTGGAGCCGGCTGACCGGCGGCACGGCGACCCGGACGTTCTCCCTGGTCCTCCTCCTGCCGTTCATGCTCAGCAACATCGCGGTGTGGATGCTGCCGGTCACCGGTCGCGGCGGCCACGCCGCCCAGGCGCTGTGCCGGCTGCTGGCCGCGACGATGACCGCGATGTACGTGCTGTCCACCGTCGGGGTGTCCCTCGACCTGATCGCCTGGCAGTGCGCGGCCTACCCGAGGTGCCTGGAGGGGCGGCGGGAACTGTCCTGGCTGGGCGACGTGCCCCCGGGGCAGCGGCTCGCGCTGCTGGCCGCACTGCCGATCATCGCGATCGTCCTGATCTGGCGGCTCGGTGCCCGGACCTGGCAACTCCCCGAGGACAGCGACCACGCGCCCGGGGTGGGTGCGGACCGGCTCGACGCGCCCGCCTTCTGGGACACCCGCTCGCTGCTGCGCCGCCTGCGCTCCGTGCACGTCGCGGTGGCGCTGGGCACGCTCGATGTGACTCTGCTGCTGGCTCTGGCGCCGCACGACGCCACCCTGCCCGGCTGGCTGCTGCTGGCCGCGGTCGTGGCGCTGCTCGCCGGCGCGGTGGTGCTGCTCTGCCGGCCGGCGATAGAGCGGGGCGGAGAGCAGGACCAGCGGAGTTCGCGGACGATCCGCTGGGTGGCCGTCGCGCTCACCGCGCTGACCCTGGGGTACGCGTTGCTGCCACGGCCGCCCTGGACGGCCGAGGGGATGTTGCCGGGGTACGGGATGCTGGCCGCCGGGCTGTTCGCCGGGCAGGTGGTGCTGCTCGCGATGCTCGGCCTGGTGGTCGTGGTGCAGCGCCGTTCCCTTCCCCGCCCCCTCTTTCGGCTGGCCGGGGTGGGCGCGCCGGTGCTGATAACCGTCGCGATCGGGTTGGGCGTCGCCTACGACTCGGGCTTGACCTACGGGCTCGCCGAGTATCTGGACCGTGGTTCCAGCCCGACGCCGGCAAGGCCGCTGCCGCCTGGTGCGCCTCCGCTGTCGCCGCCGATTGCCTTCCGCTGGGCCACCCTCGGCTTCTCCCTCGCCGTGCTCCTGGTGGTGGTGACGGCCCTGCTCCGACCCCGGATCGGCCGGGATCGTCGCCGCCGGGAGGCCGAGGAACTGGTTCGGCAGGACTATCCGGAGGCCTCCCGGGCGGCCCCGGAACGGGTCCGGGCCGTCCGCGACGCGATCATGCGCGCCCGACTCACGGATCGGCTCGGGCCGCTGCTGGCCACCGCGTACGTGGTGTTGGCGCTACTCACTCTCGCGGCGGCGGGGCTCTCGGTGATCGGTCCCGGGCCGGGTGCGCTCGCCCTGCGCCTCGGCGGCGAGCCGCTGGCCCGCCCGGTGATCTTCGTGACCGACCTGGGCGCCCTGCTGATCGGACTGTTCGCCACGGTCCTCGCGGTGATGGGACTCGTTGCCTACCGATCCGGCGCGATCCGGCTGGTCGGGGTGCTCTGGGAGCTGGCCACCTTCTGGCCGCGTGCCGCACACCCGCTCGCCCCGCCGTGCTACGTCGAGCGGGCCGTCCCGGAGTTGACCCGCCGGATCGGGCAGCTCACCGTCGACGGGAACGCGGTGGTGCTGTCCGGGCAGAGTCACGGCAGCGTGCTCGCGGCGGTGACGGTCCTCCAACTCCCCGACCACTGCCGCCAGCGGGTGGCCCTGCTCACCTACGGCACCCCGCTCGGCAACCTGTACCGGCGGATCTTCCCCGCGTACGTCAGCGACGAGATGTTGCGCGAGGTCGGCAGCCGGTTGGCCTGGCGGTGGATCAACCTGTGGCGGTACACCGACGCGGTGGGCGGACCGGTGTTCGACCCGCCCATCGACGGACCCGACGACCCGGCCGCCCACGTCGACCGTCGGGTACGGGATCCGAAGGGACTCCTCATTCCACCGACGGACACCGTGCCCCCTCCGGTGCAGGGCCACCGGTACACGCCGGACGACGACTTCCAGGCCGCGATCCGCGAGCTGGTCGAGCGCTGGGAACGGCCGGACGGGTGACCGCCCGGGTCAGAGCGTGAGCTGCCAGTCGGTCCAGGAGTCCACCGGGCGGAAGCCGAGCTGCTCGTTGATCGCCACCATGTAGCCGTTGCTGGCCGCGTTCCAGGTGTCGATCACGCGGACCGCCGGCTCGTGGGTGAGCAGGTGGTGCAGGTTCTCGGCCTTGGCGATGAGGCCGAGCCGGTGCCCACGGTGGGCCGGGTCGACGATGGTGATCTGCTGGTACGCGTGCCAGTCGGCGGAGGCGCCCACGTCCAGCAGGGTCCAGGCGACCAGCCGGCCGGTCGCCTCGTGGCGCATTCCGAGGTGGTAGCGCCGCCGGCCCCGGGCGTCGAACGCCCGCTCGTTGCCGCGGATGCGCTCGGCGTCCACCTGCTCCGGCTCCCACTGCACGTCACCCATGGGCGCGTCCATCATCAGCCGGCCGTCGAGGTAGGCGATGTCCGCGACGTACTCCTGCGGGGTCGCTCCCTGCCAGCAGACCGATCGGTAGCCCTCGGCCCGCGGTTGGGCCTCGGCCAGCGCCGCCCGGAGCGCGATCCGGTCGATCTCGTCGACAACGAGCCGGCGGCGTACCTCGGCGAGGGCGGGCTGGGCGCCGGTGGCGGCGGCGAACGCGTCGCCCGCCCCGCTTCGGGCCGGCCCGCCGGGCAGCGCGGAGACGGCCATCGCGACCATCCGCTTGCGGCCGCGCTCGCGGAGCAGGCGCACCCCGTACTCGTGCAGCGCCCGCCCGACGCCTTGCCGCCGCAGATCGGGATGCACGGTCAGCTCCGCGCCGGCGTTGTCGGTGTTGTCGAGGTAGGGCAGGTCCAGTTGGAGGTGACCGGCCGGCACCCCGTCGAGCCGGGCCAGCGCCCAGAGCGACTCGACACCGGGCATCGGCGTGTGGAAGATCGCGTCGAAGCGTCGCCGGCAGAAGGGTGGAAGGTCCGGCAGATCGGCGTCTTTGGCCGCCGCGCCGATCAGGTACGCCTCGTCGACCGCGGCTCGGTCGGTGCCGTCGAACGACGCGATCGTGATGCTCATGGCGCTGAGCGTGCGCCCGGAAAAGCGATCGGGCCAGCGAATTACTCGCTGGCCCGATCGAACGTGGTCGGGAGGGACACTCGCACAACGCCTCCGGCGTTGGGTCGCAAGAACTTCAAAAGTCTTCGGCGAAATGCCCTCCCGCACGGAGCATCTTGCGCCGTCCGGTTCCTGCCGTCAAGTCCGCAGCGGCGGGTTTTCCACACTCACAGCGAAATCTCAGTCACAGAGTGATCCACTCGGATTTCCTGGGAACGGGGTGTCCGGGCCGGACGGACACCGCGCCTTCCAGGAACCCGAGTGGATCAACCCCAACCGACCGACGGCCGCCGGCGAACGGCCACGGGCCGGCCGGCGAGCGGGTGGCGGGGTGGGTCAGCCGAGGAGGCCGGCGTCGCGGGCGGCGCGCAGCGAGGGCTTGATGTGGTGGGTCGGTCCGACCTGGCCGGCCACCGCGTCGACGGTCTTCAGACCTTCGCCGGTGTTGAACACCACGGTCTCCGCGGTCGGGTCGAGCCGACCGGATTCGACGAGCTTGCGGAGCACCGCCACGGTCACCCCGCCCGCGGTCTCGGCGAAGACGCCCGTGGTGCGGGCCAGATCGCGGATGCCGGCGCGGATCTCGTCGTCGTCGGCGTACTCCATCCAGCCGCCGGTGCGGCGGACCGCCTCCAGCGCGTAGACGCCGGCGGCCGGGTCGCCGATGTTGAGCGACTTGGCGATGCCGGTGGGCTTGACCGGGATGATCGTGTCGGTGTCCGCGTGCAGCGCGGTGGCGATCGGGTTGCAACCCGCGGACTGGGCGCCGAAGACCTTCCAGCCGCCGGCCGGCGCCTCGACCAGGCCGATCTCCACCAGCTCGGAGAACGCTTTGTCGATCTTGGTGAGCAGCTCGCCGCTGGCCATCGGGATGACCACCTGCGCCGGGATGCGCCAGCCGAGCTGCTCGGCCACCTCGTAGCCGAGGGTCTTGGAGCCCTCCGCGTAGTACGGCCGGACGTTCACGTTGACGAACGCGGTGTCCTCGAACTCGTCGGTCTCCACCAACTCGCCGCAGAGCCGGTTGACGTCGTCGTACGAGCCGTCGATCGCGACCAACTCGCCGCCGTAGACGGCGGTGGTGATGACCTTGCCCTGCTCCAGGTCACTGGGGATGAAGACCACCGAGGGCACCCCGGCACGGGCGGCGTGCGCGGCCACCGAGTTGGCCAGGTTGCCGGTCGACGCGCAGGCGAACCGGGTGAAGCCGAGCGCCTTCGCGGCGGTGAGGGCCACCGAGACGACCCGGTCCTTGAAGGAGTGGGTCGGGTTGGCGCTGTCGTCCTTGACCCACAGCGGCGCGGTGATGCCCAGCTCGGCGGCGAGGTGCGGGGCCGCCACCAGTGGGGTCAGTCCCGGGTCGAGGGTGACCCGGCTGGCTGGGTCCTGCCCGGCGGGGAGCAGTGCGGCGTAGCGCCAGATGTTCTCCGGGCCGGCCTCGATCTGCTCACGGGTGACGGTGGCCAGGGCGGCGATGTCGTAGTCGACTTCGAGGGGGCCGAAACACTCGTAGCAGGCGTGCTGGGCGACGAGCGGGTAACGGGCCGAGCAGGCCCGACAGACCAGGGCGCGGGCGGGGCTGGCGGAGGTGTCGATGCCGGAGGCGGCGAGCGTCGACGTCATGTCGAGAGTCCTCTCATCTTTCCCCACATCGCACGGTGCGGCGGGGACGGAATTGGCACCTGCCCCGCGGGTCGCTCAGCGGTGAGCGCGCAGGGTGGTTGCCGGGGCGTCGTCGGGCCGTATCCCTCAGCCCCTCTGGATGAGGTATGCAGTTGTGCCGTCGAGTCTAGGCAACTATCTGCGTCGCCTCCACCGCGGATCCCACGCTGTGAGCCGAACAACTCAGCGAGTCACCGGCGGCGGCGCCTCCCGTCCCCAACTGCGGGGCCCGGGGGCGCCGGCAGGTGGGTCAGCGGGCGCTCACCGCGACCGGGTCGACCACGGCGATCTGGTCCGTGGTCGCGGTCGACTGCGGCGGGGACGAGGGCCGGATCCGAGGCCGGGTGGCGAGGTTCGCGGCGACCAGCGCACCGATCGTGATGGCGGCTCCGACCAGCTCGATGGGCTCCGGGCGGTAGCCGCGGGCGATCTGCACCGCGAAGGTGGTGACCGGGACCAGGTTCATGAACAGCGCCGCGTTGGCGGCACCGAGCCGCTGCACACCGGTGTTCCAGGCCAGGACCGCGATGACCGCGCCGACGACCACCGCGTACGCCAACTGTGGGGTGACCGCCGCGAGGTCGGCGGCGGCCGGCGCGTGCTGCCAGCCGACGGCGTCCGCGCCGATGCTCGTGACCAGCATGGCCGCCGTGCCGGCGAGCGCCGTCAGGGTGGTGAAGCGCAGCGGGGACCAGTCGCCGAACCGGCTGGCACCGTGTGTGTAGATGCCCCAGCCGAGGACCGCGCCGATCATCATCAGCCCACCGAGACCGAACTGGCCGAGCCCGGCCAGGCTCCCGCGGGTGATCACCAGGCCGACTCCGAGGAGCGCCACCAGGGAGAGGGCCAGCAAGAGCGGCTTCGGCCGTACGCCGTCGCGCGCCCAGCGGACCAACTGGGTGATCAGCGGGGTGGTGGCCACGAACAGGGCGATCTGCTGCGGGGCGGCGTGTTCGAGCGCCAGGTTGGTGAGCACGTTGAAGCCGGCGAAGCCGACCACGCCGAGCAGCACGATCTCGCCCGTCCGGCCGCCGTGCCGCAGCGCGCCGGAACCTTCGCGGAGCAGCAGGATCGCGACCAGGATGGCGCTGGCGAGCAGGTAGCGGGCGGTGGTGAGGTTGAGCGGGTCGACCCGGGTCAGCGCACTGGCCAGGACCGGGAACATCACGCCCCAACCGAGCACGGCGAGCAGCGGGTAGGCGGCGGCACGGGGTCGCATCGTCAGCTCCAATGTTCGAGTATCGTCGAACCAACGACACCGACCCTAGGGCGTTGTTCGAGAGTTGTCGAACAAGGGTTACACTGGTCACATGGAGCCGCACGAACCCGACCTGACCGACGTACCGGTCACCACCGTGCTGGCCGCACTCGCCGACGACGTGCGGCTACAGATCGTGCGGGCGCTTGTCGAGAATGGCGAGGCGGCCTGCGGCAGCTTCGACTTCGGCGTTTCCAAGGCGACCCGCAGCCACCACCTCAAGGTGCTGCGCGAGGCCGGCCTGACCCGGACCCGGGCCGCCGGCACCAGCCGCCTGGTCCGGCTCCGCCGCGACGAGCTGGACCGCCTCTACCCCGGCCTCCTGGACGCGGTGCTCGGCGCACACACCTCGGCGTAGATGGGCCTGACGGACAAGCGGTGCGTGCGCTGAGTACAGCATCACCAACGGTCAGTGTCGGTACGGGTGAGACACGCTCGGATGGAGGAAACTGCTGTGCATGGGGAGCCAGTGGCCATCGTTGAAGGCGAGAGCCTTGTTGAGGTTGCTCATGGGCGAACTCGGCTACCGGGTCGAGCGGCAGTCCGGCTCTCATCGCCGCCTCGTTGCCAACGGTCGCCCGTCGATCACCTTTGCCTTTCACGACAAATCCACCGTCTCACCACGCGCGGTCGGCGTCATACTGGTACAACAGGTCGGGCTCACCCCCGAGGAAGCCAGGGAGGTGCTGAAGAGTGCGTGAAAACGTCATCGATCTGATCGTGATCAGCCCGAACACGGATGACGAGGACTGGGCCTTCCACAGCCCCCAGATACCGGGGCTGATGGGCGGGCGCAGCAGCCTGCTTCAACTGCGCGCAGACCTGCCGGAAATCCTCCGCTTCGCCGATGTCCCACTGCCAGTACAGATTCGTGTCCACGTGGAGGACATGTACGACTCGGCTGGCACGAGTTACATCATCCGCCAGAGTCAGGATGGGCACCGGACTGAGCGTTCCGCCACCGCACAGCGCCTACGTGCCGCTCTCACTGTGGCGGAGCAGCGGGAGCAGTTGCTCTCGTCGCCACGCACCAGGACGGGCGAGGTGCTTTTCATCGCCGCGGTGCCCTCGGACGCACTGCACGACATCTCCGCTCAGCTTCATCCGTCCGGCGACGCGGCGGTGGTGGTCTGCAACGTAGCTGACGAGCTGCTCTGGTCGTTCCATCTCACGAACGCCGAGGATCTCGATGCTGCCGCCAGACCACTGGGGGACCTCGGACTCTCGGGCGAAACGACGATCGCGGAGGTCATGCGCCGACGCCCCGTGGGCTCCCCGGCACCGGCCTTGCTGGCCAGCTGAACGGCCAATGGTGGCAGTGCGCATCAAGTCCGCGAGATCGCCAGTTCCACCCCTGCAACCCGGACCGGGCGCGTCGCCGGAGCCGCCTCGTCGAGGCTCCGGCGACGCGCGGTACGGGTGCGGTCAGATGACCATCGAGCTGGGCTCGGTCGCCGGCACCGCAGGCGCGGGCCGAACGTCGCGACCACGGGCGAGCAGCGTGTCGAGCGCCCAGGAACCCGGGCCGAGGGCCGCGACCAGCAGGAACGACCAGCAGAAGAGCGCCGACAGCTCACCACCGTTGTGCAGCGGCAGCAGATCGTCCGGCTGGTGCACCACGAAGTAGGCGTACGCCATCGAGCCGGACGCGAGAAGTGCGGCGGGCCGGGTGAAGAGCCCGGCCAGCACCAGTACGCCGCAGACCAGTTGGATCAGTGCGGCCCACCAGCCCGGCCAGGTGCCGATGGGTATCGCCGTACCGGTCATCGGGTTGCCGCCGAACAACCCGAAGACCGAGGTCAGGCCGTGCAACGTGAACAGCAGGCCGATCACGATGCGGAACAGGGACAGGGTCGGCCCGCCGAGCCGAGAAGCGTTCATCGGTACCTCCATCGAAGGGTTGAGATCTCTTCAATGTGAGGCATGAAAGTATCGAAGGTTATAAATTCCTTGCTAGTGGGAAAGTCCCCGGTCGGAATGTACCGGTGTCCACGGCCTGGCGTCGAGCGCCCGTACCGGCGCAGCCGCGTCACCATGACCCCTGACCTGCGGATAGAACGAATTAAAGGACGATCCAACGGCCATGGGCGCGCTCCCATACTGTGGATACAACCTGCCCCACAGGCCGCGGGCACCAAGCGGACTTCCAGCGCCGATCATGAGGTTGTTGTCAGGACTCGCCGAGAAGGACGGCAATAACCTCATGATCGGCGGGCAGGTGGGGCAGCTCGACAGGGCAACCGACTGTCGGGGCCGCGCGGCGGCGGCTCGCCCACGTGGGCGAGGATCAACGAATGGTCTCCCGCGACACGGCAGCACGGCTGCGCATCAGCGCGGCGGTCGCGGCGGCTCTCGCGCTCGGCGGCTGCACCTCCGACGACCATCGGGGCCAGGGTGGGGATCCGCCGGGCCCCCCGCCGGCCGCGCCGAGCCCGTCCGCGAGCACCGACCCGCTGGCCGACTGCCCGGCCACCGGGGTCCGGATCCGCTCGACCGGTGGCGACGCCGCGATGGGCCTACGCGCCCTCGGCCTGGAGTTGGTCAACTGCGGCGACCGCCCGTACCAGCTCAACGGATACCCGGTGCTGCACGTGTTCGACGAGCAGCGCGAGCCGGTCCTGCTGCGCGTGGTCAACGGTGGCAAGGAGATCACCTCGGGCTTCGACCAACCGCCCCGCGAGGTCACCCTCGCCCCGAACGAACGGGCCACGGCAGTGCTGCTCTGGCGCAACCTCGTCACCGACTCGACGGTGGTGGCCACCAACGGCGAGTACCTGACGGTGGCACCCGCGGCCGGGCAGCCGGCCGAGGAGGTCGACCCGGACGGACCGATCGACCTGGGCAACACCGGCCGGATCGGCGTCAGCGCCTGGAAGAAGGCCGAACCGTCCGCGCCGGTGCCGACCCGGCCGGCCCGGCCGCCGGCGCCCAGCGCGGTGCCGTCGTCGGTGAGCCCGCCCGACGGCCGGCTGTGAGCCCCGCCGCTACGACGTGATGTCCTTGCGGGTGAAGCGCCAGAACGCCAGCCCCCAGAACAGCGTCGCGTAACTGATCGCCGAGATGCAGCCGCGCACCACGTCGTCGGTCTGCACCGGGGTCGAGAGCAACCCCAGCCAGGCGGTGCTGAAGTGGGTGGGCAGGAAGTCGCGCAACGCGCCCAGGGCGGTGATCTGGTCCAGGATGCTGGACAGGATCCAGAGCAGTACCGCACCGCCGACCGCGCCGAGCGCGGCGTCCGTGGTCACCGACAGCAGGAACGCCAATCCGGCCACCACCAGCAGTACGACCGCCAGGTAGCCGAGCACGGCCAGCAACCGGAGCAGCCCCTCGGTGGGTTCCAGTTCGGCGGCGACCGTGCTGCGCAGCGGCGACCAGCCGTAGCGCAGGGTGCCGGCCAACAACGCGGTGCCGGCCAACAGCACAAGAGCCAGTCCCGAGTACGCGAGTGCGACCACCAGCTTCACCGTCAACAACCTGGCCCGGGGCACCGGGATTGCCAGCAGGTACCGCAGGCTGCCCCAGCTCGCCTCACTGGCCACCGTGTCGCCACAGAACAGCGCCACGACGACCACGAGCAGGAACGACGCCGAGACGAAGATCGAGAAGAGGGTGAAGTTGAGCCCACCGGAGGTGGCCAGGTCCACCAGACTGGCGAACTCGTTGTTGCCGTTGTCGTCGTCGCCACCGGAGTTGAACTGGAACGCGATCAGAATGATCAGCGGCAGCAGCACCATGAACCCGAGCGCCAGCTGGGTACGCCTCCGGGACGCCTGCCGGCGGAACTCCGCCCCGAACGGCATGGTGGCCGACGGCCGGTAGCCCTGGGCCGCACCCGCGCCAGTAACAGCCATCACCGGTCACCGCTTCCCCGAGAGTTGTCGCCCACCAGGGCGAGGAACGCGTCCTCCAGGCGGCGTCGCGGCACCACCCGGTCCACCCCGATGCCGGCGCGCACCAGCTCGGCCACCACCTCGCTGCGAGCCGTGCCGTTGGTGTCGACCACCAACTGGCCGTCGCTCTCCGGCAGCACCCGCACCCCGTGCAGCCGGTCCAGCACCGCCCGCGCCGCCACCGGGTCGCTGACGTCGAACAGCACACTCGGCGACTCGCCCACGATCTCCTCCACCGGCCCGGACGCCACGATCCGACCCTTGTTCACCACCACCGCGTGGGTGCACGTCTGCTCCACCTCGGCCAACAGGTGGCTGGAGACCAGCACCGCCCGCCCGTCCGTGGCATAGCGCTGGAGCACCCGGCGCATCTCGGCGATCTGCGGCGGGTCGAGCCCGTCCGTCGGCTCGTCCAACACCAGCAGCTCGGGCAGCCCGAGCATGGCCTGGGCGATGGCCAGCCGCTGACGCATACCGTGGCTGTAGTTCTTGATCTTCCGCTGTACGGAGTCACCCAGCCCGGCGATCTCCAGGGCCGCGTCGAACTGGGCGTCCTCCCACGGCCGGCCGGTGGCCCGCCAGTACGCCTTCAGGTTCTCCAACCCGGACAGGTGCGGCAGGAAACCGGGTCCCTCGACCAGCGCGCCGATCCGGGACAGCACCGGCGAGCCGGGCACCAGCCGGCGACCGAAGACGTAGATCTCCCCGGCGGTCGGCTGGGTCAGCCCCATCAGCACCCGCAGGGTGGTGGTCTTACCGGCGCCGTTGGGTCCGAGCAGACCCACCACCTGACCGGGGTGCACCTCGAAGTCGACGTTCGACACCGCCACGAAGCCGTCCGCGTACTCCTTGCGCAGCGCGCGCACGGCCAACGGCGTGTCCGCGTACTCCGGATGCACCGACCGGTCCTGGCGGCGATGCCGGCGGCGCAGCACGGCGACGACCACGACGAGGCCGATCGCGATGGCGGCGAGCAGACCGGCGAGCACCCAGCGCCACAGCGTCGCGGCGGTGGGGATCGGCTCGCCGTCGACCGTGGGCAGGCTGACCGCGCCGTCCGCCGACACCGTGTAGACGGTCGGCTCGGCGGGCGTGGTGTACGCCTGGTCCGAGGTGGCCACCACCAGCCTCAGCCGGTGCCCGGCCTCCACCCGGCGGACGATCCCGGGCAGCGTCACGGTGACCGGGGTGGCGTCCTGCACACGCTGCGGCAGGCCGGTGAGTCGGATCGGGGCGACCAGCCCGTTCGGCAGGGTCGCCGCGCCGTCGGGGTCGACGTCGTAGAGCTTGACGAAGAGCACCGCCGTGCCGGTCGGCGACGCGGCCCGCAGGGTGACGGTGGGCGCACCGGCCACGTCCACCGCCTCGGTCAACGGCGTCGACTCGAACCGGGCGTGCTGGCCGGGAACGTCACCGGCCACGCCGTCCAGCAGGGAGGTGAGCCCACCGGCGAACGGGATCGAGGAGATGGCGGCGGGGTTGCCGTTCGGCGGGTTCGCGATCGGCTGGGCCGGACCGGCGACCGTGACCTCCCGGCGGGCGTTGCCGGTCAGACCCGGGTAGTCGGCGCGGCGGAATCCGGTCGCGACCAGACCCCGGTCGAGCGCGTCGAAACCGGCGATCCGCGACCAGGTGAAGTCGTCACCGGGAGCGTCGCCCTCGCCCTTGACGTAGTGGTCGAGCCACTGGACGGTCAGGAACTTCACCCGGTCCTCGTCCGACCGGGGTCCACTGCCACCGTCGTGCCCACCGGTGAACCAGGCGACCCGTACCGGGGTGCCCGCGGCGGCGATGCCCTTCGCGTTCGCGTCCGCCTCGCCGAGCGGGAAGAGCGTGTCCGCCTCGCCCTGCACCAGCAGGGTGGGCGCCTTGATCCGGTCCAGTACGCCCGCCGGGCTGGAGCGGCGCAGCAGGTCCACGGCCGCCTGATCGGCCCGCCCGGTGGTGGCGATCCGCAGGTACGCGGCGCACACGTCGGCCGCGAACCGGCCGCAGGACGGGTCGGCCGCACCGGCCGGGGCACCACCGGGACCGCTGCCCGGACCGGCGCCCGGCCCCGGGCTGGGCGGGCCGGCCGACGCCGGTGCGCCCTGCGGCTGGGCGGCGGTCCCGCCGGACAGCCCCGCCGGGCCGGAACCCACGTTGCCGCCGCCGCCGAAGAAGAGACCGGCCCAGCCCTTCTTGAACACGCCCTCGGTCGGCGCCCCGCCGGTGCTCTCCGGCAGGAAGGCACGGGACAGGTCGTTCCAGGTGATCATGGGGACGATCGCGTCGACCCGACGGTCCTGGGCGGCCAGCAACAGCGCCAACCCACCGCCGTACGAGCCGCCGACCACACCGACCTTCGGGTCGCCGGCGGCGTCGGTGCGGACCTCCGGTCGGGCGGCCAGCCAGTCCAGCAGCCGAGACGCGTCGCGCACCTCGTAGTCCGGGTTGTCCAGGTGGATCTCACCGCCGCTGCGGCCGAAACCCCGCGCGGTCCAGGTGAGCACCGCGTAGCCGCGCCCGGCGAACTCCTCCGCGTCGGAGCGCACCGACTCCTTCGTGCCGCCGAATCCGTGTGCCAACAGCACCGCCGGGACCTTCCGCGCGGACGAGGCGTCGCCGGGCAGGTAGAAGGTCGTGTCCAGCTCCACCGGCTGGTCGTCGGACGGTCCGGAGCGGACGGTGAGCATCTCGCTCGTGCTGCGAACGCCCGACCCCTGTGGCCACACCGCCCAGGTCACGGCGGCGGCCAGCAGCGCGACGACCGCCGCCGCGGCGATCGCGCGGCGGCGGGTGGGCAGGGCACGCCGGAACCACGCGGCCGGCGACGGCGATGTCATGCGGCACACGGTACGGCCCGCAGCCTGAGCGTTGGCTGAGATCCGCCGTACGTCCGTCCGGTTGCCCCGATCGGTGCACGGACGGCAGCGAGCGCGCCATGTCCGACGCGGCACAGTGAGTTGAGTTCGGATCCCGTGAATTCCGATCTTTCACGGATATCGGCCTGCATCCCTCCATGTCACACCCACTGACGAAACAGAGCGTGTCGGGAACGGGGGCGAATGGTGACATTGCTCGAAGTGACGCGAACCTGACTCGTCCACCGAGGCCTGACCAGCGAGGGGGTCGGTTAGTTTTCCGGTCCGGTGCACGGGACTTGTCGGGGTCACCCGACACCGCGCCGATCCGCGCCCCATGCCGGAGGAGACACAACCATGACAGTCCCCGCGCCGCGGGCCCGTCGACGTCCGTCCACCCTGGGCCGACTGCTGCCGTTGCTGCTTGTCGGGGCACTCCTGGCACCGGTGGGTCTGCTCGTCACGTCCGCCTGGCAGCAGACCACCGACGACCGGGACCTCGCCGCCCGGGAGCGACTCGGCGTGCAGTACCTCACCGCGCTGGGGTCGGTCACCGACGCCCTCGTGGAGGCCCAGTCCGCCGCGGTCAGCAATCGACCCGTGTCCGGCGACGCGCTGAACCGGGCGGTCGAGGAGGCCGCCGCGGTGGACGCCCGCATCGGCGCCGAGCTGCTCAGCCAGGAACGCTGGGCCGGGGTACGCGCCAAGGTGGAAGCACTGCGCGGCCGCAGCCCCGTCGACCCGGAGGCCGCCTACACGGCGTACAGCGAGGTCTCGGACCTGCTGCTGGCACTGCACCGCAAGGTCCGGGAGAGTTCCGGGCTGGTCCGTGACCCCGTCGCTGACTCCTTCTTCCTCCAGGGCAGCGCCGGCCAGGAACTGCCCGAGGCGGTGGTGGCCGCCGGCCGGCTCGCCGACCTGGGCATGCTGGTCTCCCGCCGGCCGGCCGCCGAGCAACCACGCGGCATGATGGAGCTGGCCGGCCTGCGGGTGGCCGCCCTGGCACCCGCCGGTGACCTCGTCGACAACCTGCGCTCCGCCGTGGACGGCTCGGAGAGCACCGATCTCGGTGCCAACGTCCTCACCCCACTGGACACCTACCAACGCTCGGTGGAGGCGCTGGCCGCGTACTCCACTCCGGCCAACGGCACGAGCGTGGTGGACCCCGGTCATCTGAGCGCCGCCGGACTCAACACGCACCGGGCGGCCCGCCAACTTCAGCCGGTCATCCTCGCCGAACTGGACGCCCTGCTGGTCGAACGCATCGACGGTTTCAACCGGAGCCGATGGCTGATCGGCGCAGCGGGCGTACTCGCGGTGCTGTTGCTGAGCTGGCTCGCCGCGCTGCAGGTCGCCGCCGGTGGCCGGGCGCGGCGTCGGGCGACCCTGGCGGTGACCCACGCGGAGAGTGCCGACACCCCTGCGCCGGCAGACTCGTGGCAACCGGTGCCCAACGACCCGCGCGGGCTGCAACCGGCCGACGTGGCGCGCGACGCGGAGCCCGCGCGGTGGGGGGCCTTCGATGCTGCTCGGTAGGCTCCGGATCCGCGGCAAGCTCGCACTGCTCGTGGTGATCCCGCTGCTCAGCATGGTCGGCCTGGCCGTGCCCGTGATGCTCGACCGGGTGGGCGCGGCCCAGCGGGCCAGCGACACCGCCGAGCGGGTACGGCTCGCCAGCCGGGTCGGCAGCCTCGTCCAGGACCTCCAGCAGGAACGCATCCTCTCGGTCGGTTTCCTGCTCGGCCGGGTCGAGCGCGGCGAGGTGGTCCGCAAGTCCGCCGACGTGGACGACCGGGTGGCCGACCTGCGGGCCGGGCGCAGCGGCGCGCTCACCGACCGGGTCGACCACGCCCTGGACGGGGTGTCCAGTCTCATCGAGCTGCGCACGTCCGTGCTGGCCCGGGTCGCGAACCCGGGCCAGGTGATGGATGCGTTCGGCCCGGTCAACAATGGGTTGATCGACTCGTTGCGTCTGGTGTTCGGGGTGGACACCGACACGTTGCCGGGCCGTCAGGTGCTCGCCCTCGACGGGCTGCTCCGCGCCGACGAGGGGCTGGGCGCCTGCGCCACCCTGAGCCTGCTGGTCAAGGCGGTCGGCACCTCGGACACCATCAACGGGTACGTGGCGTGCATCGCCGCGCTCCTGGTCGACAACCAGCGCTTCCGCAGCCTGATCACACCCGAGCAGCTCAAGGTGGCCCAGCTCAACGACGCGGCCGTGGCCGCGCGAACCAGCTCGGACTTCCTGGCCACCAGCGCCCGCGACCCGGCCAGCGCCGTCCGCGACGTGCCGATGGAGGCGCTCTTCCCGGCCGTCCGCACCATGATCCGGCTCGGTCAGTTCGTGGAGAAGAAGCTGGTCGCCGACGTACTCACCGAGGTGACCGCCGAGCAGCGGCGCGCGCTGACGGCCGCGTACCTGGTCGGGGCCACCGCGGCCCTGATCCTGGCGTTGGTGGTGCTGCTCAGCGCGGCGGTCGCGCGGACGGTGGCCCGACCGCTGACCCGACTCACCCGCTCGGCGGACCGGGTCGCCCGGGTCGCCGAGGCGGAGCTGGTCCGGGTCACCGACGACGAGGGGGAGAGCCCCCAGCCGATCCGGCTGGAACCGGTGGACATCCGGGCCAACGACGAGATCGGCGACCTGGCGCGGGCCTTCGACCGGGTGCAGAGCACCGCCGCGCGGCTGGTCGAGCGGCAGGTCGCCGGCCGGCGCAACGTGGCGCAGATGTTCGGCCACGTCGGGCGGCGTACCCAGAACCTGGTGGGCCGGCAGATCGCGCTGATCGACCGGTTGGAGAAGCAGGAGGCCGACCCGGGCCGGTTGGAGCACCTGTACCGGCTCGACCACATCTCCAGCCGGTTGCGACGCAACGCCGGCAGCCTGGTGGTGCTCTCCGGTTCGGCCGGCGCCGACGCCCACACCGCGCCGGTGCCGCTGGCCGACGTGGTCCGGCTGGCGCTCGGCGAGATCGAGGACTACACCCGGGTGGAGGTGCGGGTGCCGGCGGGCATCTCAGCCGCCCCGGCGGTGGTCGGCGACCTCATCCTGGCGCTGGCGGAGTTGATGGAGAACGCCACCGCCTTCTCCCCGCCGCACACCCGGGTGCTGGTGACCGCCGAGACGTCCGGCATCGGCGCGCGGGTCACCGTCGTGGACCACGGCATCGGCATGGGTGAGCAACGGCTGGCCGAGGAGAACGCCCGGCTCACCCGCCGGGAACGACTCGACCTGGCACCGACCGAGGTGCTCGGCCTCTTCGTGGTGGGCCGGTTGGCCCGGCGCCACGGCTGGGAGGTGGGACTGGCCGCCACCACCGGCGGTGGAGTGACGGCATACCTGGAGATCCCGTCGACGTCACTTGTGCTGCGCCGTGCCGACCCGGCCGGGAGCACCGTCGCCCGGGCCTCGGTGCCGGAGCGGGACCGGCGTACGGCGGCCGCGTCCGAGCGCGCCACACGGTCCATCACGACGACCGTCACCGAGCCAACCCGCTTCGACTCGGACCTGCTCAGCCGGGCCACCCGCAGCCTGGAGGCCAGCCCGTCCTGGAACGCGTTCGGCCCCGGGCAGCCGCCGCAGCAGGCCGCACCCGCCGCCCCGGAGCCGGAACCGTCGGGCGCACCGAGCACTCCCCGGGTTCGGCAGCGGGTGCCCGGGGCCAGCCTGCACGCCGCCGCCCCACCAACCCGGCCGGTGGACGCCACCAGTGCGGACCCCGCCGCCGCGCGGGCCCTGGTCGAGGCGTTCCAGGCCGGTGTACGCCGGGCCGAACTGAACACCGTCGACCTGCCGAGCACACCGGGCGGCGTCGGCCCTACGGTGGCCGGTGGCGCCGATCCGTCCGACACCACACCGGGTCGGCCCCGACTGAGCCGACGGGTGCCGGGGGCGAACCTCACGGTCGTCCCGGCCTGTCAGCCACCCAGTACGCACCTCGGTGACCCGGCCGAGGTCCGCAAGCAGATCAGCGAGTTCGAGGAGGGCGTCGCCCGCGCGCTCCGCGAAGTCGGCCCTGACCGCCGGAACGAAGAAGGATCATCACGGTGACCAGTCCCTTCCTGCACGACAACGTCGACCAGAGCCAGTCCGGCGCGAGCGGGGACCTCAGCCCGGAGGCCCGCACGTTCAACTGGTTGCTGGACTCCTTCACCTCCGGCACGGCCGGGGTCCTGGAGGCGATCGCGGTCTCCTCGGACGGCCTCCTGATGGCCATGTCGGCGATCAAGGACCGGTCCAACGCGGAGCGGTTGGCCGCGGTGGTCTCCGGGATGACGAGTCTCGCCGGTGGGGCGGCCAGTTGGTACGCCCTCGGTGGCCTGAACCGGGTGATCGTCGACATGGCCGACGGCTACCTGCTGATCAGCGCGATCAGCAGCGGTTCCGTGCTCGGGGTGGTCGCCGACCGGTCAGCCAACCTGGGCACCGTCGCGTACGAGATGACGCTCTTCGCCGGGCGGGCCGGTGGTGCCCTGACCCCGCGGCTGATCGTCGAGTTGAAGAACGCCGTTCAGCAGTGACCCCCGACGTCGCCGGCGAGGATCCGGACCCGGAACCGAGGACCCGGATCCGCCCGTATCTGCACACGCCTCGCCCGACCGACGCGGGCGAGGTGATGGCGCCGGCGTTGCCCGAGCCGGAGCCGGACGATGGTCGACCAGCCGGTCCCCGTCCGTTCGTGCTCACCTCCGGACGGGTGGCGGGTGCCGACCCGGCGATCGGGCTGGAGACGCAGGTGACCGCCCGGATGGACGGCGGCTGGCCGACCGGCGCTCCCGATGCCCTGCTGGCACCGGAATCCCAGGCGATCATCGCGCTCTGCGCCGCACCGATCTCGGTTGCCGAGATCTCGGCCCGCGCCCGGTTGCACCTGGGCGTGACGCGGGTCCTGGTCGGCGACCTACGGGCGGCCGGGCACCTGGACGTGCACGTCAGCGACACCAACGACGCCGCCGACCCCGACCTCATCCTGCGAGTGATTGATGGACTTCGTGCGATCTCCTGAATGGCCGGTCGCCCCGCTCGGCGGGGCCGCCGGAAACAGCGCCGCCGCCCGTTACGCCGTGCCGGGCGCCGGGCCGGCAGTCGGACGCGCCGGCCCACCGCCGCCGCCGTACCAGCCGCCATCCGGCGCGGGGAGGCCCTCGCCGCCGGTCGGTAAGCCGGCGGCACCGCCGATCCCGGTCAAGATCCTGGTGGCCGGTGGGTTCGGGGTGGGCAAGACCACCACCGTGGGTGCGATCTCCGAGATCGCTCCCCTGACCACCGAGGCCGAGATGACGACCGCCGGGATCGGCGTGGACGATCCGGGTATCCGTTCCACCAAGACCACCACGACGGTGGCGATGGACTTCGGCTGCGTGACCATCGACCGGAGTCTGAAGCTCTACCTGTTCGGCACGCCGGGGCAGGCCCGGTTCGGCTTCATGTGGGACGACCTCGCCCGCGGGGCGCTCGGCGCGCTGGTCGTGGTGGACAGCGCCCGGCTGGACGACTGCTTCCCCGCGATCGACTTCTTCGAACGGGCCGGGCTGCCGTTCGTGGTCGGGGTCAACGCCTTCGACGGGCGGCTGGCCCTGGAACTCGGCGAGATCCGCTGGGCACTGGCCATCGGTGACCACGTGCCCCTTGTGCAGTTCGACGCCCGGGACCGGCTCTCGGTGCGGGACGCCCTGCTTGTCGTCCTGGACCGTGCGCTGGAACGTGCCACCCGGGACAGGCAAGCCTGAGCCGAACGGCTCCGGCCGTGCGGGAAGAGGTGATCTGGTGAGGGGCGACCTGGACGAGACGCTGGCCCGACTGGCCCGGCGCGAGGAGGCGCGGCGCCGGCGGACCAACGACCGTGACGACAGCATCCCGCCGCCGGGCCTTCCGGGGCCGGGCACGGACGACGTCCGCGGCGCCGGGCCGGGACGGCACGACCCCCGGCACGCGGGGGCGGACTCCCCGGGCGAGGTCCCCGGGTGGGGTCCGGTCGAGGAGGTGGCCGAGGCGATCCGCCAGGTCGTCGGCGGCCATCCCGGGCTGGTGGTGACGGTGCAGGTGCAGCACGAGGGTCGGACGTACCCCATGCGGGTCTCCTGGGACGGGCCGGACGTCACGGTCGGGCCGGTGCCCCCGCCGCCGCCGGTGGAACCCCCGCCGGCGTGGCCGCTGTCCGGCCGGACGGTCCCCGAGTGGGCGCCCGGCCCGGACGGGCTGACCCCGGACCCGGCGGCCCGGTTGGCCGAGCTGATCCGACGGGATCCGTCGTTGTTGGACGAGTTGGATCCGCGGCGCTGACCGGCGGGGCTGGCCCGCGGCGGCTACGGTCGGGCGGTGGCGCAACCCGACCTGACCCTGACGGCGAGCCTACGGCCGGCCGCGCTGGACGCCCGGCGGGGCATCGTGCGGCTGCATCCGGAGGCGCTGACCGCGCTGGGGCTGCGGCCCGGCGACCCGGTCCGGCTTGCCGGCCGCCGCGAGACGGCGGGAATCGTGGCGACCGCCGCACCGGGCGCGAGCAGCTCCCTGCTGTACGCCGACGACCTGACCCTGGGCAACCTGGGTGTGCGCGACGGCGCCCAGGTGCGGGTCAGCCCGGTGCCGCTGGTGCCGGCGGCCCGGGTCGTCCTGGCCGGGCCGGTGGAGGTGGTCGCGGCGGTCAGCCCGGAGATGCTCCGGCTGGCCCTGTTGGGCAAGGTGCTCACCGGCGGCGACGACGTGTCGCTGCTGCCACAGGACGTGCTGCCGGACGCCTCGGTGCGCAGCCTGGTCGAGGCGGCTCGGCGCAGCCTCGCCAACACTGTCGGTGTCGCCTGGACCAGCACCCTGCTCACCGTGCGTACGGTCGAGCCGGCCGCCGGCGCGCTGGTCACCATGGACACGATGATCGGCTGGGAGCACGGTCCCGCCACCCACGGCGGGCCAGTTCCGGCCGATACCGCGCCGGCCCGGCCGGGTGCGGTCACCGAGGCGGTCCCGGCGGAGGGGGTGCCCGACGTGGACGAGCTTCCCGGGCTGCGTACCCAGGCCGAGGAGCTGACCGAGCTGCTCGACCTCGGCTTCCACCACCGGGAGGTGTTGGGCCGGCTGGGCACCACCATCTCGCTGGGGGTGCTGCTCGTCGGTCCGGCCGGCTCCGGGAAGTCGGCGCTGGTCCGGGCCGTCGCCGCCCGGGTGGGTGCCCGCGTCCACCCGTTGTGGGCACCCGAGGTGGCCGCGTCGACGAACCAGGCCGCAGCCGACCGGTTGCGTGCCGCGGCGACGGCGGCCCGAGCCGGCGGGCCGGCGGTGCTGCTGGTCAGCGACGTCGAGGCGCTCGCACCGGCGGACGAGCCCGGCCCGGTGGCGACGGTGTTCCGCCAGGTGCTCGCGGAGTGCGTGCGGGCCGGCGTAGCGGTCGTCTGCGCCACCGGCCGACCGGAGGCGGTCGACCCCGCGCTGCGCGCACCCGACCTGCTGTCGCTGCGGATCAGCATTCCGCTTCCCGACCAGGCGTTGCGCCGCGAACAGCTCACCGTGCTGACCCGACAGGTGCCGTTGGCCGACGACGTCCGGCTGGACGAGGTGGCCGCGCGTACCCCCGGGTTCGTCGCGGCGGACCTGGCCGCGCTGGTCCGGGAGGCCGGGGTACGCGCGGCGCTGCGGCAGAAGTCCGCCGAGACGCCGACGGTGTCGATGGCGGACTTCACGGCCGCCCGGGAGGTGGTCCGGCCGACCACCATGGCGGCGTCGACCCTGGAGCTGGCCTCGGTGACCCTCGACGACGTGGGTGGCCTGGACGACGTCAAGCAGACGCTCACCGAGTCGGTGCTGTGGCCGTTGACCTACCCGGACACCTTCGCCCGGCTCGGGGTGCAGCCGCCCCGCGGTGTGCTGCTCTACGGGCCACCGGGCTGCGGCAAGACCTACCTGGTCACCGCGCTCGCCGGGTCGGGGCGGGCCAATGTGCTGTCGGTGAAGGGCGCGGAACTGCTCTCCAAGTGGGTCGGCGAGAGCGAGCGCGCGGTCCGCGAGCTGTTCCGCCGGGCCCGGGAGGCGGCCCCCACCCTGATCTTCCTGGACGAGGTGGACGCCCTGGCGCCGGTACGCGGGCAGGCCACCGACGGGGGCACCACGGACCGGGTGGTCGCCGCGCTGCTCACCGAACTGGACGGGGTGGAGACGCTACGCAACGTGGTGGTGGTCGGCGCGACCAACCGGCCCGACCTGATCGACCCGGCGCTGCTGCGGCCGGGCCGGTTGGAGCGGCTGGTCTACGTGCCACCGCCGGACGGGCCGGCCCGCGCGGAGATCCTGCGAGCCGCGTCCCGGCAGGTGCCGCTGGCGCCGGACGTCGACCTCGCCGCCCTCGGCGACGAGCTGACCGGCTTCTCCGCGGCGGACTGCGCGGCGCTGGTCCGGGAGGCGGCGCTGGCCGCGATGCGGGAGTCTCTCACCGCCGCCACGGTCACCGCCGGGCACGTCTCGACGGCACGGGCACGGGTGCGCCCCTCGCTGGATCCGGCGCAGGTCGCCGCGCTGGCCGCGTACGCCGCCCGGCGGGACTGAGCACCGCGCCCAACCTTTTGGTGCCTCCGGAGTGTTGTTAGGGCGTCACATTCCTCTGTGGAGTCCTCCACCTGGACGTCAGGCGGTGTTCCTTGCGCAAGCTGCTGTCCCTTCTCCTCGTCCCCCTGGTCGCGGCGGCCACCCTGGCCACGGTCGGTGCGCCGGCTACCGCCCACCCGACGAAGCCGTTCCCGGCCCGGATCGCCCTGCCCGACGGTTTCACCCCGGAAGGGTTGACCATCGGTCGGGGCACGACGGTGTACGTCGGGTCCGTGCTGGACGGCGCGGTGTGGCGGGGTGACCTCCGCACCGGGCGCGGCTCGGTGCTGATCCCGGGCACACCCGGCGCCGCCAAGGCAGGGATCAAAATCGACTCTCGGGGCCGGCTCTGGACCGCCGACTTCACCGGCGGCGGCGCCAGCGTGTACGACCCGGCCAGCGGTGCCAGGCTGGCCCACTACCCGTTCACCACCGACCCCAACACCCTGGTCAACGACCTGGTGATCACCGACCGGGCGGTCTACTTCACCGACTCCACCCGACCGGTGCTGTACGTGGTGCCGCTGGGTCCGGGTGGCCGCCTGCCCGCCCCCGCCGCCGTCCGGGTGCTGCCGCTCACCGGTCCGGGCGCGACACCCGACGCGTTCAACAACGGGATCGTGGCGCTTCCGGACGGCGACCTGCTCGTCGCGCAGATGCTGACCGGCCAACTCGTCCGCGTCGACCCGCGCACCGGTGGCAGCCGCGTCTTCCACCTCGGCGGCTACTCGGTGGACCGGGCCGACGGGCTGGTGCTGCGCGGTCGCACCCTCTACGTGATCCGGAACCTGAGCAACGTCATCGCGGTGGTCCGGCTGAACGCCGGCTACACCGCCGGGACCGTGCAGCGGGAGATCACGAGTCCGCTGCTACGGTCGCCGGCCACCGGTGACCTGCTCGGCTCGGCGCTGTACGTGGTGAACGGGCGGTTCGACGTGGAGTCGACGCCGACCACCGACTACGACATCGTGCGGGTGCCGGCCTGATCCAGGCGGTCGGCGGCGGCCCTGCGGTCGCCGCCGACCCGCCCGGGCACGCCGGACCGCCTCAGAGCGCCGGCGGGGTCGAGTCCAGGCAGATCTCGGCACGCACCTTGCCGTCTTCCTCGTACAGTTTGGCGCCGGACCGGTGCAGCACGGCGACCGCGCCGAAGTTGTCCGGAGTCGTCTCGGCGACCACCACCCGCATGCCCGCCCGAGCGGCGGCGTTCAGCAACTCCCGCAGGGCGGCCGCGCCGATCCCCTGCCCGCGCGCCGAGCGACCGAGCCACATGCCGGCCTCCACCGTGCCGGGCTCGTCACAGCGAGTCATCCGAACCATACCCAGTACCTCGCCGCCCACGAGGATCGCGTACATCTGCGAGCGGGTGGGGCCGTCCAGCCCGCCGAAGCTGGCCCGATGGAACTCCCGGAACGCCTCGCGACGGGCGAGCGACCAGCCGGCGGGGGCCTCGACCGGAGGCATCACATCGCTGGGCTCCGCCTCGGCAGCCGCTACGGAGAGCAACGGCTCCAGGTTCTGTTCGTCCACCGGCTCCAGCCGGACCGCACCCGCCACGTGCCGCAGTCTGCCGCGCTCATCGGCCGAAGTCCACCCCATTGGCCATCCACTGGCGGTCCGGACAACGGTACCGGCCGGTCGGGCGGGCGAGGTGTTCCACATCACGCTCTGTTGTCACCCGACCGGGTGTAAGAAGCTCAAACCGCCGGCGCGAACTCGCAGAACACCACCGACGCGTCGTCGGTGGGCTTGTGCCGGCGCAACCGGTCCGGGTGGTCGCGCTCGGCCGCCCGGACCCGGTCGAGCAACGCGCCCGGCCCGTCGGCACTCAACAGATCCAGCAGTCCGGCCCAGTCGGTGAGTTCGAACTGCTCCACCGCACTGGACGCGCCGTCACTGAGCAGCGCCGCCCGGCGGATCGCCGTCGAACCTCGCCGAGGCATCGACCCGGTCACCGCGTGGAAGGCCGCGTCCGGGTCGGCGGCCGCCACCCAGTAGCCGTGGGTACGGTTCATCCGCTCCCGCTGCACGCTCACGGCGTGCCGGAACCGGGTGACCGGATCCGCCGCGCCGCCGGGCAGGACGGCCACCGTCTCCCGCAGCTCGGCCATCGCCGCGTCCAGCCGGTTGTCGGTGACCACGCTGACCTGACCGCCGGCGTCCAGGACCAGAGGGCTGTCGCAGAGCACCAGGTAGTCCACCTGGTCGCCGCAGTCCCGCAGCAGGCACACGGTGCTGGACGGGGTGCCGGGATGGTCGAGGTCGCACTGCCCACCGTGGTCGGCGCGCACGGCGAGGATGGCCGCCGCCAGGTTGCTGGTCAGCCGTGCCGCCGGGCGTGCCGCTTCGGCGACGCCGAGGCGGGCGGCCAGGTGCCGGACGTACCACTCCGGCCCGTGCACGCAGCCGGTGTCGAAGCCCTCCGGCACGGTCGCGCCGTCCAGGACGCCGACCAGCGGACCGAGCTGGAAGACCAGGTCCTCGTTCACCGGCCGGCCCGGGGCCGGTGCGGACGCGGCGCGTACCCGCATCACCGCCACTCCCACGTCGGATTGGTGCCCGCCATCGCCCGCCCCCTCCGTCAACCTCCGGCCACCCGCCCAGCGGCGGCCCCGGAGCGCTCCCCGCGTACCCCGTGGACCCGGCTACATTCCTGCCGGGCGGTGCCGGTCAGCGGCGACGGTTGCGGGCGCGCGACGAGCGCAACCGGCGGAGCCGGGCGATCAGCACGGGATCCGCGGCCAACGCGGCCGGGTTGTCGAGCAGCCCGTTGAGCAACTGGTAGTAGCGGGTCGAGGAGAGCCCGAAGGTGTCCCGTACGGCCTGCTCCTTGGCGCCGGCGTGCCGCCACCACTGCTGCTCGAAGGCGAGGATGGCCCGTTCCCGTTCGGTCAGCCCGACGGCTGTCGGCGCGCTCGGCGCAACGGCGATCCCGTCGTCCGGCTCGAGATCATCGGTGCTCTCGATGGGCGGCACCGGCCGCGGAGTCGGAACCGACGGCGTGACCACACCCGCGACATCACCTCGACGAGCGTCAGTGGACGGCTCGGGGGCGGCCGGGGTGGCGTCGGCGGACATGGTCCTCAGCCTAGCCAGGGAAGACCTGGGTTGCACCAGCCGGCGCGGCCGACCCTGCGCCGCCGGGAGTCCCGACGGCCGGGCCGGCCGCGCCGCGTCAGAACGATCCGGTCAGGAGATGTCGCGGCGACGCATCGTCCAGAGCGCCGCCCCGAGGATCACCACCACCGCGACCGAGAGCAGCACCGAGGACTGCTGCCAGGTGATGACCAGGGTCGCCGGTTCACACGACCCGTTGAAGGTCGCCTCGCAGGAGTCCCAGTCCTGCAACTTGACCTTCTTGTACACCCAGGCCAGCAGGTACGTGGGCAGCAGGTACGCCTCGGGCCAGCGCACGTTCGCCAACCCCAGCAGGATGCCCAGGCCGAACTGGCCGACCACCATCACCGCCACCACGCCACCCAGGGCCATCGCGGTGTGCCGACCCAGCGACGCCAGGGCGAAGCCGATGGTGGTGATCACCAGCACCAGGACCACAGCCCGCACTCCGGTCAGCACGAACGACTGCCAGGCCCCGGAGGTCATCTTCTCGGTGCTGCCGCGGAACGTGGCGACCCCCCAGAACCCGGCGAACCAGAGCACCGCGGCGGGCAGCGTCACCGCCAGCATGCCGGTGAGCAGCGCGGCCAGCTTGGTGAGCAGTACGGTGAGTCGCTTCGGCCGCCAGAGCAGCAGGTTCATCATGCCGCCGTTGCTCCACTCGGCACCGATGAAGGACGCGCCGACCACGAACCCGACCAGGGCGAGGATCGCCGCGAACGGGATCAGCGTCTCGTCGAACGTCTCCCGGAAGTCGAACGTCGAGGGCAGGAACCACTGCGCCTCGATCGCCTCGCGGGGCGGCGGCGAGATCTGCGAGCAGTCGTCGGGGTAGCGGTCGTCGTTCGACGTACCGGCCGCCTTGGCCCGATCGCAGTCGGCCCGCGCCTGCTCGCTCCAGCGCACCTGGTCCTGGTACTGCTGCTCGGCCTGCCGCTCGGCCTTGGCGAGCTGGCCGGCGTCGATCTTCTGATTGGTGAAGAACACCCCGACGACCACCGCGGCCAGCACCAGCAGGCCGAGCAGCGTCATGTACCTGGTGAACCGCCGCTTGGTGAGTCGGCGCAGCTCCGTACGAAAGAGGCTCACGCGCCCCACCCTCCCCCGGCGGCGCCGGGCTGACCCGTCCCACCGACCTTCATGGACTCGTCGACCTGCCGGTGCTGACCGGGGACCGGCGCGGTGGACGTCAGTTCGAGGAAGACGCTCTCCAGATCGACGGCGATCGGCGCCAACTCGCTGACGTAGAGGTTGCGCTCGGCAAGCAGGCGGGTCACCGAGGCCGGCTTGTCGACGCCTGTCAACATCAGGTGGTCGTGGTGACCGGTGACCCCGATGCCGGCTGCGGTGAGTGCCTCGGTGGCCGCCGGCAGGTCGCTCACCGCTTCCAGCCGGACCCGGACCGCGCCGGACGAGTGCTGCGCGAGCACCTCGTCGACCGGGCCGAACGCGACCCGCCGGCCCAGCGAGATGATGGTGACCGAGTCACAGATCAACTGGATCTCACCGAGGATGTGGCTGGACAGCAGCACCGTCATCCCGGATTCGGCGAGACCGCGCATCAGCGTGCGCATCTCCCGGATGCCGCCCGGGTCGAGGCCGTTGGCCGGCTCGTCGAGGATGAGCAGCTTCGGGTTCTTCAGCAGGGCCGAGGCGACGGCGAGCCGCTGCTTCATGCCCAGCGAGTACGTCTTGACCCGCTCGTCGGCCCGGTCGCGCAGCCCGACGAGTTCCAGCACCTCGTCGACCCGGACGGCCGGCACCTCGCCCGCCCCGGCCAGCAGGGACAGTGTGTCCCGTGCCGTGAAGTGCGGGAAGAACTGCGGGCTCTCCACGATCGCGCCGACCTGGCCGGCGACGGTGGGCAGCGCGTCGGGGACCTCGTGCCCGAGCAGCGACATCCGGCCGCCGTCGGGTCGGATCAGGCCGAGCAGGGTACGCAGCGTGGTCGTCTTGCCGGACCCGTTGGGGCCCAGGAAGCCGTGCACCTGCCCTGCGTCGACCCGCATGTCGAAGCCGTCGAGCGCGTTGCGGAAACCGCGTCGACGACTCTTGTACGTCTTACGTAGACCTTCGATCTCCAGGACAGCCGGCAAAGCTGCACCTCCCCCGATGGGTGGGCGTGACAGCCGACACCATACGCGGTATGCAGACACGTTCAATACGGGGTATGCATCGACGCGCCGAACGGGTCACTTCATCGACGGAGCGTGAGCACTCAGGCGCAGATGACCTGTACGCCGACGGCGCGGAACGCCTCCACGACCTCCGGGGCGGCGCCGGAGTCGGTCACCAGGGTCTCGACCCGCTCGACCGGACAGATCCGGGCGAAGGCGTGACCGCCCAGCTTGGACGAGTCCGCAATGATCACCACGCGTTTGGCCCGGGCCACCATCAGGTTGTTCATCGCGGCCTCCCCCTCGTGGTGGGCGGCCGCGCCGAGCTGCGGGTCGATGGCGTCCACGCCGAGCAGGGCGACGTCCAGGGTGACCTCGCGCAGCAGCGCCCCGCCCAGCGGGCCGACGAGTTCGAACGACTTCGGGCGCACCACCCCGCCGGCCACCACGACCTTCATCCGCGACCGGACCAGCAACTCGTTGGCGATGTTCAGGGCGTTGGTCACCACGGTGAGCTGGGCACCCTCGGCGCTGGTGTTCAGGTCCGGACGCACGGCGAGCGCCCTCGCCACCTCGGTGCTGGTGGTGCCGCCGTTCAGACCGACCACGGTGCCCGGCGTGACGAGCGCGGCGGCGGCGGCGCCGATCCGCTGCTTCTCCGCCGAGTGCTTGGCCGTCTTGTAGCGCAGCGGCAGGTCGTACGACACGCCGTTGGCAACCGCGCCGCCCCGGGTCCTGGTGATCATCTGCTGCTGGGCGAGCTGGTCGAAGTCACGCCGGATGGTGGCCTGGGAGACGTCCAGCCGCTCGGCTGCCGCCTCGACGCTGACCCGGCCGTTGTCGGTCAGCATCTCGAGCAGGGCGTTCCATCTGGCGTACCGGTCCACCGCGGGGGTCCTCCCAGTGACAGCACGGACGGTGATTGATTGCGTGCACACTAGTGCGCGAAACTAGGCTTACGCAAAAGGCTGGTCTGCGCGATCGGTCGGCCAGTTGCCACGACCACCGCCGTTCGCGCAGAATGACGCGCGAAATGCGTGCCTAACGAGCCGTATTGCGCACCGGCGAGGAGTTCCCATGGCGTACGTGGACGCGGAGATCGCGAGCCAGCCCGACTGCTGGCGGGAGGCGGCCGCGCTGGCCGGCGTCGTCCACGGTGACCTGCCCCGCCCCGGCGAGCGGGTGGCCGTCGTCGGTTGCGGCACGTCGTGGTTCATGGCGATGGCGTACGCGGGCCGCCGCGAGCAGGCCGGCCAGGGCGAGACCGACGCGTTCCAGGCGTCCGAGTTCCCCGCCGGGCGCCGCTACGACCGGTTGATCGCGATCACCCGCTCCGGCACCACCACGGAGGTGCTGGAGCTTCTCGCCGCGCTGCGCGGGCACACCCCCACCACGGTGATCGTCGGCGACCCGGGGTCCCCGGCGGTCGAGTTGGCCACCGCCGCGGTGACCATGCCCTTCGCCGACGAGCGGTCGGTGGTGCAGACCCGCTTCGCGACCACCGCACTCGCCCTGCTCCGGGCTCACCTCGGTGACCCGGTGACCGCGCTCGCCGCCGACGCCGAAGTGGCGGTGCGATCCCCACTGCCGATCGACCCGGCAACCATCGAGCAGGTCACCTTCCTCGGTCGGGGGTGGACGATCGGGCTGGCTCAGGAGGCGGCGCTGAAGTGCCGTGAGGCGGCCACCTTCTGGGCCGAGGCGTACCCGGCGATGGACTACCGGCACGGCCCCATCTCGGTCGGTGCGCCCGGCAGACTGGTCTGGGCGTTCGGCGAGCTACCCGACGGACTACCCGAGGACGTGGCCGCCACCGGGGCGGCCTTCGTGCACAGCCGCACGCACGGTTGGCGCACGGTGCTGGGCAGTTGGTCCGCCGGTCGTACCCCGGTCGACCCGATGGCCGACCTGATCCTGGCGCAACGCTTCGCGGTCGCGCTGGCGACCAGCCGGGGCCTCGACCCGGACGCGCCCCGACACCTGTCCCGGTCGGTGGTGCTGGCGTGACCAGCGGCGACGCCGGGTCCACCGGCCAGGTCGTCGTCGCGCTGGATGTGGGCGGCACCGGCATGAAGTGCGCCCTGGTCCGACCGGACGGCGTCGCGGTACGCACCGAGCGGCACCCCACCCAGGCCGCGCGCGGCCCGGCGGCCGTGGTCGACACGATCCTGGACGTGGCTGCCGGGCTGGCCGACAAGGCCCGCGCCGACGGGCTCACGCCGATCGCGGTCGGCATCGCCGTACCCGGTGTGGTGGACGAGGCGCGCGGCGTGGCGGTCTGGTCGGCGAACGTGGGCTTCCGGGACGTACCCCTGCGGGACCTGGCGGTGACACGGCTCGGCCTGCCCACGGCACTCGGCCACGACGTGCGCGTCGGTGGCCTCGCCGAAGCACGGCTCGGTGCCGGGCGCGGCACCGGGCACGTGCTGTTCGTGGCGATCGGCACCGGCATCGCCGCCGCCCACGTGGTCGACGGCTCGGCGTCCGTCGGCGCGCACGGCGCCGCCGGGGAGATCGGCCACATCCTGGTCCGGCCCGACGGCCCGCGCTGCGGTTGCGGTCGGCCCGGCTGCCTGGAAACGATCGCCTCGGCCGCCGCCATCGGCCGCCGCTACGCCGACCTGGCGGGCGAGGCGGCGGGCGCTCCCGTGACGGCGGCCGATGTCGCCGAACGGGCCGCAGCCGGGGAACAACTCGCCGGGCAGGTCTGGCAGGAGGCGATCGAGGCGCTCGCCGACGGCCTCGCCACCGGGCAGGCTCTGTTCGACGTGGCGACGATCGTGCTCGGCGGCGGCCTGGCCCAGGCCGGGGACCGGCTGCTCGTCCCACTGCGGGCGGCGCTGCACGAGCGGATGACCTTCCACCGGGAGCCGCGGCTGGTCGCGGCAGCCCTCGGCGACGAGGCCGGCTGCCTCGGCGCCGCCCTGCTCGCCCTGGACGCGGTACGCGTCCGTGACCGTGACGCGGTACGCGTCCGTGACAATCAGGAGGAGCGATGACCGTGCGGGTGGACGGCCGAGTGGTGACCCCGAACGGTGTCATCCGACAGGGCTGCGTCGAGTGGGACGGGGATCGGATCACCGCGGTCGCCGAATATCCGTCGGTCCGGGACGGCAACTGGATCCTGCCCGGCTTCGTCGACATGCACACCCACGGCGGCGGTGGGCACACCTTCACCACCGGGGACGCCGACGAGGCCCGAGCGGCGGCCGGCTTCCACCTCGCACACGGCACGACCACCCTGTTGGCAAGCCTGGTCAGCGCGCCCTTCCCGCTGATGCGCACGGCCACCGAGGCGTTCGCCCCGCTGGTCGACGAGGGTGTGCTGGCGGGAGTCCACTTCGAAGGCCCCTACCTGTCCGCGGCCCGTTGTGGGGCACAGAACCCGGAGTATCTCCGCGACCCGTCGACCGACGAGTTGACCGAGCTGATCGAGTTGGGCCGGGGCGCTGTCCGGATGGTCACCCTCGCCCCGGAACGCGACGGCGCGCTGGAGGCGATCAAGCTGCTCACCGCACAGAAGGTGGTGGCGGCGGTAGGTCACACCGACGCGACGTACGAGCAGACCCGCGCCGCGGTCGCCGCCGGCGCGAGTGTCGGCACCCATCTGTTCAACGGCATGCGCCCGGTGCACCACCGTGAGCCGGGGCCGGTGGTGGCCCTGCTCGACGCACCCACCGTCATCTGCGAGATGGTCGCCGACGGGGTGCACCTGCACGACGGCATGCTGACCTTCGTCGCCGCGACCGCGGGTCCGGACCGTGCGGCGCTGATCACCGACGCGATGGCCGCCGCCGGAATGCCCGACGGCGAGTACGAGTTGGGCGGCCAGGCCGTCACCGTGACCGACGGGGTGGCTCGACTCGCCCGCGACGGTGCCATCGCCGGCAGCACGCTGACCATGGACGCCGCGCTGCGGCACGCGGTGAACGCCGGAATCCCGATCGCCGACGCGACGCGGATGGTGGCCACCACCCCGGCACGCGCCATCGGCCTGGGCAACCGGGTGGGCTCCCTCCAGGTTGGCCTCCGCGCCGACCTGGTGGTGCTGGACGCCGACCTCAACGTGGTCCGGGTCCTCCGCGGCGGTACCTGGGTGGAGTGAAGCGTCCGGGCCGGCGGTCCCGGCCAGGGGAGGCCGGGTCAGCTCAGGGCGGGGACGTCGACTCCGAGCACGGCCTGCTCGTCGGGGCGATGCACAAGCACGTCGGCCAGGTAGGACTGGACCGCGTGGCGCATCCCGACGTCCCGACCGGCCTGCTCGGACAGCAGCCACTTGTGCTCGATGATCTGCGCGAACAGCTCCTGCGGCTCCAACTTGCGGCGCAGGTGCGCGGGAACGGCCCGGACCACCGGCTCGAAGACCTCGGTGAGCCAGCGGTGCGCGGCCTGCTGCTCGTCGACCAGGTCGCTCTCCGCCCGGTAGGCGTCCAGGTCGTTGAGCAGCTTGCGCGCCTGGTTCTCCTCGGCGTCGAGACCGGTCAGCCGCAGCAGCCGCCGGGTGTGGTAGCCGGCGTCCACGACCTTCGGCCGGACCAGGTAACGCCCGTCGTCGATGGAGGACATGGCCACCTCGGCCACGTCGAAGCCCAACTCGTTGAGGCGGCGGATCCGACCCTCGATGTCGTGCCGGGCCTCCCGCTCGACCGCCTGCTCGTAGGTGATCTCGTGCCAGAGCCGCTCGTAGCGCTGCACGACCTCCTCGCAGACCACCTCGGGGTCGATGGACTCGTGCAGCAGTCCGGCGGCCTGGAGGTCCAACGCCTCGCCGAAGATGTTCACCCGGGCGATCTCCAGGTCCTCACCGCGCTGCCCCTTGGAGAGCGAGGTGTGCAACGCGCCCGTCTCCGCGTCCACCAGGTAGGCGGCGAACGCGCCCGCGTCCCGGCGGAACAGCGTGTTCGACAGTGAGCAGTCACCCCAGAAGAAGCCGGTGAGGTGCATCCGCACGATCAGCGCGGCCAGCGCGTCGAGCAGCCGGCTCATCGTCTCCGGCCGCAGGGTGTGCGAGAACAGCGCCCGGTACGGCAGGGAGAACTGCAGGTGCCGGGTGATCAGCACCGATTCGAGGGGTTCCCCGTCCTCGGCCTGCCGGTCGGCGACGACCGCCACCGCCTCGACCGATGGGAAGTCGATCCGTTCCAGCGCCCGGAGCAGGTCGTACTCCCGCTCGGCGATCCGTTCGCGGGTCTCCTTGAACGCGTAGACGTAGTCGCCGAGCCGGACGAACCGGACGACGTGTCGGGAGATGCCCTGCGGCAGGGCCACCAGGTGTTGGGCAGGCCACTCCTCCAGCGGTGTCGACCAGGGCAGGTCGAGCAGCGCCGGGTCCACGAGGGCAGACGTGATCCGCACGGGCACAAGCATGACGCCTCGCCCCCCACATCCGCCTCACATCGTGGTTGGGCACACAGCGCCGAACACCCCGGCCTCGCGCCGGGCCGGTAGCGTGGTCGCGTGCTCAAACCCACGGCGGTACGACGTGACCTGCGGCTACGGCCCGTCCGCCCGGCCGGCTGGTGGTTCGACGCCCTGCTGCTGGTCGGATTCGGTGCGGTGACCGTGGCCCTCGCCACAGGTGCGTTGCTCGGGCTGGACCTGGCGGTCCGGGAGTGGGCGTATGCCCACCACCCGGCTCCGATCTACTGGACGGCACGGGCGTTCAACCTCATCGGCCAGGGGGGCTGGCTGTTGACGCCCCTCGCCGGGGCGCTCGCCGTGGCGGTGGCCTGGCGGGGCCGCACCGTACGGCCGTTGCTGCTGGTGGCGGGGGCCTTCGTGCTGCTCTACCTGACGGTCGGGCCGCTGAAGGTCCTGACCGACCGGGCCGCGCCCAGCTCCGATCTGCCGCCGACCCAGTCGGTTCGGATCTTCAACGACCTGCCGCCCACCGAGTACGACCTGTCCTACCCGTCCGGGCACGTCGTCAACGCGATCCTCTGGTACGGGGTGATAGCCGTCCTGCTGACCGCGCTGACGGCCGGGCGACTGCACCCGAGGGTGCACCGGCTGATCCGGTTCGCCCCGCCGGCCATCCTGCTGGTCACCACGACCTACCTGAACTTCCACTGGCTCACCGACGGCGTGGCAGCCCTGCTGATCGGGCTGTTCCTGGACCGGGTGCTGCACCGGGTGCCGTGGGACGACCTCCCGCTCCCCGGCCGGCTACGCGCCTGGGACCGGCCGTTCACCTCGTACCCCTAGGTTTCAGTCTGTGGATCGACTGTCGCGGCGGCTCGGCGTACCCGATGCGGTTGTCATCGGTCTGGGCTCGATGCTCGGTGCGGGCGTCTTCGTGGTGTTCGGCCCGGCCGCGGCGGCGGCCGGTGGCTCCGGGTTGCTGCCCGCGCTGGTGCTGGCCGGGTTCATCGCCTTCTGCAACGCGACCAGCTCGGCGCGGCTCGCGGCCCGTTACCCGGAGTCCGGCGGCACCTACGTCTACGGGCGGGAGCGCCTCGGGCCGTTCGCCGGGTTCCTGGCCGGCTGGGGTTTCGTGGTCGGCAAGACGGCGAGCTGCGCGGCGATGGCGTTGACCATCGGGGCGTACCTGTGGCCGGGGCAGGCCCGGCTGGTCGCCGTCGGCGCGGTGCTCGCGGTGACCGCGGTGAACCTGCGCGGCATCGGCAAGACGGCCACCGTGACCCGAGTCCTGGTCGCGCTGGTGCTCGCGGTGCTGGCCCTGGTCGCGACCGTCGGCCTGGTGGGCGGGCCGGTGCACCTGGAGCGACTCGGCGAGCCCGGCGGCTCCGCCCGAGGGGTGCTCACCGCCGCCGGGCTGCTGTTCTTCGCGTTCGCCGGGTACGCCCGGATCGCCACGCTCGGCGAGGAGGTTCGCGACCCGCAGCGGACCATCCCCCGGGCGGTGCCGCTGGCGCTCGGGGTGGTGCTCGCGATCTACCTGGTGCTGGCCGTGATCGCGCTCGGCGTGCTCGGCGCCGACCGGCTGGCCGATTCCGCGGCGCCCCTGGTCGACGTGGTGACCGCCGCCGGGCTGCCCGGCCTGGCCTGGGTGGTCCGCGCCGGGGCCACCATCGCGGTCGTCGGTGTCCTGCTCTCCCTGGTCGCCGGGGTCGGCCGGACCACCCTGGCGATGGCCCGCCGTCGTGACCTGCCCGGCGCGCTGGCCGCCGTGCACCAGGTGCACCGGGTGCCGCACCGGGCCGAGTTGGCGGTCGCCGCCGTGGTGATCGTGGTGGTGCTGCTCGGCGACGTGCGCGGTGCCATCGGCTTCTCCAGTTGCACGGTGCTGGTCTACTACGCGATCACCAACGCGGCGGCGCTCACGTTGGGGCGGGAACCCGGTCGGCGGTTGCCGGTGCGGGTGCTCGCCGGCCTGGGGCTGGTCGGCTGTCTGCTGCTCGCGGTCAACCTGCCCACGGGCAGCGTCCTCGCCGGCTTCGGTGTGCTCGCCGCCGGTGCCGCCTGGTACGCGCTGCGCCCCGCCCGCCGGTGACCTGAGCAGGCCACCGGCGCGCGGGGGTCAGCGGCTCAGCCGCCGGTAGCGGCGCACCGCGAGCGGCGCGAACGTCGCGATCAGCAGCACCGGCCACAGCACCGCCAACAGCACGGCGTGCTCCGCCGGCCAGGAGTCGCCACCCAGGCCCGGGTTGCCGAACAGTTCGCGGATCGCCGCGACGGTGGCCGACAACGGGTTCCACTCCGAGATCGTCCCGATGAACGACGGCATCAGCTCGGGCGACACGAAAACATTCGAGATCGCGCTCAACGGAAACGCCGCCGGGAAGACGATCACGCCGACCGTGTCCGGATTGCGAACCAGCAGCGCCAGGTAGATCCCGACCCAGGTGATCGCGATCCGGAGCAGCAGGAGGAGCCCGACCGCGAGCAACGCCTTGCCGACACCCTGCCGCCACTGCCACCCGACGAGCAGGCCGCAGACCAGCAGGGTGGACATCTCCAGCAGGGCGCGGAGCAGGTCGGCGGCACTGCGGCCGGTCATCAGGGCGGACCGGGCCATTGGCATCGACCGGAACCGGTCGACGACACCCCGGCTGAGATCCAGCGCCACGCCGGTCGCGGTGGCGCCGAGGCCGTACAGCATCGTCATCACGAAGACCCCGGGCAGCAGGAACTCGCGGTAGTTGCCACCACCCGCCACCTGCATGCCGCTGCCGAACACGTACCCGAAGACCAGCACGAACATGATCGGCAGCGAGAAGTAGAGGATCAGCTCCTCCGGTGCGCGGATCACGTGGATCATGTTCCGCCTGGTCATCGTCCAGCCGTCGGTCACCGCAGCCGTCATGCCACGTCCGCCTTTCCTCCAACGCCGACGGGCTCGCGGGCCTCGTCCGGTCGGTGCCCGGTCAGATACAGGAACGCCTCGTCCAACGTCGCGCGCCGCAGGCCGATGTCCTCCACCGCGACGCCGGCCTCGTCCAACGCCCGCACCACGTCGACCAGCCCGGCGACCCGGTCGGCCACCGGCACGCTGAGCCGCCGCACCTCCGGGTCGCGCTCCGGCTCCGCGGCACAGATCGATGCGACGATGCGGGCAGCCCGGGTCAGGTCGGCCGCATCCCGCACCACCACCTCGATCCGGTCGCCGCCGGTCCTCGACTTCAGCTCGTCCGGCGAGCCCTCGGCCACCACCCGACCGGCGTCGATCACCGAGATCCGGTCGGCGAGCTGATCGGCCTCCTCCAGGTACTGCGTGGTGAGCAGCACCGTGGTCCCGTCCGCGACCAGGCCACGGACCAGGTCCCACACCTGGTTGCGGCTACGCGGGTCCAGGCCGGTGGTCGGCTCGTCGAGGAAGAGCACCCGCGGTGTACGGATCAGGCTGGCCGCGAGGTCCAACCGGCGGCGCATCCCACCCGAGTACTCACCGGCCGACCGACTCGCCGCCTCCTCCAGCCCGAACCGTTCCAGCAGTTCGTCGGCGCGTTGGCGGGCCGCCCGCCGACCCAGCCGGAACAGCCGGCCGAACAACTCCAGGTTCTGCCGGCCACTGAGGATCTCGTCGACCGCGGCGTACTGACCGGTCAACGCGATCCGGGCGCGCACCTCGTCCGGCTGACGCCCCACGTCGAACCCGGCAACGGTGGCCCGGCCGGCGTCGAAGCGCAGCAGCGTGGTGAGGATCCGTACGGCAGTCGTCTTCCCGGCGCCGTTCGGCCCCAGCAGCCCGTACACCGTGCCGGTCGGTACGGTCAGGTCGAAGGTGTCCAGTGCGCGGGTCGGGCCGTACCGCTTGCCCAGCCCCTCCGCTGTCACGTCGAATGTCGTCATGCCGCCAGGGTGCGGTCGGGCGCTGACGGGTCACGCACCGTCCGCTGACGGCGGCGCACCGGGCCGGCTCGCGGCTTCGGCCCGCTCCGCCTTGGTGATCTCGTCGAGAGCCAAGATGATCTCCGCACGGGTGGCCTCGCCGACGTACCACCCGGTGAGCCCACCCACCAGGGCCTCCTCGCAGAACCGTCTCGCCTCGACCAGATCGCCGCGCAGCCGGGCCACCTGGGCGAGGCCGAGGCGGGCACTGGCCACGAACTCGGGCGCGCCGCTGCGCTGCGCCAGGAGCAGCGCACCGGCGAAGTCGTCCCGTGCCCCGGTGAGGTCATCGGCCCGCAGCCGGATCTCGCCCCTGGTCCGCAGCATGTCGGCCTGGTCGACGGCCGACCCGAGCTCCTCGACCAGTCCCATGGCCTCGTCCATGTGGGCGCTCGCCGTCTCCGGGTCACCCTGCCAGGCAGCCAGTTCGCCGAGCGCACCGAGCGTGATCATGCAGCCCCACCGGTCGCCGGTGCTCCGGAAGCCGTCGAGCGCGGTGGCCAACGCGCTCCCGGCCCGGTCCCAGTCGCCACTCCACATCAGTGCCGAGCCGCTACCCATCGCGCCGAGCGCGTTGATCCAGGCGTCCGGGCCGACCAGCCGCCGCAGCTCCCGCATCAGCTCCTCGACGTGGTCGGCGCCGCCGGACGGCGGCCCGGTCGAGATCCCCGACAGGTACAGCAGGAACGGTTGTCGAGGTGGCCGGTCGAGGCTGCGGATCACGGACCGCTGCGTGCCGAGCGACGGCAGGTGGCCGACTCCGGCGAGCGAGGCGTTGTAGACGCAGAGCGCGAACTCCTCGTGCAGCCCGGACGGCGCTTCGTCCCCCAGCAGGTCGAGGACGTCGGCGGCCAACCGGGCCGCTTCCCCGCGCATGCCACGCAGCCACCAGTAGAACGACAGGGCCGCGACCAGCCCGGCCGCGTCGGGTGCGTCACCGGCCGCGGTGGCACGGCGCAGCGCGGCGTGCAGGTTGTCCCGCTCGGCGTCGAGCCGCCGCAACCAGTGCAACTGTTCGACCTGCCGGAGGTGGTCGCTGGCGGTCCAGGCGAACTCCAGGAAGTACGCGGTGTGGGCACGACGTAGCTGGTCGGCCTCGCCGGCCTCGGCGAGACGTTCGGCGCAGAAGGCGCGCACCGTTTCCAGCATCCGGTACCGGCCGCCGCTCAACTCCACGAAGGACTTGTCGGCCAGACCGCTGAGCGCGTCGACGAACTCGGCGCTGGGAAGGCCCGTGACCCGCTCGGCGGCCTCCAGCGTCGCGCCGCCGGCGAAGACGGTCAGGCGGCGGGCCAGTGTGCGTTCGGCGTCGTCGAGCAGGTCCCAGCTCCACTCGACCACGGCCCGGAGGGTGCGGTGTCGGGGCGACGCGGCCCGGCTGCCCATGGACAACAACCGGAACCGGTCGTCGAGTCGGGCGGCCACCTCGGCGACGGGCAACGCCCGCAGCCGCGCGGCGGCCAGCTCGATCGCCAACGGCAGGCCGTCGAGGGTACGACAGATCCGCAGCACCACGTCGACGTTGGCCGGTGTGACGGTGAAGTCGGGTGCGACGTCAGCTGCCCGTTGCACGAAGAGGCTGACCGCCGCGTAGTCGTCGGCATCCTCCGTCGACGCGTCCGGTGACGGCAGGGTCAGCCCGGACAACTGGCACAACGCCTCGCCGGCCAGCCCGAGCGGTTCGCGACTCGTGGCGAGCACCCGCAGCGCCGGGCACGCGCCCAGCAGACGTGCGGCGAGCCGGGCCGCGGCGGCGATGACGTGCTCGCAGTTGTCGAGGACGAGCAGCAACCGCCGCTCGGCAAGCGCCTCGACCAGTCGGTCGGTGGACTGTCGGCCCGGCTCGGCCGGTGCCCGCAGGCCCGCGTCCCGCAGACCGAGCCCGCTCAACACCGCCTGCGGTACGTCCGACCCGTCGGCCAGCCCGGCCAGTTCGACGAAGCAGACCTCACCGTCCGCGCGGCCCGCCGCCTCGATGGCCAGCCGGGTCTTGCCCGCTCCCCCGGGGCCGGTGAGGGTGACCAGCCTGCGCTCGCCGAGCAGCTCCCCCACGCGCTTGAGCTCCTCCTCGCGCCCGACGAACGTGGTGAGCTGGCTCGGCAGCGCCTGCTCGGTCGTCGGACGCACGGCGGAACTCTCGTCGCCGCCCAGCACGGCAGAGCTGTCGTCGCCGCGCAGCACGGCAGAGCTGTCGTCGCCGCGCAGCACGGCCAGGTGGATCGCGGCCAGCGCCGCCGACGGGTCGACCCCGAGCTGCTCGGCCAGGCTGCGTCTGGCGTCCTCGAACTCGGCCAGCGCCTCTGCCGGCCTGCCCTGCGCGGACAGGGCGCGCATGAGTTGGCCTCGCGGCCGCTCCCGCAGCGGTTGCGCCACGACGAGCTGCCGCAGCTCCGGGACCAGCTCGGCGTGCCCGCCCAGCGCCAACTCCGCCTCGATCCGGTCTTCGGTGGCGGCCAGCCGCAGCTCGTCCAGCCGGGCCGCCTGCGCGGGTACGCCAGCCACGTCGATGACGTCGGCCAGGGCGGGACCGCGCCACAGCTCCAGCGCCTCGCGCAACACGGCCGCCGCGCGCGGCTGGTCACCGCCGGCGAGCGCGCGACGCCCGGCCTCGGCGAGCCGCTCGAACCGGTACGCGTCGACGTCCGCGGGATCCACGGCGAGGCGGTAACCGGCCGGGTGGAACTCGACGGGGGTGTGCTCGGCGGGCAGCGCCTGACGCAGGCGCGACACCAGGGACTGGAGCGCGTTGGCGGCACCCCGCGGCGGGTGCTCGCCGTACAGACCGTCGATCAGCCGCTCGGCGGACACCACCCGGCCCGCGTCGAGCAGCAGCAGCGCCAGTAGCGCGCGCAGCCGCGGACCGCCGACGGGAATCTCACGCCCGTCGGCCAGCAACACCTGGGTCGGCCCCAGGACGCGGAAACGCATGGCACTGATTGTCACTCAGTGCCGGCCGGTGAACTCGGTCAGCCGCTCGTCAACTTCGTCGCGCGCAGATAGGGCGCACAGCCAGACGGGTCATGAGTAGACATCCTTACGATGACCGACGTCGTGGACGGTCAGCTCGTCACTGTCGAGGCGGTACAGGACCCGGTAGTCACCGACCCGCAAACGGCGCCCAGATCCGTCGCGCATCTCGGTCGAATTTTGCGGCGCGGGATCGGAGACCAAACCGAGGATTGCACCCAGAACGGTCAGGAACACGTTGCGCGGCTGCTTGTGCAGCCAGACCAGCACGTCTCGGTCGATCTGAACCTTCACGCCGCCTCGCCGTTGGCCCGCTCGGCCAGAAGCGCCTCCACCTCACGTGGATCGACACCGAGCGACTCCAGCGCCGCCGACAGCGGCACGAACTCGCCTTCGGCACGAGATCGGGCGATCACCGCTGAGTCCCGGCGATCCCGGAACGCCTCGATCTCCTCCCACTCGTCAATGCCGATGAGTACGGCGACGGGCCGCTCGTACTTCGTGATGATGACCGGCTCACCGGTGCGCTCGACACCATCCAGCACCCGCCCCGCGCCGTCGCGGAATTCCCGCAGCGTGATCCTCTCCATGCACGAACTGTACCACGCGGTACCGCGCGGCCTTGATCGTCGGAGAGGTATGCAGTTGACGAGGAAGCCTCAGCTCACCTCGGCGGTCCCGTCCTGCCGGCGGGTCAGTTCGAATTCGTCTTCTGGGCCGCCGGTGGATGTCGAGGGAGCACCGCCGCCGGGAGGAACGGGATTGGCCCCGCCGGCCCCCGAGTCCGTCTGGCCCGGCACCGGGGGAGACGCCGCCACCGGGGTGGGCACTCCGCCGTGGACCGATCCGGCCGGCCGGGAGGCCGGGCCTGGCCGGGCCGGCGGGGCGGACTGGTGCGTCAGCCAGTCCAGGCCGCGCCGACGGGCGACCACTGTCAGCCGGTCGCCCGCGAAGATCACCTGGCGGGGGTCGAGGTCCTTCCACCAGATCGTCTTGGTGCCACCCGCCGGGGTGCGGGCGATCAGCCGGACCTGCCCGTCCCGGTTGACCACACCCAGCGGCCGGCCGTCCAACTCGGAGCCGGCCGCGACCGGCACCTCGGCGACCGGCAACGCGTGCCGGTCGACCGGGATCGTGGTGATGACCGCGCGCTCGGTGAGCGCCCCGATGAAGGCCGGCGCGGCCAGGTACGAGACCGAACGGGACACCCCGAGGGCGAAGGTCTCCTCCACCCGTTCGGCGAAGTCACCGTCGAAGAGCCGAAGCACCACGCGCAGGTCGGCGCGGAGGTCGCGGGCGGCGAGCGCCGCCTCCAGGTTGGCCACGTCGTCGGTGGACGCCACCACCAGCGCCTGACAGTCGACAACCGACGCGGCGGCCAGCGTCTCCGGCAGCGCGGCGTCACCGACGATCAGCGGCACCCCCAGCTGACGGGCCAGGGCACCACCGCGCGGCTCCGGATCCTTGTCGATCGCCACCACCTCGACGTCGTACTCGCGGAGCTGCGCCATGACGCGGGTGCCGACGTTGCCCAGGCCGACCAGTACGACGTGCCCGGCCCGCGCGGGCTGCAACCGGCCGGTGTGCAGGGCCAGTCGAGCGTTGACGATGCCGTCCACCACGGCGGCGGTGATCAGCGGGATCAGTGCCAACCCGGCCAGGTTGAGCACCACCTGCATGATCTGCGCGCCGGCCGACTTGGTGGTGTCCGGGTCGGCGCCGCTGAGCGTGGTGACCAGGGTCAGGTACAGGGCTTCCAGTGGGGAGGCTTCCTCGGTGCGGGAGATCAGCGCCCCCAGGACCGCGATCACCGCGAGCACCAGCATCACCGCGACGCCGATCTTGCGGGTGGCGAAGCCGCGTACCGCTCCCAGCAGCACCGAGACCGGACGGCGTCGCTGGCGGGCCCGGACGAGCCGACGGGCGGCGACCTCGGTGCCCGGCGGCTGACCGGTCGCCTCGGCGAGCACCAGGTCCGCGCCAACCTGTTCGGCCGGCAGCAGTTCCACCCCCTGCGCCTCGGTGAGGTGGGCCAGGGCGCAGACCACGTCCTGCGGGCGGACGTCGGCGCGCCGCGCCACCCGGAGCGTCTTGTCCCGATGTTGGAAGGAACTGGGGTCGACCTCGCCGAGCGCGGCGGCCACGAAGGCCGGCGCGGCCATCTCGGCGTCGGAGAGCACCTCGACCGGCGCCCTGATCAGCTTGCGTACGCCGTCGGCGAGAGTGCCGTTGAACATCCGCAGCACCTGGCGGACCTGCTGGTCGACGGCCTGCGCGCAGAGCGCCGCGTGCAGGTTGCCGACGTCGTCCTGGTGCAGCAGGGCCAATCCGGTCGCCCCGGCCAGGCCGGCGGCCTCGAAGGTGGCCACGTCCAGCCGATCCGAGCGGACCACCCGGAGTCCGCGCAACCCCGCCACGTCCGGGCCGTTGCTGCGGTAACGCTCCGGCACCACGACCGTCACCCGGGCTCCGCCCGCCGGCAGCTCGGATTCGAGCATCGCCCGGGCCACGTAGTAGGCGAGCGCGTCCTTACCGCAGATCACGTAGTGCGGGCGGGGATCACCTACCGACCGCAGCCGCCAGTTCCACTCGACCGCCCGTCGCGCCCGGTCCCGCCACGGCTCCGCCATGCCCGGATCGTAATCAGCACGGCCACCGTGGGCGACCCCGTCCGGATCATCCCGCGGCCAGGCATGCCGGCTCCCGCGACGGGTAGTGCAGCCGCATGCAGACGTTCCTCCCGTACCCGGACTTCCTGGCCAGCGCCCGCACGCTGGACCAGAAGCGGCTGGGCAAACAGCGGGTGGAGGCCATCCAGGTGCTGCGGGGGCTCACCCGACCCGGGTACGGCTGGCGCAACCACCCGGCGGTGAAGATGTGGGCCGGGTACGAGGAGGCGCTCGTCCGCTACGGGCTGGACATGTGCGCGGTGTGGACCGAGCCGGGGCGGGCGGACACCTGCGCCACCACGATGACCGTGGACCTCGCGGCCGCCTGCGGGGCCGGCGTCGTACGGACCCAGGACGAGCTGGCCGAGGCTGGTGAGTTGCCGCCCTGGCTGGGTCGCGACGACCTGCACCTGAGCCACCGCTCGTCGCTGGTCCGCAAGGACCCGGAGCACTACCGACCCCTCTTCGGTGACGACGTTCCGACGGATCTGGAGTACGTCTGGCCTGCCTCGGACCGCGCGCGCCGGTGCCTCGCGTAGAGGAGACTGCCGGAGAGAGGTAGGTGCCCATGGCGCTGTCGCAGGTGGCGGGTCGGCTCATCGGCGTACGCCAACATCTGGTCGACCCGGGCGGCGGTGGCGCGGACCACGTGCCGCGACCGAGCGCGGCGGTGGTGGTGGGCGGCGGCATCGCCGGCATGTCGGCGGCGGTGGTGCTTGCCGAGCGGGGCGTGGCGGTCACGGTGCTGGAGGCGGCACCGACGCTCGGCGGTCGACTGGGCGCCTGGCCGGAGGCGCTCGCCGAGGGCAGCCAGCAGAACGAGCACGGTTTCCACGCGTTCTTCCGGCAGTACTACAACTGGCGGTCCATCCTCCGCCGGATCGATCCCGACCTGGGCTTCCTCAAGCCCATTCCGGGTTACCCGGTCCTCAGTACGCAGTGGCCGACCGAGGAGTTCGGCAGGCTGCCGCCCGCACCGCCGGCGAGCCTGCTCGCGCTGCTGTTGCGCAGCCCCAGTCTGCGCCTGGGCGACCTGCGCCTGATCAACCGGGACGCCGCGCTGCCGCTGCTCAGCTACGACCCGGTGCGCACCTACGCCGAGTTGGACGACACCACGGCCGACGACCTGTTGGCGTCGCTGCGGCTGCCGGACCGGGCGCGGGCGATGCTGTTCGAGGTCTTCTCGCACTCGTTCTTCAACCACGAGGCGGAGATGTCGGCCGCCGAGATGGTCGCCCAGTTCCACTTCTATCTGCTCGGCAACCCGGAGGGGTTGGCGTTCGACTGCCCGGACGAGGACTACGCCACGGCGATCTGGGAGCCGCTGACCCGGCACGTCGAGAAGCACGGCGGTCGGGTCCGCACCGGTTGCGCCGCGACCGGGGTGCACCGGGACGCCGAGGGCTGGCGGGTGACGACCACCGACGGCGGCAGTCATCCGGCGGGTCACGTCGTGCTGGCCGTCGACCCGCCGGCGCTCGCCGCGCTTGTCGCGGCCTCCCCCGACCTGGTCGAGCAGGCACCGGAGCTGACCGCCCGGATGCCCGCCTTCGGCCAGCCCGGCCCGCCGTACGCGGTGGCCCGGTACTGGTGCGACGGGGACGTGGCCGCCGAGCGGGCGGTGTTCAGCGGGGTGTCCCGCCAGCCCACGCTGGACTCGGTGACGCTCTACCACCGGCTGGAGAACGAGTCGCGGCGTTGGGCGCGGCAGACCGGTGGGTCGATCATCGAGCTGCACGCGTACGCCTGCGAGCCGGGGGTGCCGGCCGAGGAGTTGGCCGAGCGGATGCGCCGCGAGCTGATCGCGCTCTGGCCGGAGGCCGGCGACCTGCGGGTCCGCGAGCTGCGGGCCCGGGTGGAGGCGCAGGCGCCGGCGTTCACGCCGGGCAGCCACGCCTGGCGACCGGGGGTACGCACCGACGCGTCCGGCCTCTATCTGGCCGGCGACGGCATCGCCACGGACTTCCCGAGCGCGTTGATGGAACGCTCCGCGGCGACCGGGATCATCGCCGCGAACCACATCCTGCGCGCGGAGGGCGGCGCGGCGGAGCCGGTGCGGTCGATCCGGCCCCGGGGGCTGCTGGCCCGTCGCGCCAGCCCAAACCGACAAAACACAACATAAGCATCGGTACGCTGCCGTACGCTTGGTTGATCAACCGTCGATCGACCGGGCGGGAGGGCAGCGGGGGATGTCACCACTGCACCGCGCCGGCGCGGAGAACCGCCCACCAATCGGCGAGATCGGCCGCGACGACGCGTACCCACTGATCCACGACGAACGCGCCTGCATCGTCACCGCACTGCGCCTGGGCTGGTGGATGGCGGACGCCTACCACCACGGGCAGCACACCGAGTTCGGCGCCCCCGTCGAGGCCCGACCACCCGTACCGCCGGCCAAGCTCTCCAACCTCACCGAGATGTCCGCCCACCGGCGGATGCGCATGTACCTCGACGGGGTGGACGTCGCGCTGGCCCAGATCGCCGAACTCACCCGGCACACCGGGCCGGTGCCCGACACGTCCGCCGCCCGGACCCTGCTGCCCGACCCGGGTCGGCCCGACCCGGCCGACCCGGTGCCGCTGCTGCTCGCCCTCGACGACCTCAACGTCGAGGTGCTGCGCTGGGCGATGGCCACCAACCACCGGGTCGGGCTGGCCTACCGGCTGGGCCGATCAGTGGCCGACACCGTCCGAGCCGGCGACGCCACCCAGTTGCTGAAGCAGTTCGGGGGTCGGCAGATCCAGATCAGCCGCTGGCTGGACGAGTTGGCCAGCGTGCTGCCGCCGTACTCGGCCGCGGTGGTGCGCCGGTCGCTGGCCGCCTGGGCGACCGCGGTGGACCGGGCCGGCCACGGGGACCCGGCCGAACCGGCGCCCGCCGAGCTGAGCCGCGCGCTGCGGGGCCAGGGTGACCTCTGGCGGGACGTGCTCACCGGCGGCCTGCACCCCCGCGACCTGCTCGACGAGGAGGACTACGCGGTGATCGCCCGGAACCTGATCATTCGGGATCGGCGGCTGGTGGCGCAGGCGGCGCGGGGCATCTTCTGGCCCGTGCTCGTACCCCTGCTGCTGGTGCTCTTCGCGGTGGTCGGCGTGAGCGCCGCCGCGGCCGCCGGCTCACCGACCACTCGGGCCACCGTCGCCCTGGTGGGTCTCGGCGCCGGCCTGGCCGCGATCTGGCGGTCGGTCTCCGGGCCGGCGCTGGCGGTCGCCGGCGAGGTCAACCGGCCCCTGCTGGACAGCGAACTCACCGCGCGCATGGCACTGCGGCTGGACCGGCCGCTGACCGCCGCCCGGCGCACGGCGGTCGTCGCACCCCGGACCCGCCGTCCACGCCGCCCGGAGGAGCCGGGCGGTCGATCGAAATACGTTGCCCCCCTCACCCACCCCGACCTACCGTGATCAGGCAAGGTCAACCACCGCCGCGGGAGCAGATCATGACGATGTCGCACGTCAGCACCGTGCCGTCGACGCTGCCCGGCGACGGCTGCCGAGCGGAAGGTCCCCGGGCGGGCCGGCCCGACTGACGCGTACCCGTACGCGCCGAGCCGCCCCGTCCACCAACCGGACCGGGCGGCTCTTCGCTGTCCGTCACCATCGTGAAAGGAAGCCCCGGTGGACGCCGTCCTCGTCATCAACGCCGACCTCGGCCCGCTGCACCGGGTCACCGTTCAACATGCCGTGCGGATGCTCTGCCGCCGGGTCGCCGAGATCCACGAGGCCGAGCCGGACCAGGTGATCGGCGTCTTCCCGATGCCCCGGGTGGTGCGGCTGGTCCGCTACGTCGTCACCAGGTGGAGGTTCAGCGGCGGGCCGGCCTGGTCCCGCGCCGGGGTCATGCGCCGCGACGACCGCTGCTGCGCGTACTGCGGTGGGCCGGCCTCCACCATCGACCACATCCTGCCCCGCTCGCGCGGCGGCCGGAACACCTGGCGGAACACCACCGCCGCCTGCTACGGCTGCAACCAGCGCAAGGGTGACCGGACGCCGGCCGAGGCGGGCATGCCGCTGCGCCGGGAGCCGGTGAACCCGGGCTGGGGAGCACTCGCCGGGCGGTGACGGACCGGCCGGCGGGAACGGGGGGCCGCGTCCCGGGGCGCGGCACCCGCCGGCCCCCGGGTCAGGCGGCGCGTTCCTTCACCTGCGGGTTCGGGCGGCCGTTGGGGCAGTTCACCCGGATCTCGCTGCGGTGCTCGGTGGAGGTCAACTCGACCCGGATCTGCTTCGCCGGGCCCGGGTCGTAGGCCTCCGCCCGAAATCCGGGCGCGAGTGCCACCGCGAGCACCTCGGCGGACTTCCCCACGCAGCGGACGGTGATCGTCCCTCCTTGCGCCTGCACTGGCATGTCCGCGGAAAGGGTGGGCGTCGACGCGGCCGGGCCGGGCGTGGTCGGCGTGGGACCGGGCGCGGTGGCGGTCGGGGCCGCTGTCGGGGCGGGGGTCGCCGTCGGGTCCGGACCGGTCGGGGGGCCGGTCCGGGCAGCAGGCGCGGTGTCCTGGGCCGGCGGGACGGCGGACGGCCCGGTCGTGATCTCGTCGGCCGGCTCCGCAGCGTGTGGCATCCCCACGGCGGTGGTGCCCGGGCCCCGGCCGGTCGGGGGAGGACCCTCCTCCGGTCGACGATTGCCGAAGTCGCCGAGCGACCCGGCCATGGTGATCGCGGTGAGCACCGCGCCGCCGACCGCCAGGATGGCCCGATGACGACGCCGACGCCACGACAGGCGTCTCGTCGGAGCGGCCGAGTCGGCGGTCGCGGTGTCGGTCGGCTCGGCTGGGCCGGCCTCCGGTGTCGCGGTGACGCCCGTCCCCTCGGACGTCGCTCCGCTGATGGCGGCGAGCAGGATGCGGGCCGCCTCCGCGGCCGGCGGCCGATCGGCGGGGTCGCGGGCCAGACACCAGCGGTAGAGCCGGTGGACCTCGGGCGGCACACCGTCGATCTCCGGCAGCGGGTCCGGCTCGACGTGCGTGTGCGCGCGGAGCATCCCGGTCTGCGTCTCGGCCGCCCACGGCAGCCGGCCGGTGAGCACCCGGTGCAGCAGGAGGCCCAGGGCGTACACGTCGCAGGCCGGCAGCACCTCGCCGGCCTCCAGTCGCTCCGGGGCGAGATAGGCCGGAGTGCCCAGCAGCCGCCCCTCGAAGTCGATCTCCGACTCGCCGGCGACGGCCGCGATGCCGAAGTCGAGCACCTTGGCGCCGGTCGGCGTGAGCATCACGTTGCTCGGCTTGATGTCGCGGTGCACCAACCCCTGAGCGTGCGCGGCCGTGAGAGCAGCAGCCACCTCGGCGCAGACCCGTAGACCGTCGCGCGGCGGCATCGGCCCGGCCGCCAGCCGTTGTTCGAGAGTGAGACCGTCGAGCAGTTCCATCACCACGAACGGGACCGGCGAACCGTCCACCGGCGACTCGCCGTAGTCGTACACGCCGGTGACGTGCGGATGCGACAGTCGGGCAGCCGCCTTGGCCTCGGCCCGGATCCGCTGCCGAGCGAAGGTGTCCGAGGCGACGAGCACCTTCACCGCGACATCTCGTTCGAGCACCTCGTCGTACGCCCGGTGCACCGCCGACATGCCGCCACTGCCGAGACGCTCCAGGAGCCGATAGCGGCCCGCAAGCAACTGATCACGCTGCACGACGGACAGCCTGCCGTACCGGCCGGCAGCGGGCCACCCCCTCCCCGCCGGCAGCCCGCGCACTCAGTCGTCGCTCGGCGGCCGCCAGGCGAAGCGCGGCGCACGCCGCTCGGCCATCGCCGCGACCCCCTCGCGGGCCTCGCCGGTGGTCAGCACCTTTCGATGCCACCAGGCGATCCGGGCCGCCCCGGCCCGGTCGTCGATGATCTCCTTCGCCGCGGCGATGCTCAGCGCCGACCGTTGGGCGATCGTCGCGGTCAACTCGTCCACCCGCGCGGCGAGCCGGTCCGGTGGCAGCACCTCGTCGACCAGGCCGACCCGCAGTGCCCGCTCGGCGTCGATCAGCTCGGCGGTGAACAGCAGATGCTTGGCGGCGGACGGGCCGACAAGCCGGGCCAGCCGGCGGGTCGTCGGTGCCGGATAGACCAGACCGAGCCGGGCCGGGGGTACGCCGAAACGGGCGTCCTGCGCCGCGATCCGCAGGTCGCAGGCGACCGCGAGCTGCGCACCACCGCCGACGCAGGCACCCCGGATGGCCGCGACGGTCGGCTTCGCGAAGCCGGCCAGCCGTTCCTCGGCGGCCACCGCGATGCTGGCGTCGCCGGCGTCCAGCAGCTCGGTCAGATCACCCAGGTCCGCCCCGGCGCAGAAGGCGTCGCCCGCGCCGGTGAGCACCAGCGCCCGCACATCGGGGTCGGGTTCCAGCCGGTCGAGCAGCTCCGGGAGCCGACGCCACATGGCGGCGGTCATCGCGTTGCGCCGGGCCGGGTTGTGGATCACCACCGTCGCGACCGGACCGGTCACCTCGACGGTCAACTCCGCGTCCGACACGTCCGCTCCTTCCGCGCCACCGTGGAGCGGCGCCGCCAATCTGAGCGACGCCGCCAATCTGACCGCCGGCGTCGCACGCCGGTGCGGCGACCATAGCGAAGACGATCGGCCAAGCCCGGCGCAGGCGCGCTGCCCAAGCAATCTCGGGGGGGAACCAGCGGTTGGAATCGTTCGTCCGACGGACATGAGACCCGCATCGACGACCGCCGTCACGATCGCGCTCCTGACCGCCGTCCTGACCGGTTGCACAGGCGTCGACCGAGCTCCCACCACCCCGACCCAACCCTCGGCCAGCGCCGCTCCCGGCCCGGCCGACACCGCCACCCCGCCGCCCACCGGCGGCCCCGCGACCAGCGGCACGCCAACCCAGGTCATGTTGCGCACCTCCGGCGGCTTCGCCGGCCGCGGTGACGCCGTGACCGTCGAGCCGGACGGTCGGTGGACCGCGGTGGACCGGGCCGGCAGTCGACGTACCGGCCAGCTCACCCCCGCCGACCTCGGCCGCCTGACGGGACTGGCCGCCGACCCCCGGCTGGCCGCCGAGGCACGGCAGCCGACCCGCTCGACCACCTGCTCGGACGCGTTCAGCTACCGGCTCACCGTGGGCGGCATCGAGACCGGCTACGTCGACTGCCCGGCCGACGCCAGCCCACCGCCGGCCACCCAGGCCCTGGTCAAGCTGCTGCTGCGGGCAACCGGCACTCAGACCAGGTAGTCCGGGGGCAGGCCGGTACCCCGCAACTCCGGCGGAAGGTGGGCCACGTCGTTGACGGCGATCAGATTCGGCGGGCCGGCCGGGCCGTACCGGATCACGGTCAGGCCCGCGTTGTGCAGATTCAAACCCAGCCAACGCCGCTCCGGCGCGTCGAGCGCGTGCCGCACCAGCCAGGCGATCAGGAAGCTGTGCGTCACGACCAGCTCGCGGACCGGCTCGCCGTCGGGGGCCTCCCCGGGAACCGGGCCGGCGAACCGCCGCACGGCCGCCGCCGTCACCCGCGGCCCGTCGACCCGTTCGGCCGCCGAAAACTGCGCCAGGAACTTGGCGTACGCGGGTGGCAGGCCGGCCGGGTCCGTGTCGTGTGGGAGGTGGTCGCCGGCCAACTCCGACGCGTACACCGGGCTCTCGGGCAGCGACCCGGCGACCAGCTCGGCGGTCTGCGCGGCCCGGCGCAACGGTCCGTGGTGGACGGCGGCGAACCGGCGGCCCCGCAGGCGCTCGCCGAGCAGCGCGGCCTGCTGCCGGCCGCGCTCCGTCAGGCCCGTGTCCGGCTCGCCGTCGTCCGACTCCCGCACGGCGGTCAGGTCCTGCTCGGCGTGTCGGGCGAGGTACAGCAGGCGAGTCAGCATGCCGCCCACCCCAACACACCGGGAGGCACGGGCTCCACCCCGCACCTCCCGGTCCTGCGGCCGTCAGCTCAGTCGGCCCGGCCGACGCCGTCCGCTCCCCTACGCCCGCGGGAACATCTGGCCGATGCGGATCCGGTTGCCGAACGGGTCCCGGATGCCGAAGTCGATCCCGTACGGGCGCTCGGTCGGCTCGTCGGTGATCTCGACGCCCTTCGCCACGAGTTCCTCGTGCGTCTTGTGGGCGTCGTCGGTCGTCATGAAGAGGTACCCACCCAGGGCGCCCTTGGTGAGCAGCTCGCGGACCTGCTCGGCGGTGGCCGGGTCCAGCGCCGGTGCGCCCGGCTTCTCCAGCAGGATCTCCCGCTCCGGGTCGCCGGGCAGGTTGACCGTCAGCCACCGCATGAAGCCGAGATCCTGGTCGGTGTTGACCTCCATGCCGAGCTTGTTCACGTAGAAGTCGAGCGCCTCGTCCTGGTCGAGGACGTAGATCTGGGAGCGGCTGATCGCGTTCATCGTCATGCCCATGACGTTAGAGGGCGCCCGTGACCTGCTGCTTATCCAAAACTACTTGGTCGGGTCCAAGCCTTGGCGAAGCACGACGGCACGTTGCTCGGCGCGACGCGGTGCCGCCGGAAATCCGAGGGTGACTCGCCGACGATCTGGCGGAACGTCCGGCTGAACGTGCCCAGGCTGCTGAAGCCGACGGCATAGCAGATGTCCGTCACGTCCCGATCGGTCTCCACCAGCAACATCATCGCCCGCTCCACCCGGCGGCGTTGCAGGTAACGGTGCGGTGTCTCACCGAACGTGGCCCGGAAGGTGCGGATGAAGTGCGACTCGGAGACGTACGCGATCCGCGCCAGCGCGGGGATGTCCAGCGGCTCGGCGTACGCCCGGTCCATCGCGTCCCGAGCACGCAGCATCGCCCGGTTCGACTCCTCCACCGCGCGACTCATCGGCCCCCGTCCCGCTTTCGCTCACTGCCAGGCTCCAGGCTATCGGGCCGACCAACCGACACGGGCAGTCGTCGCCCTCGGCGGACCGGCGCAGCGGTATCTGCCGGGGGCGACCCCGTATCGACGCTTGAACGCGCTGGCAAAGGCGAACTCCGACCGGTAGCCGACCTGGTGCGCGACGGCGCTCAGTGGGGCATCGGACTCCCGAAGGAGCCGGGCCGCGATGGTCATCCGCCACCACGTCAGATAGCTGAGCGGCGGTTCGCCGATGAGGGTGGTGAAGCGACGCGCGAACGGCGCTCGGGACAGCCCTGCCTCGGAGGCCAGCGTCGCGACCGTCCAGGGCCACGCAGGGTCACGGTGCATGGACCGCAGGGCGGCGGTGATGGCCGGGTCGTTGAGCGCCGCAGCCCAGCCGGTGGCGACACCGCTGGTGGCCTGCTCGTCGAACCAGGCGCGCAGGATATAGAGCAACAGCGTGTCCAGCAGGGCGGGCACTATGGCATCCGTGCCGAGGCGGGGTCTTTGCAACTCAGCGGCGAGCAGGGCCACCGTGGCGCGCAGTTCGGGCTGACGCCCGAGGTGGGCGGGGAGGTGGATGAGGCCGGGCAGGTCGTCCAGCAGCGGATGAGTGCGGGCCCGATCGAGCTGGTAGGCACCGCAGAGCGTCACCGCGGTAGGACCGCCGGTGCCGACAGGTTCGCCTACGGTGGCGGTGGCGTAGCGCTGAAGGAACCGTCCGTCGTTCGGGTCGCAGGCGGGCGCGACCAGTGGGGTCGACGGACTGTCGGCAAGGGCGTGTCCCCTGCCGTGCGGTAGGAACACCACATCCCCGGTGGCCAGTGACACCGGGTCGGTGTCCGGCGGGATGAGCCAGCACGGCCCCTGCAGGATCATCTGGAAGCCCGCGGATCCCGGCACGGGGGCGAATCGTTGCGCCCACGGCGCCTGCCATTCCACCCGCGCTGATCGTGGCTGGCCGGTACGCATGACCGCTATCACGTCGCTGAGCACATCCACTCGGCGAGAGTATCGACGTCGAGACGATCGAGCATGAATCAAGGATCGAGGCAGATGGTCCGTCCTCGGCTTGCTCCATAGGTTCGAGGTATGAAAGCAGCCCGATTCCACGAGTACGGCGATCCGACCGTCATCCGTTACGAAACCGTCCCGCGCGCGGTGCCCGGCCCGGGTGAGGTACTCCTCCGGGTCGCCGCATCCTCGTTCAATCCCACCGAAACGGCGCTGCGGTCCGGGCTTCTGCGGTCGATACTCCCGGTCGACCTGCCGTACACGCTCGGCTGGGACGTCGCAGGCACCGTGGTCGAGATCGGTGGTGGCGTGCACACTCTCTCCGTCGGCGACCGAGTCATCGGCCGGCTCGACGGCGGCGGCGCCGCAGCTGAGTACGTAGCCGCCCCAGCCGACACCCTTGTCCCGGCACCCGCCGCCATCCCGCTCGCCAACGCCGCCGCCATGCCTGTTGCCGGCCTCACCGCGTGGCAGGCGGTGTTCGAGCATGGCCGCGTCACGTCCGGGCAGCGGGTCCTGGTCAACGGCGCGGGTGGCGGCGTCGGCGGGTTCGTCGTCCAACTCGCCAGGCACGCCGGAGCGCAGGTCATCGCCACGGCAAGCCCGCGCAGTGCCGCCGCCGTCCGCCGGTCCGGCGCTGACCAGATCATCGACTACACGGCCACGCCGGTCGGCGATGCGGTGGAGGAACCGGTCGACATCGTCCTCAACCTGGTCGCCATCAGCCCCGTGGAGGCTGCGGCCCTGGTGCCGTTGGTTCGGCCCGACGGTGTCATCGTCTCCGTCACCACCCCGATCGAACCACCTCCCGACGTCCCACTGCGCGCGGTGCACATGGTCGCCCGAAACGACGTGAATCACCTGGGCGCGCTGGTGAAGCTCGTCGACGCCGGCGCAGTCCATCTGGACATCGCCGCGTCCCGCCCGTTCGCCGATCTGGCCGCGGTGCACGACGACGCCGAGTCCGGCCGCACCCGCGGCAAGATCATCCTGATGCCGTGACGGAACCCGTGGGCCGTTGCCGTGGTCCGGTCGACTCGTGGCAGTGACCATCTCGTGGCAGCGACCATCGGAAATGCCTGATGGAACTGGAATGCCGTTCAGGGCCAATCGACTGCCGTCAGCCGCCGTATGATCATCCAGGTTACCGCCGCTTTCTTGCCGGCAGCGGGCGGGCTCGCACCGCGCGGGTTGTCCCAGTGACTCGCACGGACCTCGTCACTAAGGTGCGCCGATGATCAATTTTCGCTACCACGTCATCTCGCTTGCCGCGGTGTTTGTCGCCTTGGCGGTCGGTGCGGTATTCGGCACCGCCGCAGCGAACGGTTACGCCACCGACGTGCTCCGGGGCTCGATCGATGCAGCGCACAAGACCAACGATCAGCTTCGTCAGACGACCGACGACCTCCAAGAGGAGGCGAGCCGTAAGGACGACTACATCAACGACACGGCGCCCGCAGTGCTGCGCGGGACGCTGGCCAACCGCCGAATCGTGGTACTGACGACACCGTCCGGACGCGACCGTGCCGAGGGCGTGATCGAAAAGCTTGAGCTGGCCGGCGCCGCCGTGTCCGGGCCCATCCACATCCAGGAAGCATTCTTCGACCCGAAGAACAGTCTGGACCTGCTTGGGCTGACCCGCCGTAGCAGCCCTCCGCCGATCACTCTGCCGGGCAACAGCAACGGAGTCGAAACCGCTAGCGCCCTCCTGGCCACGACTCTGCTCGGACCGGCCAGCGCCCACCATCCGACGGTGCTGCCCGCCTTCGCGAACGCCGGGTACCTCGCCGCACCCAAACAGCTCGACGGCCCCTCGGATGGGGCGGTCCTGGTGACCGGGGCACCATACGTGGAGCGAAACTCAGCCGAGCGGAACGCCGCGATCGTGACCATGGCCGCACAGATCGCCCTGATCGGACGGACCGTCTTGGCGGGCACAATCTCCGGCGACGGCAGCTCTGTCGGGATAGTCCGCGGCGACGAAGCGCTGCACGCACGGATCTCGACGGTAGACGGTGTAGCTGGGGCGCAAGGTCAGGTCGCGGCGGCGCTCGCCCTGGCTGAGCAGATTACCGCCAACCGGGGAGGTCGCTACGGCACTGCCGGTGATGCTGACGCCCTCATCCCACGGCAAACGATCACCGGCGGATGAGCTTCATGACCTCATCAGGACCGAACCCCAGCCCTCACGCATGGGCCGCACGCCGCAGCGCCGGAGTGAAACTTGACGCCCCGGCGGCGGCACCGCCCCGAAACGCCTTGTGAAATTGGAGCCCCCGGCCGGGATCGAACCGGCGACATCTCGCTTACAAGGCGAGTGCTCTGGCCAGCTGAGCTACAGGGGCGCGTGCGTCGAGGTCAGCATAGCGAGTGACGTCCGGATATCCCGCTCGCGAGGCCTCCCGAGCATTGGAAACGTCAACAACCCGACGCGCAAGGGTCCACGGGCGTGTCGATTGGTGGTTGAGCGTGCCCGAGTGACCGGAATGCGTAGGCCGTGGGCCAGGTTGGGTGCCGCCCTGCCTTGGCAGCAGGGGGAAACCCGTTTACGGTTCACTGACACGGGAGACAGCCCGGTGCCCCCGCGCGCCGAGCCGCCGTCCGCTGACCGGCACGGATACGTGCCGGTCGCTCCTTCACTCGGATCGTCCGGCACGTTCCTGCCGGTGAAAGGAAGCGCTTCACCATGGCTACGGTCACCTATTCCAAGGCATCCCGGGTCTACCCGGGCCAAGAGCGTCCCGCCGTCAACGAGCTCAACCTCGAGATCGGCGACGGCGAGTTCCTCGTCCTGGTCGGCCCCTCCGGTTGCGGCAAGTCCACGAGCCTGCGGATGCTCGCCGGCCTGGAGGACGTGGACGCCGGGTCGATCTACATCGACCAGCGTGACGTCACCCACCTGCCCCCGAAGGCCCGCGACATCGCGATGGTCTTCCAGAACTACGCCCTCTACCCGCACATGACGGTGTACGAGAACATGGCGTTCGCCCTCAAGCTGCGCAAGACCTCCAAGTCGGAGATCGACCGGCGGGTCAAGGAAGCGGCAGCCCTGCTGCAGCTGGAGGAATACCTCAGCCGTAAGCCGAAGGCGCTCTCCGGTGGTCAGCGTCAGCGTGTCGCGATGGGCCGCGCGATCGTCCGCGAGCCGCAGGTCTTCCTCATGGACGAGCCGCTGTCGAACCTCGACGCCAAGCTGCGTGTGCAGACCCGTACCCAGATCGCGTCCCTGCAGGCCAAGCTGGGCGTCACCACGGTCTACGTCACGCACGACCAGGTCGAGGCCATGACCATGGGTCACCGCGTAGCCGTGCTGCTCGACGGTGTCCTCCAGCAGGTGGACACCCCCCGCGCGCTCTACGACACCCCGGCGAACGTGTTCGTCGCCGGCTTCATGGGCTCCCCCGCCATGAACATCAAGACCGTCGCGCTCAACGAGCAGGGCGCCGAGTTCGCCGAGCTGAACATCCCGCTGACCCGCGAGCAGGTCGCGGCGGCCCGCGCCGAGGGTGGCAACGGCAAGGTGACCGTGGGCTTCCGTCCGGAGGACTGCGACCTGGTCAGCCCGACCGAGGGTGGCATGCCGGTCGTGGTCGAGCTGGTCGAGGACCTCGGCTCGGACGCCAACGTCTACGGGCACGCCGCGCTGGGTGGCAGCTCGGAGCGCTTCGTCGTCCGCACCGACCGGCGCACCATGCCGAACATGGGTGACACCGTGTTCGTCAAGCCGCGTACCGGTCGTAGCCACGTCTTCCACGCCGCCACCGGCGGCCGGATCTGACGTAACGCGCAACCGACAGGGGCGGTCCGCTTCGGCGGGCCGCCCCTGTCGTCGTACCGGTGGTGGCTCTTCACCCCGCGGAGCCAGCGCGGATGTGGCTCTCTGGGGTGACTCGGCACGGCGGGCCGCGCTCCTAGCCTCGTGGCACGCCCAACCCGAGGAGACGCCGTGTCCGCCACCGCTCAACCGATCAACAGTCCCCGGTCGTACCTGGTGGTCCGCCTGGCCGGCCGCAGCCTCGTCTACTGCGCGACGCTGGTGCCGGTCGCCCTGTTCGCGCTGGTGACGACCCCGTGGGGCGGGGCCGATGCCGCCGTCGCGCGGTGGCGGTCCCTGCGTACCGGACTGCTCGGCGCGCCCCCGACGCCCGTGCCCGGCCGACGACCCGGCCCGGTCGCGGTGCTGGGCCACGCGCTGCTCAGCCTGCTCCTCGGCGCGGTGGCCCTGCTGCCGCTCGGCGTCCAACTGCTACTGGTGCTGCGCGGCGTGCTCTACGGCCTGGTGGTCTCCGGGCCCTACGACGACGCCTGGGGTGGTCCGACCCGGGCCGGCGCGTGGCTGGCGCACTTCCTCATCGGCCTGCCGATCGCCGCGGCCGGCCTGGCTGCGCTGATCGGCATCGCCGCCGTGCACCAACGGCTGACCCGGCGCCTGGACGGGGAGCGAGGTCCGCGCTGGTTACTCCCGGCCACCCTGCTGATGGCGCTCGCCGGGGCGCTGCTCTTCGTCTCCTGGACCCGGCAGATCTGACGGCGAGGCCCCCTCCCGCACCGGGCGGAAGGGGCCTCGTCGACGTCGTTACAGCTCGACCGAACGGCGGCGGGCGACCTCGGCGAGGGTGACCGCGGCGGCCACGCTGGCGTTCAGCGACTCGACCTCGGAGATCATCGGGATGCTGACGGTGAGGTCGCAGGTCTCCCCGACCAGGCGGGACAGCCCGCGCCCCTCGGAACCGACCACGACCACCAGGGGGCCGACGGCGGCCTCCAGGTCGTACAGGTCGGTGTCACCGTCGGCGTCCAGGCCGACCACCATGAAGCCGGCGTCGCGGCACGCCTTCAGCGACCGGGTCAGGTTGGTCACCTGCGCCACGGGCACCCGCGCGGCCGCGCCGGCGCTGGTCCGCCAGGCGGTCGCGGTGATCCCAGCGGCACGACGCTCGGGTACGAAGACACCCTGCGCGCCGAACGCGGCAGCCGAGCGGATCACGGCGCCCAGGTTGCGCGGGTCGGTGACACCGTCCAGCGCCACAAGCAGCGGGGCCTGCTGCTCCAGGGCGGCGGCGACCATGTCCTCGAACGGCTGGTACGCGAACGGCGGCACCTGCAACCCGACGCCCTGGTGCAGCACCCCGCCGGTCATCCGGTCCAGCTCGGCCCGGCTGATCTCCAGGTTGGCGATGCCCCGGTCGGCGGCAGTCCGGATGATCTCGTTGATCCGGTCGTCCATGTCGATGCCCTGCGCGGTGTAGAGCGCAGTCGCCGGCACCTGGGCGCGCAGCGCCTCCAGCACCGGGTTGCGCCCGACCAGCAGCTCCGGCGTGTCCTTGCTCGGGTTGGACTTGCGCCCCGGCGCGACCCGAGGGCCGCCTCGGCCACCGGTGGCACCCCGGCCGCCGGTTGCACCTCTACCGGTGGCGGCACCCCGGCCGCCCGGTACGCCCCGACCGCCGCCCCGGCCCCAGGTGGTGTCCTTGCTGCCCGGCTGACCGATCTTGGGGGCGCGCCCCTCCTCAGCCGCCGCGCGACGCTCCTTGTCCTGCTTCCAGGCGGTGCGCTGGGGCAGCTTCTCGGTGCCCGAGTAGCCCTTGTGCCACGGCCGCTCGTCGGCGGGCAGGGTGCGCCCCCTCCCGGCCAACGAGTCCTTGTTCTTGCCGCCGGTGCCCTTGGGGGCGCCTGCCTTCGACGTCAGTCGCCGGCCACGGCGCTGCGAGTTGCCGGCCATCAGTCCTGCTCTCCAATAGTCCAACGGGGGCCCTGGGGGGTGTCCTCGACCACCACACCGGCCAGCTTGAGCTGGTCCCGTACCGCGTCGGCGGCAGCCCAGTCCTTGCGGCCCCGGGCCTGCGCGCGCTGCTCCAGGGCCAACGCGATCAGGGAGTCCACCACGGCACGTAGATCATCCGTGCGGCCACCGCCGGTCCAGGCCGGGCTGAGAGGGTCGACCCCGAGGATATCCAGCATCGCCCGTGCCGCGGCCAGGGTGGTGCGGACGGTCACATCGTCGCCGACGCTCAGCGCGGTATTGCCGTCCCGAATGTGCTGTTGCAGCACAGCCAGCGCGGCGGACGTGTTGAGGTCGTCGTCCATCGCCGCGACGAAGCCGCCGGGCAGCTCGCCGGGCTGACCGACGCCGACCCGCTCGGCCGCCCGCTGCACGAAACCCTCGATCCGGCGGTACGCGGTCGCGGCGTCGCGGAGCGAGTCCTCCGAGTAGTCGATCACCGAGCGGTAGTGCGCGGCGGCATAGTAGTAACGCAGCTCGACCGGCCGCACCCCGAGCGAGTCCACGTACGCCAGGTCGAGCGCGTTGCCGGCCGACTTGCCCATCTTGGCCCCGCCGATGCTCAGCAGACCGTGGTGCACCCAGTGGCGGGCGAACGGCAGACCGGCGGCCTTGGACTGGGCGATCTCGTTCTCGTGGTGCGGGAACGTCAGGTCCAGCCCGCCGCCGTGGATGTCGAACTCCGGGCCGAGATACCGCCAGCACATCGCCGAGCACTCGATGTGCCAACCCGGGCGGCCGAGCCCCCACGGCGACGGCCAGTAGGCGTCCGCCGGCTCGTCCGGTTTGGCGCCCTTCCAGAGCGCGAAGTCGCGCGGGTCCCGCTTGCCCCGGTCGGGGGCGTCCCCGGCCGACTGCATCGCGTCCGGAGACTGGCCCGACAGCGACCCGTACGCCGGCCACGACGCCACGTCGAAGTAGACGTCGCCGGAGCCGTCGGTGGCCGGGTACGCGTGCCCGTCGGCGATCAACTTGGTGATCAGCTCGTGCATCTCCGGGATGTGCCCGGTGGCGCGCGGCTCATAGGTGGGCGGCAGTACGTTCAACGCCCGGTACGACTCGGCGAGGAGCAGTTCGTTCGCGTACGCGATCGACCAGAACGGTCGCCCCTGCTCGCCCGCCTTGACCAGGAGCTTGTCGTCGATGTCGGTCAGGTTGCGGATGAAGGTGACCTCGTAGCCGGCGGCCAGCAGCCACCGTCGCAGCACGTCATAGTTGACGCCGGAGCGAAGGTGACCGATGTGCGGCGGAGACTGGAGGGTGAGACCACACAGGTAGACCCCCACCTTGCCGGCTTCCCGGGGGACGAAGTCCCGCACCGATCGGGTGGCGGTGTCATACAGGCGTAGTGTCACCGTACAAGGGTAGCTGTCCGTGCCTGTCCGGACCTGCCGGTGCCGGGTCGTACGCTGCCAGGCGTGGACGCGACCGCACGCTCCGGCGATACTCCAGCCCCCACCGACGCGGTGCCGGGGCAGGCCAGCCCGATCGGACAAGCCGGCCCGGTCGGACAAGCCAGCGCGGCCGGGCGTGCCGATGCCGTGGCGGGACGTCCCGGAGAGATGTCGCAGACCCTCGACCGAGGGTTACGGCTGCTGCACCTGGTTGCCGACGCCGCAGGCGGCCTGACCGTCACCGAGGCCGCCAACCGGCTCGGCATCGGCCGGGCCGCCGTCTACCGGCTGGTCGGCCCACTGACCGGGCACGGCATGCTGCGCCGCGACGGCGACGGTCGGCTGCGCCTCGGCGCCGGGCTGCTGCACCTGGCCCGACGCGCCCAGCCGCTGCTCGCCGAAGGTGCCCTGCCCGCGCTACGCCGCCTCGCCGAGCAGGCCGGCGCAACCGCACATCTGACCGTCGTCGAGGGTGGCGAGGGCGTCGCCCTGGCCGTGGTCGAGCCAACCTGGACGTCGTTCCACGTCGCGTACCGCGCCGGGGCACGGCACCCGCTGGATCGAGGGGCGGCGGGCCGAGCCATCCTGGCCGGCCGAGCCGGAGAGGCGACGCCGGTGAGCAGCAGCGGGGAGTTGCAGGCCGGGGCGTACGGGGTGGCCGCACCGGTGCTCGGCGTGCCCGGGTTGGAGGCCAGCGTCGGCGTGGTCGCGCTCGCTCCACTGGACGTCGACACGATCGGACCCCAGGTGCTGGCCGCCGCCACAGCCATCACCACCGCCCTGACCTGATCCCGACCGCCGCCCCACCACCTCGCGCCCGGCCCGGCACTGCCATTGATCGACTCGGGTTCAAGGATGGCGCGGTATCCCAAGGCCTGCGATGGCCCACCTTCCAGAAACGCGAGTCGATCACTGCCGACCCACGGCCCGGATCCTGCCCGCGACAGGCGCCGCCCGGCACACATCGCCACCGGCAGCACCGCCACGTCCCACGGCCCGGATCACCCCGCACGAAGTGGCCTGGACAGAAGACGTCCGCCAACGGGCCGGGATCTGACCAGGCGGGCGCGCCATACCACGATCGGCGGGCGGGCTCGTGGTTGTCCACAGGGCGCGAGGGCGGGCGTGGGTCAGGTTGTCCACAGGGGTTTCGGCGGCCGACCGGTGGTCGGCAGGCTGCTCGGCATGCCACCACGTCCGCATCGCCCCGACGCCCTGACCTGGCAGGTCTTCCGCGGCTCCGACGCTGTCCGGGATGGCCTGCTCACCGAGCATCAGCTACGCAGCTCCGCCTGGGTGCGGCTGCGCCACGACGTGTACGCCGACGCGCGGCTGGACCGGGACCACGCCCTGGCCTGTCGCGCGGCCCTCCTCCGGCTGCCGTCCGGGGTGATGATCGCTGGCCCGTCGGCCGCCTACCTGCACGGTGTCGAACACGCCGCCGCCTTCACCGACGACGTCCACGTCCTCGTGCCCCGACCCCTGCGGATCGGTCCCCAACGCGGCCTCCGCGTGCACGTCAACGCCAGCACCCCACTGTCAACCATCGAGTCACCGGGGCGGGCCGGGAGCATGCCGAACCCGTGTCGTGCAACGAACGACAATCGAACACCGGACCACGCACGTCGACTGACGCACCCCGGGCGAGCAGCGGTCGCCGGACGCCCGCCAGGCCCGAGCCGAACACCAGACGCGGACTCTCTCCGGAGAGTCGGGCGTCAGACCGCCGTCGGAATGCCACCCGGCCGCACACGGCAAATGCCCGGGCCAGCCGCATTGTCGGTCGAAACGGGCAGCGTGGCACTGCCCAGATGCGACGACGATCGACGAGTCGACACGCCCGGGCCACCCTGGGAGCCGGGCGGCAGGATTCCCCGTTCCGACCCGGGACGGTCCGCCTGGGAGACCGCCGTCTGGCTCGACCCGGTCCGTGCCGTCGCCATCGTCGACTCGCTGCTCGGTCAGGGACTGACCGATCGCGACACGCTTGGCGCTCTGGCGGCCGGAAACGCGGACCGGCCCGGTGGGCGACGAGCGCGGTGGCTCTTCGACCTGGCCGACGGCTCAGCCCAGTCCCCACCGGAGTCGCACCTACGCGTACGGCTGGTGCTCGGTGGGCTGCCACGCCCAGTCGTCCAACTTCCGGTGTACCTGGCCAATGGCGTTGTCCTGCATCCCGATCTGGCGTGGCCCGAGTTTCGGGTTGCTGTCGACTACGACGGGCAGTGGCGCTCTGACGCAGACCAGCTGCACCGCGACCGCCGTCGACTGAACCTGCTGGTCGGCGCGGGTTGGCTGGTCCTGCACGTGACCAGTCGACGGCTGCACGGCGAGTTCCCGGCGGTGCTCGGCGAGGTGCGCGCCGCGCTGGCCTCCCGCGGGTGGCGACGGTGACCCTCCACCGGACCACGATCAACTCAGATTCCTGGAAACCGCGCCGTCCACCGGACGTCGACACCCCACCCTCAGGAAACCCGAGTGGATCAAGCCCGCCGACCCGCACGGCCAGCCCGCACCGCAAGCCCGCACCGTTCGACGGTCGGTCAGGCCCGCAGACCGGCCGGCTCGGCCGGCACGTCGGTCAGCCCGGCGGGCAGGCTGGCCAGCGCGGCTGGCAGGTCGGCCAGGCTGGACACCTCGGCGTCGGGCGGGTGACCGTGTGGACGAGGCAGCCCGTGCCGGTTCAACCACACCGACCGCAGGCCCGCCCGCCGGGGTGCCACCACGTCGTGCTCCCACGAGTCCCCGACGTACACGATCTGCCCGGCCGGCACCCCGGCTGCGGCTACCACCGCCGCGTAGAAGTCCGGGGCCGGCTTCTTGGGCAGGCCGTTCTGGTGGGCGTACACCTCGAAGGCGAACTCTCCGGTGAGCCCGCAGCGCTCGGCGCGGCTGTTGCCGTTGGTGGCGAAGCCCAGGGCATACCGGGAGCGCAGCGTGGCCAGCGCCGCTGGCACGTCCGGAAAGGGTCTGGTGAGGGCGAACCGGCGGGCGAAGAAGAGGTCGGCGATGTCGTCCAGGTCGTCGTTCAGGCCGGCGCGGGCCAGCGACCGGGCCAGTGCGGCGCGGCGGATCTCCATGACCGGGGCGGCCGACAGGTCACCGAAGACCGCGTCCCAGTCCGATTCGAGTTCGGCGAGCGTCACCTCGGTCGCCGCAGGGGTACGCCGTCGCATCTCGTCGAGGACGGCCTCCAGCCCGCCGGTCACCGCGGGGCGCAGATCGAGCAGAGTTTCGTCGGCGTCGAACACCACTGTGGTCAGCACGCTGCCCACTGTCTCACCGACCGTCGAGCGCCAGCGCCGGCTCGGTTGGGTCGGACGCGGACGCTGATGGAGTCCTGCGCAGCTCGTCGAGTCGGACCAGCGCGACCCCGGCGACGATCATCGCGCCGCCGAGGAGCTGCCAGCCGGTGGGCAACTCGTCCAGGAACAGCCAGGCGATCAGCACCGCGAAGAGCACCTCGGTCAACCCGACGAACGACGACAGCCGGGGGCCGAGGATCCGGTTGCCGGCGATGCCGGCCAGGTACGCGATGACGGCGGCCACCAGCGAGAGCCCGGCGATGGGCAGCAGCCAACTGGTGGGCTGCCCGGCGAAGGTGACCTCGCCGAAGGTGGCGTGCAGCGGCAGCAGACCGGTCAGCCCGAGGAGGAGCAGCACGACGGCACCGATGGCCATTCCGCCGCTGGCCATGGCGACCGAGGGCAACCGGGGGTCGACCCGTCCGGCGAGCACGAAGTATCCGGCCAGGCCGAATGCCGCGCCCAGCCCCCAGAGCACCCCTACCGGGTGGAAGTCGGCGGTGCCAGCGAGGTCGAGCACGAACGCCAGTCCGATCAGGGCGGCTACCGACCCGGCCACGGTGAGCTGGCGGGGTCGTTGCCCGTGCCGCAGCCACATCCAGCCCACGACGAGGATGATGCCCAGGTATTCGAGCAACAGCGCGACACCGACCGGCAGGTAGCGCACGGCATTGAAATAGCAGACCTGGGCCAGCGCCACCCCGAGGAGCCCGAACAGCCCGATGGACGTGGCGTTGCTCCGCAGGACGGCCCACCTCCCCCGCATCGCGAGCACGGCGGGGATCGCCAGCACCAGGGCGGCGATGCCGACCCGGGCGATCACTGCCGACTCGGCCGACCAGCCGGCCTCGATGAGTGATCGCGCGAAGGTGCCCGAGGTGGCGAAGGTGATTGCGGAGAGCAGCGCCAACGCGACGCCGGCGGCAGGTCGTGAGTGCATGTCGCGCTCCTCGGGTCGGCACCGTGTCATGAGCAAACTATCCTTGTGCTGATGACGCTAGGCGGAAGCTCTGACAGGAGTCAAGATGCTCTTTGCTCATGACACCGAGTGTTCCCTGATTGCTGCCGCCGCGCTTGTGAATACGGCAGGTCGGTCCGGCGAACTGCTGCCCGACGTTGCCGCGCTGGACGCGTTCTTCGTCCGCCACTCCTACAGTGGGCGGCACGAGCACACCGACGCCGAGCTACGCGCCGTCCAGCGGTTGCGGCCCGGGCTGCGCCGCATCTGGGACGCCGAGCCGCCCGAGATCGTCGCCATCGTCAACGGCCTGCTGTTGGAACACCGGGCGCTGCCGCAGCTCATCGAGCACGACGACGAGCCGTACCATCTGCACGCCGTGCCCCGCGACGCGCCACTGGCCACCCGGATCGCGGTGGAGGCGGCGATGGCGATCGCCGACCTGGTCCGGATGGGCGAGCTGAGCCGACTGCGAGTCTGCGAGTACCCGGACTGCGACAACGTCGTCGTCGACCTGTCCCGCAACCGGTCCCGGCGGTTCTGCGAGGCCGGCTGCGGCAACCGCGCCGCGGTGACCGCCTACCGCGCCCGTCGGGCCACCGGTCGCTCCTGAGCGGCGGCCGCCCACTCCTCGGCCCGCAACTCGTACTCCACCTCGCCCTGCTCGGTCCCCGGAATCGGGTCGTCCCACTGGAGGTGGAAGGTCCGCACATAGCGCAGACCCGCCTTGGCCAGCACCCGCCGCGAGCGTTCGTTGACGGCCATCGTCTCGGCCCAGACCCGCCGCACCCCGACGGTGTCGAAGGCGTACCGGACCAACGCCCGCGACCCCTCGGTAGCCAGCCCCCGACCCCACGTCGAGCGCCGCAGCCGGTAGCCCAACTCGGCCTCGGTGCCGTCCGCCGAAGGGTCGAGCGCGAACCAGCCCAGGAAGTCGCCACTCTCCCGGTCGAGCGCCGCCCAACGACCCAGCCCGGGATGCCGCTCGTACTGGCCGAGGAGCCTGGGCAACTGCTCGTCGCGGACCGTGGCCAGCGGCGTGGCGACACCACCGCTGAGAAACCGCATCACCTCGGGATCACTGTCCAACTCGACCAGCACGTCGACGTCGGCCATGGTCAGCCGCCGAAACCACAACCGCTCGGTCCGTGGCAGGTCACCCATGACGGGATCATCCCGCCGCCCGTCACCACCGTCGAGCCGTTTACCCGCCCCGCCCAAGCCCAAGATCCGCGCAACATCGGTGAAGTTGCTGCCTCAGGCCACCACGAGACAGCAACGTCGGTGAAGTTGCGTGGGAGAACACCCGCTCACCACCCGACCGACCACGCAAGATCGTGCTCGATCCAGGAAACAGTGGGGTCCGGGCGTGTGGAGGCCACTAATTCCTGGATCGAGCGCGATCACCCCGCACGGCGCGCTCCCCGCCGACCGGAGGTCAGGGGTGGGTCATCCGGAGCAGGTCCAGCGTCTCGTCCAGTTGGGTCTCAGTGAGCTTGCCGGAGTCGACGTGCCCCCGGGAGATCACCACCTCGCGGATGGAGGTCTGCTTGGCCAGTGCCTCCTTGGCGATCGAGGCGGCCTCGTCGTACCCCAGGTAGCGGTTGAGCGGGGTGACGATCGACGGTGAACCCTCGGCGTACGCCAGGCAGACCTCGGCGTCCGCGACCAGGCCGGCCACCAGCCGGTCGGCGAACAGCCGGCTCACCGCGGAGAGCAGCCGGATCGACTCCAGCAGGTTGCGGCCCATCACGGGGAGCATCACGTTCAGCTCGAAGTCGCCCTGGGAGCCGGCGAAGCCGACCGTCGCATCGTTGCCGATCACCTGTGCGCACACCTGTCGCATCGCCTCGGCGACCACCGGGTTGACCTTGCCGGGCATGATCGACGAGCCGGGCTGGAGGTCGGGGATACGCAGTTCGCGGAGTCCGGCACGCGGCCCGGAGCCCATCCACCGGATGTCGTTGGCGATCTTGTAAAGACCGACCGCCACGGTCCGCAGTTGCCCCGACGTCTCCACCAGGGCGTCCCGGGCACCCTGCGCCTCGAAGTGGTTACGCGCCTCGGACAGCGGCAACCCCGTCGACTCACGTAGCTTGCCGATCACGGCGGCGGCGAAGCCGAGCGGGGTGTTGATCCCGGTGCCGACGGCGGTGCCACCCAGTGGCAGCTCGGCCAGTCGGGGCAACGCGCCCTCCAGCCGGTCCATGCCGTAGCGAACCTGGGCGGCGTACCCGCCGAACTCCTGGCCCAGGGTGACCGGGGTGGCGTCCATCAGGTGGGTGCGCCCGGCCTTGACCACCGTCTCGAACTCCGCCGCCTTGGCCTCCAGTGCCGAGGCCAGGTGGCCCAGCGACGGCAGCAGATCCTCCACGATGAACTGCGTGGCGGCCAGGTGGATCGACGATGGGAAGACGTCGTTGCTCGACTGGGAGGCGTTGACGTGATCGTTCGGGTGCACCGGTGAGCCCAGCTCCCGGCCCGCGAGCGTGGCGATCACCTCGTTGGCGTTCATGTTCGACGAGGTGCCCGAGCCGGTCTGGAACACGTCCACCGGGAACTGGTCGTCGTAACCGCCGTCGGCCACGTGCGCGGCGGCCGCGGCGATGGCGGCGGCCACGTTGGCCTCGATCACGCCCAACTCGCCGTTGACCTCGGCCGCCGCGCCCTTGATCTGGGCGAGGGCCTTGATCTGGGCCGGCTCGATGCCGCGGCCGGAGATCGGGAAATTCTGCACCGCACGCTGGGTCTGTGCCCGCCACAGCGCCTCGGCGGGCACCTCCACCTCGCCCATCGAGTCGCGTTCGATCCGGTATCCGGTCGCCTCTGGAGTCGTCACACGTACCATCCTGCCGCGCCCGCCGCCGACTCGCAGATGATCCGTCAGCCCAACTCGGCGAGCAGGCGTTCCACCTCGCGCTGGTCCGGCGACTCGATCTGACGGAGCAGGAACAGCGCCCGGGTCAGATGCGCTCGCGCCGCCGCCGGGTCGGTCGGCAGCAGACAGCGGGCCATTCCTTCCAGTGCCCGACCCTGCTCGTTTCTGGCACCCAGCCCGGTGGCGTCGGCGAGCACCCGGCGATGCAGGTCAAGTGCGCTCGTCACGTCCCCCTGGTCCAGGATGGCTCGGGCCAGCAGGTTGCGCGAACCGCACTGGGCGACGCGGTCCCCCACCTCGGTCATCGCGACGAGTGCCGCACGGTGCAGGTCGGCGGCCTGTTCCGGACGCCCGGCCTCCCGTTCCATCATCCCGATCTCGTTCAACACCTCACCCTCACCGAACCGGGTGCCCATCTCCCGCTTGAAACGCAGTGCCACCCGCAGCAACCGGCTGGCCGGTCCCACATCACCCATCCGATGCCGGATCATCCCGAGATGCCCGAGGGCGTTGCCGATCCGGCGCGGGCCGCCGACCTCGCGGGCAATGCTCAGGTGCCGTCGGGCAACGAGCAGCGCCTCGTCGAGCCGTCCCCACAGCAGCAGGGTCATCGACAGGTTGTTGAGTTCGTTCGTCAGCGCTTCCTTGTCGCGCATCCGCGTCGCCACCGCGCGGGCCTCGTCGAAGCACTCCCGGGCGCGGCGGAACTCGAAGTTGCCGGCGTACGAGCTGCCCAGGTTGCCGAGGGTGTTGCGGAACCCGCTGCGCAGACCCAGCTCGCGGAAGATTTCGAGTGACCTCTCCATGACCCGGATCGACTCGGGAAAATCACCCAGCCGGTAGTGGGCCGAGGCCAGATAGTTGAGCATCGTCGCCACTGCCCGGTCGTTGCCCAACGCCTCGGCGGCGCGCAGGCCGATCGTGTGGGTCTCGATCAGCTCATCCAGCCGACCGCCCTCGAACTGGGCGTACCAGCACGCCCTCGCCAACTGCCAGCAGTAGTTGAGGAATGCCTCGGTCTCCGCCAGTCGGACCAGGGCGGTCCACACGGCCAGGTTCTCGTCGAGCCAGGCCTGGCCCTGCTCGGCGACGAGCGCGACCAGGTCCGGGCGGAGCGGTTCCGCCACCACGATCAGCGAGTGCAGCGAGGAGAGTTCCGTCTTGCGCGCGATCGCCGTGGCGACGTGCAGATGGTGGTCGAGGAGACGTTCGATGCCGTCCCGCCGCTCGACCTCGCGGCCCGGCTCGGACACCAGGGTCCGCGCGTACTCCCGGACCAGGTCGTGCAACCGGTACCGGCCGGGCTCGGCCTCTTCCACCAGGTTCGCGTCGACCAACTCGTCCAGCAGGTCCTGGGCGTCGGGCAGGGAAAGCTCGGCGAGGACGGCGGCGACCGAGTTGTCGAACCGAACCCCCGGGTGCAGGCCGAGCAGCCGGAACGCACGCTGCGCCGCCGGCGACACCTGGGCGTACGACAGGGCGAAGGCCCGCCCGACGGACCTGTCGCCCGCCTCGAACTCGGCCAACGGGTCGGGTCGACTCGTCAGCCGCTCGGCCAGGTCGGCGATGCGCCAACGGGGGCGGTGCGCCAGTCGGGCGCCGGCCAGCCGGATGGCGAGGGGCAGGTGACCGCAACGGCGGACGACCTCGGTGGCCGCCTCCGGTTCGGCCGCCACCCGGTCGACGCCGACCACGTGGCCGAGCAACTCGATCGCCTCGTCCGTGTCGAGCACGGGCAGTGACGACGGCCGCCCCTCGTCCACCCCGACCAGCCGGCGACGGCTGGTGATCAGGACCAGGCAGCGCGGACCGTTGGGCAGCAGGGGCGTCACCTGGTCGGCGGTGGCCGCGTTGTCCAGCACCAGCAGGGCCCGCCGGCCGGCCAGCTCGTTGCGCCAGAGCGCCAACCGGTCGTCCTGGTTGGTCGGCACCCGCTCGGCGGGCAGGCCGAGTTGCCGCAGCAGCGTGGCCACCGCAGCGGCCGGAGTCAGTGGGGTGCGCTCACTGTGCCCGTGCAGGTCGATGTAGAGCTGGGCGTCCGGGTAGTCGCCGGCCAGGGCGGTGGCGACGTGCACCGCGAGGGTGGTCTTGCCGCTGCCGGCCATTCCGTCGATGAGTTGGATTCGCGCGCCGGCCTCCACGTCCTTCCGGAGGCGGGCCAGCGTCTGCTGCCGACCGGTGAAGTCGCCGATCGCCCGGGGCAGCGAGCGGACCGGCTGGATCGGCGACGACGCCCGACCGGCCAGGACAAGATCGCCGGCGAGTACGCGTTGATGCAGCTTCTGGAGCTCGGCGCCCGGCTCGATGCCCAGTTCGTCGGCGTAGAACCGCCGACCCTCCCGGTAGACCGCGAGCGCGTCGGCCTGTCGACCGACCGAGGACAGCGCGAGCATCAGTTGGCCGCGCAGTCGCTCTCGCAGCGGATGCTGGTCGATGCTCTCGGCGAGTTCGTCGATCAACTCGGCGCCTCGGCCGAGACGCAGCTCGACGTCGACGCACTCCTCCACCGCGGTCAGGCGCTGCTCGTCGAGGGCCTGCGCGCGGCGGCGGATGCTCCGGCTCGGGATACCGCCGAGCGCCGGCCCTCGCCAGAGCGCCAGGGCACCGCGGTATGCCGTCCGCGCGTCGTCCAGCCGACCGGCCTCCGCGCTGGCCCGGGCCGTCTCCACACCCCGCGCGAAGACCTCGACGTCCAGGTCGTCCGGCCCGGTGCGGACGCCGTACCCCGCCGGATCGGTGACGATGGCCTCCGGTGCCAGCCCAAGCTCGGCGAACCGGCGTCGCAACCGCGACACACAGGTCTGCAACTGGGCCCGGGCGGTGGCCGGCGGGCGTTCCTCCCACACCGCGTCGACCAGCTCTTCGACAGGCACGAGCCGGCCGGCCCGCAACAGCAGCATGGCGAGCACGATCCGGTCTCGACCAGCGGTGACAGTGCTCTCGCCACCGCCGACCCGCAGAGGCCCCAGGATCCCGAACCGCATCTGCTCCCCCGCCTCAATGGCCCGACTTTCAGCAGCGTAGTCCGGCGGTGACAGATTGGCTCAGTCAGGCGATAGCGATGTGAGAGTGGATCGGCAGCGGTCCATCGGACACTCACTCCCGAGTTGTCGGTGACGGCATCCGACGGGGGCGGTGCGCACGCCCGCCGCCTCCGGTGGGGTGGGCGCACCGATGTCGGTACAGCACAGGCGACAGAAGGGGCGTCGAGCGGATTCGCTCGACGCCCCTTGCCGTGCCGGTGGGGTCAGCGGCGACCGACGGTGAGCACCGGCTTGGTCACCTCGGCGAAGAAGTCGTTGCCCTTGTCGTCGACCACGATGAAGGCGGGAAAGTCCTCCACCTCGATCTTCCAGACCGCCTCCATGCCCAGCTCCGCGTATTCGAGGACCTCGACGTGCTTAATGCAGTCCTGGGCGAGGCGGGCCGCGGGGCCGCCGATCGAGCCGAGGTAGAACCCGCCGTGCTGCTGGCAGGAACGGGTCACCTGGCCGGACCGGTTGCCCTTGGCGAGCATCACCTGGGAGCCGCCGGCGGCCTGGAACTTCTCCACGTAGGCGTCCATCCGGCCGGCGGTGGTCGGCCCGAAGGAGCCGGAGGCGTAGCCCTCGGGGGTCTTCGCCGGCCCGGCGTAGTAGACCGCGTGGTCGCGTAGGTACTGCGGCATCGGCTCACCGGCGTCCAGCCGCTCGGCGATCTTCGCGTGCGCGATGTCCCGGGCCACCACGAGCGGGCCGGACAGCGACAGCCGGGTCTTCACCGGGTACTTGGACAGCTCGGCGCGGATCTCGTCCATCGGCCGGTTCAGGTCGACCCGGACGACCAGCTCGGCGTCGAGCGCGTCGTCGGTGACGTCGGGCAGGAACCGCGCCGGGTCGGTCTCGAGTCGCTCCAGCCACACGCCGGACGGGGTGATCTTGGCAACCGCCTGCCGGTCCGCCGAACAGGAGACGGCGATCGCCACCGGGCAGGACGCGCCGTGCCGGGGCAGCCGGACCACCCGCACGTCGTGGCAGAAGTACCGGCCGCCGAACTGCGCGCCGATGCCGAAGTTGCGGGTCAGCTCCAGCACCTCCGCCTCCAGCTCCAGGTCGCGGAAACCGTGCGCGCTCATCGAGCCGGAGGTGGGCAGCGCGTCGAGATACTTCGCGCTGGCGTACTTCGCGGTCTTCAGGGCGTACTCGGCGGAGGTGCCGCCGATGACGATGGCCAGGTGGTACGGCGGGCAGGCGGCGGTGCCGATCAGCCGCAGCTTCTCCTCCAGGAACTGCATCATCCGCGTCGGGTTGAGCAGCGCCTTGGTCTCCTGGTAGAGGTACGACTTGTTGGCCGAGCCGCCACCCTTGGCCATGAACAGGAACTTGTACGCGTCGGGGTGCCCGTCCGGGTCCTCGGCGTACAACTCGACCTGGGCCGGCAGGTTGCTGCCGGTGTTGCGTTCGTCCCACATGGTCAGCGGGGCGAGCTGGGAGTACCGCAGGTTGAGCTTCGTGTAGGCCTGGTAGACGCCCCGGGAGATGGCCTCGGCGTCGGCGCCGTCGGTGAGCACGTGCCGGCCGCGCTTGCCCATCACGATCGCGGTGCCGGTGTCCTGGCACATCGGCAGCACCCCGCCGGCGGCGATGTTGGCGTTGCGCAGCAGGTCCAGCGCGACGAACCGATCGTTCGGCGAGGCGGCCGGGTCGTCGATGATCGCCCGGAGCTGGGCCAGGTGCGCGGGGCGGAGGTAGTGCGCGATGTCGTGCATCGCCTCGGCGGTCAGCGCGGTGAGCGCGGACGGCTCCACGGTGAGGAACCGGCGGCCTCCCGGGCCGTGTACGACGTCGACGCCCTCGTCGGTGACCAGGCGATAGTCCGTCTGGTCGGGGCCGGTCGGCAGCAGGGGGGCGTACGAGAATGCGGCGGCACTGCTCATGAGCGGCAAGCCTAGGGCAGACCGGTCGATCACTCCCACCCGCCGGGCGGGTCCTGGGACGCCGCTCTCATCCCGCGGTCCCGCCGCCCGCTCAGCGATCGGACGACCAGGCCCTCAGCCGTCCTTGCCGCCGTCCGGTTCGGGGCAGAGTTCCCCCTTCGGCCCGCAGTCGCCGTTGTTCGGCGCACCGGGGCCGGTGCCGCCCGGGCCGGGGGTCCCGCCGTCGCCGGGCGGGCGGGCCGGCGAGCCCCCGCCAGCGCCGAAGCGGACGTAGCCGATCTCGCGCCCCTCACCAATGATCATGCCCTGCGACCCGACCGCGAGGGCGTTCGCCGAGGTGCGCAGCACTGCCAACTCCCGGCCGTTGCGCGGGTCGACCGCGGCCAACCGGGACGGCTTCTCGTCCGCGACCACCGCCGCGTACGGGGTCAGCGCGGCACCGGCCTTGCCGCTGGCGGGACGCGTCCACAGCACCCGGTCGGTGCCGAGCTGACGGGCGACCACGGAACGTTTGTCGGCGGCGCGGAACACCGCGTAGCGGTCGTCGACGGCGATCAGCTTGGTGCCCGGTTCGCCGACCCAGAGCAGTCGGCCGTCGTACCCGTCGACGACCGCCTCGCGGCTGTCTGGGCCGACACCGATCAGCACGTTCCGCGCACCCTGCGGGTCTTCGCGCTGCACGCAGCCGGCGCTGTCGGCGGTCCGCAGGTTGACCCCGGCCCGCTGCCAGGCCTCCTGCCCGGTCGCCGGGTCCCGGGCGGAGATGGCGAAGTAGCAGGTGCCGTCCTGGGAGCGGGCGGCGATCCGCAGCATCCGGCCGCCCACCACGGACAGCCGCTCGTCCCGCCCGGGTTCGACGTTCTGCAAGACGCGACCGGTGGCGGTGTCGACGACGTGCACCCGACCGTCCACCGGGAAGCCGAGCAGCGGTGGCGCTGGTTCCGCCCCGGCCACCCCGTCGTCGACCCGGGTGGCGGTGAGCCGGCGGGTGCCGCGCAGACCCGGGTTGTCGGCGAGTAGGCCGCTGTGCACCCCGGGCAGGAACGCTGTCCAGAGTGGCGTGGTGCCGCGCGGGTCCCAGGCACTCAGGGTGCAGTCGGTGGCTTCCGTGCAGCGGGCGTCGAGGAGCAGGTTGCGGTACGTCCAGACGGCCACCGCGTCGTCGTCGCGTCGCCGGGTCGCCCCGGTCGCCGGGTCGAGCAGCTCGTACCCCTTGACCAGGAGCTTGCCCACGGCGACGACCGCGTCCCGGTCGCCGCCGGCGACCGCCGCCCAGTCCGCCTTGCGCTCCCAGAGCTGCGCCCCGGTGGCGAGGCTGCGGGCCTCCACCCGGGTGCGCTGTTCGACCACGACGGCGTCGCCGGCGATGGTCACGCTGCGCGGTGTGCCGCCGATCCGTTGCTGCCAGACCACGTCCGGCTCGGAGATGGGTTCGCTGCGGTCCACCCAGTCCCACAGGCCGGGGAAGGGATTCCACACGCCGGTCGCGGCGAGCGCGACGACCACGGCGAGGCCGAGCAGCAGCCCGCCGCGCACGCTCCCCTTCGCCACCCGCACACCGTAGCCACGATCACGGATCTTCCGTACGCCCGCGCCGCCGTGTCGCCGCGCTTTCTGCGCGCGAAGGTGTTACGAGGACGCCCGCACGGCGCTGCGCACCAGCGGCAGCGTGCGATAGGGGATCTGCTCGGCCAACGCGATGATCGTCGAGGCCCGGGTGATGCCGGCGGACGAGACGATCTGGTCGATGACCCGTTGCAGGTCGGTGTTGGAGCGGGCCACGATCCGGCAGAGCAGGTCGCTGGAGCCGGTGATGGTGTGCGCCTCCAGCACCTCGGGGATGGCGGCGAGGTGGGCGGTGACCGGGTCGTGGCCGTGCCGCTGGCTGATCTCCAGGGTGACGAAGCTGGTCACCCCGAACCCGATCGCGGCCGGTGCGATCTCCGGGCCGAAGCCCACGATGACCCGCCGCTCGACGAGCTTGTCCAGCCGGGCCTGCACGGTGCCGCGGGCCACCCCGAGCCGGCGGGAGCACTCCAGCACCCCGATCCGCGGCTCCTCGGCGAGCAGTTCGATCAAGCGCACGTCGAGGACGTCGAGCTGTACATTCTGCTCACCATTCATGGACCCAGACCATACCGAATGCGCAACCTGACCAGCATTTACCCGGACAGTTGCCCAGCCGATGCCCGCACCGCGATCCTTCGGTCAACAACCGGCCCACGAGGCCGGCCGGTACGCGAGGGAGGCCATCATGACCCAGGCGATCGACCGACCCCAGTCGACCGAGGACGTCGACGTCGACCGGCTCGTCGGCGCTGTCGACCACGACATCAGCCACGACCCGTTCCCGGTCCGGGGCCTCGACCACGTGCACTTCCTGGTCGGCAACGCCAAGCAGGCCGCGCACTACTACTCCACCGCGTTCGGCATGACCTGCGTGGCGTACCGAGGCCCCGAGCAGGGTTACCGGGACCACGCCCAGTACGTGCTGACCAGCGGCTCGGCCCGGTTCGTGCTGACCGGCGCGGTGCGCCCGGACGCCGATGGTGCCGAGCACGTGGCGAAGCACAGCGACGGGATCAGCGACATCGCGCTGGAGGTCCCGGACGTCGACGCCGCGTACGCGCACGCCATCGCGCAGGGCGCCGCCAGCGTCGTGGAGCCGCACGAGGTGACCGACGAGCACGGCACCGTCCGGATGGCCGCCATCGCCGCGTACGGCGACACCCGGCACACGCTCGTCGACAGGTCCCGCTACACCGGCCCGTTCCTGCCCGGCTTCGCCGCTCGCGGCCCGATCGTGGACCGGCAGCCGATGATCGCCGCCGGCATCCAGCCGAAGCGCTTCTTCCAGGCCGTCGACCACGTGGTCGGCAACGTGGAGTTGGGCCGGATGGACGAGTGGGTCGAGTTCTACAAGCGGGTGATGGGCTTCTCCAACATGGCGGAGTTCGTCGGCGACGACATCGCCACCGACTACTCGGCGCTGATGAGCAAGGTCGTCGCGAACGGCACCCGCAAGGTGAAGTTCCCGCTCAACGAGCCGGCGATCGCCCGTAAGAAGTCGCAGATCGACGAGTACCTGGAGTTCTACCAGGGTCCCGGGGCGCAGCACATCGCCGTCGCCACCAACGACATCCTGGCCAGCGTCGACGCGATGCGGGCCGCCGGGGTGGAGTTCCTGGACACGCCGGACTCGTACTACGAGGACCCCGAGCTGCGCGCCCGCATCGGCAAGGTGCGGGTGCCGATCGAGGAGCTGAAGGCCCGCAAGATCCTGGTCGACCGGGACGAGGACGGCTACCTGCTCCAGATCTTCACCAAGCCGGTGCAGGACCGCCCCACGGTCTTCTTCGAGCTGATCGAGCGGCACGGCTCGCTCGGTTTCGGCAAGGGCAACTTCAAGGCGCTGTTCCAGGCTATCGAGCGGGAGCAGGAAGCCCGCGGCAACCTGTAACACTTGCGGGCGTGACGCAGCCTCCGTCGTACCCGACGCCGCCGGCCGGTGGGCCCCAGCCCGCCGCCGGCGGCGTGGCGCCGCCGCCCGGACCACACCCCCACGGGTACGCGGTGCCGCCGCAGTACGCCCCACCCGGGTACGCACCGCCACCGTGGCACGCCGGACCACCCGGCCCGCCGCCTCCGCCGCTGAGCCCGGGCGGTCAGCCGCTCGCGAGTTTCGCCGACCGGCTGCTGGCCTGGTTGATCGACACGGCGCTGGCCAGCGCCGTGTCGCTGGTGCTGTTCCTGCCGTTCTTCCTCATCCTCTGGTGGCGGATGTTCACCGAGATGACCCGGACCCACACGGACGGCCCGCTGGTGGAAGCCGATCTGCCCACCCTCTTCGTCGAGTTCTTCCTGCCGATCCTGCTGCTACAGCTCGGGCTCCTCGTCGTGATGCTCGGGTTCTACTGGCTCTACCACGTGGAGTACCTCAAGCGCGGTGGTCAGACGGTCGGCAAGAAGGTGCTGAATCTGCGCGTGGTGCCGATCGACCCGAGCCGCACGTTGGACCGGCGGATGGCCGGCCGGCGCTGGCTCGTGCAGTACCTGGGAGCTTCGTTGGTCCCGGGGGGTGCCTACGTCGACGGGTTGTGGCAGCTCTGGGACAAGCCGTGGCAGCAGTGCCTCCACGACAAGTTCGCCGACACGGTCGTCGTTAAGGTGTCCTCGTGAGCGAGCGCAACGACCGAAACAGCAGGCAGCGAAGCGGAGCGGTGGCGTGAGCGAGCGCAGTGAGCGAACCAGCAGGCTCAGGAGCGTGGCGCCTCGCGCCGGCGCGCAGCGAAGCGGAGCGGCGGCGTGAGCGTTCAACCCGGCTGGTACGTGGACCCGGCCGACACCGACACCAGGCGTTACTGGGACGGCGAGGGGTGGCTCGGCGCGCCCATTCCCGTCGACGCCATTCCGCCGGACGGCCCTCCGCCGGTCGAGCCGCCGCCCGCGCCGGTCGCCCCGGTCGCGCCCGCGGCGTCGGGCACCCCGGACCCGGCGACCGTCGTCCCCGGCGGGCCGCCGCATCCGGGTCCACCACCGGGGTACGGCCCACCACCGGGGTACGGCCCGCAGTCGGGCCACGGCCCAGTCTCGGGACCGGCTGCCGGCCCTCCCGGTTGGGGTCCGCAGGGCGGTCCGCCGGGCTGGGTGCCTCCGGGTGGCCAACCTGGCTGGGCGCCCCCGCCCGGGCACCCCGGTTGGTCGATGCGACCGCCCGAGCCGCGTCCGCACGGCTTCGTGCTGGCCGGCTACGGCCGCCGGTTCGTTGCTCGGCTGATCGACTTCGGCCTCGTCTTCGCGCTGAACATCGTGGCCAACGGCTGGTTCGTCTGGCGTTGGGCGCAGGAGTGGGCCCCGTACTGGCGGGAGATCTTCCGGCGGGCCGAGCGGGGCGAGACCTCCGCCGAGGGCCTGCCGTTGCCCGGCGAGCAGGCCAACTCGCTCCTGCTGGTGATCCTGCTGATCGCCGCGGCGCTCTGGCTGGCGTACGAGGTGCCGGCCATGGCCGCCAACGGGCAGACCGTCGGCAAGCGGCTGATGCGGATCCGGGCGGTGCCGATCGCCGCCGACCAGCCGCTGGGCATGGTTCGGTCGCTGAGCCGGTGGAGTCTGCTGGGTCTGCCGACGCTGTTCTGGTACTGCGCCGGGATCGGTCTGGTGCTGCAACTCGTCGACGCCCTCTCCCCGCTCTTCGACCACCCGCTGCGCCAGGCGCTGCACGACAAGCGCGCGCAGACAGTCGTCGTCGAAGTTCCGCACGGCTTCGCTTCCACCCCCTCGAACGACCGCAACCAGCCCCCGGGAGACACCCCATGACCGACTCCGGACGTCATCAGCCGGCGCTGCGGCTGACCCGCGCCGACCTGGACGCGCTACCCAACTACGTGCCGGGTCGCAGTCCCGCCGACCTGGCCCGTGAGTTGGGCCTGCCGGAGGCCATCAAGCTGGCCAGCAACGAGGTGCCGTACGGGCCGCTGCCGGGCGTGGTGGAGGCGGTCACCGAGGCGATCACCACCTCGCACCGCTACCCGGACATGGGCGTGGTCGCGCTGCGGGACGCGCTGGCCGAGCGGTACGGGGTGCACGCCGACCGGATCGCCACCGGCTGCGGGTCCGTGGCGCTCGCCGAGCACCTGGTGCGGGCCACCTGCCTGCCCGGCGACGAGGTGCTGTACTCGTGGCGGTCCTTCGAGGCGTACCCGATCATCGTGGCGACCAGCGGCGCGACGAGCGTGCGGGTGCCCAACGACGCCGGGCACGGGCACGACCTGGCGGCGATGGCCGCGGCGGTGACCGAACGGACTCGGGTGATCTTCGTCTGCAACCCGAACAACCCCACCGGTACGGCCGTGCGCCGGGGAGAGTTGGACCGGTTCCTCGACGCGGTGCCGGACGACGTGCTGGTGGTGATCGACGAGGCGTACCGGGAGTTCGTCACCGACGCGGAGGTGCCGGACGGTCTCGACTACCTGGACCGGCCGAACGTGGCGGTGTTGCGCACCCTGTCCAAGGCGTGGGGTCTGGCCGGGCTGCGGATGGGCTGGCTGGTTGCCCAGCCGGTGGTGGCCGCGGCCATCCGCAAGGTGGCGACCCCGTTCTCCAGCAGCACGGCGGCCCAGGCCGGGGCGCTCGCCGCGCTGACCCAGGCGACGGAGATGGCGCGTCGCTGCGCCCTGGTCGTCGCCGAGCGGGACCGGGTCACCGAGGCGCTGCGCAAGTTCGTGCCCGAACTGCCGACGAGCCAGGCCAACTTCGTCTGGCTGCCGCTGGGCGAGCGGGCCGTGGCGTTCGGCAAGGCGTGCGAGTCACGCGGGGTGATCGTGCGGCCGTTCGCCGGGGACGGGGTCCGGGTCACCATCGGCACCCCTGCCGAGAACGACGCGTTCCTGGCCGCTGCGGAGTCCGCACTGATCTGACCCAGAAAGGGTCATAAGCGCTGTTTGTCCGCTTGTGCCCCGCTGCCTGCCCTATCTTCCGAAGTAGCCGGCTGTATCGAGGAATCACGCCGGCTCACTTCGAGAACGGGGTAACAAACAGTGCGTACTGCCAAGATCTGCCTCGCCGGAGCGGCCGCCGCCGCGATGGTGGGCTTCCTCGCCGCACCGGCCGCCGCCGCTCCCACCGACACCACCGACGTCACCTTCGAGGTGGCGGCGGGCACCCTCGACATCGACGCGCCGGCCACCGCCGACCTGGGCAGCGGCGCGCCCGGTAGCACCATCACCGGCCAGCTCGGCCCGGTCACGGTCACCGACTCCCGGGGTGCGGCGGACGCCTCCTGGGTCGCCTCAGTGACGGCCAGCGTCTTCCAGACCGGCGGCGGCACCCCCGCCGAGACGGTCCTCCCGGGGGAGATCGACTACTGGTCCGGCCCGGCCACGGCGACCACCGGCACCGGCACCTTCACGCCGGGCCAGGCCAACGCCGGCGCCGCCGCGCCGCTGGACAGCGTCACCCCGCTCACGGCGTTCACCCACGCCGGTGGCACCGGCGGCAACACCGCGACCTGGAACCCGACCCTGATCGTCAACGTGCCGCTGGACAGCATCGCGGGCGTCTACACCGGGACGGTGACGCATTCGGTGGCCTAGCCGCCACGGCCGGTCGACCGTCGCGGTCGCACTGGCGCTGCTCTCCCTCGCCGGTCCGGGTCTGACGACCCGGGCCGGCGCGGCCGAGCCAGACGCCGACGACCGCCTCGGAATCCGGCTGCTGGAGGCACCCACCAACCGGCGCGACGACCCCCGGGCGTTGCGCTACATCGTCGATCACCTGCCGCCGGGCACCACCATCAAGCGGCAACTGCTGATCACCAATCGCACCGACGAGGCCCGCCGCATCGACGTGTATCCGGCGGCGGCGAGCGTGGAGGGTTCGGAGTTCAGGTTCGGCGAGGGCCGCGCGGCCAACGAGCTGACGTCCTGGGTCACCCTCGACACCTCGGCTGTCGAGGTGGAAGCGTGGGGCGAGGCCCGGGTCCTGGCGACCATCACGGTGCCGCCGCCCGCCTCGCGCGGCGAGCGGTACGGCGTGATCTGGGCGTCCGCCACCTCCGCGCCCCGGGCCGGCGGAGAGGTCACCCAGATCCACCGGGTCGGTGTCCGGATGTACCTCGACATCGGACCCGGCGGCGAACCGGTCTCCGACTTCTCCATCGGTGAGCTTCGCCCGGCCCGCGGCCCCGAGGGCGAGCCCTCGGTGACCGCCCAGGTCACCAACACCGGCGGTCGTGCCATCGACCTGACCGGCTCGGTCACCCTCAGCGACGGACCGGCCGACAGCCGCGCTGGCCCGTTCCCCGTGGTGCAGGGCGTCACGCTGGCGCCGGGCGGCTCCGGGCAGGTCATCGCCCGGCTACCGGCCGCGTTGCCGAACGGACCCTGGAAGATCGAGGTGAACCTGGAGAGCGGGCTGGTGAAGCGCAGCGTCAGCGCGCAGATCGAGTTTCCCGACCCGGGTCAGGTCGGCAAGCGGGGCAACGTCATCTCCCGGATGGTGTCCGGCTGGACCGTGGCGGCGGCCGTCGCGGGCCTCCTGCTCCTCGCCGGACTCGCGGTGCTGATCCGCCGCTCCCGCAAGTCCCCTCGGCCCCCCACCGGCAGGCCACGGGAGCGGGTTCCGGCCGGACGTTGACGCCACGCCGGCGGCCGCACAGCGCATCGGCCGCCGGTGGCGGGTTCCGCACCGGCCATCGACGAGGTGCACACGATGGACCAGCCACCGGCGGCGGGCTCGCGCCAACCGCCGACGGCCGGCGTACATCACACGCGCCGCCAGCGACGGGCGGCGAGGCCACCGACGATCAGCAGGAGCACGCCCAGTCCGACGAGCAGCAACGTCGACCCGCCGGAACCGGTGACCGGCAGTTGACCGTGGCTGGGCGTGGGCTGCGGTGGCGCCGGCGTGGGTTGCGTGGGCGTCGGCGGCGCGGGTTGCGTGGGGGTGGGCGTGGGTGACGCGGGTTGCGTTGGCGTGGGTGTCGGCGACGCCGGCAGGATCTCGAAGGTGACGCCCGTGTCCGCCGACGGCGCGACCCGGACGGCAGCAAACCCGCGCGCCGACGCGGGATCGGCGTCGAGCACCGGCGGAACCGCCAGTGCGAGGCTCGCCGCGGCGGCGAGTGCGCCACCCACGAGATAGTTGGCTGCTGTCCTGCCCATGCGCCGACCCCTTCCCGAGGAAACCTGAACCGTGAAAAACATACCTTTTACCGCCAAAAGGTATGCAGGGTTCAGCTCTGCGGGTGCCGGAGACACCACGATCAGGTGGCGGCCAGGATCACCGCTTCCGCCGTCAGGTAGTAGCGCCGGTCGTCGCCGGCGGGGTCGACCGGCCTGCGGAGTCGTTCCACCGCGACATAGCCGCCCCCGGCCCCCACCGCCCCGGGCACCCAGCCCGTCCCGTCCCGTCCGACGTTGAGCGAGAAGCGGGACAGTCGCCTACCGGTCGCCGGGTCCAGCGTCACCAGTTCGTTGGCGTCGGTCAGCAGGTGCACCCGGCCAGGCTGCGCGGCCAGGACCCGTGCCGTACCCAGATCAGCGGACCGCCACAACTCCGCGCCCGTACGCGCCGACCGACCCACCACCACCCCGTCGAGCACCACCACGGCCTGCTCACCCACCACGGTTGCCCCGGCCGGATCGAGCGCGGGGGCAGCGACCGGCTCGCCGACGCCCACCAGCCAGCCCCGGCCGGCCGCGTCGCCCGGTCCCGCGGTGCGCAAGGCCGGGCAGTCCGACCGACCGCTACGACAACCGAGCGGAGTCACCACCAACTCGTCGGACCCACCCGGCGGTCGCCACCGTTCCCGCACCACACCGGTCGCCGCGTCCCGAAACTCGACAGTCGCGGGTCCGGCACACCGGTCCAGACCGATCAGCTGTCCGTCGGCCGTGGTGCCGACGTCGCTGCGGCACCGGCCGGGCAGCTCGACCCGCCAGAGTTGCCGGCCGCCGCTCACCTCGACCCCGCGCGCCTCGGTGTCCCCGCTGACCACCACCACCGTGCGGCCGTCCGTGAGGTCGGTGAGGTGCAGCCCGCGCGGATCCCAGACGATTGCCGCACCGGTACGGCGTACCACCGCATCGCTCTCGGCGGGCTCCGGGCCGTCAGCCTTCCAGAGCACCCGCCCGGTCGGCGCGTCGAGCGCGACCAGTTGCCCGTCGGACCAGCGGCTGACCACCGTACGGCCGCTGGCCACCACCCCGGTCAACTCCGCCGGCCAGCGCCGGTACGACCAGTACGGGGTGGTCCGGTGCCGACCGTCGACCGGCCGGTCGGCGTACACCTGGCGGTGCGCCGCGTACACCCGCAGCCTCCCGTCCACGATCAACGGTGCGACCGGCAGTCGACCCACCACACCGGCAGCTGGTCGGGCCGCCTGCGGATAGTCCGCCTGGGCCACCGTGCTCACCTCGGCCGGCGCGAGCACCCGGTAACCGATGACCACGACGACCACGGTCGCGAGCAGCGCCGCGACCGCCATCGCGAGCCGTCGTCGGCCCCTCGGGATCCCCATGCCGCACCTCCGCCCGGCACCCTACCCAGCGGAACCTGCCGGACCCCGCGCAGGTCAGGGCGACCACGCGCGGATGCGGAGGTGACCGGCCGGCGCTCAGGCGGCTTCGACGGCGCCGGCACCGGCCGCCACGGCCAGGTCGGCGAGGTCGCGGCCGAGCGCCACCTCGACCGCCCGCGCGGCGAGGCCGCCGAGCAGCAGCGCCATCACCCGGCCGTACGGAGCCGTCGGCACGGCCTCGTGGGTGACGGTGACCGCCGTGCAACCCCGACGGCGACGCCGGACCTGTCGCAGACTCCAGGTGATTCGGTAGTCCACGCCAGCACCTGAGGAACAGAGCACCAACCGGTGTGGGGCGACTGCCTCCACCACCAGGAACTCTTCGGTGAGCGTGCCGCCGTCGGGCTGGGCTCGCTCCTCACGCCAGGCGGTGCCCGGCCCGAACGGACCCGGGGTGAGCACCTCGATCGAGCCCGCGGCGGTCAGCCGGGCCGTACGGCTGGGCAGGTCGGTCAGCAGACCCCAGACATCGACAGCGTGCGCCTCGATGAACCTGGTAACCGCCACCGTCGACATGCCCGCCTCCCGTGTCCCCGACGGTACGCGGAGTAGGGGCCGGCCGGGGCCCCCGGGACGGATTTTCCACCTCCCGGAGGCCACGCTGTCCGATTGGACCATTGCTCGGCACCAGACGTCGTCGACAGGTGCCGATGCTCCGATCAGTGTTCGAAGCGACCCGCCCGGATCGCGCCGATGAACGCCGTCCACCCAGGCGGGCTGACCGCGAGGGTGGGGCCGGCCTGGTCCTTGGAATCGCGGACCGCAACCAGACCATGGACATCGACCAGGTTGTCCGCCACTTCCACGCAGAGCCCCTGGTCGTTGGAACGGCTGCTGGTACGCCAGACCGCGCCCGCAAGATCGTGCATCGTCGTTACCTCCGTGTGCGATGGACGCCCCACCGCTGGCAGCCGGGTTGAACCCGGCTCGGATCGCGCGGCGAGGCAACGGGATCCGGACGATCAACGGGTCAACCCGGCCGGGTTATCGCACCGGCTGTGCGATAACCGGTCCCGTGCACGAGACGGAGGTAATGCGACCGCTCAGTTGGCCGGACGAATGGTGCCGCTGACCTCGCCCAGGGCGATGGTCGTGCCGTCCGGGCCGGGCGCGGTGGCGGTGATGGTCACCGTGTCGCCGTCGGTGAGGAAGGTGCGGCTCTCGTCGCCCACCGTCACCGGCTCCGCCCCACCCCAGGTCAGCTCCAGGAACGAACCGACCTGCGTACGGTCGGGGCCGGAGACGGTGCCGGAGGCGTACAGGTCGCCGGTGCGCAGTGCCGCGCCGTTGACGGTGAGGTGGGCCAACTGCTGTGCCGGCGTCCAGTACATGGTGGCGAACGGCGGCTCGCTGACCAGCGTGCCGTTCCACTCCACCGCCAGCCGGAGGTCCAGACCCAGGTGCGGCACGTCGCGCAGGTAGTCGACCACCGGCGGGTCCTGGTCGGGGGCGGGCACGAAGGCATCGCCGAGCGCGTCCAGCGGCGTGACCCAGGCCGAGACCGAGGTGGCGAACGACTTGCCGAGGAACGGGCCGAGCGGCTGGTACTCCCAGGCCTGGATGTCCCGGGCGGACCAGTCGTTGACGAGCACCACTCCGAAGACGTGGTCGGCGAAGTCGTCGACCGACACCCGATCGCCCAACCGGCTGGGTACGCCCACCACGAAGCCGACCTCGGCCTCGATGTCCAGGCGTACCGACGGGCCGGTGACCGGGCCTTCGGCGGACGCCCGCTGGCCGGTCGGCCGGGTCACCGACGTGCCGGAGACGACGACCGTGCCGGCCCGCCCGTGGTAGCCGATCGGCAGGTGCTTCCAGTTCGGCAGCAGCGGCGGCTGACCGGGGCGGAAGATCTGCCCGACGTTCGACGCGTGGTGCTCGGAGGAGTAGAAATCGACGTAGTCAGCGACCTCGATCGGGAGCAACAGCTCCACGTCGTCCAGGGGCACCAGCATCGGCTCGACGTCGGCCCGGTGCGCCGGGTCGGTCAACAACTCGGTGATCCGCTGCCGCACCGCGACCCACTGCGGACGGCCCAGCGCCATGAACTCGTTGAGGGTGGGTCGGCACAGCGCGCCGGCGGCCAGCACCAGTTCCGCGGCCTCCGCCGCGGCCAGGTCGAACACCCAGGACCCGATCCGTACGCCGATCCGCGGCCGACCCCCGTCACGCCGGAAGACCCCGTACGGCAGGTTCGTCACCCCGTACGGCGAACCGTCAACGCCGGTCACCCAGGTCATGCGTCGTAGCCCCCGTTCACCAGCCCCAGCCGGATCAGATCGGTAAGTGGTTCCAGGATGCTGCACGAACCGAAGCCGACCCAGAGCGGGCGGGGTTCGTGCAGCCGTACGGTGGCGCGCTCCAACAGGGGGCGCGGGTCGAGCGCGGTCAGCAGCTCGGCGACCCGGCCCACGCTCTCGCCGTCGGCGGCGGCAAGCGTCGCGGCCAGCACGTTGGCGTACCCGTGGTGGGTGAAGCCGGTCTCCGGGTCGAGGTGCCGGACCGCCTGGTGCAGCCCCGCGGTGAGCTTGAACGGCAGGTCCCGGTCCCGGCAGGCGCAGATCACGGCGGCCAGCTCGGCCGGGGTGGGGAAGAGTTCGGCGGCCAGTCCGCCGGTGCGGAACTTGGCGGCGATCGGCACGCCGCCGGCGCGGGCGGCGGCGATCGCGTCAAGCGCGCCCATCAGGCCGAAGGTCAACGGAAGCTCGGCGTACACGGCCTCGACGCCCGGCATGGTGTCGGCCAGTCGCAGCAGCTCGACGATGCCGGGCAGCGGGTCCTCGCCCCGCTTGGCGACCGCCACCTCGACCTGCCGTGCGGTCACGCCGTCCGGGGCGAGGAACGAGAGCGCGAACGGCAGATTGCCGACCCCGGTGTCACCGATCACGCCGAGCACCAGGCCCTCGCCCGGGTCGGCCAGACCACTCAGCTCGCCCGCCGAGACGGTCGAGGCGGGAATCAGCAGGGGGCCGACCAGGTCGGCGTACCAGGCGGCGCGGTGTTGGCGGTGGGCGACCAGGGCGTCGTGCAGCGTGGCGCTGCCCGGCGGGAAGACGGCGGCGTCGTCCACCAGGCCGTGGAGGAGTGCGGGCACCTGCGTTGACACGGAACAAGAATGTACGGGACGCTACGAGGAACGGACAACAACGTCCGATTATCGGACACACCTGGCCGGTGGACGGGACATCCCGGGAGGCGACATGCCGTATTACCGCAGCGTCGGCGAGGTGCCGCGCAAGCGCCACACCCAGTTCCGGCAACCCGACGGCAGCCTCTACGCCGAGGAGTTGATGGGCCAGGAGGGCTTCTCCTCCGACTCGTCTCTGCTCTACCACCGGCACGCACCCACCGCGATCCTGGCCGCCGACGAGTTCACCCCGCCCAGGTTCACCCGGGCACCGAACCTGCCGCTCAAGCCCCGCCACCTGCGCACCCACAAGCTGGACACCGGCGGGTCCGACCCCATCCTCGGCCGGCAGTACCTACTCGCCAACGACGACGTCCGGATCGGGTACGTGCTCGCCGACCGGCCCTCGCCGCTGTTCCGCGACGCCACCGGCGACCACTGCCTCTACGTCGAGTCGGGCACCCTGCGGGTCGAGTCCCCGTTCGGCGTGCTGGACGCGGTCGCGGGCGACTACGTCGTCATTCCCACCTCGACCATCCACCGGCTGGTGCCCACCGGCGACCAGCCCGTCCGGCTGCTCGCCGTCGAGGCGTCCGGGCACATCGGCCCGCCCAAGCGCTACCTCTCCGTCCGCGGTCAGTTCCTGGAGCACTCGCCGTACTGCGAGCGCGACGTCCGCGGCCCCGACGCCCCGCTGCTCGTCGACGGCGAGGAGGTCGAGGTGCTGGTCCGCCACCGCCGTGGTTGGACCCGCTACGTCTACGCGAACCACCCGTTCGACGTGGTCGGCTGGGACGGGCACCTCTACCCGTGGGCGTTCTCCATCCACGACTTCGAGCCGATCACCGGGCGCATCCACCAGCCCCCGCCGGTGCACCAGACCTTCCAGGGTCCCAACTTCGTCATCTGCTCGTTCGTGCCCCGCAAGGTCGACTACCACCCGCAGTCGATCCCGGTGCCGTACAACCACCACAACGTCGACTCCGACGAGATGCTCTTCTACACCGGCGGCAACTACGAGGCCCGCCGCGGCTCCGGCATTGAACAGGGCTCGATCTCCCTGCACCCGTCCGGCTTCACCCACGGCCCCCAGCCCGGTGCCGCCGAGCGTTCCATCGGCGCCGACTACTTCGACGAGCTGGCCGTCATGGTCGACACCTTCCGCCCCCTCGATCTCTGCGACGCCGCCAGCGGCTGCGAGGACGAGGGGTACGCCTGGACCTGGGCGCGTCGCGGCTAGCGGAGCGCGGTTCTGGTGAAGATGGCGAACTCGGCCACCGCCGTGACGGCGATGGCCAGCACCAGGGGCCACGGGGAACCGACCACGGCGTACACCAGCAGCAGCAGCGGCGCGGCCGCCACCGCGTAGACGGCCAGCGCGATCGCCCGGTCCGAGCGCAGCAGGGCCGGCAGGACGGTCCGGGTCAGCCCCGGCAACCGGGCCGCGAGCTGCCAGACCACGATCCCCCCGCTGAGCGCGGCGAGCACCGCCAGGGCGCGGGACAACCCGTCGCTCGCCGACGCCGCGAAGGCCACCAGCACCGCCGCCACCAGCGACCAACCCGCGCCGTAGAGCACCAGGCGGTGCAGGCCGTGCGCGAGCGTCCGTGGCGATTCGATGCGACTCGGGCTGATGGCGACGGTCTCGGCGACGTGCGCCAACGCCTCCGACCACCGACGCTGCTCCAACCTCAGGACCCCCACGTCGTGCCCAGCCTCGGCGACGCGCGGGTCGAGCCGCAACGCCTCCCGGTAGGCCCGCTCGGCCAGGTCGAACAGGTTCAGCCGGGCGGCGACCAGGCTGAGCACCAGGTGCGCCTGCGGCTCCTCCGGTGCCAGTTCGACACCACGCCAGGCCGCGTTCAGCGCCGGCTGGCCGTTGCGGGCGTCGGCCAGGAGCGCCGCCGCGCTCCGCTGGGCGTACGCGTCGGCCGGGCCGAGGGCGAGGAGCCGGTCGGCGGTGGCCGCCGACTCGCCGTAGCGCTCCAGGTCGGCCAACGCCATGCCCCTGGCGACCAACGGCGGTAGGGCCTCCGGTGCGGCGGCCACGGCCGTGTCGGCGGCGGCGAGCGCCTCGGTCGGGCGACCGGCGGCCAGGTGCACCCGAGCCAGCGTGGTGAGGGCGTCCACGTCATCCGGTTGCAGGGCCAGCCCGTAGGCCAGCTCACCGGCCGCCTCGTCGTGGCGCCCGAGCTCGGCGAGAAGTTGGGCCCGCTGGAGATAGCCGTCGGCGGCGGACTGGTCGGGGGCTGGGTCGCTGGACATCGCGGCGAGCTTAGGCGGCCGGCGCGTCGTACACCAGGGCCACCGCGACACCGGCCAGCCCTTCCTCGCGGCCGGTGAAGCCAAGGCCGTCGGTGGTCGCGGCGGAGAGGGTGACCGGGGCACCGACGGCAGCGGACAGCACCTCCTGGGCCTCTGCCCGACGCCGGCCGATCTTGGGTCGGTTGCCGACCACCTGCACCGACACATTGCCGATCTCCAGGCCGCTGGCGCGTACCCGGCGGGCCGTCTCGGTCAGCAGCGCCACCCCGGACGCGCCGGCCCACTCCGGCTGACCCACCCCGAAGGCGGCGCCGAGGTCACCGAGGCCGGCGGCGGAGAGCAGCGCGTTGCAGGCGGCGTGCGCGACCACGTCGGCGTCCGAGTGCCCGGCGAGGCCGTCCTGGTCGGGCCAAAGCAGGCCCGCGACCCAGCAGGGACGGCCGGGCTCGAACGCGTGCACGTCGGTGCCGATGGCGACCCGGGGAACGATCATGATCCGAGAGTACGCGTCAACCGGAGGCGGCAAGCAGGTGCTCGGCCAGCGCCAGGTCGAACGGCCTGGTGATCTTCAGGGCGTACTCGGAGCCCGGCACGCAGCTCACCACGACACCCTGCTTCTCGACCAGCCCAGCGTCGTCGGTGAGGGGATCGCCGGCCACGGCGTGCGCGGCGCTGAGCACGGCCCGGCGGAAACCCTGTGGGGTCTGCACCGCGCGCAGGGAGGAACGGTCGACGGTGCCGAGCACCACCTCGTCGGCATCCACCTCTTTGATCGTGTCGACGACCGGCAGCACCGGGATCACCGCGTCCCGCCCGTCACGAATCGCCGCCGCGACGGATTCGACGAGTGCGGGTGGGGTGAGCGCGCGGGCGGCGTCGTGCACCAGCACGATCGTCGGGCCGGTGGGCACCGCGGCCAGCGCGGCGGCCACCGACGCCTGTCGTTCCGCACCGCCGGCCACCACGATCACCGGTGCGACCGGGGCCAACAGCTCGCGGACGGCCTGCACGTCGGCGACCGGCGCGGCCACCACGATCGTGTGCACCGACGGTGCGGCAGCCAGTCGACGCACGGCATGCACCAACAGTGGCTCGCCGGCGAGCAGGCGCAGCGCCTTGGGTCGGCCGGGGCCGAGCCGTACGCCGGCACCCGCCGCAGGCACGAGGACCGCGACGTCACCGCGCGGATTGAGCTGCGCGGTCACGTCGCGGTCCTCGGTGGTTTCTTCGCTACTTGGTGGGACGACGATGCTCTGCGGACTAGGCCTCGGTGAGGACCTTGTCGAGCAGCGTCTCCGCCTCATCCTTGGTGCTCTTCTCAGCCAGCGCGACCTCACCAACGAGAATGTCGCGGGCCTTGGCCAGCATCCGCTTCTCGCCAGCGGAGAGGCCCCGCTCCCGCTCCCGGCGCCACAGGTCGCGCACGACCTCGGCGACCTTCAGCGGATTGCCGGAGGCCAGCTTTTCCAAGTTGGCCTTGTAACGCCGCGACCAGTTGGTCGGCTCCTCGGTGTGCGGAGCCCGCAGAACGTCGAAGACCTTACCGAGGCCCTCTTCGCCGACCACCTCACGGACGCCCACGATCTCGGCGTTCTCGGCCGGCACCCGGACCGTCAGGTCACCCTGCGCGACCCTCAGGACGAGGTATTGCTTAGGCTCGCCCTTGATGACCCGAGTCTCGATTGCCTCGATGAGTGCGGCCCCGTGGTGGGGGTAGACAACGGTCTCGCCGACACTGAAAACCATAGGTTCGAAACCCCTTTCGCTGTGTCTAGGGTAACACGCTCAGGCACCGATGTCTCACCGATGTCCTGACCGTTGGCGCAGCTCAGGGGCCCTGTGAGAGGTCTTGCTTCAGCTTGACAGGCGGTCAAACCAATGGTTCGAACACGCTCCGTAACGTGCGGATGACTGCCCGGCACTAGTGAACAGAACGTCGAGATCAAGGGCTATGCGCTTCTCCCATGGTATCGCGGCTGGCGGGAATGCGCCCAGGTGTAGCGGGAGGTGCCCCTGGTGCGGGACCCTGGAGACCGAGCCGCACACCGCTCTCGAGCCCCTTCCAGGAGGTCCGATGGGCAAGCCGGATGCCGAGGGTCACGGGCCAGCCGACGGCCTACCCGGCCTACCGCCCGAGTGGGGCCGCATCGTGGTCCCGGACGACGCCTCGGCGCTCGCCGACGAGGCCGCCCAGCTTCGTCGCGAGCTGCGCCGTGCCGCCGGCGACCGCCCCGGCCGCCTGGCCCTACCACTGCTGGTGCTGGTGGTCGCACTGCTCACCACGATGGCCGGCCTGCTCGCCGTCGCCTGGCCCCGCGCCAGCCGGGGCACCGACCGACCGACCCCGGCCCCGTACGCGCCTCCCGCGACCGTCGCCGGCCGGGCACTGCCCGCGCTGGACCTGGTCGACGCCGCCCAGGCGCCGGTGCCGCTGCGCGGCCTGCTGCCCGCCATGATCATCCTGGTGGACGGCTGCCCCTGCCCCGAGCGGATCGACGAGGCCGCGGCGGCGGCGCCCCCGGGGATCGCGGTGATCACCGTGGCCGGAGGGCGGAGGGTCGCGACCTCGCCATCGGCGAGCACGGGCGTCCGGGCACTCGCCGACCCCGCTGGCGGACTGCGGTCGTTCCTGGGCCAACCGGTCCACCCCGGCACCCTGACCGCACTGCTGGTCGACCGCACCGGCACGGTGACCCGGGTGCTGCCCGAACTGGGGACTGTCGACTCCTACCGCAACGACCTGAGCGCCCTCGCCGGCTGACCCCACGAGGGCCGGTGACCCCGCCGGGCCAGGTGGTTCGACACCGGCCCAGGGTCTGTTCAAAGTCCTCGGTCGAGCCGAGGCGGGCCAGGGGCTTTGAACAGCCCTAGCGGGGCAGGCCGACGAGTTGCGCCTCGATATCGATCTCGCGCACCCCGCCGGTCGACAGCGACACCCGGAACGGCCTGCCGTCCGAGAGCACCTCGGCGCTGGTGATCACGCCATCGCAGTCGATCTCGGACGGCCCGGCCGACTCGGCCTCGAAGACCGTCACCGACAGGGTGCCCGGCCTGGTGCACCGGTACTGCAGCAGGTAGCGGGAGTCGCCGCCGCCCGCCTGCCGGACGATGCGCTGCCTCGGCACGAGCACCGTCCGCTCCTGCCAGATCGTCTCGCGGAACGCGGGCAGCTCGCCCTGGAAGAAGAGCCAGCTCGGATCACCCTCGATGTCGATGATCTCACCGCTGGCCGGGTCGAGTACCGCCCGCGGGGCATCCACCGCCCGGACGACCGCCCCCGTCTCTCCATCAACCCGCGCGGTCGCCCCAATACCCCGGACCAGGGCGCGCTCCAACGGCGTGCTGACGCTGGGCCCCGCGACAGGCGTCGCCGCCGTCCCGGGCGGCCGAGCCACCGGAGCGGGCGCGGCGGAGCGCCACCACCAGCCACCGGCGACCAGGAGGGCCGCCGTCGCGCCGAACAGCACCGCCGAGCGCAGCCGCCCCTCCGCCGTCGCATCCATCCATCGAGCGTAACGCCGCCAGGGGCGGATTTTTACTCCTGTCGATCGAGCAGGGCGGCGTACAGGGTGAGGCCGGGGCCGAACGCGAGCATGACGATGCGTCGAGCCGCCGGCGTGGAACGGCCCAACCGGTCCAGGATCAGCAACACGGTCGGCGACGAGCAGTTGCCGTGCTCGTCGAGCGTCGCCCAGGACGCCGCCAACCCCTCCGGAGGGAGGGCCAGCTCCCGTTCCACCACGTTGAGGATCCGCGGCCCACCCGGGTGCACGGCCCAACCGTCCACGTCGGAACTGGTGACGCCGTGCCGGGCCAACAGGTCGTCGACCAACCCGCGTACGTGCCTCGACAGCACCTGCGGCACCTTCGGCGACAACCCCATCCGGAAGCCGGCATCGGTGACGTCCCAGGTCATGTGATCGGCGGTCGAGGTGTCGGTGACCGAGGTGACCTCGCGTAACGCGTACCCCGGACCACCCGGCACGACCACGGCGGCGACCGCGGCGTCCGAGAAGAGCGCGTGCGAGACGATCTGCTGGGTGTCCACCCTGGCACTGGACGGCTGGATGTGCAGGCTGGTCAGCTCCGCGCAGAGCAGCAACGCCGGCCGCCCCCGCGCGGTGACGAAGTCACTCGCCGCGCCGAGCCCCGGCAGCGCCGCGTAACAGCCCATGTGGCCGATGAACATCCGCTGGGTGTCCGCCGCCATACCGAGGTCCCGGGCGAGCAGGATGTCCAGCCCGGGGGTGGCGTAGCCCGTGCAGGAGCAGACGATGAACATGCCGATGTCGCCGGCGTCCAACCCGGCGGCGGTCAACGCGCGACCCACCGCCTCCTTGCCCAGCGGCAGCGCCTCCACCTGGTAGCGGCGCATCCGGCGCTCGGTCGGCCAGTCCGACACGTCCTCCAACAGCGGGTTGACCGCGGCCTGACGCCGGGTCACCCCGGAGTTCGCGAAGATCCGCTGGGCCAACGACCGGGTGGTGCCGGTGAAGTGCCGGGAGAAGAAGCCCTCCCACAACTCGTCCTGCGAAGCGGACGGCGGCTGCGCAGTCCCGAGCCCCGCGATCACTGGTACGGACACGATCCCCACCTCTCGTCGGATGCTGTCCTCCCCCTGGCCGTCCCACCAGCCGCCTCGGCTGGCCCATCTTCCGTGCCGAACCCGCGGAGCCGCCTCACCAACGCGGTGCCGATCCGTCGCGGTCCGGGTCGCCGCCCAGAGCGGCGATGCCCAGCCAGTCGGCGCAGACGTCCGACGTGGCCGGGTGCAGCGAGCCGCAGCGGGCGTCGCGGTAGAGCCGCTCCAACGGATGACCACGTCGGGTCGCCGAGGTGCCCGCGGCCTCCAACACCGACGCCGCCACCTCCGCGGCCGTGGTGCCGGCGAGCAGCTTCGCCCGCCACACCCAGCGGTTGGTCTCCTCGTCGCCCGGCGCGTCGTCCACCCGACGGGCCGCCTCGGCGACCACCAGCTGCGCGGCGGCGGTCGTGGCGTCCGCCCGCCCCAGCCGGGCCCGCACCGCCGGCAGGCCGGCCAGGTTGCGGGCGTTCAGGTGCTCGGCCGCCGCGTCGATCGCCGCCCGGGCCACCCCCACGTAGACGGCCGCGTAACTGGCCACCAGCCAGTGCGGCATCAACTGGGCGACCACGAGCGCCAACCCCTCCACGCCGCCGAGCAGTCGGTCCGTGGGCACCGTCACATCCAGGTGCAGGTCGTGCGAGGAGGTGGCGCGCATGCCGAGCGAATCCCAGGTCGGCTCCACGGTCAACCCGTCACCGGCCGGCACCAGGAACTGCGAGACCACCGACTGGTCGGCCGCGCTGCGTGCCGCCACCAGGTAGCCGTCGGCGTGACCGGCGCCGGAACAGAACGTCTTGCTGCCCTTGAGATGCCAACCCTCGTCGGTCTCCTCGTACGCCGTGGTGAGCTGGGACAGCCGGGCACCGGCGCCGCGCTCGCTCATCGCGACCGCGTACCAGGAGCCCTGGGCGGCGGCGGTGAGCAGGCGGTCCCGAGCTGCCAACGCCTCGTCCGGCACGCCCAACGCCTCGGCCAGCTCCTCGGTGACCGCGCCCAGGGCACCGGTCACCGAGGCGTGCATGTTGAACACCAGGGCCGTCGCGCCGTTGCCTCGGGCAAGCTCGGTGGCCACCGCGGCGTACTCGGCGAAGCTGGCCCCCATGCCTCCCAGCGCCCGGGGCACCATCAACCCGAAAAGGCCAGCCTCCCGCAGGTCACGGAAGTCCTCGATGGGGAAGGAACCGTCCCGGTCGTGCTCCGCCGCGCGCGCGGCGAACCGCGGCGCCAACCGGCGGGCCGCCTCAAACGCCTGCACCGTCATATCGTCTCCTCCTCGGCGTCCCATACCCCGCCACGGCCGGACTATCCTTTGCGGACCCCCCGGCCCTGGTAGAGCACGGCGGTGGACCGGGTCGGCACGATGCGCGGCGCGCGGACGGTGGACGTCGCACCGGTCGCGCGGGCCCGGCGCAGCAACCAGGCAAGCATGCCCCCGAGCTGCGGACGGATGCCGCGCACTCGCAGGTCCACGCCGTGCCGAGCGCACTCGGCCACCAGGGCCCGCGCGTCCACGAACAACCGTGGATCGTGGATTCCGCGCGGCACCGTCGGCAACCGCTCGGCGATCCGTACCGCGACGAGCCGGGCCAGGGCCGTGTCGTTCAGGGTGTCCAGGACCAGCAGGCCACCCGGACGCAGCAGGCGGCACGCCTCGGCAACCACCCGCGGCCAGTTCGGCACATGCTCCAGCAACTCGCCCGCGGAGACCACGTCGGCGCATCCGTCCGGAAGCGGGACCGCTGTCGCATCACCCTGCACAACGCGCACCCCGTGCTCGGCTGCCTGGAGCAACGCCGAGCGGGTCAGATCCACACCGACGTGGCGGTAGCCCTTGCCGGCCAGGTGCGGCGCGAGCAGACCGGCACCGCAACCCAGGTCCACCAGCAGCTCGTCGGGACGGGTCGCCGGTGGCACCAGCGCCGCGCGGGCCGCGGCCAGCCAGTGCAGCATCGCAAACGCGCCATCCGGCCGCCACCACTCGGCGGCCAGGTCGTCGTACTGGCGCGGGTCGTTTCGCGGCAGCACCCGGGGGCCGGTGGACGCCGCGGACGCAGCCACGTCTCGCATGGCACGAGCGTGGCACGACTGCTCGGTAACGACCAGACTTCCCTTATGTCGTCGAGGGTGTTAGGGCTGGTCAGAGCGAGCCATCCGGAACCGGCCGCAGCGGTCACCGCGGTTTCCGGCCTACTGGCCTGGGGAGTGGGTCATCGACCGTCCGGAATCGTCTCGGTGGTGCTCGCCGTGCTGGCCAGCCAGCTCGCCGTGGGCTGGACCAACGACGCGCTGGACGCCGAGCGGGACGCCACGGTGGGGCGTACCGACAAACCTGTCGCCGCCGGCGCGGTCGGCCGGCGCACCACGGCCTGGGCTGCGGCGGCGGCCGCGGTGGCCTGTCCGCTGCTGGCGCTGACCACGAACCCGACGGCGGCGTTCTGGTTGACCGTGGCCCTCGTCTCGGCGCTGCTCTACGACTGGCCGCTGAAGGCCACCGCCTTCTCGGTGGTGCCGTACGCCGTCTCCTTCGGCGCGCTGCCCGCCTTCGTGGTGCTCGCGCTGCCCGGTCAGCCGACCCCACCCGCCTGGCTGCTCGTCGCGGCGGCCTGCCTGGGGGCCGGCGCGCACTTCGCCAACGTGCTGCCCGACCTGGCCGACGACGCCCGGACCGGGGTGCGCGGTCTGCCGCACCGGCTGGGCTCCGCCGGGAGTCGGGCGGCGGCGGCCGGTCTGCTCCTCGCGGCGACCGCGACCCTGGTCCTCGGACCACCCGGGCCGCCGTCGGCCCTCGGGCTGGCCGCGGTCGGCACGGCCGCCGTGGTGCCGGCACTGAGCTGGTACGCCGGACGCTCGGCGGTCCGGGCCGGCCGGCGGCCGGTGGCGGCCTTCCGCGCCGTCATGCTGGTGGCCCTGATCGACGTGGTCCTGCTGGTGGCGAGCGGTCGGGTGGTGTGAGCGCCACCCGGCCAGGTGGCATTGCCGGGTCCGCGTGCGGGCCTCGATCAGCCCCAACTACCCTGGAGCGCGGTCTGCGCGGGTATGGCCACCGTGCCCGGGCGTGCGGCCCGGGTGGGGATTGTGACGAGGAGGACCGACGTGACGCGCTCGATCAGGGGATCCCGGCGGGCGGCCCTGTTGCTGTCCGGGATTGCGGCAACCGGCCTGCTGGCGTCCGGATGCGGCACCGGTCAGATCGCCGAGACCGCGTTGAAGGAGCCGTCGGTCCAGGGCGTCAACCTCACCACCAACAACGGATCCTTCTCCGTGCGTGGTCTGCTGGTGGAGTACCCGGGCACCGAGGGCTACCGGGCCGGCCAGGACGCTCCGCTGAGCGCCGTGATCTACAACGACTCGAAGCAGACGGTCACCGTCACCGTCACCGCCGAGAGCGCCCGCGAGGTGCGCATCGGCGGCGGCTCGACCAGCGCGTCCGCCTCGGCCAGCGCGTCTCCGTCCGGCAGCGCGTCTCCGTCGGGCAGCGCGTCTCCGTCGGGCAGCGCGTCTCCGTCGGGCTCACAGAGCCCGTCGACCTCCACGTCCCGCTCGGCCAGCCCGTCGGCGACCCCGTCCGAGACCGGCTCGTCCTCGGCCACGCCGTCCGCTCCGGAGTCGGCGCGGGCGTCGGGCTCGGCCAGTCCGGCCGCCCCCGGCCAGTTGGCCCGGATCGAGCTGGCTCCGCTCAGCTACATCCAGCTCAACTCCGAGGCCACCTCGCAGCTCCGGCTGATCGGCCTGACCGAGGCGCTGCGCTCCGGCCAGAACGTCTCGGTGACCTTCGACTTCGGCAACGGCAACACGGTGACCGGCCAGGCGCCGATCGCGGTGCCGCTCACCCCTGCGGCGCGTCCCTCGCCGCTCATCGAGCGCGAGGGCGGCTACGAGGGCAACGAGGGCGGCACGACCCACGAGTGACCCGACCTCCGAATCGACGGACGCCCCGGCGTGGTGACCACCACGCCGGGGTGTTTTCGTCGTACGAGAGGGCTAGCGTCCTGATGTGACCACCTCCCGATCGACTCCTTCGCGTAGCGGCACGGCCGGTGCCGCGCGTGGGCGGTCCGCCGCCCGCGAGCCGCGCCCGGCGTACGAGTGCGACGCCTGTGGGCACCAGCCGCCCAAGTGGGTGGGGCGCTGCCCGGAGTGCGGCGAGTGGGGCGCGGTGGTCGAGAGCACGACGACCGGCCCAACCGTGGCCGGTCGGGTGGTCAGCTCCCGGATGCCGGCCGAGCCGGCCCGGCCGATCGCCACCATCAGCGCCGCCCCGGCCCGAGCCGTGCCCACCGGGGTGAGCGAGCTCGACCGGGTGCTCGGCGGCGGTCTGGTGCCCGGCGCCGTGGTGCTGCTCGCCGGCGAGCCCGGCGTCGGCAAGTCGACACTGCTGCTGGACGTGGCCCAGCAGTGGGCAGCCGGTGCCGGCAGCCCTTCGCTTGTCGTCAGCGGGGAAGAGTCGGTCAGTCAGGTGCGCTTGCGTGCCGAACGGATGGGCACCCTGCACGACCAGCTCTACCTCGCGGCGGAGAGCGACTTGGGGTCGGTGCTCGGCCACCTCGACGCGGTCAAGCCGGGCCTGCTGGTGCTCGACTCGGTGCAGACCATCTCGACCACCGGCACCGAGGGGGTGCCCGGTGGGGTCACCCAGGTACGCGCGGTCACCGCCGCGCTGGTCTCGGTCGCCAAGGAGCGGGGCATCGCCACCGTGCTGGTCGGGCACGTCACCAAGGACGGCCAGGTGGCCGGGCCTCGGGTGCTGGAGCACCTGGTCGACGTGGTGTTGCACTTCGAGGGCGACAAGCACTCCTCGCTGCGCCTGGTGCGCGGTGTGAAGAACCGGTTCGGCGCGGCTGACGAGGTCGGCTGCTTCGAGATGCACGAGGGCGGCATCAGCAGCCTGGCGGACCCGTCCGGGCTGTTCCTGACCCGATACGCGGAGCCGGTCCCGGGCACCTGCGTCACGGTGGCCATGGAGGGGCGGCGCGCCCTGGTCACCGAGGTGCAGGCGCTGATCGGCGCGACGGTGGCCGGCTCTCCCCGGCGTACCGTCTCCGGCCTCGACTCGGCGCGACTGGCGATGGTGCTCGCGGTGCTTCAGCGACGCACCGAGCGGCTGACCCTGCACGACCGGGAGGTCTTCGCCGCCACGGTCGGCGGCATCCGGGTGGTGGAGCCGGCCGCGGACCTCGCGGTCGCGTTGGCGGTCGCCTCCGGCGGGCTCAACCTGGCCATCGCACCGCACCTGGTGGCGATCGGCGAGGTGGGTCTGACCGGCGAGGTGCGCCGGGTCGGGGCGGTGCCCCGCCGGTTGGCCGAGGCGGCCCGGCTGGGGTTCAAGGTGGCCCTCGTGCCGCCCGGTTGCGGCCCGACCAGCACCGGCGCCGGCCCCCAGCAGATGCGGGTGACCGAGGTCACGGACGTCCGCTCGGCGCTGCACCATGCGGCCCGCGCGTCCGCCGAGTGACCCAGCGTGCCGACGGGGACGGCAAAACCGGACAGCACGCCGCAAGCGGGAAACGGGTTGGAAGGGCCGCATCGTGACACATCACAGTAACCACGACAGCACCCACCGCACGGCAGTCCGTAGACTGTGTCCGTGCCGATCGACCGCGATACCACCAAGCCAGCCGGCGCGCCGCCCCAGGCCCGCACCGGCGCCGTGGGCTCGCCCGCCCGCCCGATCAGCGTGAGCGTGACCGCGGGAGCCACCGGGAGTGCCGGCGATCCACTGCGCGCCAACCTCGCCCTGATGGCCCCGGGCACCGCCCTGCGCGACGGTTTGGAGCGCATCCTGCGTGGCCGCACGGGCGCGCTCATCGTGCTCGGCTACGACAAGGTCGTCGAGGGCCTGTGCACCGGTGGTTTTCCGCTGGACGTGGAGTTCTCCGCGACGCGGGTCCGCGAGCTGTGCAAGATGGACGGCGCCGTCGTGCTCTCCAGCGACGGCACCAGGATCGTCCGGGCCGCCGTGCACCTGATGCCCGACCCGTCCATCCCGACCGAGGAGTCCGGCACCCGGCACCGCACCGCCGAGCGGGTGGCCCGGCAGACCGGCTATCCGGTCATTTCGGTCAGCCAGTCCATGCGGATCATCAGCCTCTACGTCAACGGCCAACGGCACGTGCTCGACGACTCGGCGGCGATCCTCTCCCGGGCCAACCAGGCGCTCGCCACCCTGGAGCGCTACAAGCTCCGGCTGGACGAGGTCTCCGGCACGCTCTCCGCCCTGGAGATCGAGGATCTCGTCACCGTACGGGACGCGGTGGCCGTGGTGCAGCGCCTGGAGATGGTCCGCCGGATCGCCGACGAGATCGCCGGTTACGTGGTCGAGTTGGGCACCGACGGCCGTCTGCTGGCCCTGCAGCTCGACGAGCTGATGGCCGGCGTGGACGCCGATCGGACGCTTGTCATCCGGGACTACCTCCCGGTCGGCCGCAAGTCGCGCACCCTCGATGAGGCACTTGTCGAGCTGGATCTGCTCGGTGCCACCGAGTTGATCGACCTGGTGTCGGTGGCCAAGGCGATCGGCTACCCGGCCGCGTCGGACGCGCTGGACGCGGCGGTCAGCCCGCGCGGCTTCCGACTGCTGGCCAAGGTGCCGAGGCTGCCGGTGACGGTGGTCGACCGCCTGGTGGTGCACTTCGGCAGCCTGCAACGGCTGCTGGGCGCGACCGTGGAGGACCTGCAGGCCGTCGAGGGGGTCGGTGACGCCCGGGCGCGCGGTGTCCGTGAAGGGCTGTCCCGGCTCGCCGAGGCGTCGATCCTGGAGCGGTACGTCTGATCCGGCTCAGCCGGTCACGGTGAGCTTCACCGGTGCGCTGAGCTTCGTGCCGACCCGGGCGAACACCTCGTACGTGCCGAGCGGCGGGAACGGCCCGGCGGCCAACCCACTGCCGTCACACCGGCTGGTGTCCCGCCCGTTCCACACCACCTGGTAGGAGCGCTCGAAGTTCGGGGTGAAGGACTGCACGTCCGAGCCCTGGACCTTGCCGCAGGTGTCCGAGGACCAGACCTTCTCGGCACCGGACTTGATGAAGATCTCTTGCAGGTCGGCGCCGACGTTGCGGCTGCACGTCCGGTCCGACGTGTTTTTGATCTTGAGTTGCAGGTCGGCCACCGCCCCGCGCTGGACCGAGGTGGGACTCGCCATCGAGACCACGCGGATCTCCGCATCGGTGCAGGTGCCGTCGTCCACCGAATTGGCCACCGTGCCCGGCGGAGGGTCGTTGCTGGTGATCGCGGGGCTCGGGGTCGTCGCGTCCGGGGTCGTCGCGCCCGCATCGCCGGAGGCGGACGGCGGCGGAGCGCCGGTCTGTGGCGTCAGCACCGGCGCGCCCGGACCAGCCGCCCCGGTGGGCGTGGCCGTCGGCGACCCCGCAGCCTTCGTGTCGCGGTCGGAACGATCCGAGCCGGTGCAGGAGTAGAGCAGGACAATCAGGAAGAGAAGCCCCGCTCCGAGTACGACGACGCGACGCCGCCAGTACACGGCGGGTGGCAGGGGGCCGACCGTCAGACGCATGATGCCCCCCACCGTAGCCGCGCTGCGCCCGCCAGTGTGGCGCGACGCGCCGGAGCCCCGTCGGGACGCGGGCACGACCCTCCACTCTGGATGGACACCCCGATCGTCCGGCACCCGCTCAGAGGTAGACCTTGCGCTGATAGACGGCGTGCGCACCAGCCACCCGATCCAGAAAAAGCAGCCCCGAGCAGTGGTCGATCTCGTGCTGCAACGCCCGCGCCTCGAAACCGTCGGTCACCAACCGGACCGGCTCCCCGCTGCCCGGCAGGTCACCCTCGACCACCAGCCGGCTGGCCCGCTTCACGTCACCGGTCAGATCCGGCACCGACATGCAACCCTCCCGGCCCGGCTTCCACCGGGTCGCCTCCACCACACGGGCGTTGCACAACACGAAGGTCCCGTGCACCGTCACCGCCTTCGGGTGCCCGGTCACGTCGACGGCGAAGACACGAGCACCCACCCCGACCTGCGGGGCGGCCAACCCGACACAACCCGGCGAAACCCGCATCGTCGCCACCAGGTCGGCCGCGAGCTGGACTGTCTCGTCCGCCGTCGGATCGACCTCTCCGGCGGCCCGACTCAGCACCGGATGCGGGGCGGACAACACCGCCCGCAGCACACCCGACGCGACCAGCGCCTCCGGCGTCCAGCCACCCAGACCGGCGTACGGCACGCTCTCCGCGCCGCTCACAACAGATCCGGGTCCGCCGGCCGGAGCGTGACCTCCACGCCCAGGTCAGCAGCCGTCCGGTGCAGCCGGTCCACAAGCGCGTCGGCCACGCCCGCCGGCAACTCGACCTCGGCCAGCACCACGTAGAGCGCACCCGCCAACCGGGTGCTCAGGTCGGTGACATTCCCGCCCGCGTCGACAAGCACCCGGGTCATCGCCGCGACGATGCCCATCCGATCCGAACCGTGCACCGCCAGCACGTACGGCTCACCCACCGCGGGCACCTCACCGTCCGGGGTGACCGCGCGTACCGTCGCCAGTAGTTGACCCTCGGCGGCCAGCGGCGCCAGCGCGGCCTCAACCTCGGCGGCGGCCGGCCCGGTGCAGATCAGGGTCATCGCGAAATGCCCCCGCAGCCGGGTCATCGTGCTGTCGGTGAGGTTCGCGCCCAGTCGAGCCAACACCTCGGCTACGTCGGCCACGATGCCCGGCCGGTCCCGACCGATGACGGTGATCGCGAGCTCGTTCATCCGCGCATTCTCTCCGATCCGGGGCGCGCCGCCGGGACACCCCGCCCGAGCCGCCCAACCAGCGGGACCCCGGCGCGTGACATCATCGACGTCGCCATGACTCAGCCCGATTTCGCCACCCTGGTCAGCCGATGGTTCCAGCAACACGCCCGCGACCTCCCCTGGCGTGCGCCGGACACCAGCCCGTGGGCCATCCTGGTCAGCGAGGTCATGCTTCAACAGACACCCGTGGTCCGGGTGGTGCCGGCCTGGCAGGCATGGCTGGCCCGCTGGCCGGACCCGGCAGCGTTGGCGGCGGACAGCCCCGCCGAGGCGATCCGGATGTGGGGACGCCTCGGCTACCCCCGTCGGGCGATTCGGCTGCGAGAATGCGCGGTGGCGATCGTCGACCGGCACGGCGGCCAGGTCCCGGACCGCCTGGAGCAACTGCTGGCCCTGCCGGGAGTCGGGACGTACACGGCACGGGCGGTGGCTGCATTCGCGTACGGGCAGCGGCACCCGGTGGTCGACACCAACGTGCGACGGGTGGTCTGCCGGGCGGTAGCCGGCGAGCCGGACGCCGGGCCGGTCACCCGGCCAGCCGACCTGGTCGCCACCGAAGAGCTACTCCCGACGGAACCGGCCGCGGCGGCGCTGGCCAGCGCCGCGTTCATGGAACTGGGCGCGGTCATCTGCACCGCCCGGTCGCCGCGCTGCCCGACCTGCCCGGTCGAGTCGATCTGCGCGTGGCGGGCTTCCGGCCGGGAGGCCCCAACAGGTCCAACCCGCCGACCCCAGCGGTACGCGGGCACCGACCGACAGGTACGCGGCCTGCTGCTCGGGGTGCTCCGGGACGCCACCGGTCCGGTGCCGCACGAACGGCTTGACCAGGTCTGGACCGACGACGTGCAGCGCGCCCGAGCCCTGGCCGGCCTGGTGCAGGACGGGCTCGTCGAACCGGCCGACACCGATTCCTTCCGCCTCGCCGGCGACGGTCCCTCCTTCCCCACCGCCGACCTCACCAGCTGACTCACCGGCCTCCGCTGGGAGGGTGCCACCGAGACGGCCCCCGCTGGGGAAGGTCCTCCTGGGGAGGCCGCGCCTGGGCGCCTTCGCTGCGGCCTCCGCTGGGGCGGCCCCGCCTGGGGCGGTCTCCGCCTGGGGCGGCCTCCGCCTGGGGCGGCCTCCGCCTGGGGCGGGTTCCGTCCAGCCCAGCCCGACCAACCACGCACATCTGGCGGACGGCCCTCGAGCACCCCAAGATCGTGCTCGATCCCGGATGTAGTGGTGTCGTCGCGCGCCGGATACCCCTAAATCCTGGATGTTGCGTGATCTTGCGGCTGGGTGCTCCGCCGGGAGGCCACGCCCCAACCCGACCTCGACACTCCGCCCCGCGCTCCGGCCCCGTCCCTTCTCTCACCCGCAACATCAGGGAAAGTGCTGCCTCCGGACCCGCTGAGGCAGCACTTTCCCTGATGTTGCGTGGATCTTGCCTGAGATGGCACGGCTAGCGCGACGGGCGCGGCACGCGCGCGGGCGGGCACAGGCGCAGGCAGGCACAGGCGCGGCCCGGCACAGCCACGGGCACGGGCGCGCGCAGCCACGGGCGCGGCACGGGCGCAGGCAGGCACGTGCTGGGCGGGCACGGGCACGGGCTGGGCGGGCACGGGCTGGGCGGACACGGGCGCGACACAGGCGCGGGCGCGACACAGGCGCGGGCGCGACACAGGCGCGGGCGCGACACAGGCACGGGCGCGACACAGGCACGGGCGCGACACAGGCACGGGCGCTGGCGCGGCACCGGCGGTGCGGTGTGGGTGACCTTCGGGGTAGCGCAACGAGGGGCGGGGCCCCGATGGCTCACGCCACCGAGACCCCGCCCCGTACTGCTGGTTGTGCTACTCGTCCGTGGCCGCTGCGGCGGTGCCAGCGGCAGTGCCACCGAGGTCGGCCGGCACGGCGTCCGGAACTTCGACCGGCTTGTCCGCGCCCCGGAAGACGAGCTTGGACTTGTCGATGTCGTTCGGATCGCCCTCGCAGTCCACCACGACGATCTGACCCGGGGTCAGCTCGTTGAACAGGATCCGCTCGGAGAGGTTGTCCTCGATGTCGCGCTGGATCGTGCGACGAAGCGGACGGGCACCGAGCACCGGGTCGAAGCCCTTCGCCGCCAGGTACTTCTTGGCGTTGTCGGTCAGCTCCAGACCCATGTCCTTGTTGCGCAGCTGGCCCTCGATCCGCTGGATCATGATGTCCACGATCGAGAGGATCTCGGTCTGACGCAGCTGGTGGAAGACGATGGTGTCGTCGATCCGGTTGAGGAACTCAGGCCGGAAGTGCTGCTTGAGCTCGTCGTTGACCTTCTGCTTCATCCGGTCGTAGTTGGACTCGGAGTCCTCCGACGCCTGGAAGCCCAGCGACACCGCCTTGGCGACGTCACGGGTGCCCAGGTTGGTGGTCAGGATGATGACCGTGTTCTTGAAGTCCACGATCCGACCCTGACCGTCGGTGAGCCGACCGTCCTCGAGGATCTGGAGCAGCGTGTTGAACACGTCCGGGTGGGCCTTCTCGATCTCGTCGAAGAGGACCACCGAGAACGGCCGACGCCGCACCTTCTCGGTCAGCTGCCCGCCCTCGTCGTAGCCGACGTAGCCGGGAGGGGCACCCACGAGCCGGGAGACCGTGTAACGGTCGTGGAACTCGGACATGTCCAGCTGGATGAGGGCATCCTCGCTGCCGAAGAGGAACTCGGCGAGCGCCTTGGACAGCTCGGTCTTACCGACACCGGACGGGCCGGCGAAGATGAACGAGCCCGACGGGCGCTTCGGGTCCTTCAGGCCGGCCCGGGTACGCCGGATCGCCTTCGAGACCGCCTTGACCGCATCCTCCTGGCCGATGACGCGCTTGTGCAGCTCGTCCTCCATGCGCAGCAGGCGAGAGGTCTCCTCCTCGGTCAGCTTGTAGACCGGGATGCCGGTCCAGTTGCCGAGCACCTCGGCGATCTGCTCGTCGTCAACCTCGCTGACGACGTCCAGGTCACCGGCCTTCCACTCCTTCTCCCGCTGGGCCTTCTGGCCGAGCAGCTGCTTCTCCTTGTCGCGCAGCTGGGCGGCACGCTCGAAGTCCTGCGCGTCGATCGCGGACTCCTTGTCGCGACGCACCTGGGCGATGCGCTCGTCGAAGTCACGCAGGTCTGGCGGCGCGGTCATCCGACGGATCCGCATCCGGGCACCGGCCTCGTCGATCAGGTCGATCGCCTTGTCCGGCAGGAAGCGGTCGGAGATGTACCGGTCGGCCAGCGTCGCGGCGGCCACCAGGGCGGCATCGGTGATCGAGACCCGGTGGTGCGCCTCGTACCGGTCGCGCAGGCCCTTGAGGATCTCGATGGTGTGCGCCAGCGACGGCTCACCCACCTGGATCGGCTGGAACCGGCGCTCGAGAGCGGCGTCCTTCTCCAGGTGCTTGCGGTATTCGTCGAGCGTGGTGGCGCCGATGGTCTGCAGCTCACCACGGGCCAGCATCGGCTTGAGGATGCTCGCGGCGTCGATCGCGCCCTCGGCGGCACCCGCACCCACCAGGGTGTGGATCTCGTCGATGAACAGGATGATGTCGCCGCGGGTGCGGATCTCCTTGAGCACCTTCTTGAGGCGCTCCTCGAAGTCACCGCGGTAACGGGAACCGGCGACGAGCGCACCCAGGTCGAGCGTGTAGAGCTGCTTGTCCTTGAGAGTCTCGGGCACCTCGCCCTTGATGATCTTCTGGGAAAGCCCCTCCACCACGGCGGTCTTACCGACGCCGGGCTCACCGATCAGGACCGGGTTGTTCTTGGTACGGCGGGAGAGCACCTGCATGACCCGCTCGATTTCCTTCTCGCGCCCGATGACCGGGTCGAGCTTGCCCTCGCGGGCGGCCTGGGTCAGGTTGCGGCCGAACTGGTCCAGCACCAGGCTGGTCGACGGCGCGGCCTCACCCGGCGCGGCGCCCGCCGCGGCAGGCTCCTTGCCCTGGTAGCCGGAGAGCAGCTGGATCACCTGCTGGCGGACCCGGTTGAGGTCGGCGCCGAGCTTGACCAGCACCTGGGCGGCGACGCCCTCGCCCTCGCGGATCAGCCCGAGCAGGATGTGCTCGGTGCCGATGTAGTTGTGGCCGAGCTGCAGCGCCTCGCGCAGCGACAGCTCCAGCACCTTCTTGGCCCGCGGCGTGAACGGGATGTGCCCGCTCGGCGCCTGCTGGCCCTGGCCGATGATCTCCTCGACCTGCTGGCGGACGCCCTCCAGGGAGATGCCGAGGCTCTCCAGGGCCTTTGCCGCGACGCCTTCACCTTCGTGGATCAGGCCCAGCAGGATGTGTTCCGTACCGATGTAGTTGTGGTTGAGCATCCGGGCCTCTTCTTGGGCCAGGACGACAACCCGTCGCGCTCGGTCGGTGAACCGCTCGAACATGCCCTCGTGCTCCTCACGTGCCGTGCGCCTTGATGGTCAAGATCTTGGCGGGGCCGGTGCACGAACGTCCGGGACGGGCGTCCGTGCCTCCTTACTCTATCGTCGCTGACCGACTCAGCTGAGGTCGTGTGTCTCCGGTCTGGGTCGGTTGCACGTCGTTTTGGACAACCGTCCGCGCTCAGGAGGTGTTCCGGTAGTCCTGTCGCTACGCGCAGAGCGAAATCCGACTGGCACGACCGGAGCCCGATCCGGGCCTCGGAAGCGCTCCGGAAGCCCCCGGAGGGGGTAAACCGGGCTTGCGACGACCGCTGCGCCCAACCCTGGGGAGGGTTGTCCACAGGCTGTGGATAGTTGCTCCACTGGTTGTGGACAACGTCGGTGGAGGCGGAATGCTTCCCGCACCGCGGACCCCTTACCGCGGACCCGGAGACGGCGACGCCGGCCCGGAGAACCACTCCGGCCCGGCGTCGGTGTCGCCTGTGGGGGCGACTGGCACCCACCGCTGATGGATCAGCGCTTCGCGTGGTACTCGTCAACGATCTCCTGCGGGATACGACCCCGGTCCGAGATGTCCTTGCCGGCCTTCTTGGCCCACTCCCGGATCGCCTTGTTCTGTTCCCGATCGGCGGTCGCGCCGCCCCGACCGCGAGCAGCACGCCCACCGATCACCACGCCGCCCCGGCCGACCTTGGTGCCGGCGCCCACGTACGAGGCAAAAGCGTCGCGCAATTTAGCGGCGTTGGCACTCGACAGGTCGATCTCGTACTGAACGCCGTCGAGGGCGAACTTGACGGTCTCGTCCGCGTCCCCGCCGTCCAGGTCATCGACCAGCTTGTGAATGATCTGCTTGGCCACGTCCCACATTCCTTTCGAGCAGGGCACTCCTGCTAACGAGAGCACAATAACCCCCGCAGTACTTGCCACGTCAATAGGATGCCGTTACGGCGTGGGGTGAGCCGGGCGCGCCCTACTCGGGGCGGACCAACGGGAAGAGGATCGTTTCCCGAATTCCGAGGCCGGTCAGGGCCATCAACATCCGGTCGATTCCCATTCCCATACCGCCGGACGGTGGCATTCCGTACTCCATCGCCCGCAGAAAGTCCTCGTCGAGGCGCATCGCCTCGTCGTCGCCACGGGCCGCGAGCTGCGCCTGGGCCACCAGCCGCTCCCGCTGGACGACCGGGTCGACCAGCTCGGAGTATCCGGTGCCCAGCTCGAATCCGAGCACGTAGAGGTCCCACTTCTCGGCCAGCCCCGGCTCACTGCGGTGGCCCCGGGTGAGCGGGCTGGTCTCCTCCGGGTAGTCCCGCACGAAGGTGGGAGCCACCAGGCTGGGGACGACCAACTCCTCGAACAGTTCCTCGGCCAGCTTGCCCGGCCCCCACTTCGGGTCGACCGCCAATCCCACCTTGTCCGCGTACTCCACCAGGCGGGATCGGTCGGTGCGGACCGTGACCTCCTCGCCGAGCGCTTCGGAAAGCACGCCGAAGAGTGTCACCGACCGCCACTCGCCGCCCAGGTCGAACTCGCGTCCGTCGGCGTGGGTCACCACCATCGAACCGCTGACCGCGATCGCCGCCTGTTGCACAAGATTACGGGTCAGCTCGCCGATCGTGTCGTAGTCGCCGTACGCCTGGTACGTCTCCAGCATCGCGAACTCCGGCGAGTGCGAAGAGTCGACACCCTCATTACGGAAGTTGCGGTTGATCTCGAAGACGCGGTCGACGCCGCCAACCACAGCGCGCTTGAGAAACAGTTCCGGAGCGATTCGCAGATACAGATCGGTGCTCAACGCATTGCTGTGGGTCACGAACGGTCGGGCCGTCGCACCACCATGCAGCAGTTGCAGCATCGGCGTTTCCACCTCGATGAAGCCCTGCCCGTGCAGTGAATCGCGCAGACTGCGCACGGCGGCGGCTCGGGTACGGACCATGTCCCGTGCCTGCGGCCGGACGATCAGGTCGACGTAACGCTGCCGGACTCGGGCCTCCTCGGAGAGCGGCTTGTGCGCCACCGGCAACGGTCGCAGCGCCTTGGCGGTCATGTCCCACTGCTGCGCCAGCACCGACAACTCACCCCGACGACTGGTGATCACCTCACCGGTGACGCCGACCTGGTCGCCGAGGTCGACCAGGCGCTTCCACGCCTCCAACCGCTCTGGGCCGACCCGGTCCAGTGAGAGCATCGCCTGCAACTCGGTGCCGTCGCCGTCGCGCAGGGTCGCGAAGCACAGCTTCCCGGTGTTGCGTACGAAGATCACCCGGCCGGTGACCGCGACCTGGTCGCCGGTCGCGGTGTCGGTCGGCAGGTCGGCGTAGCGGGTCCGGATCTGCGCCAGGGTGGTCGTCCGGGCAAAGCCGACCGGGTAGGGCTCGATGCCCTCGGCGAGCATCCGGTCCCGCTTCTCCCGGCGGACCTTCATCTGCTCGGGAAGGTCGTCGGCGGGGTCCACTGGCACGGCGTTCTGCTCGCTCACGGCACGCTTCCTCAGGGAGTTTTCGGCGGGGTCAGCCCCTGAGCGTACTCATGCCGCCAGGGGGTCGTTACCGGATAACCTGCCCGTCATGGCGAATCACACTCAGGCCCTGTCGTTCGGTGCGGCGGCAGCGGAGTACGACCGGCTTCGACCCCGTTACCCGCAGGCCGCGGTCCGCTGGGCGCTGGAGGGACTGGGCGACGCCGCCCGGGTCGTCGACCTGGGCGCGGGCACCGGCATCCTCACCCGCGAGGTGCTCGCGCTCGGGCACGAGGTGACGCCGGTGGAACCCGATCCGGGCATGCGCGCCCAACTGGCGGTGGCCACCCCGGGCGTCGACTCCCTGGCTGGTGGAGCGGAGTCCGTTCCCCTGCCGGACGGGGCAGCGGACGCGGTGTTGGTCGGACAGGCCTACCACTGGTTCGACCGGGAGCGGGCACATGCGGAGATCGCCCGCGTGCTCCGGACCGACGGCACGTTCGCCCCGATCTGGAACATCCGGGACGATCGGGTCGAGTGGGTGGCCGAGCTGGGTCGAATCGCCCACATGGGCAGCAACGCCGACAACCTCATCGAGTCGGTGACCACGTTCGGCCCGGCGTTCGGCGACGTGGAGCTCGGTGAGTTCAGCCAGCGCACCGCCCTCACCGTGGACGAGGTCGTCGGCATGATGCGCACCCGCTCGTACTACCTCACCGCCGACCAATCGAGCCAGGAGGCCGTGGAGCGGGAGTTGCGCGACCTCCTCGCCACCCATCCGGACCTGGCCGGACGGGACCGCGTGGAGCTGCCGTACCGGACGCTTGTCTTCCGAGCCCGCCGGCGCTGACGGTCCACTGCGGCGTCAGAGGTTGCGCTCGTAGACCATCCGGAGGCCGATCAGCGTGATCATCGGCTCGTGGTGGGTGATGGTGCGACACTCGTTGATCACCAGGGAGGCCAGCCCGCCGGTGGCGATCACGGCCTTCACCTCGCCCAGCTCCTCGGTCATCCGCTCCACGATGCGGTCCACCTGCCCGGCGAAGCCGAAGTACAGGCCGGCCTGGAGGCACTCCACGGTGTTCTTGCCGATCACCGAGCGGGGCTTGGTGGCCTCGACCTTGCGCAGCTGGGCCGCCCGGGCGGCCAGCGCGTCGAAGGAGATCTCGATGCCCGGGGCGAACGCCCCGCCGAGGAACTCGCCGCGACCGCTGATCACATCGAAGTTGGTGGTGGTACCGAAGTCCACCACGATCGACGGCCCGCCGTAGAGGGAGTACGCGGCCAGCGTGTTCACCACCCGGTCGGCGCCCACCTCCTTCGGATTGTCGATCGCCAACTGCACCCCGGTCCGCACGCCCGGCTCGACGATCACGCTCGGCAGGTCGGCGTAGTAGCGGCCGAGCATGGTGCGCAGCGAGCGCAGCGCGGCCGGCACGGTCGAGCAGGCGGCCACGCCGGTGATCTCGACGTTGTCCCCGGCGAGCAGCCCGCGGAACATGAGGCCCAACTCGTCCGCCGTCGAGCGGGCATCGGTCTTGATCCGCCAGGAGTGCACCAGCTTGTCGCCGTCGAAGGTCGCCAGCACGGTGTTGGTGTTTCCGATGTCGATGCAGAGCAGCACGCACGCAGCCTAGACAACTAGTCGGTGCGCAGGTCCAGCGCGATGTCCAGGATCGGCGACGAGTGGGTCAACGCGCCCACCGAGAGGAAGTCGACGCCGGTCGCCGCGTACCGGCCCGCCACCTCCAGGGTCAACCCGCCGGTCGCCTCCAACTCCGCCCGGTCGCCCACCGCGGCCACCGCCTCGGCCAGCACCTCGGGCGTCATGTTGTCGCAGAGCAGGAAATCCGCCCCGGCCTCCACCGCCTCGACCGCCTCGTCGACGGTGGTTACCTCGACCTGCACCGGCACCTCCGGGAACGCCTCCCGGACCCGCCGATAGGCCGCCGTGATACTTCCGGCCGCCACCTTGTGGTTGTCCTTGATCATGGCAACGTCGTAGAGGCCCATCCGCTTGTTGGTGCCCCCACCGGCCCGCACCGCGTACTTCTCCAGCGCCCGCAGGCCCGGCGTCGTCTTGCGGGTGTCCAGCACCATCGCCTTCGTACCGGCCAACGCGTCCGCCCAGGCACGGGTGTGGGTGGCCACCCCGGACATCCGGCAGAGCAGGTTCAGCGCCGTCCGCTCGGCCGTCAGCAGCAGCCGGGTCGGGCCGGTCACCGTCGCCAGCACCGCGCCGCGGGCCACCCGCTCACCGTCGTGGGCCAACACCGACACCTCGACGGTACGACCGAAGCCGGTCACCTCGCCCACCAGCTCGAACACGGCGGCGGCCACCGCCATCCCGGCCAGCACACCATCCGCGCGAGCCACCAGGTCGGCGGTGTCGGTCTGTTCCGCCGGAATGGTGGCCACGCTCGTGACGTCCAGGAAATCGGGACCCAGATCCTCGACCAGCGCGGTCTCGATCACCTGCCGCACCTGCGCCGGATCCAGCCCGCCCGCCCGCAACGCCGCCTCTGTCGACCCCGTCATGACGATGTCCCCTCCCACTGTTGGCCCACCCGGCCCTCCGCCCCGACCGACCCGACCAGGTGACCCAGCCACCGTTCGTCGGCCGTCGGGAAGTCCTCCCGCCAGTGGCAGCCCCGGGTCTCGCCACGCGCGTACGCGGCGGCCACCAGCGTCGACGCCACCGTGAGCAGGTTGGTCGCCTCCCAGTCGGCGGTCCGCGGCCGGCCCCGGGCAACGCCCAACTCCCGCAGCGTTCCGGCGGTCCCCGCCAGCGTCGCCGCGGATCGGAGCACCCCGGCGCCCCGGGTCATCGCCCGTTGCAGGGTCGGCGTCGCCGCCGCGGGCAGCACCCAGCCCTCGCCTCCGCGCCAGGCGCCGGTGTCGGCCGGCTGAACCTGCTCGGGCAGGCCCGCCGCGATGTCCTCGGCGATCCGCCGGGAGAAGACCAGACCCTCCAGCAGCGAGTTGCTGGCCAACCGGTTCGCGCCGTGCACACCCGTGCAGGCCACCTCGCCGCAGGCGTACAGGCCCGGGATGGAGGTGCGGCCGCGCAGGTCGGTGCGGACACCGCCGGAGGCGTAGTGGGCGGCCGGCGCCACCGGGATCAGGTCGGTCGCCGGGTCCACGCCGATCGCCAGGCAGGACGCCACGATGGTGGGGAACCTACCGGCCAGGAAGTCGCCGCCCAGGTGCCGTGCGTCGAGGAAGACGTGGTCATCGCCGGTGGCCAGCAACACCCGGTGGATGCCCTTGGCCACCACGTCCCGGGGTGCCAGCTCGGCCAACTCGTGCTGACCCACCATGAACCGCTTGCCGTCGGCGTCCACCAGGTACGCGCCCTCACCGCGCAGCGCCTCGGAGACCAGCGGCTGCTGCGCGTGCCCGGCACCGGGCACTCCCGCGCCGGGCGGGGTGATCAGGGCGGTCGGGTGGAACTGGACGAACTCCACGTCGGTCACCGCCGCGCCGGCCCGCATCGCGAGCGCGACCCCGTCGCCGGTGGAGACCGCCGGGTTGGTGGTGGCCGCGAAGATCTGCCCCATCCCGCCGGTGGCGAGCACCACCGCGCGGGCCAGCAGCGCGCCGACGCCGTCCTCGCTGCCCTCACCGAGCACGTGCAGGGTGATCCCGCAGGCCGGGCCGAGCCCGTCCGGGCCGTCGCCCGGCGCTCGCAGCAGATCCAGGACCAGGGCGTGTTCGACGAGTCGGATCCACGGGTCGCGCTGCACCGCCGCGTGCAGCGCCCGCTGCACCTCCGCGCCGGTGGCGTCACCGCCGGCGTGCACGATCCGGTCCGCCCGGTGGCCGCCCTCGCGGGTCAACATCAACGATCCGTCCGGATGGCGATCGAACTCGGCGCCGATGCGCATCAGCTCCCGCAGCCGGGCCGGACCCTCCTCGACCAGCACCCGTACCGCCGCCGGGTCGCAGAGCCCGACCCCGGCGATCTGGGTGTCACGGGCGTGCGCCGCGGGGGTGTCCGTCGGGTCGAGCACGGCGGCGATGCCGCCCTGTGCCCACCGCGTCGAGCCGTCGTCGATGTTGACCTTGGTGACCACCGTGACGTGCAGGCCCGCCTCCCGCAGGTGCAGCGCCGCGGTCAACCCGGCCACCCCGGAACCCACCACGATCACGTCGGTGGTCTCCACCCAGCCGGGCGCGGGCGCGGCCAGCAACGCGGGCAGGGCCGGCAGTTCGACGGTCGGAAGGTCCATCCCCCCAGTCAACCCGAACCATCCTCGCTCGGGGCGGCGGGGGCGGGACGAGTGTTTTGGGCTACCCCGTCCGGCGCCGCGCCGGCCGTCAGCCGGTGGTCACTTCGTCCGGACCGGAAGGCCGGCCGGGCCGGTGCCCTTCAGCGAGGCGGTCACCGTACGGTCGCTGAGCCACAGGTAGCAGCGGACGCCTCGGTCACCGACCCGCCAGCGCCCCGCACCCGGCGGACGGACCACCAACCCGCTGCGAAAGCGCAGGTCGACGTCGTCCGGCACACCCACGTACCGGCCGAGGACGCTGCGGCAGCCGGTGTACAGCGGCTCCCAGTCGGCGTCCCGGGTCGGGTACGCCATCTCCGGCGCGCGCCACACCCCGACGAACTCGGCGTCGTGCCGTTGCGCGCACTCCACCGGAATCAGCGTGCGCACCCCCGCACCGGCCGCGGTGCGGGTCTGCTGGCAACCGAGGCGCAGCCCGGCAGGCCCCTTCAACGCATCCCGCAGGCTGCCCGACCGGACCACAACGGTGGCCGCGGCCTCGACCGTGGTCAGCTCGGTCAGGTCACACCGGAACCACCGGGAACCGGCCGCCCAGCCCGGCCCCGAGGGCAACGCCACCGACAACCGCAGCCGGCCGGCCCGCCAGTCGTCGCCCACGTACCCGGTCGCCCGGGTGTCGCACTCGGTGAAGGCGCCCCGCAACTCCGCCGAACCACCCGCCGGCGCACTCGCCCGCTCGACCGGAAACGCCCCCACATGCACCGTTTCCAGCCGGTGCGGGCCGGCGCAGTCCACCGGCTCGTAGGCGGCCAGGGTGACCACATCGGTGAAGTCGGCGGCCTGACAGACACCGGCGGCCGGGGTGAACGCCGTCGCCGGCGGCAGCGCCGCCCAGTCGTCGGTCAGGTCACCGTCCAGATCACCCGACCCGGCACACCCAGCGAGCAGCACCGCCGTCACGGCAGCGGCGAACACGGTCGTCCTGGCACTGCGCATAGCGGCCTCCCCCAGCCACCGACCGGCTTCCGCCAGCGCGCCAAGGGTAACCGGAAATGACCTTCCGGTAACAGACCGGAATCGCCTCGCGCGGGATCAGACTCCGGACACGGCCAACGGGCTGGGCACCGGGTGGCCGGCCGTGCCGGGCGCCGCCGCGGCCGGGTCGGCACCCAACTCGAGAACCCGGTTGTCGGCGTCCACGTGCACCACCCGTGGGCGGTACGAGCGGGCCTCGGCGTTGTCCATCTGGGCGTACGAGATCAGGATGACCAGGTCACCGGGGTGCACCAGGTGCGCGGCGGCACCGTTGATGCCGATCACGCCGCTGCCCCGCACGCCGGGAATCACGTACGTCTCCAGCCGTGCGCCGTTGGTGATGTCCACGATCGCCACCTGCTCTCCGGGGAGCAGGTCGGCGGCGTCGAGCAGGTCCTCGTCCACCGTCACCGAACCGACGTAGTGCAGGTCGGCCTGGGTCACCGTGGCCCGGTGGATCTTCGACTTGAGCATGGTCCGCAGCATCGGGGTGGCCTTTCACGAAGTGGTGGAGGGTGGTGCGGCCCGGTCAGGGGCGCGGGGCGAGGTGGATCGCCGCGTTGTCGATCAAGCGGGTCGCGCCCACCCAGGCGGCGATCACCAGCCGCGCCGGCCCGGCGACCGGCCCCGGGTCCAACTCGGGGTCGGTGAGCACCAGGTAGTCGAGGCGGGCACCCGGCGTACCGGCACCGAACGCGGCGTGCGCGGCGGTCAGCACCGCACCCGCGTCCAGGCCGTCCTCGGCGGCCCGCGCACCGGCCCGCAACGCGGCGGACAGGCTCAGCGCCGCGGCCCGCTCCGACTCGCTCAGGTAGCGGTTGCGGCTGGACAGCGCCAATCCGTCCGGCTCCCGGACGGTCGGCACGCCGACCACCTCGACCGGCACGTCCAGGTCCCGGGTCATTCGCCGGACCAGGGTGAGCTGCTGGTAGTCCTTCTCGCCGAAGAACGTCAGGTCGGGTCGGGTGAGCTGGAGCAGCTTCAGCACCACGGTGAGCACCCCGTGGAAGAACCCGGGGCGGCTCGCGCCCTCCAACTCCGCGCCGAGCGGACCCGGGTCGAGGCGGACTTGGGGCTGGCCGTCCGGGTACATGTCCGCCACCGACGGGGCGAAGACGAGGTCCGCGCCCGCCCGCCGGCACACCTCCAGATCGGCGTCCAGGGTGCGTGGGTAGCGGTCGAAGTCCTCGTTCGGCCCGAACTGCAACGGGTTCACGAAGATCGTCACCAGCACGTGGTCGGCCTGTTCCCGGGCCGCGCGCAGCAACGTCTCATGCCCCGAGTGCAGGGCGCCCATCGTCATCACGACCCCGACCGTGCCCTTCAGAGCGGCCCGCGCCTCGGCCAGCTCCGCGCGCGAGTGCACGAGCTGTGTCATAGCGCCCCCTCGGTTCGCAGGATCGGCTCACTCCTCGCGAGCACGCCGAGCAGCGACTGCGCGTCCACCGGCCGCAGTCGGCCGGCGGCGATCGCCCGGTCGGCGGTACGGCGGGCCAACGCGAGATAGGCGGGGACGGACTCCGGTGCGGTGGCGGCCAACCGGGCCAGGTGCCGCTGGACGGTGCCCGCGTCGCCCCGGGAGACCGGACCGGTCAACGCGTCGTCACCGAGGCGCAGCGCATTTTCCAGGGCGGCTCGTAGCAGCGGGGCCAGTACCTTCTCCGGTCGGGCCACCCCGGCGTCGCGCAGCCGGTCGGTTGCCTCGTTCACCAGGGTCACCAGGTGGTTCGCGCCGTGGGCCAACGCGGCGTGGTACAGCGGGCGGTCCGACTCGGCCACCCACTCGGGCACGCCGCCCAGGTCGGCGACCAGCCGGGCGGCGAGGGGGCGCAGCTCCGCCGGGGCGGTCACCCCGTACGAGATGCCCTCCAGCCGGGCCAGGTCGTCCGGCGTACCGGTGAAGGTCATCGCGGGGTGCAGAGCGAGTGGCCGGGCGCCGACCGCGGCGGCCGGCGACAGCACGGTCAGGCCGTGCGCGCCGGAGGTGTGCGCGACGATCTGACCCGGACGCAGCGCGCCCCGTTCGGCGAGGTCGGCCACCACACCGGCCAACGCGTCGTCCGGCACCGCGATCAGCAGCAGGTCGGCGGCGGCGTGGGCGACGGCGGCGGCCGGGCGGCGGGGCACCTCGGGCAGCAGCAGGGCGAGGCGGGCCTGGCTGGCCCCGGAGTCGCCGGTGACGGCGACCACGCGGTGCCCGGCGGCGACGAGTGCGGCGCCCAGGACGGCTCCGACCCGACCGGCGCCAACGACGCCGACGGTGAGCAGGCGGGAGGAGGGGGCGCCGATGACGGCGCGATCCCGCGATGCGGCGGACCCGTGCGGGGCTGCCGGACGCGGGCGCAACGGTGCGCTCATGACGACGATCCAGTCCACGAGGAGGGGTACCGGTCGATCGCAAGTATGCGCCCGGCCTGCCGAACCAGGACAAGCATGTGTGAAAACGTTCACCACTGACGGAAGGCCTCCGTCAACGCCGCCCTGGGGCGGACGTGACGGCACGCAGTTCGGTGGCCACCTCGGTGATCAGGTCGGCGAGCGAGGCGTCGCTGTCGGGCGCGACCCAGCGCGCGTACGCGACGCGGAAGACCGTGACACCGGACTCGGTGGCCAGGGTGGCCGTGCTCTCGTCGAGGCCCTTGGCGCGCAGGGCGACGGTGACCGCAGCTACCAGTGCGCCTGTCTTGCGCAGCTCGCGCTCCTGCAGCTCGGGGCTGCTCTGAATGATGGATTGACGCATCCGGACCCGTTCAAGGCGGTCGGCGAAGATTTCTTCCGCTGCCCGGCGGAAGGCGGCGACGACCGCCTCGAAGGGGGCAGCGTCCGTCTCGACCACCGCTTTGACCAGGATCTCCTCCAGCTGCCCGCTGCCGCTGAAGAGCGCCTCGCGCTTGTCGCCGAAGAGCCGGTAGAAGGTCCGCTTGTCGACGCCGGCTCGGGTGGCGATGTCGGCGACGGTGGTCTCCTCGAAGCCGCGCTCACGGAACAGCTCGAAGGCGGCCGCCTCCAGGCGGCCGCGCGCGTCCGGTTGCCAGCGGGCCATCCGGCCATGGTATCTGATGTCACACTGCGACATTCTTTCGTCTGAGCCATGTCATCTTGCGACATCACGAGATACGGTCATGTCGCAAGGTGACATCACTCTCCCACGAAGGAACTGCCATGCGCGTATTCGTCACAGGTGCCTCCGGCCATCTCGGCTCCGCGGTCGTACCGGCACTGCTCTCCGCCCGACACGACGTTGTCGGCCTGGCCCGCTCCGACACGTCCGCCGCCGCGATCGAGAAGCTCGGCGCCGAGGCGCGCCGCGGCGACCTCTCCGACCTCGACCTGCTCCGTGCGGAAGCGGCCGCCTCCGACGGGGTGATCCACCTGGCGTTCCGCCACGACCTGATGCTGACCGGCGACATGGCCGGCGCGGCCGAGGTCGACCTGGACGCGCTCAGGGCGCTCGCCGACGGTTTGGACGGCTCCGGCAAACCGCTGATCGGCACCAGCGGGACGGCGATGCTCGCGCTGGGCGGCGTCGTCGGCCGCCCCGGCACCGAACGCGACGCCTTCCCGAGCGGCGGCTACCGGATCGACGCGGAGAACTTCGTCGCCGGCCTCGCCTCCCGCGGTGTGCGCGGTGCCGTCGTCCGGCTCGCGCCCACCGTGCACAGCCCGCTCGACCAGTACGGCTTCATCACCGTTCTCATCGCTGCCGCACGCCGGAACGGGTACGCCGCCTACGTCGGCGACGGCGCCAACCGGTGGCCGGCCGTGCACACGCTCGACGCGGCCGAGCTCTACCGGCTCGCCCTCGTCAGGGCCCCGGCCGGTACGCGCCTGCACGCAGCAGCCGACGAAGGTGTTCCCTTCCAGCAGATCGCCGCTGCCATCGGCCGAAACCTCGACATCCCGGTCCGGAGCATCAGCGCCGACGAGGCGAACGACTACTTCGGCTTCCTCGGGTCGTTCGCGCAGATGGACAACCCGACGTCATCCGCGATCACGCGCGAGCTACTGGGCTGGGTCCCCACCCACCCCGGCCTGATCGCCGACCTGGACGAGGGGCACTACTTCCAGGCCTGAACCACGGACGGCGGCCCGGACCGTAGGGTCGGCACGGTGACCCACGCTCAACTCGGAGTGAACTGATGTCGACCCTCTGGCGGGACGCCATGAGCCGGGCCCTCTACGGGCCGGGCGGCTTCTTCGTCACCGGCACCGGGCCGGCCGACCACTTCCGCACCAGCGTGCACGCCTCCCCAGCCTTCGCCAACGCCGTGCTGCGCCTGATCTCGGAGGTGGACACCGCACTCGACCATCCGCCACGGCTCGACGTGGTCGATGTCGGGGCTGGGCGTGGGGAGCTTCTGCACAGCCTGCTCAGGCTCGTCGCAGCGGAACCGGCCGTCGGGGTTGCGGTGGGGGTTTCCGCCCGTCCGCTGGGAGAGGAGCCGTCGTCCGGCACGGTCCGTCCGTCGCTCGCGGAGCGGGTGCGCTTCAGAGCAGTCGAGTACGCCGACCGCCCGAAGAACCTGCCCGAAGAGATCAACTGGACAGCCGAGATCCCGACCAAGATCAACGGAGTGCTACTGGCCACCGAGTGGCTGGACAACGTCCCCCTGGACGTGGCAGTCAACACCGAAGACGGCTGGCGGTACGTGCTGGTCGACCCCGAGAACGGCACCGAAACGGTTGGTGACCCACTCAGCCCCGCTGATCTTGACTGGCTGACGAAGTGGTGGCCCAGCCCCACGAGCCCGCCCAGCACGGACAGCGAACCGGATCGGGGGGTGACCTCAACGGGCGCGACAAGCGAGAGCGAGTCGGGTTCCGGGGCAGCCCGGCCGGCGCAGGGATCAAGCCTGACCGCCCGGAGCCGGCCGGGCTGCCCCGAAACCCCCCACAGCAACCACCCACGAGCCGAAATCGGCCGAAGCAGAGATGAGGCGTGGGCCAACGCGGTGCAGAAGATCGAGCGGGGAATAGCAGTCGCCGTCGACTACGGACACCTGCGGGACAGCAGGCCGGTGAACGGGACCCTGACGGGTTACCGGGCTGGACGGCAGGTGCCTCCGGTGCCGGACGGGTCGAGTGACGTCACCGCCCACGTCGCCATGGACTCGGTCGCCTCCGCCGGCGCGGCGGTCGCCCGGTGTGCGTACTCCCTGGTCTCGCAGCGGGAGGCGCTGCGGGCGCTCGGGGCCGACGGCGGCCGACCGCCGATCGGCCTGGCCGGCACCGACCCGGCGGGGTACGTGCGGGCGTTGGCCGCCGCGTCGGCGGTGGCCGAGCTGACCGACCCGGCCGGGCTCGGCGGGCACCTGTGGCTGCGCCAACCGGTCGGCATCCCGCTCGGCCCGGCCGTGGCACGATGACGGGCATGACCACCGACGCCGGGGACCTCCGTGAACTGACCGTCGGCACCGGGGCCGGCCTGATCGCCGGCACCGGTGATCAGCAGCTCGGCACCGACATGGTGCTGAACATCGGCCCGCAGCACCCCAGCACACACGGCGTGCTGCGACTCAAGCTGGTGCTCGACGGTGAGCGGGTGGTCTCCTGCGAACCGATCATCGGCTACATGCACCGGGGCGCGGAGAAGCTCTTCGAGGTACGCGACTACCGGCAGATCATCGTGCTGGCGAACAGGCACGACTGGCTCTCGGCGTTCTCCAACGAGCTGGGTGTGGTGCTCGCGGTGGAACGCCTGATGGGCATGGAGGTGCCGGAGCGGGCCACCTGGCTGCGGATGGCCCTCGCGGAGTTGAACCGGGTGCTCAACCACCTGATGTTCCTCGGTTCGTACCCGTTGGAGATCGGGGCGATCACGCCGATCTTCTACGCCTTCCGGGAACGGGAGACCATCCAGGCGGTGATGGAGGAGGTCTCCGGCGGCCGGATCCACTACATGTTCAACCGGGTGGGCGGCCTCAAGGAGGAGGTGCCCTACGGGTGGACCGGGCGGGCCCGCGCGGCGATCGGCGAGGTACGCCGGCGGCTGCCCGACCTGGACCACCTGATCCGGCGCAACGAGATTTTCCTGGCCCGCACCGTGGGCGTGGGCGTGCTCTCCGCCGCCGACGCCGCCGCGTTCGGGGCGTCCGGGCCGGTGGCCCGAGCCTCCGGGCTCGACCTGGACCTGCGCCGCGACGACCCGTACCTGGCCTACGACGAGCTGGACGTGCCGGTGGTCACCAAGACCGCCGGCGACTGCCACGCCCGCTTCGAGGTGCTGCTGGACCAGGTGTACGCGTCGCTGGACCTCGCCGAGCAGTGCCTGGACCGGGTGGACCAGCTCACCGGGCCGATCAACACCCGGCTGCCGAAGGTGCTCAAGGCGCCGGAGGGGCACACGTACGCCTGGACGGAGAACCCGCTCGGCATCAACGGCTACTACCTGGTGTCGCGGGGTGAGAAGACGCCGTGGCGGTTGAAGTTGCGCACCGCGTCCTACGCGAACGTGCAGGCGCTGGCCACTCTGCTGCCCGGCTGCCTGGTACCGGACCTGATCGCGATCCTCGGCTCGATGTTCTTCGTGGTCGGCGACATCGACAAGTGAGCCGGGTCGCCTGAGCGTTCAGCGCCAGCGGTCGCCGGGTGGCGCGCCACCGGCACGCGGCGCGTCGTCCTGCGGCGGGTAGCCGTAGCGCTCGTCGACTCGCCGCCGGCCGGTCCGCTCCGGCGCGGGTTCGGCCTGGTGACCGCGCTGGCGCGGCGGGCGCCACTCGTCCGGCACGGGAACGCCGCCCACCGGCAGCGCCGGCCGGTCCGCCGGCTCGGCCCGGTGGTACGACTCGCGCTCCTCGCTCCGACGCGGCGCCCCGTAGCGGCGCGGCTCGTCCTGCTGACGCGGCTGCTCCGGGCGGCGCGGCTCGTCGTAGCGACGCGGCTGCTCCGGGCGGCGCGACTCCTCCGGGTGGCGCGGCTGCTCGGGGCGGCGCGGCTGCTCGTGCTGCCGGGGTTCCTCGTGGCGGACCTCGGCCCAGCGGTCGGCCACCCGGTACTCGGTGCCGGTGGCGTCGGCGCGCACCTCGGCCCGGCGTTCACCGACCCGAAGCTCGCGGCCGTTCTCGTCGTCGCGGACGGCGGCCCACCGGTCACCGGCCCGCAGCTGTGACCAGTACTCGCCCGTGTCGTCGGCCCGCAGCGGCGGCCCGGGCTCAGGTGCGGCCGCAGCCGCCCGATCGCGCTGGTCCGACCAGCCGCGATCGTCCGGGTTGTCCCAGGAGTCCGAGGTCGGCCCCTCCGGCGCGTGGTGCGCCCTGGCGGCCGGGCCGGGCTCGTCGGGCTGGGCGTACCTGTCGCGCGGATCGGTCCACTCCGGCTCGTCGCGGTGACCCGCCCAGCCCGGCTCGTTGCCGTCGGGACCGTGCCGGTCGGCGCGTCGACCCGACGCCTCCCGCGCGCCACTCCACTCGGGCTCCCCACCGGTCGGGCGCTGCGCCCCCCACGCGCGGTCGTCGCCGGGGCGGGCACGGTCGTCGTCGGGGCGTCGGTCGTCGTCGTACCGGCCTCGGGGGCGCTCCGCCGCCTCGCCCCTCGGTCGGCCGCCCGCGCGGGCCTGCTCGTCCGCTCCACCGCCCCGGGTCCACGCCTGCGCCGGTGGGGTCCACCGGCCCGGGTACTCGCCGTCGTAGCGCCCGGCCGGCTCGGCCGGCCCGCCATCCACCACCGTGTGCCTTGTGGTGACGTGCACGGTCTCGGTGTGCCGGACCACGCCGACCGGCCGGTGCGCCGGCTCGGGGCGGTCGTGCTCCCGGGGACGGGCCGACCCGTGCCCGGGGTCGGCTGGGCGCGCTGCGCCGTACGTCCTCGCGGCTGCGCGTGGCTCCGCGGCCTCCCGTGGGTAGGCGGGCTCGTCGTCGTCCGGGCGCCCGGGACGGCTCCACCGGGACGCGTCGTCCGCTCCGGACACCCGGGCCCGGCCCGGCGGTGCGTCACCCGGTGCCTGGACGCGGCTACGGGCCACCGCCGCGTTGTCCACCGGCGGCTCGACACTCGGCACCCGCGCCCGGCCGGGGCCTGGCGGCTCCGCGACGGGGGCGGCGGCGGCACCGACGGGGGCAGCGGCACCGACGGGGGCGGCGCCGGCGAGAGCGGCACCGCTGGCGTCCAGCCGGCGACGGATCGTGGCGATCCCCTCCTGCGCCCGGTGCGCCTGGTCGAGCGCCTGGCTACCGCGCTGCGTGGCGGCGGCGATCTCGGTCCGCAGCTCCCGGCGAAGCTCCTCGATCTCATCCAGCAGTTCGTCGGCTCGCGCGCCCTCACCGTCGGGCCGCAGCGCGATGGAGAGGCCGATCAGCACCACCGCGACGATGGCGAGCACGGCGGCGAAGCGCAGCGGGCCGTTACCGTCGGCGACCAGCAGGATCAGCGCCGCCACCGGCGCGAGAGCGACGCCCGCCCAGAAGAGCACGGTCAGCAGCGATGGTCGACGCCGGGCGTCGGAGGTGGCCGGGGCTGGCATGGATGTGCAGCCTACCGACGAGCCCCATCGGAGGGAACGGGGTCCCGGTACGCGCGGACGCCCCCGCCCGGTCAAGGCGGGGGCGTCCTCAGCACGCCCGGCGAGGGCTCAGCTGGTGGCGAACGCGCCGTCCGAGGAGAAGATCAGGCCCACGCTGATCGTGCCGTCCCGCAGACCGCTCTTGGTGAGCGGTCCACCCTGGTCCAGGGAGGAGAACGAGCCGACCTTCAGCCCGTACGTCTTCTCCAGACCCGGCTTGCAGAAGGCCCGCTGTTCGCACTCCGGCGGGCCACCCAGCACGGTCGCACTGCCGGAGCACTTGGCGGCGAACTCGGACAGGGTCCGCACGCCGTACTTGTCGGCGAACTCCTGGGTGACGGCGAAGGCGTTCTGGTCCTGGGCGGCGGCCGGGGTGCCGAAGGTGATGCCCACCTTGTCGCCCTCGGCCTTGAGCGCGGTCACCGTGGTGTTGATGTCGGGCGAGGAGATCGGCGGCGGAGTGCCGCCCTTGGCCTTGGTGTTGAGGAACTCGGCCATGGTCGCCGCGTACTCCGGGACGACCTGGATCTCACCCTTTTCCAGTGCCGGCTCGTACAGCTCGCGGTTGCCGATCTGCTGCACCTTGACCTGGTAGCCGGCGGCCGTGAGCGCGATCCGGTACAGCTCACCCAGGATCTGACTCTCGGCGAAGTTGGCGGCCCCCACCACGATGTCGCCGCCCGGCCCCTTGGCGATGCCTGCGGTGACGTTGTTGGCGCTGGCGAACTCCTCGGCCGCCACCTTGGCGGTCTTGCGGTCCTCGTTGACCGCCTTGTTGAGCTGGACCAGCTTCGGGGTGTCGAGTACGGCGGAGACCTTGTCCAGTGCGGCGATCAGCTGCGGGTTGGCCGCCTTGCTGTTGACCGCCGGGATGACGTTGTCGGAGTTCTGGAGCTTCTTGTCATCCTGCAGAGCGATGAGCTGCTTGCCGGCGACCGGAGCGCATCCGGCGCCGGAGGCGCTCGACTGGGGTGCGTCCGTGCCGGACGAGCCGGCGTCACCGCAGCCGGTGAGAAGAGCTGCCCCGGCGACGGCGCCGATCGCGCCGATCGCCAGACGTGTACGTGCGCGCATGTGCCCGCCTTCCGTGTCCCGGCGCGGCCCGTCCCGGGCCGGCCGCGTGTCCGACGGGCGATCCTGACTGTCGGTCGCCCGCGAATGTCCACCCAACATGCTCCGCAACCGACCGACAACCTGGGATGGACTTCGTCACCTCATCGTCACCGATCCGACCAGCTTCGGTGGCCGACCTGACGCGGGGCTCACCCGGACGGGTCAGGCGCGCCCGGTGGCGTCCGCGGCTCGGGGCCGACCCAGCCGCTGTCGTCCGCGGCGCAACGGACGGGGGGTGACCAGGCGTTCGACACCGCCGAGGAGCACCTCGGCCAGCAGCGCGAGCCCGGCCACCAGCACACCGCCGGCGACGATCTGGCCGCCGCCGGCGGCGATGCCGATGCCGAAGCCGGTCCGGATGATCTGGCCGAGGCCGCCGCCGTCGACGAACGAGGCGAGCGCGGCGGTCGCGATCACCTGGACCGCGGCGGTCCGGAAGCCGGCGGCCAGGTAGGGCACCGCGAGCGGCAACTCGACGCGGCGCAGCAACTGCCCGCCGGACAGGCCCATCCCCCGGGCCGCGTCGCGGGCCTCCGGGTCCACCTGCCGCACCCCGGTGTACGCGTTGGCCAGCAACGGCGGCACGGCGAAGACGGCGAGCGCCACCACCACCGGCGTCTGCCCGAACCCGATGTCGAGGGCCACCGGCAGGATGGTGAGCAGCGCCAGGGTGGGGATGGCCAGGGTGGCGTTGGACACCAGCACCACCAGGCCACCGCCCCGGCCGAGGTGCCCCAGCCAGAGCCCCAGCGGCCAGGCCACCAGGCAGCCGAGGGCCACCGCCAGGGCCGAGATCGTCAGGTGCTCACCGAGCCGGTCCAGCATGCCGCCGGGGTTGGTCCAGTTGAGTGGGTCGTTGATCCAGGTGATCGCCTGGCCGATCGGATTTGCCGCGACGGTCACCGTGCCCCCCGGGCGGACCAGGGGGTCACCAGCCGGGCGACCAGGACGAGCAGGAGGTCGAGCACGAGCGCGAGCGCTACGCAGAGCAGCGCGGCGGTCATGATCTCGGCCTTGTAGAGGTTGTTCTGGAAGCCCGCGAAGATCAACTGACCGAGGCCGCCATGCCCGACGAGCACGCCGACTGTGACCAACGCCACCGTCGAGACGGTCGCCAGCCGTACGCCGGTCACGATGCCCGGGAGCGCCAGCGGCAGGTCGATCCGGAACAGTCGGCCCCAGCGGCCGTACCCCATCCCCTCGGCGGCCTCACCGACCTCCGGGGGCACCTGGTTGAGGCCGGCCACCACGTTGCGCACGATCAGCAGCAGCGCGTAGAGCACCAGCCCGACCAGTACGGTGGTGGTCCCGGTGCCCAGGTACGGCGCGACGAACGCGAAGAGCGCCAACGACGGGATGGTGTAGACGATCCCGCTGACGGCCAGAATCGGACCGGCGAGCGGCCGGAACCAGTACGCCAACACGGACAACGGCAGCGCGATCAACACCGCGAGCAGCACCGCCCGCCCGGTGAGGGAGGCGTGTTCGCGCACGGCGGCGAGGATCGTGTCAGAGTTGTCCCGCACGTACTGCCAGGAGAACCAGGGGTTACCCGGGTCGGCCCGGTAGCTCAGGCGGAAGGACATACGTGGACGTTACCCCGAAGGCTGCCGACGCGGCCCGATCCCCTCGCGCGGCGTCGATCTCCCTACAGGGCATCCAGAAGCGCTACCCGAACGGCACCGAGGCCGTCCGGGAGCTCAGCCTGGACGTCCGGGCCGGCGAGCTGGTGGTGCTGATCGGCCCGTCCGGCTGCGGCAAGTCGACGGTACTGCGCATGATCAACCGCCTGATCGAGCCGACCGCCGGCCGGATCACGCTCGGCGACGAGGACGTCACCGACGTCGACCCGGTCCGGCTGCGCCGCCGCATCGGTTACGTGATCCAGAACGTCGGCCTCTTTCCACACCAGACGGTCCGCGCCAACGTGGCCACCGTGCCGGGCCTGCTCCGGTGGCCCAAGCGCCAGACCCGGGACCGGGTCGACGAGTTGCTCGACCTGGTCGGCCTGGACCCGGCCCAGTTCGGTGGCCGCTACCCGCACGAGCTCTCCGGTGGCCAGCGGCAACGGGTCGGGGTGGCCCGCGCGCTCGCCGCCGACCCGGTGGTGCTGCTGATGGACGAACCGTTCTCGGCCGTCGACCCGATCGTCCGTACCCGCCTGCAGGAGGAGTTCCTGCGCCTTCAGGCCGAGGTCCGCAAGACGACGGTCCTCGTCACCCACGACCTCGACGAGGCGGTCCGGCTCGGCGACCGGATCGCGGTGCTCTCCGAGGGCGGGCACCTGGAGCAGTACGACACACCGGCCGCCCTGCTCGGCGCACCCGCCACGCCGTTCGTCCGCGAGTTCGTCGGAGCCGACCGGGGCATCCGCCGGCTGGCGGTGACCCCGCTCGACCGGGAGTCGCTGGAGCCCGTACCCGGTGACGCCGCCGCGGACCTGCCCACGGTGGCACTGGACGGCACCGCCTACGACGCGCTGGCGGTGCTGCTCACCTCGGGACGGGACCAGCTCGTGGTGACCGACGCCGGCCGCCCGGTGGGTGCGCTCAGCCGACACCGCCTGCTCGACCTGGGCCGACCGGCGAAGTGACCGGACGGCGACCGGGCTGCCGCCGTCGGCGGCCCGGTCCCGGCCGCCCCAAACGACCGCGTCGGGCCAGGTCAGGCGCGACCGCGGGGCCAGGTCAGGCGCGACCGCCGAGGCTGGCGGTGCCGATGATCCATCCGGTGAGGAAGCCGTAGCCGGCGCCGGTGCTGGCGTCCTGTAGGGCACCCAGCAGCGACGGATCCGGGCTGAGCAGGGCCGCCAGCACGGCGGCGAGCCCACCGGCGAGCACGTAGGCGGCCCAGCCGGAGAGGAACTGGCTGACCGAGCCGGGCACCCGGGCCACCTGAGCGGCGGGCAACAGGTAGAGCAGGGCGACCGCGAGGACCACCAGCAGCACGGCCCGCAGGTCGGCGGCGAAAAGGCCCCCGGCCTGCCCGTCCGCGTCGAGCCGCCAGGCCGGCCACGCGAGCAGGCGCAGATAGAAGGCGCCGGCCGACTCCGGGTCGGTCTGGGTTGCGGCCCAACGGGTGTACGCCGGACTGCCACAGATCCCGACCAGCAACAACACGGCGAGCGCGCCGGTGCCGGCGGCCGTGCCGTAGCGGCTGACCGGACCGGAGCGGTGGAAGATCGACGCCATCCGCCCAGGTCCCGAACCGGTCGTTCGAGCGGACCTGGGCTGCCCCGAGCGGTTCAGTGCTTCATCAGGTAGTCGATGAACGCGGCCCGCAGCAGCGGCGCGGACTCCTCGTAACCGTGACCGGTCAGCTCCCGCCACAGCGCGTTGGCCTCGTCGATGGTCGGGCCGATCGAGTTCGGTGCACCGTCCAGCACCGTGGCCTCGTCCGCGTTCGGCAGGCGCCGCAGCACCGACCAGTAGAACTTGACGTCGCGACGCTCCCGGGCCAGGGCGAACGCCCGCTCCCGCAACTCCTCGGTGGACAGCGCGTCAAGCTCGGCGAACGAGGTTCCGCCGGGGGTGGCGGCAGGTGTGTCGGTCATGTCGCCGAGCCTAACGGTCGAGATCAGCTCCGGCTCGGCGGACGCCACAGTGATCACCGCTCGTCGGCGTCCCACCGAGGCGGGCTGTCCTCCCAGCGCGGATCCCGCCACGGGTCGACCGGTTGCGGCGCGGCCGGCGTCGGCAGCGTCGGCGGCCAGTTGTCCACCGACTGTGACTGCGGCATGGTCCAACCCGTGCTGATCGTGCCGTCGGTGACCGGTTCGGGTGGTTCGGTGTTGCCCGGTCGGGGCCGACCGAACGTCTCGACCAGCCGGGTGACCAGCAACCCGACGCCGAGAGCGGCGCCACCCACCGCCCAGGTGCTCAGCGTCCAACCACGCTCCGGCGCGTACGCCTGGAAGACGGTGACCAGGCTGACCGCCAGCAGGGTGCCGAACACACCGCCGCGCCGCCCGTACGCGCTGGTGCCGGCGAGCAGGGCCACCCCGATCGCCAGGACCGTCCAGTCCAGCCCCGAGGTGGGTGCGACCGACCTGGGCTCCGCGACCGGCCCGGAATGGTTGGCGGCGACCAGGACACCGGCGAGGGCGGCCAGCACGGTGGAGCAGACCAGCGCGACCGCGGTGACCACGGCAGCCACCGCGCCCCGCCGTCGAGCCGGGTCGGCGATCGGCCGGTACCTGCCGACCAGCCGGCGGATCGCCCGGATCGCGCCGAACAACCCGCCGAGGGCGGCCACCGCCGCGAAGCCGGCGAACAGGTATCCGGCGCTGCGCCCCGGGTCGTAGTCGCCCTGCACCAGCACGGGCGCGGAACGGCGTTCGATGAACACCACCACCCCGGCGGCGCCGGCCAGGCTGGCAGCCCAGCCCGGCACGTGCAGCACCACCACGGCCAGCGCCAGCGCGAGCCCGCCCAGCGCGGCGACCGCCACGGCCGGGCCGACCGACGCGGGCAGGCCCCGATCACCCTGCTCGGCGTAGTGCAGGGCGGTGGCGACCGCGACCGGCCCGATGGCCAGGTTCGGTGCCGCCGTCCGCAGGCTCAGCCCGGCGGCCAGGACGAGCAGCCCCAACCCGACGGCATCGACGAGCAGCGTGCGCAGGTTGTCGGCGCGCAGGGCGGTCTGGTCCTCCTGCCAGAGCAGCCAGCCCACCGCCGCCACCGCGGCCAGCAGCACAAGCTCCCAGCCCACCTGAACGCCGATCCGATCCCGGCCGGGCTCACCGTGGGTGGGGTCGTCGAAGACGTTCTCCAGAACGGCGGCCGGCACCCCGGACGAGGGCTCGGCCGAGCGGTCCCGGCCCGCTTCTTCGTAACCCATCACGCCGCCTCCCAGTGGCCGGCCGTCCCCCGGTCCGGCGCGCGGACGGGACCCTGGGCGGCCCTTGCTCTCCGATCGCAGGCACCGTACCCGCGCTCGGAGCCGGGCGTAACCCCCTGCTCAGCGCTGGCCGGGGCGACTCTCCCGTGGGTCCTGCTCGTGTTCGTCGTCCGGGCGTTCCGGCACCCGGCAGGAGCGCTCGAGCCACAGCGCGGCGCCGACCAGAGCCAGCGAGGCGAGCAGACCCCCGCCCGCGGCCGGTCGGTCGTCCAGGGCCGCGCGGGTGGTCTCCAGGAACAGCCAACCGGTGAGCCCCGCGTAGAAGCCGGCGAAGATGGCCCCGGCCAACGCCGACGCCTTGGCCAGCACGACGAGGCGGGCGACCAGCAGTGGATCGACCGCGTCCCGGCCGGGCTTGCGTTCGATCCGGCCCCGGGTGTTGATCGCGGCGTACCCCTCGAGCACGGCGAGCCCGGCCAGCGTCACCACCGGCAGCCAGGGCAACCGGGGAACGCCGCTGTAGTAGAGGCTGCTGATCAGCAGCCAGGCCACCGCCGCCGCGGCCAGCGCGGCCACGACCAGTGTCGAAATCCGGGTGGGACCCATTCGGGACCGGTCCGGGTCGGACCCGCCCGGTGGTGGGGACTTCGCCTGGGTCATGCCGGCCGGCTCCGCTCGGTCATGCCGTCGACTCTAACGCCAACTCCGGCCGGGGACGCAGTTCCAGCGCGTCGTCCGCCGCGGGCCCGGTGGTGAGCAGGTCGGTCAACCAGCCGTGGCCGGGCAGCCGACCGTACGGCTGGATGTCGATCCACGGCCGCAACACGAAGGCCCGCAGGTGCGCCCGGGGGTGCGGCAGGGTCAGCTCCTCCTCGTCGCTGAACACCGGCTCGTCGTCGTCGCCCCAGACCGCGATCACGTCCACGTCGAGGGTGCGCGGCCCGAACCGCCGCCGCGGGTCACGGACCCGGCCGGCCGCCCGCTCCGCGTCGCGAGCCCGCTCCAGCCAGTCGCGGGGGGTCGCGCTCGCGTCCTGGGCGAGCAACACCGCATTGAGGTACGCGGGCTGGTCGGTGTCGCCCCACGGTGGAGTCTCGTACACCCCGGAGAGCACGAGGACGGCGTCGCCGAACGTGGCGACGGCGGTGCGCAGGTGCTCCAGGCGGTCGCCCAGGTTGCTGCCGAGCGACAGTACGGCCCTGGTCATCGGTCCCGCGTCCGGGTCATGGTGACGGCCACGTCGGTGAAGGTGTGCGGCACCGGAGCCTCCGGTTTGTGGACGGTGATGGTGGCGGTGCGCACCCGCTCGTCGGTCAGGCAGACCGTGAGGAGTCGATCGGCGAGGGTCTCGATCAGGTTCACGGGCTCGCCGGTCACCACCGCGACCAGGCGTTCGGCCAACTCGCCGTAGTGGACGGTGTCGGTGACGTCGTCGCTGGCGGCGGCTGGGCCGAGGTCCAGCTCCAGGACGGCGTCGACAACGAAGTCCTGCCCCTGTTCACGTTCGAAGTCGTACACCCCGTGCCGGCCGTGTGCCCGCAGGCCGGTCAGGTGGATCCGGTCCGTCGTCATCGCCGTACCTCCTGCCTGTTGTCGTGGTGCGCGCCGGCCAGGCGCGGTCTGCCGGTCGCGACCCAGACGGCCAGGGCGTCGACCGTGGCCCGCACGTCGTGCACGCGAACGCCCCAGGCGCCCGCGGCGACCGCCAGCAGGCTGGTCGCCACCGTGGCCGCTTCCCGCTCGGCGGTCGGTCGTGGGGTGCCGTCCGAGGCGGCGAGCAACCTGCCGAGGTACGACTTGCGGCTGGCACCGAAGAGCAGCGGACAGCCGAGATCCAGCAGCTCCGGCAGACGGGCGCTGAGTTCCCAGTTGTGCGCGGCCGTCTTGGCGAAGCCGAGCCCGGGATCGACGATGAGGCGGTCGGCGGCCACCCCGGCGGCCAGCGCCGCGTCGATCCGTTGGGCCAGCTCGGCCCGGACGTCGGCCACGACGTCGCCGTAGCTGGCCAGTTCGCGCATCGCGCGGGAGTGGCCACGCCAGTGCATCAACACCCAGGGGCAGCGCGCGTCGCGAACCACGCGGGCCATGTCCGGGTCGGCCAGCCCGCCGGAGACGTCGTTGACCACCGCCGCCCCGGCCGACAGGGCGGCCTCCGCCACCCGGGCGCGACTGGTGTCGATGCTGACGGCCACGCCCGCGGCCGTCAGTTCGCGGATGACCGGCAACACCCGGGCGGCCTCGGTGGCGGCATCGATCCGTTCAGCGCCCGGCCGGGTCGACTCGCCGCCGATGTCGATCAGGTCCGCACCGGCGTCGCGCAGACGGACGCCGTGTCCGACGGCCGAGTCGAGGTCGGCGTACCGTCCGCCGTCGGAGAAGGAGTCCGGCGTGACGTTGAGGACGCCCATCACCACGGGGCCCGAGGCCCGCACCAGATCGGTCACGACTAGACGGTACCGGGCGCGGTAGCGGCGCCAACCGACCCGGGTCAGCTCAACCGACCACCCCTGACGTGCTCGTTAGAACAGGTGTACGATCGGTCATCCGGGCAGTATCAGGCCGTCCCTTCGCGGCTTGTCGCAATCCGGGGCGGGCCGTACGCTTTGGAATTGGCCAGCATCGAGATGGCGAAGCTTGGAGGGAGGGCCGAAGCGGGGAAAATCCGCCCAAACCTCGCCACCCTCCGTGGTGAGTAACGAACGCAGGGTCAAGAACGCCATGCCCTGCGAGGCAGATTTCCCGTCCGGCTTGCCTATCGCACCGCCGCGGCACCGCCGGCCGCGCTATGGGGAGGTTCCAGTGATCGCCTTCGAGCTCATGGAGACGGCGTCGTCCGGCGTCGCCCACGCGCTCTCCACCCTGGCGTCGACTCCGCTCGCGGAGCCGGCACCGAAGGGGATCGACACGAACAGTGTGGTCACCTTCTTCGCCAGCAAGATCGCGCCGATCCTGCTCGCCGTCCTGGGCGTCATCTTCATCGGCCGAGCCAGCCGAGGCGAGATCTCCAAGGTGCTGACCAGCTCCGCGATCGCAATCGTCGGGCTCGCCTTCATCGCGGGCGCGGCAACACTCTTCTTCGTCGGCGATTACCTGATCGACCTGATCTTCGAATAGGCGCGTTACCAGATGCGGCTGCGCACCGACGACGACATCTACCGGGCCCGCCTGGTCTACCTCGGGCCGCCCGGTTACACCCTTCCGGTCCACCTGCCCTACGCCCAGTACGGGCTCTTCATGCTGCTGGTCCCCCTCTACATGTTCATCCACTGGCTGTTCACGTTCACGGTCGAGCTCTTTCCGGCCTGGGAGATCGCGCTCGCCATCGTGACCACGTCGTTCATCTTCCGGCACGTCGACCCCGATCGGCCGGCGCGGGTGGTCATCCGCACCGCGCTGACCGACTGGCGACGCACCCGGGAGCCGGCGATCGAGCAGCGCGACCCGCGCCTGGTCGGCAGCCGGATCAGGATCCGGGAGGAGCTGGCATGACCGGGCGTACGTCGATCGGTTCGTTCCACGACGCGGGTGGGAGCCTGCTGCCCTTCCCGAAGGCGGTCGCATGAGTCGCTCGTCCACGCCGGGCTCTCCGGCCGGCCACCCGGCCGTGCCGGCCGGTCACCGTGCGCAATCATTCGACTACGCCGAAGACGAGGACGAGGTAGCGCTCGATCCTGCGCTGGTGACGTCGCCCGGTCACGGTGCGGTGGGCGTGTTCCAGGCGCCCCGGCCGATCCCCCGCCGGACGCCACCCGCCGAGCCGAGCGCGGTGTCGGCGGGCGAGAACGCCGACATCGACTCCCCCTTCCTGGACCTCTTCGGTGGGGCACGGCCCGGTGCCGCGCGAGCCGTTTCGGCCGGTCCGAGCACCCAGGAGCAGCAGGCGATCCCACCGAAGGCGCCGCCGCAGGTCGGCGCGGCGCCGGCCCGTCCGGTTCCCGAGCTGGAACCACCATGGACGCCCGACGACCAGGCCCACGGCGGCCCCCGGCCCATCGAGCCACGCCACGGCGGTGGCCACCCGGCCAGCGAGTCCCGGGTGCCGCACCAGGCCGGCGATCGGCTGCCGATGCTCCGCCCATCGGGTGAGCCCAACCGGACTCCCACCACACCACCGGCAGGCACCGGTCCCGTCAGCGGACCCACAGGCACCACGCCGGGACGCCGTCCGACGGCCACCCCGCAGCGTCGCCCAGCGACGCCGGCAGGCCGACCGGCAGCTCCGACGGCCCCGGTCGAACAGCCGGCCAACAGCGGCCCCACGGAACGGCCGGCGCTGGAGCGCGCGCCGCATCGCGCCGCCGACCCTGATCATCGGCCCGAGGACACGGGCACCGAGCCGACCGGCCGGGAGATCGCCCCGTCCCGACAGCGTGCCGCGAGCCGACCGGACCGACCGACCAAACCGACCCGGGTCCGCGCCCCGAAGATCAAATTCGGCGATCGGGACCCGTCGGTCGAGCTGGCCATCACCGAGATCGCCGGTCACCTGACCTTCACCCCCAACACCGTGACCGCCTGGTACTGGCTGCCCGAGGTCCGCTGGGCATTCCGGCCGGACGCCGAACGCGAAGCGCTGTTGTCAGCCATCTCCGAGCAGTACGCCGGCCTGGCGGGCTTCCGGCTGCACCTGCGCCGCACCACCCGGCCGTTCCCCGCCGACGAGTGGGCGCGCACCATCGACGCACACACCCCCGCGCCGCTCGCCGACGTGGCCGGCACCACCGGTTGGGCCGATCACCTGGTCGCCGCCCAGCGGCACCTGATGGCCGTCAACCACGCCGAGGGGCAGACCTATCTGGGCGTCACCTTCGCCCGCCGCTCCCTCGGCGACTCGCTCACCGAGCGGGTGCTGCGCACCTTCGGCCGGGGCACCGCGGAGGGCGAACGCCGCAAGCTGGGCCGCACCGTGGAGCAGTTCGACGAGGTGCTCGGCGCGTTCGGCATGCGCGGCCGGCGGGTCACCGCCCAGGAGTTGGAGTGGCTGCTCTACCGCTCGGTGGCGCTGTGCATGTCCCCGCCCGGCACCCTCTCCCCGGTCACCGACGGGCGCTGGGAACGCGGAGACCTGCTCGCCCTCACCGAACAGGTGGAGCGCTACCGCACCCCGTACGGCTCGACGGTGAAACTCGTCAACCGGATGACCGGCGAGGAACGACACGTCGCCGTACTCGCCGTCGGCCGGATGGAGCCACTGGAGATCCCCGAGCGGCACGAGCCCTGGCTGCACTTCCACGAGCGGCTGCCGTGGCCGATGGAGATCTCCACCCGCGTCGACATCCTCGGCTCCGGTGACTCCTTCCGCAATCTCGAACACCGGCTGCGGATGATCCGCTCGCAGCAGCTCGACTACGCCGAGCACGGCATCGACGCACCCCCGGAGCTGGAGCGACTGGCCAAGCGCGCGCTGGTGATCGGCGACGAGATGACCACCGGCCTGCCGGTCGACTCGGCCCGCGCGCACGGCTGGCACCGGATCGCCGTCGGCGGCCGGACCAGGGAGGAATGCCTGGAACGCGCCCGCCGGCTCATCCAGCTCTACTCCCGCGAGCTGCGCATCTCCCTGCAACACCCGAAGAACCAGGACTGGCTGGCCCGCGAGTTCATCCCCGGCGAGCCGATCGCCAACACCGGCTACGTCCGCCGCATGCCGGTGCCGCTGCTCGCCGCCGCGCTCCCCCAGGCCGCCTCGAACGTGGGCGACCGGCGGGGCGACCTGATCGGGCGGACCGCCGGCACCTGCCGCCGGCCGGTCTTCCTCGACCTGCACTTCCCCATGGAGGTCCGGGAACGCTCCGGGCTGGCGGTCTTCGTCGCCGAACCGGGCGGTGGCAAGTCGACACTGCTCGGCGCGCTGGGCTACCTGGCCGCGCGCCGAGGTGTCCAGGTGACCCTGCTCGACCCGTCCGGGCCGCTGGCCCGCCTCTGCGCGATGCCCGAGCTGCGCCCGTACTCCCGGGTGTTGAACCTGACCGGCTCGGAGCACGGCACCCTGGCGCCCTACTCACTCATTCCCACCCCACTGCGCAGCGAGTTCGCTGCCGGCGCGGCTGGCGACCGGGAGTTCGAGATCGCGGTCTCCAACGCCCGCGCCGAGCGACGGATGCTCGTCCAGGACATCTGCATGATGCTCGTTCCGCCGCAGGTGGCCCGGGAGGCGTCGACCGCCACCCTGTTCCGGCACGCGGTCCGGCAGGTCCCCGCCGAGGAGACGTCCACCCTGGACGACGTGGTGAGCTGCCTCGGCCGTCTGGACGACGACGCCGGCAAGGAGCTGGCCAACCTCCTGCTGGACACCGCCGAGATGCCGCTGGCGATGCTCTTCTTCGGCCGGCCACCGGAAGGGCTGCTCGGTGCCGACGCCGCACTCACCGTGATCACCATGGCCGGGCTGCGGTTGCCCGACCTCAAGATCGAACGGGAGTACTGGTCCGCCGAGGAGGCGCTGGCCCTGCCGATGCTGCACACCGCCCACCGGCTCGCCGTCCGCCGCTGCTACGGCGGGTCGATGTCGTCGCGCAAGCTCGTCGGCCTCGACGAGGCGCACTTCATGGAGGGTTGGCGGTCCGGGCGTTCGTTCCTGGTCCGGCTCGCCCGGGACTCCCGCAAGTGGAACCTCGCAGCCCTGGTCGCCTCGCAGAACCCGCGCGACATCCTCGGCCTCGACGTGCAGAACCTGGTCTCCACCGTCTTCGTCGGCCGGATCGCCGAAGACGCCGAGATCGCCTCCGAAGCGCTGCGCCTACTACGGGTGCCGGTCAACGACGGGTACGAAGCCACCCTCGCCTCGCTCTCCGCCGCCGACACCAGCTCGTCCACCCGGCTCGGCTTCCGCGAGTTCGTCATGCGCGACGTCGACGGCCGCGTGCAGAAGGTCCGCGTCGACGTCTCCTACGTCGAAGGACTGCTGGACCACCTCGACACGACGCCCGCCGCGATCGCCGCGGCGGCCGGCGTGCTACCGAGCATCTCCCTGCCGGATCTGGAGGCGTGACATGGCGAGGGCCTGGGCAAGGATCGCGTCGTTCCTGCTCGCCCTCGGCGTACTGGCCGGGGCCACCGTCACCTGGCCGCTGATCGGCGCGGAGGCCGCGGCCGCACCACCCGCCGCTCAGGCCCGCGCCGACCTCTGCACGACCAAGGAGTGGCAGGCCGACTTCCGCGCCTGCGTGGGGAAGTTGCAGGCGGTCAGCGAGGACGAGGTCAAGTGCCGTAACGCGCCGACCCCGGGCACGCCAGATTCCGGGCTTGCCGGCTGGTTCGCCGCCGCGCCACCGACAGATGCTGCGAGCGGAGTAGCTGGTCGTTACAGCCTCTACGGATATGCGGGCTACAGCTACAACACCTACGACATCGACGGTGGCTGCGCATCGAGCGTGCTACACCCGGACTACAAGTTCACCACAACGATCGCAAACGGCGAGTTCATGGCCGCGACGGCCATCATCGGCGCGTCGAACGCGCTCAGAGAGCGCGCCTGGGATCCCGGCTCGATGTGGGGTTGGGCTGACCCGCTGGTGGAGCAAGCGACGAAGGCCGTGTACGAGAAGGTATTCAGTGTCTTCGGGATCGTCACCCTGTGCGTAGTAGGGCTTTACCTTCTATGGCGGTCCCGCCAGTCGGACATGAGCAATGCGATGACGACCGCCGGGTGGGCTTTGCTGGTGATGGTCGCGGTCACGGCGTTGGCCGCGTGGCCAGTCAAGTCAGCCAATATCGCCGACGGCGCTCTTGTCACGAGCCTCGGAGTGGTGCACGACGCAGTCGGCCCACAGGCAAGGGAACCCGACCCAGGAAGGTGCATCGATCCCGATCGCTGCAAAGATCTTAGGACCCCTGCCGTCCGAGCCAGCGACACCGCGACTGAGAGCATGCTCTATCGAAACTGGGTGCGAGGGATACTCGGTTCGGCCGACAGTGAAACCGCTCGAAAATATGGACCGGCACTGTATGACGCCAAAGCGCTGTCATGGGACGAGGTCGAGAAGCTGCGTGCCAACCCGGCCACCCGCGAACCGACTATTAAGGCCAAACAGCAGCAGTGGGCGCGAGTGGCCGAGCAAATCAAGTCCGAGGACCCGGAGGCTTACGAATACCTCCAGGGAGTGCGGGACATGGACCGGGTCGGCGCCGGATTCATTGCCGTGCTGGCCTCAGTGCTCTTCGCCATGTTCGATCTGACCGCATCGCTGCTGGTCCTGCTGGGCTTCCTGATCTTCCGGTGGGCGGTGATCGCAGCACCGATCCTCGGGACGGTCGGCCTACTCCGGCCGGCCAGCGCCGGGCTGCGGCGATTGGCGAACGCCGTGGTTGCCGCGCTCTTCAACATCGCGATCTTCGGTACCGGGGCCGCCATCTACCTGTTTGCTGTCGATCTGATCATGAGCACGCCCACCCTGCCCGGTTGGCTTCAGGTGGTGCTGGTCTGGCTCTGCGGGGTGGTCGGCTGGCTGTTGCTGCGCCCGTACCGGCGGATCACTCAGCTCGGCGGCAAGGACAGCAGCGAGGCGGTCAGCTCGGCCGGCTCCTGGCACCGTCGGTTCTTCCGGGACATGCGGGTCGCTGCCCGGCTCGATGTGGTGGAGCCCGGCGGCACGGCGGAGCCGGTGGGTGGACGTCGCCGGTCACCGGTCGCTGAGCAGACCCGGTTGCGCCCGGAGGCGCGCAGGGAGGACCCGGTACCGACGCCGACCGCTCCGGCCGGGCCCGAACGCACCGGCGTCACGAGACCGGACGGTCAGGAACGCGCCGATGAGGCCACGAGGGAGGAGACCGGTGGCCAGGGCCGTAAGGTCCCGCCCCAGCCTCGTCGGCGGCAGCCGGCGACCTGGACCGAACCCGACGTGCCAGCCGAGAACCCGTCGTTCGTGGTCTACCGACCGGGCTCCTCTGAGCGCGCGCCGGACCGTACCGGACCTCGGGTGCGCTCCGAGGCACGGTGACGGCGATGCGACGGGCCCTGGAGTTCCTCTTCAGCCGGGCGCTGCGGTCCCGACTGGGGGTGGCGCTAGTGATTGCGGTGCTCGTCTTCGGCGTGATCGGGGCCGCCCGCCTGGTCTCCGGCCCGCCCGGTCCGGCGGACGGACTGAGCAACCGGCCAGACCGCCCGATCACCACCGTGGACCCGACGGCCGGTGACGATGGCGTGATGTCCACCGAGGCTCCGCCGTCACCGGTCACTCCCGCAGGTGCCCGCACACCGGAGCAGACCGCCGACCGGTTCGCCAAGGCTTGGATTGGCCAGCCCGGGATTGCCGCCGATCAGTGGCAGGCCGGCCTGCGTCCGTTGTCGACGGCGGCGTTGACCGAGAAGCTGTCCGGCGCCGACCCCGGCGGGGTTCCGGCCGAGGAGGTCACCGGGCCACCGGAGGTGCGCGCACGCACCCAGACCTTCGTCGAGGTGCTGCTACCCCTGGACACTGGTCGGCTTCGACTGGAGTTGGTCGTCGCCGACGACGGCTGGCTGGTCGACGTGCTGGATTGGGAACGGCAATGACCGCCAGCGGTGACACGCCTCCGCTGCGCCGACGCCTGCGGATCGGGGTGATCACCACGGTCGTCACCGGAATGCTGCTCCTGCTCTGTTGCACCGGCGGCACGGCCGCGTTCTTCCTCAGCGGGCTCGGTGGCGACGCGGAGAACGGGGACACTTTGGCCGGTTGGGGCTGCGGCCCGATCCGTCCGGTGAACATCGCCGGTGACTTGCCGAGGTTCACCGAGTACGGCGACGCACAGGTGCGCAACGCTGCGATCATCATCAAGGTCGGCCAGGATCTGGGCGTGCCCTCGCGAGGCTGGGTGATCGCCCTGGCCACCGCGATGCAGGAGTCCGCCCTGCGTAACCTGGCGAACAGCGGCGTCCCCGAGTCTCTGGCGCTGCCACACGAGGGAGTCGGGGCCGACCACGACTCGCTTGGCCTTTTTCAACAACGGCCTGGCTGGGGGTCGGTCGCCGAGCGGATGACACCCGCGTACACCGCTCGGAAGTTCTACGAGAAGCTCGTCAAGGTACGGAGTTGGCAACGCCGGCCACTGACCGTGGTGGCGCAGCAGGTGCAGATCAGCGCCTATCCGGACGCGTACGCCAAGCACGAGGAGTTGGCCAGCAAACTCGTTGATGCCCTTGCCGGCGGGGCGGCCCGCACCGTCCAGATCAACGGCAAGGCCGTGTGCAACGCCGCCGAGCATGGCGAGATTGCCGCTTCCGGCTGGACCGCCCCGATCCCCGGCGATGTCGGTTCCGGATTTCGGACCGCCGACCGCCCCAGCCACAACGGGGTCGACATTGGGGCGGCCAAGGGCACCGAGATCCGAGCCGCGGCCGCCGGGCGGGTTCTGGTGGCCCGTTGCGACCCGGACAACCAGGGACGACGTAGCTGCGACGTGGACGGGTACCCCGGCAAGGGTGGCTGCGGGTGGTTCGTCGACCTGCTGCACGCTGGCGGCAACATCACCCGGTACTGCCACATGGTGGTCCGCCCCCTGGTCACACCGGACCAAATCGTGCCAGCCGGCGAGGTCATCGGGCAGGTCGGCAGCAGTGGAAACTCGTCGGGGCCACACCTGCATTTCGAGGTGCACCTGCGCGGTGACCGGTCCAGCCGCGGTGCGATCGATCCGATCCCGTTCATGCGCGAGCGGGGTGCCCCGCTGCGCGCTGCCGAGTGAGGCCACCGCGGGCATGACCGGACCTATGCCGGACCCCTTCGCCGACCAGCCCGACTGGGCGCCCCGGCCACCCCGCCCGCTGGCCATGGTTCCCGCCACCGATCGGGTGGAGTTACGCGGGCGGCGGGTGCTCGTCGGTCTACCGGGGTTGGGTTGGCGAGGAGATCTGCGCGCGGACGACCGGGTGGTGCAGAGCGCCCGAACCTATGTGCCGGTGATTCCCGAGCACGAGTGGTACCGAGCCGAGGCCGACCAGGTCGAGGTGTTCGCACCGCTGGTGCCGGTGGAACGGGTCTGGGTGGAGACCGTTGGCAGCCGGCCGGAGTCGGAGAGGCCCCGCGAAACTGGCATTCGGTTGGTCTCGTTGGACGGCCCGGCACACCGGGCTCCCACGCCAGTCTTCGAAGCCGACGCCGTCACCGGCCGCCGGGTGGTGCACGTCGAGGGCGGCTTGGAGCGCCGTGATCTGCGCGCGGTCACCGAGACCTACTCGGGTGCCGAGGGGGACATCTGCGTCCGGATCGCTCCGGAAGTGGAGTGGTACCGCTGGGCCTGGCGTGGCCAGTCGCCCACCACCTTGGAGGTTCCGGTCCATCTACTATGGATCGAATAAGGTTAATCTATCTCAAGACCTCCACACACCCGCCAGTCATCCTCTTTTCTCACGTCGAACTGCCAGGTGTCCGTTAAGCTCTGTTGAATACCATCGACTGTGGCGCTACGCCGGATCACCGTCACAACGGAGGCCGTATTACCTTCGCCTTTAATCACAAGGCCGCCCCAGCTGACCAAGATTGTGACGTTCAGCTCCTGCTCACGCGCGAGTAGATCGGTCCGCAAGGACCTCATCGCCTCCAACTGAGATCCGCCCTCACAGGTGAAGAGGTCTGCTCTCGCGTCATTACGATCGACGAGAAACGCGCGCAGATAGTTGTCGACCACCACGTCGGGAGCGCTGCGGTCTGGGGCGGACGCGCGGTGGTACAGCACAAGGCCGGTAGCGAGCCCGCCGAGGCAGAGCAACGTGAGCACCCCGGCAACGACCGTGAGCATCGTCCGCATTCGGCGGGGCGGCGGCTGCGTCTGTGGCGGCACCGGGGCAGGTGGTAGCTGCTCCGATGATGCCCGTTGGGCCGGTACGTGGGAGACCTGGGAACCGGCGGGGGGCTGCACTGATTCCACCTCCTGACGTTATCGGCTGGAGGCCCCTGAGCCAATGCCCCAGATCCAGCGGATCGTGACGGACCCCTACCCATCGGTGAGATCCACGACATCACCGGCGCAGCACCGTGGCACCTCCCGGAGGAGCAGCCTCGGCTGGGATACCGTCTCTGCTCGGGAGGGGTTGCCAACCTCGGGCAGAGGGGGTGGACGCGGTGGCCGGTCCAAAGGCACGCACGAACCGCGCCGCTGCCCTGCATCGTCGGGCAGCGGCAGTCGCCACCGCTGCCGCCGGAATCTTGGATGAGACGCGACCAGCTCCTGCCGACCAGCGCCGCCAGTACGAGCTGGCCGATCGACTCCGGGTGGCCGCCGCGCGGTTGGCCCCTGGTTGGGCGGGCGCTGCATTGGACTCGCTCACCGTGGACTTCCCGGCGGGTGACGGCCCGCCGCCGTTCGTCCGGGTCGGCACGGCGGCGCCGTTGGACGATGCGCGTTTTCCCGCGTTGGTGCCGCTGGTTGGCACCGGTCATCTGAGCGTGGACGCCGACGCTCGGGAGCCACGGGTGGCGGGGTTGCTCCGGGCCGTACTCCTGCGGTTGTTGGCGGCGACACCGGCGGGTGCGCTGTTGATTCGCGCGGTGGATGCCACGGGTTCGGCGTTGACCCCGTTCGGGGCGCTCGCTGATGCTGGCCTGCTGCCCCCGCCGGCGGTGGATCTGGCCGGGTTGCGCGCGGTGCTGACGGAGGCGGAGCAGTGGGTCACTCCGGGGGCGAGTGGGCGACGTCGGCACGATCGCACGCTGCTGCTCGTGTTCGCCGCTCTGCCGGAGTCGACGGGTCCGACGGATCTGGCGCGGATCGAGGCGCTCGCCGAGCAGGGGCCTGCCGCCGGCCTGCATCTGGTGGTGGCGGGTTGGCCTCCGGCCGGCCCGTATGCGACGCGGGCCGCGCCGCCGCACAGCACCGCGCCGCCGCACAGCACCGCGCTGCCGCACAGCACCGCACTGGCCCTGCGCAACTCGTACGCGTTGCTCGGTGATCCGCCGGGGGCGTCCTTCGCGAGTCCGGGAACGGATCCGCCGGGTGGACTGAACTCGCCGGTCTTCGTCGAGGTGGACCCACCGGTCGAGCTGGTCGACGGGGTGTGTCGACGGCTTGCGGAGCAGGTGGAGGCCGGTTCACGGTTGGGGTTGGCGGCTCTGCTGCCGCCGACGGGTGAGCGTCTCTGGGAGGCGGATTCCGCGGACGGGCTGACCACGACGGTCGGTGATGCCGGGGGCCGGTCGGTGCCGCTGGGTTTCACCGAGCTGACCCCGCACTGGCTGGTCAGTGGACGGTCCGCGGCGGGTCGCGCGGCGTTCCTGACCACCGCGTTGCTGGGATTGGCCGCCCGGTACGGTCCGGACGAGTTGGTGCTCTACCTGGTGGATCTCGCCGATGGTGAGTCGTTCGTGGAGTTTCTGCAGACCGAGCGGGACCGGTCGTGGATTCCGCAGGTGCGCGCTGCCGCGATGGCCGCCGATCGGGAGTACGTCCGGGACCTGCTCGACGAGTTGACGGCCGAGGTGCAGCGCAGGGCGGAGGCTGGGGCGCGGGCCGGCGGTCAACGTTTCGCGGAGTTGCGTCAGCACCAGCCGTTGCCCCGGATCGTCTGCGTGTTGGACAACGTGCCGTTGCTCTTCGTCGAGCGGGACCGGTTGGCCGCTGAGGTGGCCACCCAGCTGGACGGGTTGGCTCGGGCCGGTCGGGCGTACGGCGTGCACCTGGTGTTGGCCGGTGCGGGCGAGTTGGGGTTGAGTGCCCGCGCCGATGCGGGTCACCGGGATTCGGTGCTCGGGCAGTTTCCGGTGCGGGTGGCGCTGCCGGGTGGCAGTCCGGTGTTGGAGCCGACGAACGACTCGGCAGCCGGGCTGCCGGTGGGCAGCGCGGTGGTGAACACCGCAGGCGGGCTCGGCGGCCCCCGGGGCGCGATCCGGGGTCATGAACGGCTGATCCGGCACCCCGATCCGCAGGACCACCCGGCGGTGGTGGAGGGGCTTCGGCACGAGTTGTGGGAGGCCCGACCGGCCGGGTCGGTGCCGCCTGTCGTCTTCGCCGGGTACGCGCGCCCGCTGCTCGGCAACGATCCGCGGTACCGGGCGGCGTTGGCGGGGCAGTCGCACGGGCCGGCCGCCCTGCTGGGCCGCGCGGTGGACGTGGCCCGTTCGACGGTCGCCGTACCGTTGGGGCCGGCGGCGGGTCGCAACCTCGCGGTGCTCGGGTCGGGTGCCGCGGCGGGCGGGTTGCTGGCGACGGCGGCCCGGAGCACCGCGGATCATCACGCGCCGGGCACCGCCCGTTTCCTGGTGGCGGTGCCGGATCCGGGAGCTCGGGCGCTGGCGGAGGCGTTGACTGCGGAGTTGGCCACCCGGCATCCGGCCGAGCTGGTGGATTTGCCGACGCTGCTCGCGGCCCCGGCCGACGACGTGCCGACGTATCTGGTGGCCTTCGGGCTGGACCGGCCGGGCCCCCGGGAGCTGCCGGTGGAGCGGTTGCGTGCGTTGTTACGCAACGGACCGCCGACGGGGAGACACCTGTTGGGTTGGTGGCGCGCGGTGCCCCCGTTCGCCGCGCTGTTCGAGCCGGCGGGCGAGGTCGACAAGTTGGCCGCCGTGGCCGTGCTGGACGTGCCGGTCGCGCAGCTCACCGCGGTCTTTGGTCACGCGGTGGAGTGGCAGGCCCGCCCGGACCGGGCGGTGCTCTGGGACGGTCCGGACGAGCGGGGCACGGTCCTGGTGCCGTTCGCCGACGAGGCCGGGTGATCCGGTGGCGCGGGCAGGGGATGTCGAGATGAGTCCGAAGGCCACGGCGACCGGGCCGGGGCGCCAGCGGGTCGCGGCGTCGACCGGGGGCTCCGTCCCGGCGGCGGTCGAGCCCAGCACGGCGTGGGCGGAATACCTGGCCGCGGCCCGCCAGCTGGACGGGGTACGCCGCAGCGCGGCTGCCGCCGCCGGTGAGCAGGCTCGGTCGGCGGAGACCGCCCGGGAGGAGCTGACGGTGGTCCGTACCGGGCTCGCGAGTCAGCAGGAACGGCTGCGCGAGTTGGGCGTACCAGCGATTTCCCTGGTGCCGTCACCGCCGGAGGTGAGCGAGGCGTCCCGGTCGATGGCGGGCGGTCCGGCGGCCGTACTGGCCGCGCTGCGGGCCGCGCGGGGCCGGGCCGAGGCGGCGGACGCCGTCCTGGCGGCGCGGCCCCGGTTCCGGCCGGGGTCCTGGCCGGCGCGGGTGCGCAACCTTCTGGTGTACGGGCCGCTGGCGCTGGTGGTGCCGCTGATCCAGGTCGCGGTGTACGCGGCGACGGGGGTGGGACCGGCCAGTGTGGCCGCGCTGATCTGTGGGCTGCCGATGCCGGCGGTCGCGTTCGTCGCCGGCTGGGTGGGCATTGGGCGGTTGTTCCGGGTGAGCCCCGCCGAGCGACTGGACCGGACGGTGCGTCTCGGCGCGCTGGTGTGTCTGGTGCCGGCGGTGCTGGTGACGGCCGGTCTGCTGCTGGTCCTGCTCGCCGGCTGACCTGCCCGGCTGGTCGGCGCCGGGCAGGAGAGCGGACGGACGGGACGGCGACGGCCGGCCGTCCCCCGCAGGGGTCGGCCGGCCGGGCTGCGTCGGACCGTCAGCGGGGGATGATCAGCGACATTGCCTCGGCTCGCGACTTGGAGTCCGACTGCAGGACGCCGCGCACCGCCGACGTGATGGTCTTGGCACCGGATTTCTGGATGCCGCGCATCGCCATGCACATGTGCTCGCACTCCAGCACGACGACGACGCCGCGGGGGGCGAGTTTGCTCATCAAGAGGTCGGCGACCTGCGAGGTGAGCCGCTCCTGCACCTGGGGCCGGCGGGCGAAGACCTCGACAAGTCGGGCCAGCTTGGACAGGCCGGTGATCCGCCCGTCCGGTCCGGGGATGTAGCCGATGTGCGCACTGCCGCGGAACGGCAGCAGGTGATGTTCGCACAGGCTCATCACGTCGATGTCCCGGACGATCACCAGCTCTTCGTGGTTGGCCTCGAAGGTGGTGCTGAGCACCTGGGCCGGGTCGACCCGCAGGCCGGCGAAGAGTTCGGCGTACGCGCGGGCGACCCGGGCCGGGGTCTGTTGGAGCCCGTCGCGGTCGGGGTCCTCCCCGACGGCGATCAGGATCTCGCGGACGGCCTTCTCGATCCGGCCCAGGTCGACGGCGTCCTCGACCGGGCGACCGGTCAGCCTGCCGCTGATCAGCCGCGCGGCGACGTAGTCGAGGTCGTCGTCGCCGTCGGGTTCGGTCGCGGAGACGGCCAGCTCCCGGTGCGGGGAGCTGGCCGTCGGGTCGTTACTCAGTGCGTGCCGTCCGAGTTGTTGGACGGCGCACCGCCACCGACGGACGCCTGCGCGCCGTCAGCCTCGGCCTGCGCCTTGAGCTTGTCCTTCTCCGTCGGGGTGAGCACGGGCGGCTCGGTGGACGGCTGGCGCTTGCCGAAGCCGTTGTACGGCGCCAGCGGCGGGCGCTTGACCACCCGGGAGCAGATCCGCGCCATGTCGGCCGTGGAGAGGGTCTCCTTCTCCATCAGCTCGAGCACGATGTTGTCCAGGACGTCCCGGTATTCCACCAGGATCTCCCAGGCCTCGTCGTGCGCCAGCTCGACAAGTGCCCGCATCTCGCCGTCGATCTCGGCGGCGACCGAGTCGGAGTAGTCCCGCTCGTGGCCCATGTTGCGGCCGAGGAACGGCTCGTCTCCGCTGGTGCCGTACTTGATCGCACCGAGCTTCGAGCTCATGCCGTACTGGGTGATCATCGCGCGGGCCAGTTGGGTGGCCTTCTCGATGTCGTTGCCGGCGCCGGTGGTGGGCTCGTGGAAGACCAGCTCCTCGGCGGCCCGGCCGCCCAGCGCGTACGCCAGGGTGTCGATCATTTCGGCGCGGGTCTGGGTGTACTTGTCCTCGGTGGGGAGTACCAGGGTGTGGCCCAGCGAGCGGCCACGCGACAGGATCGTCACCTTGTGCACCGGCGCGGCGTGCGGCAGCGCCCAGGCGACAAGCGCGTGCCCACCCTCGTGGTACGCGGTGATCTTCTTTTCCTGGTCGCTCATCACCCGGGTCCGACGCTGCGGACCCGCGACCACCCGGTCGATCGACTCTTCGAGCGAGTCGTTGCTGATCGCCCTCTGGTCCTTGCGGGCGGTGAGCAACGCGGACTCGTTGATCACGTTGGCCAGGTCGGCGCCGCTGAAGCCCGGGGTGCGCCGTGCCACCGCGTCGAGGTCGACGTCGGGCGTGAACGGCTTGCCCTTGGCGTGCACCCGCAGGACGGCCTTGCGGCCCTCCATGTCGGGGGCGTCCACCGGGATCTGCCGGTCGAACCGGCCCGGGCGCAGCAGCGCCGGGTCGAGGATGTCCGGCCGGTTGGTGGCGGCGATCAGGATGACCCCGCCCTTGGTGTCGAAGCCGTCCATCTCGACGAGCAGCTGGTTGAGCGTCTGCTCACGCTCGTCGTGACCACCGCCCATGCCGGCGCCGCGGTGGCGGCCGACGGCGTCGATCTCGTCGACGAAGACGATCGCCGGGGCGTTGGTCTTGGCCTGCTCGAAGAGGTCGCGGACCCGGCTGGCGCCGACACCGACGAACATCTCCACGAAGTCGGAGCCGGAGATGGAGTAGAACGGCACCCCAGCCTCGCCGGCGACGGCGCGGGCCAGCAGCGTCTTGCCCGTTCCGGGCGGGCCGAAGAGCAGCACACCCTTGGGGATCTTGGCACCCAGGGCCTGGTACTTCGCCGGGTTCTGGAGAAAGTCCTTGATCTCGTGCAGCTCCTCGACGGCCTCGTCGGCACCCGCGACGTCCGCGAAGGTCGTCTTCGGGGTGTCCTTGGTGATCATCTTCGCCTTGGACTTGCCGAAGTTGAGCACCCGGGAGCCGCCACCCTGCATCTGCGACATGAAGAACAGCAGCAGCAGGACGAGCAACGCGATCGGCAGGAGGTTGACCAGCAGGCTCACCCAGATGCTGTCCGAGGAGACCTTGGCGTCGGCCGGGCCGGTGACCCGGTTGGCCGCCTTGGCGTCCAGCACCTCGTTCCAGACCTCGTCACCGACCTGGTACGGGAACTGAGCCTCGATCTTGTTGGTCTCGGTCTTGCCGAACTTGGTCTTCTGGGCCAGGTCCAGTTGGAGCGTCTGCTCCTTGTCCTGGAAGATCACCTTGTTGATCTTGGCGGTGTGGAGCTGGTCGAGCGCAACGGAAGTGTCCACGCGGTGGTAGCTGGGACCAGCGGTGAACAGTTGACTGAGCACAACTGCGCCGAGGATGACCAGGATGATCCAGACCACCGGTCGGCGGAAGAAACGCGTACGTTCCATACTGTTGTCGAGCGCCGGAGCGCCCGCATCCTCCTGATCGACGTCCTGACCATCTGATTGGTGTCGCCGCGGTTAAGCGGCGGTCGGAGCTGCCATGCGGGGCGGCCTCGACCCCGAGGCGCGAAAACTGCCGCGCCGCGGTCATTCGACGGTACACCGTGTACGCGAGGAGCGAGCTCGCGAGCCCCGCACTGGGCGCACCTTTGATATCGATGGCACGCGCCGTGGGCAGGCCCACCAGCCCTGCGACCCGCGTACGGCGGGTCCGGGTGGAAACCGGCGTGGCGGGGAGTCCGGCCCGGCCACCCGACGGCCCGATCACGCGGCCGAGGGGGTCGGGCGCGGAGAAACCTCCGGGCCACCGGGTCCACGGTAGCCGCAAGAGCTGAGAGCGCGCTGAACGTCGGCTCGATGAATGCCGATACGAGTCGACCTCACGCCACTCCGGGTCACCCCGGCGGGCTCGCGGCCGGCGTCAGGAGCGGGCGTAGACCTCGGGCTTGAGCACCCCGACGTACGGCAGCTCCCGGTAGCGCTCACCGAAGTCCAGGCCGTAGCCGACCACGAACTCGGTGGGGATGTCGAAGCCGACGTACTTGACCGGGACCGGCACCTTGACCGCGTCCGGCTTACGGAACAGCGCGACGACCTCCACGCTGGCCGCCGAACGGGACTCCAGGTAGCGCAGCAGCCAGGAGAGGGTGAGCCCGGAGTCGACGATGTCCTCGACGACCACCACGTGCCGACCGGCGATGTCCCGGTCCAGGTCCTTGAGGATGCGGACCACCCCGGACGAGGTGGTGCCCTGGCCGTAGGAGGAGATGGCCATGAAGTCGAGTTCGGCCGGGGGGCCGTTGCGGCCGAGTGCCCGCGCGAAGTCCGCCATGAACATCACCGCACCCTTGAGCACGCACACGAGCAGCAGCCCGTCGTTCACGTGGGAGTAGTCGGCGGAGACCTGCTTGGCCAGCTCCGCCGTCTTCTCGCGAATCTGCGCCTCGGAGATGATCACGTGGTCGATGTCGGCGTCGTACCAGGAGCCGTCAGCCATGACTCCTAGCCTGCCGTACGTCGGATGGCCTCCGTCGGCGGGGCCGCACCTTTTGGCGCGGTCCCGCCCGGGATTTTCTGGGCAAAAGATGCTAAAGGCATCAGTTGGTACGTGACCGCCAGCGGCGGCCGTCGTCGCTGGGCTTCCAGTCCGCCGAATCGTGGCTGTCGACGGTCAGGCCGGCCGCCGAGGCGGCGACGAGCAGGACGAGGAAAAGAAGGAAGAGCAGGAACTCCATGGCGGCGCTCGCTTTCGCATGATTGCTGTCGGTTTCGCCGCCGGTGCGCACCGGACTGAGACCAGTCTGCGACCTGTCGCGCCGACCGGACAGTGGCAGGAATGCCATTGGTCATCGATTTACTGCCACCTCTCGGGTTACCCTCGTCACATGCTCCGGTCCATCGCCGTGCTCGCCCTCGACCAGGTCGCCCCCTTCGAGCTCGGCGTGCTCGCCGAGGTGTTCGGCACCGACCGCACCGCCGACGGTTTTCCCGGCTACCGATTCCAGGTGTGCAGCCCCGACGGCGCTCCGGTGCGTACGTCGTCCGGCTTCCACCTCACCCCGCACGCCGACCTCGGCCCGGTCGAGGAGGCCGACCTGGTGGCCGTTCCCGCGCACAGCCAGGGCACCACCGTTCCCGGCTCGGTGCTCGACGCGCTACGACGGGCCGACGCCCGCGGCGCGTACCTGTTCAGCGTCTGCTCGGGCGCCTTCCTGCTCGGCGAGGCCGGCCTGCTCGACGACCGGGAATGCACGACCCACTGGCGGTACGTGGACGAGCTGCAACGCCGGCACCCACGCGCCCGGGTGCGCTGCAACTCGCTCTACGTCCAGGACGGCCGGCTGCTCACCAGCGCCGGCACGGCGGCCGGCATCGACGCCTGCCTGCACCTGATCCGCCAGGAGCACGGCTCGGCCACCGCGACCCGACTGGCGCGACGGATGGTGGTCCCGCCGCACCGCGACGGCGGCCAGTCCCAGTACGTCGAGGCGCCCATCCCGAAGGCACCCGAGGCACCCACCCTGGAACCGGTGCTGGAGTGGCTGATGGGTCACCTGGACCGGACGACCACTGTCGAGGAGTTGGCCGCCCGCGCCGGGATGGCACCACGCACGTTCGCCCGCCGGTTCCGCGCCGAGACCGGCACCACCCCGCACGACTGGCTCACCAACCAACGGGTGCTGCTCGCCCGGCGGCTGCTCGAAGAGACCCCGTTGAGCGTGGAGGCCGTCGCCGACCAGTCCGGCTTCGGCGACGCCGCAGCGCTGCGCCACCACTTCACCCGCCGGGTCGGCGCCACCCCACACAGCTACCGGACCACCTTCCGGGACCGGGCACACAGCGGCTGACATCGCCACCCAGCAAAGGCGCACCCGTTCGGCAACGCAACGCCTACAACGCTGACCGGCGTCGATCGACGGCGCGGCGAGATGGACGTCGGCGTCAGCTGGGGGTGACCGGCGCCAGCCGATCGGCGCGGCGGAGCACCCGGACACCCCCGGGCAGATCGGTGGGACCCTGACCATGCCAAGCGGTGACCAGCGCGTCCAGGGCGTTGACGTGCCGGTGCGACAGCGCTCCCGGCAGGGCGCCCACCTCACGCGCCCAGGAGTGCAGCACCCGGCCACGCACCGCGGGGGCCAGACCGGCCAGCGCGGGCACGGAGAGGCCTCCCTCGGGGTGCCGTGCCCCGGCCAGCGCCGTCGCCGCCACCTCGTCGAGCGCGGCGTTGTCAGCCGCCACCAGACCGGCGGTACGCGCGAGGTTGTCCACCACGCCGGGTCCGAGCGCCCGCACCAGCGCCGGCAGCAGGTCGGCCCGCACCCGGGAGCGGGCGTACGACGGGTCGGTGTTGTGCGGGTCCTGCCACGGGCTCAGCCCGAGCACGGCACAGGCGGCGCGGGTCTGCGCCCGACCGATCTCCAGCAGCGGACGCAGCAGCGGCACCCCGTTCAGGTCTCGCCGGGCGGGCATTCCGGCCAACCCCCGGGGACCGGCGCCCCGGGCGAGCGCCAGCAGCACCGTCTCCGCCTGGTCGTCGCGGGTGTGCCCGGTGAGCACCGCGACCGCGTTCTGCTGCCGGGCCACCTCGGTCAGCGCCTGGTAACGAGCCTCCCGGGCGGCCGCCTCCGGCCCGCCTGGACGCCCCGCCACCTCCACCCGCACGGCGGTCGCCGACGCGTACCCGAACCCACCGGCCCAGGCGACCACCGCCTCGGCACGCTCCGCGGAGCCGTCCTGCAATCCGTGGTCGACCGAGACCAGCACGGCGGCGCGACCCAGTCGAGGCGCCACGAACGCGGTGGCCGCCGCGAGGGCGAGCGAGTCGGCTCCGCCGGAGCAGGCGACAAGCACCGGCCCACCGGACGGCAGACCGGTCAGGGCGCGCCGGACCGCCACCCGGATCGCGGCCACCGGCGGGGCGAGCGCGGCCACCGCTGGGTGGTCAGCCAGCTGCCCGAATGGTGCCGGCCGGGCCGTGCACCCGGGCCACCCAGGCATCCGGGTCACCCAACTCGGACAGCCGGGGCAGCGTGAGCGGCGAGTTGAAGATCGAGTTGAAGCCGTCCATGCCGACCCGTTCCACCACGCCGTGCACGAACTTGCGCCCCTCGGCGTACTGGCGCATCTTGACGTCCACCCCGAGCAGCCGGCGGATGGCCTTCTCCAGCGGGTTGCCCGCCTCCCTGCGTCGGTTGAACGACGCCCGGATCCGCTCCACGCTCGGGATCACCTGCGGACCAACGCCGTCCATCACGAACTCGGCGTGCCCCTCCAGCAGGGTCATCAAGGCGGTGAGCCGGTCCAGCACCGCCCGCTGCGCCGGGGTCTGCACGATGTCCAGCACGCTGGTGCGGCTCTCCGGGTCACGGACCGCCTCGGAAAGCGTGGCCACCCCGCGCCGCAGGCGCTCGACGACATGCTCACTGCCGCTGGACGAGGCGTCGACGAACGCCTGCACCTCGCCGAGGAAATAGGCCCGCATCCACGGAACGGCGGTGAACTGGGTCCGGTGGGTGACCTCGTGCAGGCACACCCAGAGCCGGAAGTCCCGCGGGTCCGCACCGAGCTTGCGCTCCACCTCGACGATGTTCGGTGCGACAAGCAGCAGTTGGCCCGGGTCGGCCGAGAAGACCTCGTACTGCCCGAGCACCCGACCGGAGAGGTACGCCAGCACGGTGCCGGCCTGCACCCCGGTCAGCCGAGAGCCGACCGCCTCGGTCAACGCACCCGGCTGCTTGTCGCCGGACAGCCGGCTCACCAGCGGAGTGATCACCTCGCGAAGGCCGGCAATGTTCGTCGCCGCCCAGTCGCGCCGGTCGACCACCCGAACCGGCGGATGCGCCACCTGCGCCCGCAGCCCCGTGTAGTCGGCCACGTGTCCGGCCGCCTCATCGGTCAGCCGGCGCAGGTCGCCGACCACGTCGGTGGCCTCGGAGTACGACACCCGGGGGCCCGACTTGCTCAACGCCCCCGCGGTGGCGGCGGCCAGATCCCAGTCCACGAACTGCGCCATGGACCCACCGTACCCGCGCCGCGACACCCCGGCCCGCGCTCGCGATCCCGATCGACGGCGATGGCGTCCCCGGTAGGGGTCGGAGTGACGGTCAGCGACAGCCGCAGCCGGCCAGCGCTGCGGTGATCCGATCCAGCGCCGGTTGGGCGGTTTCCTTTCCGCCCGGCACCCGATCCGTGAGCACCGCGAAGGTGAGTAGCCGACCATCGGCGGTGGTGACCAGACCCGCAATGGAGTGCACGGCGGTCAGTGTGCCGGTCTTCGCCCGGACGCTGCCCGCCCCGGCGGCGGTGCCGGCGGCGGTGCGGTAGCGCTCGTCCAGGGTCCCCGACCAGCCGCCCACCGGCAGACCGCCGAAGACGCCCGCCAACTCCGGATGATCCGGGCTGGCGGCCAGTCGGATCAGGTCGGTCAGCAACGACGGGCTGATCCGGTTGTTGCGGGACAGTCCGCTGCCGTCGGACAGGGTGATCTCGTCGGCGGGCAGGCCCAACTCGGCCACCTCCGCGTCCATCGCGGCGGCGCCACCGTCGAACGAGGCCGGCTGGTTGCGGGCCATCGCGACCTGACGGGCCAACGCCTCGGCCACCAGGTTGTCACTCTCGCTGATCATGATGTCGACCAGCCGGATCATCGGCGGAGACTGCACCACACCCAGCTCGCTGCCCGGCGCCGGGGTGCCACCGGCCGCGGCGGGCGCCGGTGCCGTGCCCCGCTTCACGGCGTCGCCCGGCACACCGAGCAGGCGGGCGAACGCCTTTCCGGCGGCCAGGTCCGGCTCGGCGAACCGCGCCGCGGCCCCGTGCGGGACGCTCGGATCCCGGCGTGCGCCGTCGGTCATCAACGCCGTCACCGCGCCACCGGACCCACCGGTGGGGATGTCGTCGTCCCAGCCTGGGCCGTAGACCGGGCCGGAGTAGACCGAACCGTCGACGGTGACACTGGTCGGGGTGGTGCCGCCGAGCGCCGTACGCACCTGGGCGGCCAACTCGTCGAGCCGCGCCGCGCCCGGGTAGTAGCCCTTCTTGTCGATCGCGAGGGTGGGATCGCCACCACCGATGATCACCACCTCGCCGGCCTTCGTGCCGGCCACGGCGCGAGTGGGGATCCGGTAGCCGGGTCCCCGGGCTGCCAGTGCCGTGACCGCGGTCGCCAGTTTGGTCACCGAGGCGGGCACGGTGCCGTCGTCCGCCCCCTTGTCGAACAGCGTCTGGCCGGAGATGACATCGGCCACCGAGACGTTCACCCGATCGCCTAGGGCGGCGACCCCGACAAGTGGGTCGAGCGCGGCACGAACCCCGTCCGCGGTGGGTACCGGAGCGTTCGGGTCCGGGCCGGACAACACGTCCGCCGGGTCCGGCTCCGGGGTCGCGCCCACGGCGTTCGGCGCGGACCCGGCGTCGTCGCCCAGCCATCCAGCGACCGGGCCGGGTCGGACGACGACGACGCCGACACCGGCGAGCACCAGCAGCAGCACGACGGCCAGCACCACCGGCAGCCGCCGCCGACGAGCGGGGGCGACCGGTGCGGGGGCCGGCGCGGCGCCGGCGGGCGACGGCAACGCGGAGATCGGCGGACCCAGCGGTGGGGCGCCACCGGGGGTGGCGGTCGGACCGGGCCACGCACCGGGCGGAGCCGGACTGACCGGGACGGACGCGCTCCCGCGCGACGGACCACCCGAGGTCGGGCCCGGCGGAGCCGGACTGACCGGGACGGACGCGCTGCCGCGCGGCGGGCCACCCGAGGTCGGGCCGGGCGGGGCCGAACTGACCGGGACGGACGCGCTCCCGCGCGGCGGGCCACTCGTCGGCCGGTCACCGCCGGCTACCGGAAAGCGGCCGTTGTTCGGGATGGGCGGGGTCGAGCCGGGGGGGCGCCAGGGCATTGGTGGGGGCGTCCCGGTTGCCGGCGTCCCTGGCTCGGAAGCCCGGGGCAGGTGGGCCTCCGGCACCGGGACCCGGCCCGTGGCGCCGCCGGAGCCGGATCGTCCGGTACCGTGCGCGGAGCCCCCGTCCGGGCGGTAGTGTGAATCTTCCCTCCCCACGACCCCCTCCTCCCCCAGCGAAAATCGGCTTGGGTGACACTACTTCGGTCCGAAGACTATGCGGCGGCCGGAGTCGGCGGGTGGGCATTCACCTGTCCGGAGGGGCCGCCAGTGGTTCCGTTAGCCAGCGTGGGCAGACGAGGGAGCGTGCAGATGGATTTCGACGTGACGGTTGAGATCCCCAAAGGTCACCGGAACAAGTACGAGGTGGACCACAAGACCGGCCGGATCCGGTTGGACCGCACTCTCTTCACCTCCACCCAGTACCCGGCCGACTACGGGTTCATCGAGGGCACTCTGGGCGAGGACGGCGACCCGCTGGACGCGCTGGTGCTGGTCCCCGAGCCGACCTTCCCGGGTTGCCTGATCCGCTGCCGCACCATCGGCATGTTCCGGATGACCGACGAGAAGGGCGGGGACGACAAGGTCCTCTGCGTGCCCTACGAGGATCCTCGCCAGGAGCACCTGCGCGACATCCACCACCTCGGCGAGTTCGACCGGCTGGAGATCCAGCACTTCTTCGAGGTGTACAAGGACCTGGAGCCCGGCAAGTCGGTGGAGGGCGCGACCTGGGTCGGCCGCACCGAGGCCGAGGCCGAGATCCACGCCTCGTACCAGCGGGCCAGGGACGCCGAGGCGCGCGGCGAATCCATGCACTGACGTACCACCGACGCACCGGGCCCGGGGGCCGCTCAACCGAGCAGCCCCCGGGCCCGGTCGTACAGGTCGAGCACCGCGCAGGCGATCGGCACCACGGCGACCGCCAGGGCCGTGTCGGTGAGGTCCGCGATCCTTCCGAGGTACGGCGAGACCGGCCGGCGGGCGTATCCGGTGCCGCTGGCGGCGGCCACCAGGGCCAACGCCGCACCGCCCAGGACCAGCGCCAACCGCCCGACGTCGTCGGCCCGGCCAACGAGCACCACGCCCAGCACGGTGTAGCCGGCCAGCCCGGCCAGCACCGTGGGGACCCGGTGCCGCAACGCCACGAACAGCCGCGACCGCAGCAGCAGCACGGCCGAGGTGACCGCCAGCAGCACCCAGCCGGCCGTCGTGCCGGCAACCCCGAGTACGACCGCGGCGGCCACCGCCAGCAGGGCGTGCCCGATCAACATCCCGGTGAGCACCTCCTCGGTGCGGGTCACCGCCGCGTTCACCCGGCTCCGGTCCGGCAGATCCCGGGATCGCTCCGGCCCTTCGGTGGGGGTCGAGGTCGGCAGGGTGATCGGCGGCAGGGGGAGCTTGCCCAGCCGGATGGCCAGCAGCGGAATGACGCCGACGGCGAAGACCAGGGCGCTGAGCAGCACCGCCGCCGCGCCGGCCGGGCTGAGCAGCAGCCCACCGAGCGCCGACCCGGCACCGATCAGGCCGACCGTCACACCGGCCACGAAGACCCGTAGCCGGCTGGCCACTCCGAGCAGGCCGATCAGCGCCACCAGCGACAGCGCCACCGAGCCGGCCAGCAGCTCGGGCGCGCCCACCCAGCGGACCGGCCCGACCGGCCCGACCGGGTCGCCGGAGCCGACCGCGAGGGCGCCGGCCGTGAACGCGTACGGCAGCGCGTAGCCGCCGAGTGTCGCCCCGGCGGTGCCGTCGCCGTTGGCGCGGGAGGCGACCGCACCGGCCACGGTGAGCAGCAGCGCCACCACGGCGGCGGCCAGCCAGCCGGCCCGGTACGTCGGGCCGCCGACGAGCAGGGCGAGCAGCCCGACGGTGAGCGGGACGGCCGCACCGGCGAGACCGGCGGCCCGGGTGGCGGTGGGCGACCAGGCGCCGCCACGGCGGCGGGCACCGTCGGCGATCGCCTCGACCACGTCGTCGTACTCCAGCTCGGGCCAGTGCGCGCGGGCCGGCACGAGGTGCAGCACCTCACCGTCGCGGACCCCTTGGGGCAGCAGTGCCTGTGCGGTCGTCAGCAGCGCGCCGTCGGTGCGGCGCAGAACCCAGCCGCCGTGCTGTTCGCCGTCGTCGGCCAGCCCGACGCCGGCGTGCCGGAGCACGTCGGGCAGCAGCTCGGCGAGAGGCACCTGCTCCGGCAGGGCGACGTCCACCCGTCGTTGCGGCGCGCTGATGGTGACGCGGGCCAGACCGGTAGTCATCGACTGGTCTCCATCTCGGGAGGGATCGGAGGCTGTGCGGACGACAGGACTTTACCTACCATGAGTCCGGCTCGGGTTACCCAGCGCAGTCAGGAGGCCGAGTGTCGACAGTCGTCATCAAGCGCCCACCACGTCGACCGGCGCCGGAGATCCCCGCCGGCGAACTGCCGGTCGAGGCACCGCCGGAGATCCCCGTGGTGACCGGTGGACGGTGGCAGCAGATGCTCATGCTGCTGCCCATGCTCGGGGGTACGGTCGCGATGGCGATGATGTTCGGCCGGGGCGGCGGCGCCTACTCGTACGTGGTCGGTGGGATGTTCGGGCTCTCCTCGCTGGCGATGCTGGTGACCTCCTGGGGCAGCGCCTCCGGCACGCCGAAGAAGTCCGAGATGATGGCCGCCCGCCGGGAGTACCTGCGCCACCTGGCCACGCTGCGGCGGCGGGTGCGACGCACCGCGGGACAGCAGCGGGCCGGGCTCTACTACCGGCACCCGGACCCGGGCGTGCTCTGGTCGACGGTGGACAGTCACCGGGTCTGGGAACGACGTCCCGCCGACCCGGACTTCGCGGTGGTCCGGGTCGCCGTCGGGCCGCAGACCCTGGCCACCCCGCTCGTCCCACCCGTCACCCGGCCGCTGGAGGAGCTGGAGCCGATGACCGCCGGGGCGTTGCGCCGCTTTCTGGACGCGTACTCCGTGGTGCCGGACCTGCCGGTGGCCCTGTCGTTGCGCAGCTTCGCCCGGGTGCACGTGCGTCCCGCCGGCCGGAGCGGGGGCGGCGCCCCGGCCACCGGTGGGCCACCCACCGGCGACCCGGCGGCGCAGGCACTGGTCCGGGCGGTGCTGACCCAGCTCGCGGTCTTCCACGCCCCCGACGAGCTGCTCGTCGCCGTCTGCGCGGGACCGGAACGCCGCGCCTGCTGGGAGTGGGTGAAATGGCTCCCGCACGCCCACCATCCGAGCCGCACCGACGCGCTCGGCCCGGTACGGCTGGTCACCAGCTCCGCCGCCGAGTTGGAACGGCTGCTCGCCGACGTGCTGGCCAGCCGGTCGCGGTTCAGCCCGGCCGGACCCGCCACCGACGGCCCGCACGTGGTGGTGGTGCTCGACGGCGGCGACCTGACCGGCGCCAGTGACCTGACCGGTGACGGCGGCATCGATGCGCTCACCGTGCTGGACCTGGACACCCCGCCGCCCCGGCTGCTCGACAGGTACGCGCTGCTGCTGGAGTTGCACGACCGACGGCTGCACTCGTGGTCGTCCGACGGGCACGCCGAGGTGGGCACCGCCGATCAGTTGGACCTCGCCGACGCCGAGGCGGTCGCCCGACGGTTGGCGCCGCTGCGGCTCGCCGGCGCGGCCCGCGGACCGGACGCCCCGCTCCAGGCGGACCTGGGCCTTCCCGAACTACTCGGGCTCGGTGACCCGGAAAGCTTCACCGCTGAGCAGGGCTGGCTGCCGCGCTCGGCACGGGACCGGCTGCGGGTGCCGATCGGGGTGGGCGCGGATGGCGGCGCGATCGAGCTTGACCTCAAGGAGTCCGCCCAGGACGGGATGGGACCGCACGGCCTGCTCATCGGGGCGACCGGCTCCGGTAAGTCCGAGCTGCTCCGCACGCTGGTGTTGGGGCTCGCCGCCACGCACAGCTCCGAGCAGCTCAACTTCGTGCTCGTCGACTTCAAGGGTGGCGCCACCTTCGCCTCGTTCGACAGGTTGCCGCACACCGCGGCGGTGATCACGAACCTGGCCGACGCGTTGCCGCTGGTCGACCGGATGGTCGACGCGATCAACGGGGAGTTGGTCCGCCGGCAGGAGCTGCTGCGCCGCGCCGGCAACTTCGCCAGCGTGCGCGACTACGAGCGGTCCCGGGCGGCCGGCAGCCCACTGGCCCCGCTGCCGTCGCTGCTGCTGATCTGCGACGAGTTCTCCGAACTGCTCTCCGCCAAGCCCGACTTCATCGACCTGTTCGTGCAGATCGGCCGGCTGGGCCGGTCGCTCGGCGTGCACCTGCTGCTCGCCAGCCAGCGGCTGGAGGAGGGGCGGCTCCGTGGGCTGGACACCCACCTGTCGTACCGGATCGGGTTGCGAACCTTCTCCGCGTTGGAGTCGCGCACGGTGCTCGGGGTGCCGGACGCGCACGAACTGCCCCGCTCGCCGGGGCACGGCTACCTGCGCGCCGGCACCGACCCGCTGGCCCGGTTCAAGGCCGCGTACGTCTCCGGTGCCGTCCGCCGGCGGACCGCGCCGACCGGCGTCGCGGCCGAGGGGGGTGCCCGGCTGCTCACCTTCACCACCCACGTGGTGCCGGTGCCCGAGCCGGCGACCCCGGTCGTGCCCGCCGCCCCGGAGGAGGAGGACCGGGAGACACTGCTCGACCTGCTGGTGGACCGGCTCGTCGGGCAGGGGCCACCAGCGCACCAGGTCTGGCTCCCGCCGCTCGGTCCGCCACCGGCCCTGGACGAGCTGCTCGGCCCGGTCGAGGTGGACCCGGAGCGCGGGCTCAGCGTGGGCAACCCGGAGCTGCACGGCTCGCTGGGAGTGCCACTGGCCGTCGTGGACAAGCCGTTGGAGCAGCGCCGGGACCTGCTCTGGCTGACGCTGGACGGGGCCGCCGGGCACGTCGCGGTGGTCGGTGCGCCACAGAGCGGCAAGTCCACCGCGCTGCGTACGCTGATCTGCACGTTGGCGCTCACCCACACCCCGGTCGAGGTGCAGGTCTACTGCCTGGACTTCGGTGGCGGCGGGCTGGCCGCGCTGCGCGACCTTCCGCACGTGGGTGGGGTGACCGGTCGGGCCGACCCGACCGCCGTCCGGCGCACCGTCGGCGAGATGAGCACCGTGCTGGCCGATCGGGAACGCCGCTTCGCGGAGTTGGGCGTGGAGTCGATGGCCGCGTACCGGCAGCGGCGGGCCGCCGCTCCAACGACCAGCCAGCTCGGGGCCGATCCGTTCGGCGACGTGTTCCTGGTGATCGACGGTTGGAGCACGGTCCGGGGCGAGTACGACGATCTGGAACCGCTGATCACCGACCTGGCCACCCGGGGACTGTCGTACGGGCTGCACGTGGTCGCCACCGCGCTGCGCTGGCTGGACTTCCGGCCGGCGATCCGGGACCTGTTCGGCTCCCGGCTGGAACTGCGCCTCGGTGATCCGTCCGACTCGCTGGTGGCCCGGCGTGCCGCCGCCAACGTGCCGGAGCGCTCCGGTCGGGGGGTGACCGCGGAGGGCCTGCACTTCCTCACCGCGCTGCCCCAGCTCGCCGATCACGGAGAGACCGCCGATCTGGTCAAACGGGTCGCCGGCAGTTGGGGTGGCCCGTCGGCGCCCCGGGTGCGGCTGCTCCCGCCGGTGCTGCCGTACGCCGAAATGGACCTGACCGCGACGACCGGGCTGCGGTTGCCGATCGGGATCGCGGAGGCGGACCTGCGGCCGGTGTGGCTCGACTTCGCCACCGAGCCTCACTTCGTGGTCTTCGGGGACTCGGAGTGCGGCAAGTCGTCGTTCCTGCGCGCGTTGGCCTCGTCGATCACCACCCGGTTCACCCCCGAGCAGGCCCGGGTGATCCTGGTCGACTACCGGCGCAGTCTGCTCGGCGCCATCGAGACGCCGCACCTGATCGGGTACGGCACCGCCGCGGCGCACACCGCCGAGCTTGTCGAGTCGGCCGCCGGTTACCTGGAGCGGCGTGCCCCCGGGCCGGAGGTCACCCCGCCACAACTGCGGGATCGATCCTGGTGGTCCGGGCCGGAGCTGTTCGTGCTCGTCGACGACTACGACCTGGTGGCGGCCGGGCCGGCCAACCCGCTGCGGGCGCTGGAGGAGCACCTGCCGCACGCCCGTGACGTCGGGCTGCACCTGGTGCTGGCCCGCCGGTCCGGTGGCGCGGGCCGGGCCCAGTACGAGCCGATCGTGCAACGGCTGCGGGAGCTGTCCACCGCCGGCCTGGTGATGGCGGGCAGCCCGGAGGAGGGTGCGCTCGTCGGGCCGGTGCGGCCGGGGCCGCTGCCGCCGGGGCGTGGTCGGTTGGTCACCCGGCGGGAGGGCGTACGCCTCGTTCAGCTCGCACAACTGCCGCCACAATGACCCGACTCGCCGGTTCTTCCCGTGACGGGTGGGGAAACCGGTAATCTCCGATCGTCATGGTTCCGTCGGGATGAATGGCTGGGGATGTGACAGGGGTGCGGCACAGCGGTCCGTCGGCCGCCCGACGGGCGACCGTCCGGGCGCTGCTCGGTGCGGCCGCGGCGCTCGCCGTCGTCGCGCCGACCGCGGCGGCCGTACCCGTGACCGCGCCCAGCCACGGCGGCCAGTTGGCCGGCGGGCCGACGGTGTTCGCCCCCGGCGACACGATCGCTCGCACCGATCAGGTCCGCGACGAGCAGTGGCAGCTCGACGAGTTGCAGGCCGAGACGGCCTGGCGCAGCTCGACCGGCCGGGGCGTGACCGTCGCGGTGGTCGACTCCGGGGTGGACGGCAGCCATCCGGACCTGGTCGGCCAGGTGCTGCCCGGTCAGGATCTGGTCGGCTCCGGCGGCGGCGCGGGACCGGATCCGGTGGGGCACGGCACGACAGTCGCCGGCCTGATCGCCGGCCGCAAGGACGACAAGCGGGGCGTGGTAGGCCTCGCGCCGGACGCGCGGATCCTGCCGGTCCGGGTGCTCGACGAGGACAACCGCTACGACGACGCGCTGATCGTGGCCCAGGGGGTCCGCTGGGCGGTCGATCACGGCGCCCGCGTGATCAACCTGTCGCTGGGCGGCAGCGGCGACAGCCCCGCCCTGGCGGCGGCCTTGGACTACGCGTTCGTCCGGGACGTGGTCGTGGTCGCCTGCACCGGCAACCTGGCCACCTCCAGCAGCACCAAGGTGTGGTATCCGGCGCGTGAGCCGGGGGTGATCGCGGTCGCCGGCCTGGAGCGCAACAGCGAGGACCTGTGGTCCGGGTCGATCACCGGCCGGGCGACGGTGCTCAGCGCTCCCGCCACCGGGCTGGTCGGCGCCAAACCCCCGAGCGGGTACTGGCGGGTGCAGGGCACCAGCTTCGCCGCGCCACTGGTGGCGGCCACCGCCGCGCTGGTCCGGTCCCGCTATCCCCAGATGTCCGCGGGTGAGGTGGTCAACCGCTTGCTGACCACCGCCCGGGACCTCGGGCCGACCGGCCGGGACGACCGCTTCGGGTACGGGATGGTCGACCCGGTGGCCGCGTTGAGCGCCGACGTGCCATCGGTGACCGCGAACCCGCTCGATGATCAGACGTCGCCGGGGGTGACCGGCTTCGGTCCGGCTCCCGGCTCCGCTGACGACTCGGTGGCCGGCGCCGGCAGCAATCCGCTCGGTCTCGCCGCTCCTCGTCAGCAGAGCCGGTGGACGGCCCGGGCCGCTGGTGGCGAGGACACGTCGGCACCGGAGCAACTGTGGACCGGGTTCATGCTTCTCGTCGCCCTGACCGGCGGCGCCACCCTGCTGGTGCGCCGGCTCCGCCAGCGGTCCCGATGATCGAGGCCCACCGGCAGGCCTGACCGGCCGAATGGTGGGGTAGAACGGTTCGCATGAGCGCGCCCGGCCCACGTACCCTCGGCACCGCCCGGCACCCGTCCTGGCGGCACCGCCGACTCGACCCGGACCATTCGCTCGGGCTGCGGCTCACCCTGGCCGCGACGGCGGCGTTCCTGGTGCTCGTGCCTTTCGCGCTGCTCGCGCTGCTGGTGCTCGGCGCCTGGGCACCGCTGCACCGGCTGGACACGGCGGTCACCGAGGCGCTGCACGGTTACGCCGTCGACCACCCGGCCTGGGTCGTGCTGATGCACACCTGGACCGAGGTGTTCGCGCCGATGCCGCTGCGGGCAGCCGCCCTGCTCGTGGTGATCTGGCTGCTGCGCCGGGGAGCCCGCCGACTGGCCCTCTGGGCGACCACCACCATGGTGGTGGGTGGGCTGTTCGGCCCATTGCTGAAGCTGCTCGTCGGCCGGGACCGACCGGAGCTGCTCGACCCGGTGGCGCGGGCCGCCGGCTATTCGTTCCCGTCCGGTCACGCGTTGAACGCCACCCTGACCGCCGGGGTGCTGCTGCTGGTGTTTCTGCCGTACGTCGGCCGGGGAGTGGCACGGGTCGCGCTCTGGGTCGGCGCACTGCTGCTCACCGTGGTGACCGGGTTGAGCCGGGTGGCGCTCGGTGTGCACTTCACCAGCGACGTGCTCGGCGGTTGGCTGCTCGGCGTGGCGGTGGTCGCGGCGACCACCGCCGCGTTCACCAGTTGGCGGGCGCACACCGGCCTGCGACCGGTCCGGCCGGCCCGCGACGGCGTCGCTCCCGAGATCGAGCGGCACCCCGGCGCGACCTGAGGCGTGCCGACGACGCCGAACGGGTACTTGCCGGCTCATGCCCGACACCGTGGTCCAGATCGTCCGGCGGGTGCTGCTGCCGGTGTCCCTCCTGTTCGGCGTCATGGTGCTGCTCGGAGTGCTGGTCACCCGGGTGCTCGCCCGGACCTGGCCGTTCACCGTCGAGGACGCGGTGAATCGGGAGTTCGCCGGTGACCGCACCGGCGGTTGGAACAACGTCTCGCTGGTGTTCAGCACACTGGCCAGCACCCAGATGATCGTCGTGGTCACCGTACTGGTGGCGCTGGCGCTGCGGCTCTGGCTGAACCGCTGGCGGGAGCCCCTGTTCCTGTGCGCGGCGGTCACCGCCCAGGCGCTGGTGTTCCTGCTGACCACGATGGTGATCGACAGGCAGCGGCCGGCGGTGGAGCACATGGACGTCTCGCCGCCCACGTCGAGCTTCCCGTCCGGGCACACCTCGGCGGCGGTGGCGCTCTACGTCGGCATCGCCGTGCTGATGGCGCTGCGGGTCCGCAGCACCGGGGCGAAGGTCGCCTGGTGGACGCTGCTGCTGATGGTGCCGCTGGGCGTGGCGTTGACCCGGATGTATCGGGGGATGCACCACCCGAGCGACGTGGTGGCGTCCTTCCTCAACGGCGGCACCTGCGTCGCGATCATGGCCCGTGCCGTGCTGGACCGCGGGCTGCGGTGGGGTCGGGCGAAGCTGCCGACCGCGCGACGAGCCGCGTCGGCCCCCAGCTGACCCCGCACGGCGGTCAGGTGCACTCGCCGGTGCCGACCTGCCGGTTACGTTCGGCACCGGCCAGCGCGACCGGGCGGGCCTCGGCCGCGGTCACCGCGAAGCCGGTGTTCGAGTCGTCGACCGCCGCCGCGAAGATCACGCCGAGCACCAGGCCGTTGGAGGAGAGCAGCGGACCTCCCGAGTTGCCGCTGCGGACCAGCGCCCGGATCGTGTAGATCTCCCGGGTGACGTCACCGTCGGAGTAGATGTCCGGTCCCTTGATCCGGTCGACGTCGCGGATCCGCGCCGACTGCGCGTTGTAGGGGCCGTCGAGCGGGAAGCCGAGCACGATGGCGTCGGCGCCGCTGCCCGCGTTACCGGCGGCGAACCGCAGGGACGGACCGGGCAGTCCGGGTACGAGTAGCACGGCCAGGTCCCGGTCCGGGTCGTAGACCACCACCTTGCCGTCGTACCGCTCGCCGCCCAGCTCCACGGCGACCGTACGGGTCCCGGCGACGACGTGCGCGTTGGTCATCACCCGGTCGTCGGCGTAGACGAAGCCGGAACCCTCGATGCGGCGTGAACAGCTGGGTGCGGAGCCGAGCACCTTGACGACCGACCGCTGCCCGTTGACCACCACCTGTGAGCCGGCCAGTGCCGGGTCGGGTGGCTCGACCTGGCGGGCGCGCGTGGGCGCGAGGTCACCGAAGACGTCCGGGAACCCGTCGGTGTCGAGAGTGTCCTGCAACGCCGTGGTCAGATCGTGGGCCTGGTTGGGCAGGACCCGGTTCACCACCGTGATCAGCGCGCTGTTGCGCACCGCGGCGGCGATCCAGGGCACCGCGGACGAGCCGAACGGCACGGCGATCAGCCAGGCGAACAGGAGCACCGCGAGCAGTGAGACGACGGCTCCGCCGATGTCGTCGGCCCGCCTGCCCACCTCACTGGTGATCGTCTTACGCAGGCGTGAGCCGAGCCAACCGGCGAGCGCCTGACCGATCACTGCCAGCCCGAAGATCGCCACCAGCGAGATCAGCACCCGGGCGACGGGATCCACGAACTGCCTGGCGAACAGCGGCCCGAGCTGGAGGCCCAGCAGCAGGCCCAGGAAGAACCCGGCGAGCGACAGGATGCCGATGGCGAAGCCCTGACGGTATCCGCTGATCGCGAACAGGAGCATGAGCAGGAGCAGCAGCAGATCCACGACGGACACGGGTCAAGCGTACGGGCAGTGTGCCCACCGGATGACCATCGCTTGCGGAAAGTGAAGGCGCGGTCAGCGCAGGGCACTCTCGTCGGCGTCGTCGGTGCCCGCCGACGGGGCCGGGGCCGCTCCACTCGGCGGCAGCTCCACCACCCGCTCACGCGGCCACGGCCGAGCCCAGCCGCCCATCTCCAAGAGGGTGGCCAGCACCCCGGCGGTGAAGCCCCAGACGAGCATCCCCCGTGCGGAGAACGCCGGGCCGATCCAGCCGCTCGGGTGGCGGACCCGCAGCCGGTTGGCCGGGTCGACCAGCTCGCTCACCGGCAGACGGGCCACGTGCGCCACCTCGGCCGGCTCCCGGGGGTGCACCGGGTGCGGGTCGTGCCACCAGGCCAGCACCGGGGTGACCACGAAGTCGCTGACCGGGATCCACAGTTTCGGCAGCTCGGCCAGTACGGTCACGCTGGTCGGGTCGAGGCCGACCTCCTCGTTCGCCTCGCGCAGGGCGGTGGCCCGGACGTCGGCGTCCTCCGGGTCGGCCGCGCCCCCGGGAAAGGCCGGCTGGCCGGCGTGGGTACGCAGGGTGGCGGCGCGTTGCAGGACCAGCACGTCGGGGCCGACACCGGGCTGCTCGCCGAGCAGCACCAGCACGGCGCTCTCCCGACCACCCTCGGCCGGAGTGGTCAGCCGGGTGAAGTCCTCGGCGCGGGCGGTGCCGAGCCGGGTCAGCAACGGCTCGATCCACTCGGGCGGTCGACGGGTCACGCGGGCACCGTCAGGCCGAGGTGCTTACGGACCAGTGCGGCGAGTTGGGCGTCGTCGAGCGCGCCACTGGCCTCGATGTGCCGGACCTGACCGTCGGCGCCGACCAGAATGGTCATGGGGAAGAAGCTGCGCTCCAGCTTGCGTTGCAGCGCCTCACCCTGGTCGACCAGGATCGGGAACCGGATGCCGAAGTCCTCACCGATGGCCTGGGCGCCGCTGCGGCTGTCCCGACTGTTGACCCCGACCACCTGGAGCTGACCGGCGGCCCGCTCGCTGAGGCGTTGGAAGGCGGGCAGCTCCTTGCGGCACGGCGGGCACCAGGAGGCCCACACGTTGATCACCACCGGCCCGGCCACGTCCCGAAGGGCGACGGGCGCGCCGCCGGTGAAGCAGGCCAGCGTCAGCTCCGGCAGCGCCTGACCGCCAGCGGCGGGGGCCGTCGCGTCGGCGCCGGTTGCGGAGACCGTCGCGTCGGGCGTGGCGGCGGGCGACGCGGGGGCGGTCGCGCCGGGTGTGGCGGAGCCGGGCGAGGCAGCCGTGGGTCGGGCGGTCAGCGTGGAACAGTCCCGGAACGGTGATGGTCGCTCGGCGGCGGCCCGGCGGGGGGCCGGATCGTCGGCGGCACCGCTGGTGCAGCCGGCGAGGGTCAGCAGCAGCGGCAGGATCACCAGGGCGAGGCGGCGGTTCATGGCACCTCCGCGGCGACCGCCTGGGCGGGCACCAGCTCCGGGTCGACGCCGGCGGCCACCGCCAGGTCCCGCGCCCGAGGCCCCTTGAGCAGCTTCGCGGCGGCGGCGGGCTCGGTCGGGCCGGTGCCGTACGAGGGGCAGAGCTTCGCGAGCGTGCACGCGCCACAGGCCGGTTTGCGGGCGTGGCAGACCCGCCGCCCGTGGAAGATGATCCGGTGCGACAGCATGGTCCAGTCGCGCTTCGGGTACAACGCGCCGATCGCATGCTCGATCTTGACCGGGTCGGTTTCGCTGGTCAGCCGCCACCGGTGGACCAGCCGCTGGAAGTGCGTGTCGACGGTGATGCCGGGAACGTCGAAGGCGTTGCCGAGGATCACGTTCGCGGTCTTACGGCCGATCCCGGGCAGCGTCACCAGGTCGGCGAGCCGGCCGGGGACACTGCCGTCGTACCGGTCGAGGAGGGCCTGGCCCAGCTTGATCAGCGAGTCGGTCTTGTTGCGGTAGAAGCCGGTGGGCCGGATCAGCTCCTCCATCTCGCCACGGTCGGCACCGGCGTACGCGGCGGCGCTCGGATAGCGGGCGAAGAGCTTCGGGGTGACCTCGTTGACCTTCTTGTCCGTGCACTGCGCGGAGAGGATCGTGGCGACGGACAACTCCAGGGCGCTGGAGTGGTCCAGCTCGCAGTGCGCGTCGGGATGCGTCTCGGTCAGCACCCGGCCGATCTTGCGGGCGCGGCGGGTGCGCCCGAGGTCGGTCTCGCTGGCACCGGGGGGACTACTGGTCACGACGGTCAGCCTACGTCGCGCCCCGGACGTTCCCGCTCGGGTCAGCCGCCCGTTGGCGGAGAGATCTTGCCCTGCTCGTCGAACCGCGCGCCACTCTTCGGGAAGTCGCTCCCGCTCAGGTCGCCGATCAGGCCCAGACCCCTGTCGTTCGAGTCCATCGTCGGCTTACCGGCGTCGTTCATGTACGTCGAGGTGAACGAGCCACCGGCCCAGCTGCCGTCCGGCTTCAGCGAGACCTTGAGCACCCCGCCCCAGCCGAGGCGGCCATCGTTGCTCAGCGAGTTGCCGCCGCCGGCGAAGTTGCCCAGGCTGTACGCGATCAGCCGGCCCTGGTAGAACTCCATGCCGCGCAGCACGTGCGGCCCGTGTCCGACGATCAGGTCGGCGCCGGCGTCGATCATGGCGTGGGAGAACTTGACCGGATCACCCCGGTTCTCGCCCAGGAACATCTCGGTGCCCGGCTTCACCCGGGTCTTGTCCGCGCCCTCGCCACCCATGTGCACCTGCACCACGACCAGGTCGGCCATGGTGGCGGCCTTGGCGACCACGGTCTTCGCCTCGGCGATGTCGACCAGGCTGTTGGACCAGACGTACGACGAGAAGCCGGCCACCGCGACCTTGACGCCCTTGACGTCGACCACGGTGATCTGGTCCGGCGCACCGGTGTGCTCCAGGTCGTACTTCTCCAGCGCCTGCTGGGTGTTCTCGTAGCCCTTCGGCCCGTAGTCGTAGCCGTGGTTGTTGGCCTGGTTGAGCACGTCGAAGCCGGCGTCGCGCAGGTGCGCGGCGTACTCCGGTGGGGCCCGGAACTGGAAGCAGCGGGTGGAGTTGGCACCGCACTTGCCGGTGCCGGTGTCCACGGTCAGCGGCTCTTCCAGATTGCCCATCACCAGGTCGGCCTTGAGCGCCTCGGTGACCGAGGTGAAGAAGCCCTTGCCACCGGCGGCGGGCAGCCGGCTCGGTGCGTTGCCCATGATGATGTCGCCGGTGGCGGACAGCGAGATCGCGCCGCCCGTGGCGGAGTCCGCCGGCCCGGTGGCCTCCGGGCCGGCCGCGGTCACCGGTGCGCCGGTGCCACCGCCGCCGGCACCGGGCTGCCAGACGGGAGCCTTCTCCCCGCCGGGGTCGCCGCAGCCGGCGACGAGCAGGGCGGCCAGCAGCCCGGCGAGGCCGAGCACGACGCGGCGACGCGGGCGGGACGCGAGAGAGGCGGGAGCATACATCGCTCGCGACCCTACCGGGCCGGCAACGCGCCGACGACAGCCGATCGGTCGGAAGTTCAGTCGGGAAGCTGCTCTGACCAGGGCACGACCGCCCGAGCACCCCCGGCGAGCACCGCCGCGTGCACCGCTCGGGCGAGCGGGGCGCCCCAGGTGGAGCGCGGCCCCCCGTACGCGGCCTCCGGCCCGTCGACCGGGCAGAGCACGGTGACCGCGTCGGTCGGGGTGCCGGTCCCCGGCAGTCCGAGGTCGGTGATCGCCTGGGTCTTCGCCTCGGTCGCCGTGGCCACCGCGTTGATCAGTGCCGAGTCGGCGAGTCGGGCTGGCACGTACACCACGATGTTGACCGTGCCGACCCGCTGGACGAGCCCGGCCGGAGCCGGCTCGGCCGCGCGCACCGGCGTGCCGAGCCCGACCGTCGCCCAGGCCCGGACCCCGGTGTCGGCCCGGGCCACCACCTCGGCCACGTCGACGCCGGTCAGCAGACCAACGCCGGGTCCGTCGAGGGCGAGGTCGGCGGCGAGCGCGGTCAGGTGGGCGGCCGGGTCGTCCCGGTCGTACGACATCGGCACTGTCGCGTTCAGCACCCAGTGCCGGGCACCGATTCCACCGCCCAGCGGGCCGCTGCTGACGGCCCGCAGAGGTCCGTCGGCGCGCCAGACGAGCAGCGGAATGTCCCACCCGTCCTCGGAGCGACTGGTCAGAGTTGGCTCGCTCAGCACGTCGGGCAGGTTACGCCCAACGATCAAGATTCCAGGGGCGACCTCTGATTCAAGCTCATGTGCGCCTAGACTTGGCGGCGCGCGAGGGGATCAGCGGACGGCGGACCCGGCCGACGGACGGCACGCGCAACCGGAGGTGCGCGATGGACGAGGTACTGGCCCGCAGCGGGATCTTCCAGGGTGTCGACCCGGAAGCTGCCGAGGCGCTTGCCAAGGAGATGGAGACGATCGAAGTCCGCAAGGGCGAGATCGTTTTCAATGAGGGCGAGCCCGGTGACAGCCTCTATATCCTGCTGTCCGGGAAGATCAAGGTTGGTCGCCGCGCAGCGGACGGCCGGCAGAACCTGATCGCGGTGATGGGGCCCTCGGACATGGTCGGTGAGCTGTCGCTCTTCGACCCGGGTCCGCGTACGGCGACCGCCACCGCGGTAACGGACACCCGGCTCGTACGACTGCGCAAGCAGGCGCTGCGGCCGTGGCTGGCCAACCGCCCGGAGATCGCCGAGCAACTGCTCCGGGTGCTCGCCCGGCGGCTGCGCCGGACGAACGACTCGCTCGCCGACCTGATCTTCACGGACGTGCCGGGTCGGGTCGCGAAGAACCTGCTCCAGATGGCCGGTCGGTTCGGCACCCGCGACGGTGGCGTCCTGCGGGTGACCCACGACCTCACCCAGGAGGAGATCGCCCAGCTCGTCGGCGCCTCCCGGGAGACGGTCAACAAGGCGCTCGCCGACTTCGCCTCGCGTGGCTGGCTGCGACTGGACGGCAAGAGCATCATCATCCTGGACCCGGAGCGCCTGGCCCGGCGCGCCCGCGTCTGACCCGGCGCGCCGGGCTACCACCCCGGCGCCCGCGACGTTCCGGCCCGGCCCGCAGCACGCGGACCGGGCCGGATTTCTTCGTCTGCCCGCCGCAGATTCGCTGGACCCGGCTCGGCGCCAGCGTCAGGGTGGGCTGATGCCGAATCGAGTCGCTGTCCTCTCCGACATCCACGGTGTGCTGCCCGCGCTGGAGGCCGTGCTGGCCGAGCCGGACGTCGCCACCGCCGATCTGATCGTGCTCACCGGGGACATCGCGGCCGGTCCACAACCGGTCGAGGTGTTGGACCTGCTCGCTGATCTCGGCGACCGGGTCTGCTGGGTCGGCGGCAACTGCGAGCGCGAGCTGGTCGAGGCCCGCGCCGGCCGCCCCGCCTCCATCGAGGTGTCGAACTGGGCCGCCGAGCAGCTCCGCGACGACCAACTGGATCGGCTGGCCGCACTCCCGCTGACGGTGACCCTGGAGATCGACGGCCTCGGACCGACGTTGTTCTGCCACGCCACCCCGCGCGACGACCAGGAGGTCGTCCTCGTCGACACCCGGATGGAGCGCTGGGCGGAGGTGTTCGCCGAGGTGCCGGCCGAGGTGACGACGGTGGTCTGCGGCCACACCCACATGCCCTTCACCCGGCTGGTCGATCGACGTCTGGTGGTCAACCCGGGCAGCATCGGCATGCCGTACGGCGGCGCGGGGGCGCACTGGGCGCTGCTCGGGCCGGGCGTCCAGCTCCGCCGTACCCGCTTCGACGTCGATGCCGCCTGCGCGCGGGTGGCCGCCGAGTCGACCTTCCCGGACGCCGCCGAGTGGGCCGACGAATTCCTGCGGTCCCGGCACAGTGACGCCGAGGCGCTCGCTGTCTTCGCTCCCCGCGACGGCCGCTGAAGCCGGTCTGTCCCGACCTGCGGCTGCTCTTCCGGGACACGGTGGGGACGGCTGTCATGGAACGAGTGAGCGCCGGCCGCGATGTCGGCGTCCACCGGCCCGGTCGTGATCCGGGCCGGCCGGCCGCCCTGGGTGGGGGGTGACCGTGACAGACGAAAATGCCGCTACCTCGTGCGGCTCGAACCAGGACAACCGCCGCAACCAGGACGACGCTCGGACCTGGCCGCTGACCGGTACGGCAATCGACGCCTCGGCGGCGAGCCGAACGGCGGCCAAAAAAAGTCAGTCTTGACTGTTTGTTTCCGAGGCCGCAGGCTGGTCCGGTGCCCACCGCATCGACGCGCGTCCCTCAGCAGGAGCGCAGCCGCGCCACCCAGGCCCGCCTGCTGGAGGCCACAGTCGACTGCCTGATCGAGCACGGCTGGTCCGGCACCACGACCACCGTCGTCGCCGCGCGGGCCGGTGTCTCGCGCGGTGCCCAACTGCACCACTACCCGACGAAGGCGGCACTGGTGACAGCCGCCGTGGCCCATCTCGCCGAGCGGCGGGCCGTCGAGCTGCGCACCGAGGCCGAGGCGTTGCCGGCCGGCCCGCAGCGGTTGGACCGGGTGATCGACCTGCTCGGCGTGGCGTTCACCGGGCCACTGTTCGTGGCCGCCCTCGAACTCTGGGTCGCCGCCCGCACGGACCAGGAACTCCGCGACGCCCTGGTGCCGCTGGAGGCGACTGTCGGCCGGGAGATGCACCGCCTCACCGTGGCCCTACTCGGTGTCGACGAGCGTCGACCCGGTGTCCGCGAGGCGGTCCAGGCCACTCTCGACCTGCTCCGCGGGCTCGGGGTGGCCAACCTGCTCAACGACGACTCGGCCCGCCGTACCGCCCTGCTGAGCACCTGGAAGCGCCAACTCGCCACCCTGCTCACGCCCTGACCGCTGGCCGCGCCGGCCACAACCGACCGGAGGCACCCATGGTCGATCTCACCGACCTGCTCGCGGATCTGGCCGCCGAGTCCGCCCAACTGGACAGCCTGGTGGCGCAGTTACCGGCGACCGACTGGGCTCGACCGACCCTCGCGGCGGGCTGGAGCATCGGGCACCAGATCGCCCACCTCGCCTGGACCGATCACATGTCGCTGCTGGCGGCCACCGACACCGAGGCGTTCTTCGCGGCGGTGACCGCCGCGCCGGACCCGACCCGCATGGTCGATGACGGCGCCGAAGAGTTCCTCGCCCCGCCAGTCGAGCTGCTCGCCCGCTGGCGGGCCGGCCGGGCGGCGCTCGCCGACGCGCTGGCCGCCGTCCCGTCCGGCGAGAAACTGCAGTGGTTCGGCACCCGGATGTCGGCCACCTCGATGGCGACCGCCCGGATCATGGAGACCTGGGCGCACGGCGAGGACGTGGCCGACACGCTCGGCGTCGTCCGACCCGCGAGCGACCGACTCCGGCACGTCGCGCACCTCGGTGTGCGTACCCTCGGGCACGGGTTCGCCGCCCACGGCCGGGACATACCGACGACGCCGGTCCGGGTCGAGTTGGTCGGGCCCGGCGGCGACGTCTGGACCTGGGGTCCGGCGGACGCCGCCGACCGGCTGAGCGGCCCCGCCCTGGACTTCTGCCTGCTGGTCACCCAGCGCCGACACCGCGCGGACCTGGCCCTGGTCGCCACCGGGCCGGTCGCCGACGAGTGGCTCGACGTGGCGCAGGCGTTCGCCGGGCCGCCCGGCGACGGCCGGCAGCCGGCCGGCGGGAAGGGGACGCCGGCATGATCCGGATCGGCAACGCCTCCGGTTTCTACGGGGACCGGTTCACCGCCTGGCAGGAGATGCTCGACGGCGGCGAGCTGGACGTGCTGACCGGTGACTACCTGGCCGAGTTGACCATGCTGATCCTCGCCCGGGACCGGCTGCGCGACCCCGACCTGGGGTACGCGAAGACGTTCCTGCGTCAACTGGAGACGTGCCTCGGCACCGCCCTGGAACGGGGGGTGCGGATCGTGACCAACGCCGGCGGGTTGAACCCGGCCGGCCTGGCCGCCGCCATCACCGCCCTCGCCGTCCGGCTGGGCCTGCCGGCCCGCGTCGGGTACGTCGAGGGCGACGCCCTCCAGCGCCCGGACGCGTTGAGCGCGAACGCCTACCTCGGCGCGTTCGGCATCGCAGCGTGCCTCGACGGCGGTGCGGACGTGGTGGTCACCGGTCGCGTCACCGACGCGTCGCTCGTCGTCGGCCCGGCCATCGCCCGGTACGGCTGGGGCCGCGACGACCTCGACGAGCTGGCCGGGGCGACCGTCGCGGGGCACCTCGTCGAGTGCGGCGCACAGGTCACCGGTGGCAACTTCAGCTTCTTCACGGAGCTGCCCGACGGCGGCCACCGGCCCGGCTTTCCGATCGCCGAGGTGCACGCCGACGGCTCGACGGTGCTCACCAAGCATGCGGGCACCGGTGGCGCCGTCACCGTGGAGACGGTCACCGCGCAGCTGCTCTACGAGATCGGTGGACCGGCGTACCTGGGGCCGGATGTGGTGACCCGACTGGACACGGTGACGCTGCGCCAGGACGGGCCGGACCGGGTGCGGGTCTCCGGTGTCCGGGGTACGCCGCCACCGCCCACGCTCAAGGTGGGCGTCAACAACCTCGGTGGCTTCCGCAACTCGATGACCTTCGTCCTCTGCGGACTCGACATCGAGGCGAAGGTGGCCCTGGTCCGGGGTCAGGTCGAGGAGGCGGTGGGGAAGGACGGGCTGGAGTTCACGCTGGCCCGGACCGACCACGTGGACGCCGCCGACACCGAGGCCGCGAGTGCCCTGCTGCACGTACACCTGCGGGACGGCGACCGGACGCGGGCCGGACGGGCCTTCTCGGCCGCCGCGGTGGAGCTGGCGCTGGCCTCGTACCCGGGCTGCACACTGACCACCCTGCCGGGTGACGCGACCCCGTATGGCGTCTTCACCGCCGACTCGACGCCGCAGGACGCGGTGGCGCACGTCGCGGTGCTGCCCGATGGTCAACGGGTGCCGATCGCCCCACCGATCCGCACCGCCGCCGTTCCGGCGGACGAGACAGTCCCGTACGACGGCACGGCGGTTGGCGGACCGACGCGGCGCGGCGTGCTCGGCGAGCTGGTCGGCGCACGCTCCGGGGACAAGGGTGGGGATGCCAACCTCGGTGTCTGGGCACGGACCGAAGCCGGGTACGCGTGGCTGCGCGCCTGGCTGACCGTCGAGCGGCTGGCCGAGCTGTTGCCGGAGACCGCGCCGCTGCCGGTACGGCGCTACGAACTGCCGAACCTGCGCGCGGTCAACTTCGTGATCGAGGGTCTGCTCGGGGCCGGGGTGGCCGCGTCCACCCGGTTCGACCCGCAGGCCAAGGCGCTCGGTGAGCTGCTGCGCGCCCGGATCGTCGACCTGCCCGCCGAGGTGCTGCCGGGGGCAGCTCCGCAGTCGCGAACAGGGGGAGCACGGTGAGCATCGTGGACACCCCGGAGCGGCGGCACCTGCGTGAGTTGACCCGGGCCTTCGTGACCCGGGAGGTGCTGCCGCACCTGGACGACTGGGAGCGGGCCGGCGAGGTGCCCCGGTCACTGCACGCGACCGCCGCGAAGCTCGGTCTGCTCGGCATCGGGTTTCCCGAGTCGGTCGGCGGCAGCGGCGGGGATCTGCTCGACTCGATCATCGTGACCGAGGAGCTGATCCGCTCCGGCGGCTCGTCCGGCCTGGTGGCGGCCCTGTTCACGCACGGCATCGCGTTGCCGCACATGACGGCGGCGGCCGGGACCCGCTCCGGTGGCTCGCTGGGCGGCCGGCTTGGCGGCACCGCGTCGCCGGGCGACGACAGCCTGATCGAGCGGTACGTCCGCCCCACCCTGGCCGGCACGATGATCGGCGCGCTGGCCATCACCGAGCCGGACAGTGGTTCGGACGTGGCCGGCATCCGCACCACCGCCCGCCGGGACGGCGACCACTACGTGGTGAACGGGTCGAAGACGTACATCACCAGCGGGCACCGGGCCGACTTCGTCACCACGGCGGTGTGCACCGACTTTCCCGGCAGCGGCGAACTCACCCTGCTGGTCATCGACAAGGGGCTGCCCGGGTTCACCGTGGGACGCCGGCTGGAGAAGCTGGGCTGGCACTGCTCGGACACCGCCGAGCTGTCGTTCGTCGACGTGCGGGTGCCGGTCGCCAATCGGATCGGCGCGGAGAACACCGGATTCCTGGCGATCATGCAGCACTTCGCCACCGAGCGGCTCTCGTTGGCGACCCAGGCGTACGCGACCGCGCAGCGCTGCGTCGAGCTGGCGACGCGCTGGTGTCGGGACCGGGAGACCTTCGGGCGTCCGCTGGCCAGTCGGCAACTGATCCGGCACCGGTTGGCCGAGATGCACACCCGGGCCGAGGCGGCCCGGTCGTACGTGCACGAGGTGGCCACCCGGGTCGCCGCGGGCGAGCCGGTGGTGACCGAGGTGGCGATGGCGAAGAACGTGGCGGTGGCCGCCTGCGACCAGGTCGTGGACCAGGCGTTGCAACTGCACGGCGGCTTCGGCTACCTGCGCGACGCCGAGGTGGAGCGGCACTACCGGGACGCCCGGATCCTCGGCATCGGCGGCGGCACCACCGAGATCATGAACGAGATCATCGCGAAGGGCATGGGCCTGTGAGCGCCCCGCAGTCGCGAACGAGGGAGGCACAGTGACCATCGACAGCGCGGTCGACCCGTCCGCACCGGCGTACGCGGCGAACCGCGCGGCACTGCTGGAGCGGCTGGCCGAGCTGGATGCCGCGCTGGACCAGGCGCGGGCGGGCGGTGGCGAGAAGTACGTGGCCCGGCACCACGGGCGCGGCAAGCTGCTCCCCCGGGAACGGATCGAGCTGCTGGTGGACGCCGACAGCCCGTTCCTGGAGTTGTCGCCGGTCGCCGCGTACGGCACGGACTTCCCGGTCGGGGCCAGCGTGGTCACCGGCATCGGGGTGGTCGAGGGTGTGGAGTGCCTGATCGTCGCCAACGACCCGACGGTACGCGGTGGCGCGGTGAACCCGTGGTCTCTCGCGAAGACCCGGCGGGCCGGTGAGATCGCCCTGGCCAACCGGCTGCCGATGGTCAATCTGGTGGAGTCGGCCGGGGCGGACCTGCCCACCCAGGCGGAGATCTTCATCCCGGGCGGTCGGGTGTTCCGGGACCTGACCCGGCTCTCGGCCGCGGGCATCCCGACGGTCAGCGTGGTCTTCGGTAACGCCACGGCCGGTGGTGCGTACGTGCCGGGAATGTCCGACCACGTGATCATGATTCGGGACCGGTCGCAGGTCTACCTGGCCGGGCCGCCGCTCGTGAAGATGGCGACCGGCGAGGTCACCGACGACGAGTCACTGGGCGGTGCGGCGATGCACGCCGGCACGTCCGGGCTCGCCGACTACCTGGCCGCCGACGAGCGGGACGGCATCCGGCTGGCCCGGCAGTGCGTACGCCGGTTGAACTGGCGCAAGCACGGCCCGGCGCCGCGGACGGCGGTGCCGCAGCCGCCGAAGTACGACCCGGAGGAACTCCTCGGCATCACCAGCGCCGACCTGAAGGTGCCGTTCGATCCCCGCGAGGTGCTGGCCCGGATCCTGGACGGCAGCGACTTCGACGAGTTCAAGCCGGCGTACGGGGACGCGCTGGTCACCGGCTGGGGCGAACTGCACGGGTACCCGGTGGGTGTGCTGGCCAACGCCCGAGGGGTGCTGTTCAGCGCGGAGGCGCAGAAGGCGGCCCAGTTCATCCAGCTCGCGAACGCCTCGGACACGCCGCTGATCTTCCTCCAGAACACCACCGGCTACATGGTCGGCACCGAGTACGAGCAGCGCGGCATCATCAAGCACGGCGCACTGATGATCAATGCGGTGTCCAACTCGACCGTGCCGCACCTGACGGTGAACCTGGGCGCCTCGTACGGGGCCGGCAACTACGGCATGTGCGGTCGGGCGTACGAGCCGAGGTTCCTGTTCACCTGGCCGAACGCGAAGTCGGCGGTGATGGGTCCGGCACAGCTCGCCGGGGTGCTGTCGATCGTGGCCCGGCAGGCCGCCGCCGCCCGGGGACGCTCCTTCGACGAGGAGTCCGACACCGCGATGCGGATGATGGTCGAGCAGCAGATCGAGTCGCAGTCGGGAGCGCTCTTCCTCTCCGGTCGGCTCTACGACGACGGGGTGATCGACCCTCGGGACACGCGTACCGTCCTCGGGCTCTGCCTCTCGGCGATCCACAACGGACCGGTGAAGGGCGCCGACGGTTTCGGCGTCTTCCGGATGTAGGGGGGCGAAGCCGACAATGATCACCAAATTGCTCGTGGCCAACCGGGGGGAGATCGCCCGCCGGGTCTTCGCGACCTGCCGGGCGCTCGGTGTGCAGACGGTGGCCGTGTACTCGGACGGGGACGCCGACGCGCCGTTCGTCACCGAGGCCGACCAGGCGGTCCGGCTGCCCGGGGACTCGCCCGCCGAGACGTACCTGCGGGTCGAGTTGATCCTGGACGCGGCCCGGCGGTGCGGCGCGGACGCCGTCCACCCGGGGTACGGCTTCCTCGCCGAGAACGCCGACTTCGCGGCGGCGGTGACCGACGCGGGACTGACCTGGGTCGGCCCGCCGGCCAAGGTGATCGCCGTGATGGGCGACAAGCTCGCCGCGAAAGGGCTGCTCGCCGAGGCCGGCGTGCCGATGCTGCCCAGTTGGACCGACACCGGCGCGGTCACCGACTTCCCGGTCCTGGTGAAGGCATCCGCCGGTGGTGGCGGGCGGGGGATGCGGATCGTCCGGGGGGCCGACGAACTGGCCGACGCCGTCGCGTCCGCGCGCCGCGAGGCGGCTGCCGCGTTCGGCGACGGCACGGTCTTCATCGAGCGGTACGTCGAGCGGGGCCGGCACGTCGAGGTGCAGATCTTCGGGGACACCCACGGCCGGGTGGTGGCTCTCGGTGACCGGGAGTGCTCCATCCAACGCCGGCACCAGAAGATCGTCGAGGAGGCCCCGGCTGTCGTTCCGGAGCGGGTGCGCACGGCGTTGCACGAGGCCGCGGTGGCCGCCGGTCGCGCGGTCGACTACGTCGGGGCGGGCACTGTGGAGTTCCTGCTCGCCCCGGGTGGCGAGATCTTCTTCCTGGAGATGAACACCCGTCTCCAGGTGGAGCACCCGGTCACCGAGCTGTGCACCGGTCTGGACCTGGTGGGGTTGCAACTGCTCGTCGCCGAGGGCGAGCCGCTGCCGGCGACCCTGCCGGTCGGCACCGGGCACGCGATCGAGGTACGCCTGTGCGCCGAGGACGCCGGGGCGGGTTGGCGGCCGGCGACCGGCACCCTGCACCGGTTCGCGGTCCCCCAGGTGACGACCGAGTTCGGTGGGCTGGACCGACCGGGGCTGCGGCTCGACTCGGGGGTGGTGGCCGGCTCGGTGGTCGGCGTGCACTACGACTCGATGCTGGCGAAGCTGATCGCCTGGGGTCGCACCCGGACGGAGGCGACCCGACTGCTGTCCACCGCGCTGACCCGGGCCGAACTGCACGGGGTGACCACCAACCGGGACCTGCTGGTCCGGGTGCTGCGCAGTCAGGCGTTCGCCGCCGTGGAGATCGACACCGGATTCCTGGATCGGCACGCGGAGGTCTTCGCCCCGCTGCTGCCCGCCGACCGGCTCCCGGTGGTGGCGCTCGCCGCGGCGCTCGCCGCGGCCGCCGGCCGTCGCGCCGAGGCGAAGGTGCTGGCCGGGTTGCCGTCGGGCTGGCGCAACGTGCCGGCCGTCCCGCAGGTCACCCGGTTCGGTGGTCCGGACGGCGAGGTCGAGGTCCGCTACCGGTTGGACCGCGTGGGTCGGCTCGCCGAGTGGTCCGCCGACCCGACCGCCACCAGCCCCGCCGCCGCCAGCCCCGCCGCCGGACCACCGGACGTGGCGCTTGTCGAGGCCAGCCCGGGTGGGGTGGTGCTCGACGTCGACGGGGTGCGGTGCGCGTACCGCGTCCACCGGGTGGGGTCGGCGGTCTTCATGGACGGCCCGGACGGGGCGGCGAGCCTCGTCGAGTTGCCGCGTCTCCCGCTGCCCACCGCGGAGGTGGCGGCCGGGTCGCTGCTCGCGCCGCTGCCCGGTGCGGTGACCCGGGTGCACGTCCAGGTCGGCCAGCGGGTCGTGGCCGGCGAGCCGTTGCTCACCCTGGAAGCGATGAAGCTGGAACATCAGGTGCTCGCCCCGACCGACGGCGTGGTCACCGAGTTGCCGGTGCCGGCCGGTGGTCAGGTAAGCACCGGTGCCGTGCTGGCCGTCATCGACATCTGTTGAGGAGGACCCCCTGATGACCTTCGACCTCACCCCTGAGCAGGACCAGCTTCGCGACGCCGTGCGGGCGCTCGGCCGTCGCTACGGCCACGGCTACTTCGTCGAGAAGGCGAAGGCCGGCGAGCACACCACCGAACTGTGGGCCGAGGCGGGACGGCTCGGCTACCTGGGGGTCAACATCCCCACCGAGTACGGCGGTGGCGGCGGTGGCATCACCGAGTTGGCGATCGTGTGCGAGGAGTTGGCGGCCGCCGGCTGCCCGTTGCTGCTGCTGGTGGTCTCCCCCGCCATCGCGGCCACCGTGCTCGCCCGGCACGGCACCGAGGAGCAGCGCAAGCGGCACCTGCCCGGCCTCGCCGACGGCTCCCAGAAGATCGTCTTCGCGATCACCGAGCCGGAGGCCGGTTCCAACTTCCACCGGCTCGGCACGGTGGCTCGCCGGGACGGTGACGGCTGGCTGCTCAACGGCCGCAAGTGCTACATCTCCGGCGTCGACGAGGCCGGCCACGTCCTGGTGGTGGCGCGTACCGAGGATTCATCCACCGGCAAGCTGAAGCCGGCGCTGTTCCTCGTGCCGACCGACGCCGCCGGGCTGACCCGTTCCAAGCTGGACATGGAGATCGTGTCCCCGGAGAACCAGTTCCTGCTCTACCTGGACGACGTCCGGGTCCCCGCCGACGCGCTGCTCGGCGAGTCGCTGGACGCCGGGCTGCCGGCGCTCTTCGCCGGCCTCAACCCGGAGCGGATCACCGTGGCCGCGATGGGTGCCGGCACCGGCCGGTACGCCATCGAGCGGGCCAGCGAGTACACCGCAACCCGCAAGGTCTGGGGTGGCCGGAGCATCGGCTCCCACCAGGGGGTATCGCATCCCTTGGCGCACGCGGCGGTGCAGGTGGAGCTGGCCCGCCTGATGATCCAGAAGGCCGCCACCCTGTACGACGCCGGCCGCGACCTGGAGGCCGGGGTCGCCGGCAACATGGCCAAGTACGCGGCCGGGGAGGCAGCCGCGCTCGCCGTCGACACGGCCGTCCAGGCCCTCGGCGGGGCCGGCATGACCACCGAGTACGGGGTGGCGACCCTGCTCGGCGCGGTCCGGGCCGGCCGGATCGCACCGGTCAGTCGGGAGATGATCCTCAACTTCGTGGCCCAGCACGTCCTCGGTCAGGACAAGTCCTACTGAGCGCGGGTGATCGGTCTGCCTACGCCCTGCTGCGACCCAGCCCGCTCGCGGTGGTGCAGGATCGCCACGGCCACCGCGAAGAGCAACACGGGTGCCAGTACCAACGTCGACCACTGCGCCCAGGTGAGCGCGTCGGGGACACCGTCGTGGCTGGAGCGCTCCAGGTACGTCCCCGTGGTTCCGAGCCCCACCCGGGTGAGAAGCAGCGTGACCCCCACCGGGACGACGAGCGCGAGCAGGCGCAGTCGGAGCGCCGTCGGCGTCAACAGGACGACAAGGGCGAAGAGCAGGTACCCCGCGATCAACAGGATCGCCTCGACGCGGCCGACACCGCTGGTGAACATCCAGGTGCCGTAGATGGGCGACGTCGAAACGTCAACGGCGGTTACCAGGGCGACGCTCGGCGCGCCGACGCTCACCACCGTCGCCGCCGCCAGTGTGCCGAGCCGCCAACGCCCGAGGACAGCCGTTATGGAACGGGGAGCGCGGAGGGCGAGGGCAAGCGGGACCATCGCGGCGAGCACGACGGGCCAGATGTCGAAGACCGTCGAATAATACCCGTAGGCCTCGGCGACCCGTACCACCTCGAACGCCACGCCGCCGACGGCGATCGCCGCCGCCGCCCGCCCCCATCCGAGTGCGGTGAACACCGCCACGACGAGCCACAGCGCCGCCGTGGGACCATGCGGCCAGAGGACGAACGGTTCACCGATCCCCTCCGGATAGCTCTGCGCGTACATGCTGAGGTGCAGCACCGGAACGCGCGCAGAGCGCACGAACAACAGCAGCGCGGCGATCAGGCCGAGCACCTGCGCCGCATCTCGCCACGCGTCGACCGAGAACCGGGCGCCGACCTGCCGGACGTGCGCCCGACACGCCCCGCCGAGCAGGGCGGACACGTCTCGCGCCAGGGGCCTGCGCTGGCCCGGTGCCGCGTCGTCAAGCAACACCCCGATCAGTTCGTCCTCGTACTGCCGCCGGTACGCGCGGGGGTAGCAGGCCAGCAGCGACCGGTAGACCTGGTGCAACGTCACGCCGCACCGCCTTCGACGAGGAGGCCGGCACGACGCAGCCGCACGCTCGCCGCGTCGGCGTTGCTCCGCAGGCGCGCCGACTCCTCGGCCAGGCGTTGCACCCCGGCGGCGGTGAGTCGGTAGTACCGCCGCAATCTGGACTGCACCTGTTCCTCGCGCTCGATGTCGATGAGGCCCTCGGTACGCAGCCGGTCCAGCGCCGCGTAGAGGGTGCCGGCGCGCAGGTCGACGCGCCCGTCGGAGATCCGGCGGACCTCGTCGAGGACGGCGTATCCGTGCCGTGGGGCCTCGACGAGCGCGGTGAGGATCAGATAGGTCGATTCGTGCAGGGAAGCCTTCGCCATGACCGCAGCATATACAGTCCGACTGTATATGCGGGCCCCGTCCGAGCGCGTCGTCGGAAATACTGAGCGGGTGCGCAACGACGTCGAGTTCGATCGGCTGGTAGACGGGCTCTACGCCGCTTTCGCCGACCACCCGATGCCCGCCGACATGGAGGCCTGCCCGCACTGCGTGGAGCCGGCGGACCTGGCCCTCTTCGCCAGCACCCCGCTGCGGCAACTGACCACCGACCAGATCGATGACTACCTGGGCAACCGGGGCACCTGGGGCGACGGGACCGAGGTGCCGCACCTGCTGCCCCGGCTGCTCGAGGCGGCCGCCGCTGGCGAGCTGTCGTACCTGCCGCCGGAGGCCGTCACCGGGCGGATGCGGGACCAGTGGCACGGCTGGCCGGCCGCCGAGCGGGCAGCCGTCGAGCGGTTCCTCCTCGGCTGGTGGCACCGGATCCTCGCGGAGTTCCCGTCCACCACCTCGGCCTGGGGCCTGCTGGAGGCGGTCGCCGAGCTGGAGATCGACCTCGGGCCGTACCTGGCCGAGTTCACGGCCATCCCCGGCGAGGCCACCGCGCGGCACCTGGCCGAGGTCGTCGAGGGTCTGTCACACCACGGTCCCCTGCCCGACCGGGCGCAGGAGTCGATGCGGCGCTGGTTGGCCGGCGCGACGCCCACCGACGTGCTGTGGACCGCCGCCATCACCTCGACCAACCCCCAGGTCGCCGACGAGTTGGCCGACGCCGCCGACGCGACAGCACGTCTGTCGCACTGATCGGCCGGCCACCCGTCGCACGTTCAGCCGGGGATCCGGCAGGCGGCGTCGATGCGGTGGACCGGGCGAACCCGGCGGCCCATGCCCTCCAGCAGCGAGTCCTCGACGTGGAAGTCCCGGATGCGCAACTGGTACCGGGGCAACTCCTCCTCGCTCGGGCAGAGCACCTGCGCGCGGACCAGATCGACAGGCACGTACCGCACCCCACCCCGCTCCTGGAGGATCACCATGTTGACGTCGTCCGTGGTGATCACGTGCCCGCGTACGTCCTCGGTGGGTCCGCTCTCCGCGCCCACCGTCGTGACGGTCAGCGGCAACACCGGTGTGCTGATCACCGGCACCGCGGCCCAGACCAGCATGGCGAGCATCGCCACCTCGGTCACCGACGCCAGCGGCCGGATCACCACACCGGGTAGCGGTCCCGCGATGAAGAGAGCCAGCAGCGGCGGCACCGCAAGCAGCGCCAACACCAACAGCTCGCCCTGCTTCCCGGCGTCTCGCAGCGTCGGCAGCAGCAGCCAGCCGTACCCGGCGAGCAGTGCGACGATCATGACCAGTCGTGGCGCCAACCGTTCGTGCAGTCGCCCGGGGCGCAGCTGAAACGCGGCCGCGAACGCCGGCAGCAGCAGCGGCAGGTAGAGCAGCGGCCAGGTGATCAGGGCGAGCAGGAAAGCGGCAAGCACCACCCAGGCCGGGGTGAGGTCGGCCCAGCGGGCGAAGAGTGGGCGACGGCGGGTCCCCGGTGGCAGCCGGTCCGCCCCGACGGCCAGCACCGCCCCGAGCGCGAACACGGCGACCATTCCGGTGGAGAGCAGCCGAGCCGCCGTGGTCAGGAAGCCGGCGAGCAGGTTGACCGGGCCGACGTTCGCCACCAGCAACAGTGTGGTCTGAAGTTCGCCGCCCGCCTCCACACCGAGGCGGAGCACCGAGAAGATCGCCGGTACGCCCACCAGCGCCGTCCAGAAGGACTGGCTGGCACGGGCACGCCGCTCCGCCGGATCCCAACGGACCCGCCCGGGCTCGACGTCGGCGACGACCGGGTCGGCTGGTTCGGCGACCGGCACGCCGACCGGCCAGCCAGCCTGGTCCGGTTCGACGTGAGCCGTACCATCACTGGCCGGCGGTGCCGCCACACCCGGCACGGACGTGCGGGGTGGTGGAACCGGGCCGTCGGCGCCGGTCGCGGTCGGCGCCGTGCTCACGTCGACGGCGCCTTGTCGTCGAAGTCGACAAGCTTCGGCACCTGCAGCGGCTGAGGCTGGCGTTTCTCGACCTTCAGCCACGGACCCAGGGTGCTGTTGTAGGCGCTCTGCCAGGGGCTCACCTGCCCGTTGCGTCCCTTGTCGTAGCTCTTCTGCAGGAAGTACGCGACCAGGTCGCGCAGCGCGGGGTCGCCGATCGGCACGCCGATGCCCAGCAGCTCGCTGGTGCCGAAGGGCATGTCCACGACCTCGAACTCCCTGGGATAGGTGGCCAGGAACCCGGCGAGGATCGTCTCGTCCGAGCTGACCACGTCGTACCGGCCTGCCCGGATGCCGTCGACGCAGTCCCCGACGTCCTTCACCACGAACGTCCTGACCCCGTGCTTCTCCAGCTCGGCCTCGGTCGTGGACCCGCCGCTGGTACACACCTTGTACGCCGGGTCGCGCAGGTCCTCGATGGTGCGGATCCGGTCCTTGAGGCGGACCGGCACCATCACCTCCTGCGTGGTGACCAGGTACGGCCCGGCGAAGCTGACCAGCTTCTCGCGCTCCTCCGTCATCGAGAAGCTGGACACCACGAGGTCGACAGTGCCGCCCTGCAACGCCGGGATCCGGTTTTCGGTGGCCACCGACACGAACTCCAACCGCTGCTCGCCCTGGTAGCCCAGGGAGGCAGCGATGTACCTGCCGATCTCGACGTCGAAGCCGACGTGCTGGCCGTTGCGCAGGTCGCCCATCAACGGCTCCTTGGTGGCGACGCCGATGCGCAGCTGTGCCTGCCGGTAGATGTGCGACTCACGGATCTTCTGCTGCACGGACGGCAACGGCTCCTGCCGGCTGTCGCAGCCGGCGGCGGCCGCCAGGGTGAGGGTGAGGGCGACCGCCAGTGTCGTCGCGACCGAACGGAGCCGGGACCGGGAACTGCGTACGTTCATGAGGTGACCTCGCTGACGGACCAGCCTGCGGAACACCCAGGGTATCGACTGGATGCTTTTCCGTAGCGACGCCGACCGGGTACGTCAGGCGGACCGGTCGGCCGGTGTCGATCGGCGCGCCGCCCGCTCTCCGGTTGACAGCCGCCGATGTCACGACATGCTGAACGAATGAGTCGATTGTCCAGGCCCGATGCGCGGACGGTGGCGGTGCTCGCGGCACTCGGAGCCCTCGTGCCACTGGCCCTGCTGGTCGTCTGGCGCCGACAGGACCTGGTCGGCGTGGTTCTCGCCCTGCTCTGCGTCCTGCTGGCCATGGTCGCCGGGGTGGCCTTCTCCGCCGCCCGTCAGGCCGACGACCCGGAGCCGGAGGACCGGCCGGCGACCACCGGGCCGGCGGAGTTGATGCCGTACGGGATCGACGCGGACACCCTCGACGCCCTGGACAGTCGGGATGCCCTGCGGGCGGTGCGGGACCGGCGGCGCGGGTCGGACGGGATCAGCGGCCGGTGAGGGTGGGCGCGGCGAGCGCGTCCACGCCCCGCCCAGCCAGGCACCGGTACGTCCGGTCGATGCTCCCGTCGACCGGTGGGAGCACCTCCAGGTGCCAGCCACTCGGCTCGGCGATCCCGGTGGTCAACCGGAACGTCGTGGCGCTGCACACCTGTCGCACCTGCGCGGCGGCGACCACGTCGTCGTAGTTGGCGCCGACCAGGGACACCGGCAGGATGCCTTCGGCGTACGTCTCCCAGGTGTGCCGACCGGTGCAGGACAGCCGAGCCGCCTCGGCGCGGTCGCCGCGGATGCGCATCGGGCCGAAGCATTCCAGCTCGGGCAGGCACCGGGCGCCCTCGGGCAGCACGGTGGGCGTGCCGTTGCCGGTCGTGCAGCCGGGCAGCGGCCCGGTCGCCGGGGCGGCGACCTGGGTGGCCGTCGGGCTCGGGGTCGGCGGTGCCGCATGGTCGGCGAACCACGCCCCGGCGGTCGCGGAGCCGGCGAGCGCGAGGACGCCGGCACCGCCGAGGAACCAGCGCCGCCAGCGTCGGACGCCGGGGACCACCTGCTGGGTGTCCTCGATGGGCGGTCGGGGCACCGGCCGGCTGGGCGGGTACGGGCCGGGGCGGGTCGCGCCACCGCTGACCGGGGCGCCGCTGACCGGGGCCGACGGTGGACCGAGTGGCAGGTTGGCGAGCAGGTCGTGCAGTTCCAGTGCGGAGGGACGCTCGGCCGGGTCGTTGGCCATGCCGGCGCGCAGCACGTCGATCAGTTCGTCCGGGACGCCGGGCAGGGCGGGGAGCGGCTGGTTGAACATCTCCAGGACGGTGATCAGGCTGGGGTTGCGCTCGGACTGCCAGCGGGGCGGCCGACCGTGCATCACCGCGTAGAGGGTGGCGCAGAGCGCGTACACGTCGACGGCCGGCGACGGCGGGCTGTGGCTGAACATCTCCGGCGGCGCGTACGCCGGGGTGAGCACCTCCAGGGTGACCGAGGCGTCGCGGTGCTCCGCGAGCACGGCCAGCCCGAAGTCGGCGAGCACCGCCGAGTTGAAGGCCGAGTGGAGGATGTTCGCCGGTTTCACGTCCCGGTGCAGCACCCCGGCCGCGTGTGAGTGGGCCAGCGCGTCGGCGATCTTGATGCCGAGGTCGCGGGCCTCCACCGGGTCGAGTGGCGAGGTCCGCATCCGTTCGGCGTACGAGCCGTCGCAGAGTTCCATGATCAGGTAGGGGTGCTGGTCGACGGTGACCCCGACGTCGAAGAGGTCCACCACGTGCGGGTGTGACGACATCCGGCCGGCCGCCCGCGCCTCGCGCAGGAAACGGGCCTGGTCCCGCTCGCTGTCCAGCGTCCGGTTCTCCACCTTGACGGCGACCTCGCGGCCTACCGAGATCTGGGTGGCCTGGTAGACGGTCGCGTACCCGCCCCGGGCAAAGACCCGCAAATCGGTCAGACCGGGCACGATCGGCACCGGTGGGCCGCCGGTCGGGGTGTCGGTCACCGCTCGAAAATACCCAACCCGGCCGGCGGCTCAGCGCACCGTGTCCGCCGGAGCGGCACCGGACGGGCCGGTACCCTCCTCGGCGGGCGCAGCCGCCCCGGCGCCGTCGGACGAGGGGACTCCGCCCGCCGACGCGCTCCGGCGGGCATCCAGACGCAGACCGACGGCGGTGGCCACCGCCCCCAGGCCCTCCCACACCGCCACCCCGAAGAACCGGCCCGGAGCGATGTCGGAGAGCACGGCGATGGTGAACACGGTGAACGTGACAAGGCGGAAGACGACGGTGAACCGGTAGAACGCCCGCCACTCGGTGATCGTGGCGAGCAGGTAGTAGACGCCCATGTTGAACGCCGCCATCGAGGACGCCAGCAGGAAGGTGCCGGTGTGGTCACCGACGGCACGCGTCTCCGGCACCTCGAGCCCGAGCATGCGCAACTGCGCCTCCGGCCAGAGCAGCCCGACCGCGCCCAGCACCAGCGCCAACACGCCGAAGACCGCGATGGTCCAGCCCGCGATAGAGCGCGGCAGCTTCATGAAGAGGCCTCCCCAGGCACGGCGACGGTCACCACTGCGGACCGGCACACGGTGGTGACACGCTAGCCCCTCACCCCGACCGCCACATCCCCAGAACCGGCAAAAACCGTGCCGTCAACACCCCTGACCGGCCGACCAGAGGTTTCGGTCAGGGAGGCGTCACCAAGGGTCAGGCAGAGGTGGTCAGACGGGCGCGGAGAGCGTTGGCGGCGGCGCGTTCGCTGCGCTGCTCGGTCGCGTACGCCAGGCGGACCGCCTCGTCCGCGCACGACTGCGCCTCCGCCAGGTAGCCGCAGGCGGCCAGCGCCTCGGCCAGCACACCGGCCGCGATCACCTGGCTCCGTACGTCCTCGGCCGGTGCGGTGACCGCCCGCCGGGCCCAGTCCAACGCCTGCTCCCGCTGACCGTGCGCGAGCAGGGCCGCCGCGTACTGGGCCATGGTCTGGCGGCGGGAGAGGAGCAACGAGGGTGCGTTCGCGGCGGCCGTCGCCACCGGGGCGAGCAGCCCGACGGCGGTCGCCGCGTCACCGGCGGCCAGCCGGGCCGTCGCCAGCAGCACCCGGGGTGCCACCTGGGCCGGGGCCTGCGGGTTGTGCGGCTCCACGGCCGTCAGCACCGAGCGGGCCACCCGCTCGGCGGTCTCGCAGTCGCCCAGGTCCAACGCCACGAAGCCGCGCAACGTGCCGGCCATCCCGGTGAGCAGCGGGTGCGAGGTGCGCTCGGCGTACGCCAGGGCGTCGGTGAGCAGGTCCGCCGCGTGCTCCGGCTCGCCCAGCCCACGCGCCACCACCGCCCGGACCACGAGCGCGAACCCGCGTCCCCAGTCGTCGGAGGCGGCGGCGAACTCCCGGTACGCCCGCCGGGCCTCCCGGTCCGCCTCGGCCAGGTCACCCAGCTCGGCGGTGGCGAACGCCGCGACCGCACGCAAGGTGCCCACCGCCCACGCCTCACCGACCCGCTCCCCGAAGGGCAGGAACACCTGCGCCATCCGACACGCCTCGCGCAGTCGGCCGGCGAGCAGCCGGGCGAACGCCGTGGTGCCGCGCAGCCAGGCCCGCCCGTACGGGTCCTTCAGCTCGGCGAAGAGCCGGGCGGCCCGGCCGAGGACCGCGTCGGTGCCGGCGAAGTCACCCCGGGTGGTGGTCACCCAGGCCAGGTTCTGCAACGACCACGCCTGCCCGCGCCGGTCCTGCGCACCGAGACTGACCTGGTACGCGGCAGCCAACCGGCTGCTCGCCTGGCTCAGCCGCCCGGCCACGAAGTCGGCCATGCCGAGCCGGCGCATCGCCGTCGCCCGCTGCACGGGCAACCCAGCGGCCGTGGCGACCTGCAACGCCTCGTGCCAGGCCGTCATCGCCCGGACCTGGTCACCGAGGGTCTCCTGGGCCTGCCCGGCGAGCAGCAGGGCACCGACGCGGGTGGCCTCGTCCCCGGCGTTCGCGGCGATCTTCTCCGCGTACGCCAGCGCGTCGGCGACGCGACCGACCTGGAGCAGCGCCCGCGCGTGCACCACCCGGTCGGCCGCCGACAGCCCGTCGCGGGCCAACTCGGTGGCGCGTTCGGCGTACTCGATGGCCAGCACCGGCTCACCGGCGGACAGTGACCGGCGGGCGGCCCGGCCGAGCGCGGCGATGCCGAGCGGCACCACCGCCCGGGCGGGCGCGTCCGGGCGCAGTTTCACCGCGTCGGCGAGCGTGGCGGCCCGCTCGACGTGCGTCGCCACGAAGTCGTCCCGGGCCTCGTCGGTGAACCCTCCCGGCGACCCGGCCGTCGCGCCGTCCGCCGGTGCCGCCCAGCGGGCCAACGCGGCGTGCCGCTCGGCCAGCTCCGCCTTGCTCACACCGGCGTACGCGGCCTCCCGCATCAGCGGGGTCGCGAACGAGTAGCCGACCCGGGAGCGGTGCAGCATCCGACGCTGCAGCAGCTCCTCGACAGCTCGGTCGAGTTCCACGGCGATCACTGCCGACGGCCGGCCGTCGCGGCCGGCGCGCTGTTCACGCAGCGCCTCCAGCGCGCCGGTCGGCACCGTGTCACCGATCACCGCGGCGTCCCGCAGCACCGAGCGGGCGTCCGGCGGCAGCGCGTCGATGCGGGCGGCGAGTACGGCGGCGAGGTCACGGGAGAGCAGCCGGCTGCCCAGCGAACCGGGCACCAACCGCCAGCCGGCCGAGGAGCTCTGGTCCCGCTCCGACGGTGCGCGGGCACCCCGCGCTGTCTCCGTCGTGAGCGCCCCCCGCTCGATGAGCAGGGTGACCAACTCGGCCAGGTAGAAGGGGTTGCCCTGGGCGGTGGCGAGCAGCCGGTCCGCGTCGGCCGGTGGCAACTTGCCGCCGCCGAGGTAGCTGGTGAGCAGCCGCGCGGCGTCGGCACCCCGCAGCGGCGGCAGGGAGTGCACCTCGGCGTCCGCGACCCGGGTCAGCGCCCCGGCGGTACGCACCAGCTCGGGACGGCCGAGCAGCAGCACCAGCACCGGGCCGGTGAGCCTGGACAGGGTCAGCCCGAGGGCGCCGATCGTCTCGGCGGTGGCGTCGTGCAGGTCGTCCACCACGATCACCAGCGGCGCCTCCGAGGCGAGCCCGCTGAGCAGGTCGGCGACCGCGTTCGGCACCACCTCGGCATCCGCGGCCGGGGTGCCCGATCCGCTCCACTCGCCGGTGTCGGTGCCGCCGTGTGCCGACAGTTCGGCGTAGCCGAGCAGGGCGAGCAACTGCTCGGTGGCGATCGGCGGGGTCTCACCGCCGGAGCGGGCGAGCCGCTGCCCGAGCCGCCGCAGCCTCTCCTCCACCGCCGGTCGGGTCAGGGCGGTGGCGGCGTCACTGGGCAGGCCGACGGCGGCCCGGACCAGGTCGGCGAGGGGCGCGAGGCGGCGTCGCTCACCGAACGCGGCGCAGCGCACCGAGAGCACCCGGGCGCCCGTGTGTGCGGCGTACCGGCCGGCGCCCACGTCGTACCCGGCGGCGAGGCGCTCCACCTCGGCGGCGAACCGGGACTTGCCGATGCCCGCCTCCGCGGTCATCAGCAGCACCCGCGGGTCACCCTGGTCGATCACCTCGGCGAGCCGCCCGGCGATCCGGCCGATCTCCGTCTCCCGGCCGACGTACGGCGCCTCGTCGCCGAGCCCGGAACGGGTGCCGGGCGCGTCCAGCAGACCCAGCAGCTCGTACGCCTCGACCGGCTCACGCTTGCCCTTGAGCCGCAGCGGGCGCAGTGCCCGCCAGGAGGACACGTGCCGGGTGGCGGCGGCGGTGCGTCCGCCGGCGTAGACCGCGCCGACGGCGGCGGCGTCGGCCAGCCGGGCGGCGGTGTTGACCGTGTCGCCGATGACCGTGTATTCGATGGCGGCCTGGATGCCGGCGATGACGTCGCCGGTGTTCAGCCCGACCCGCAGCCCGAGCGGCGCGCCGCCGCCCCGCTCGTCGTCGAGCACCCGGCGGACGGCCCGCTGCATGGACAGGGCGGCCCGGACCGCGCGTTCGGCGTCGTCCTCGTGCGCCACCGGCGCGCCGAAGACCGCCATGATCCCGTCGCCGGTCAGCTTGTCGACGTGTCCGCCGAAGGTCTTCACGGCACCGGCGAGGGCGGCCAGGACCCGGTCGGTGACCGCGCCGACGCGTTCCGGGTCGAGATCCTCCGACCAGGAGGTGAACTCGGAGAGGTCGCCGAAGAGCACGGTGACCACCCGACGCTCGGCCGCCGGCAACGTGGCGGCGGCCGGCAGCGCGGCACCGCAGTTGTGGCAGAACCGCGCGCCGGGAACGGCAACGGTTCCACACACGGGGCAGGTCACATGTGCTCCAACCCACTGACCCCGGGCGCGGATTCCCCGGTGCCGACACCCAGATACTCCAACTGCGCGCGGACCGACCACTCAGCCGCCCACCAGAGCGAGCGGTCCACGTCGGCGTAGACCGTCGCGACCACGTCGGCGGGCGTGGTGGCACCGGCCGCGACCGCGGCCCGGACCTGGTCCAGCCGGGCCCGGCGATGCGCGAGGTAGAAGTCGGCGGCGGCGGCGCAGTCGGCAAGCGCCGGGCCGTGCCCGGGCAACGCCGCAGTCCCGGTGTACGCGGACAGCAGCTCCAGGCTGGTCAGGTAGTCACCGAGGTGCCCGTCCGGGTGGGCGACCACGGTGGTGCCCCGGCCGAGGATGGTGTCACCGGTGAGCACCACCCGCTCGTCGCCGTGCTCGACCAGGAAGCAGACCGAGTCGGCGGTGTGCCCCGGGGTCTTCAGCAGACGAACCGCCAGGCCGAAGCCGCCGAAGTGTTCGCCCGGCTCGGTCAGCGGCGCGCCGCCGATGGTGTGCGCCGGGTCGACGGCGAGGACGTGGACACCGCCGAGCAGCTCACTCAGCCGGGCCGCGCCCTCGGTGTGGTCGGGGTGGCCGTGGGTGATCAGGATCAGCCCGACGGGGCCGTGCTCGGCGATCCGGGTCAGGTGTCCCTCGTCGGCCGGCCCCGGGTCGACCACGATGGCCGCCTCGGCTGTCGGGGCGCGCAGCACCCAGGTGTTGGTGCCGTCGAGGGTCATCGGCCCCGGGTTCGGCGCGCGCAGCAGTGTCACCCAGGTCGGCAGCTCGTCGGCGACCGCCGCCGCCGGCGCCGTCACGTGCCCGCTCATGGCTGCGATCGTACGACCCCGCCCGCAACACCCCACGATCTTGCCCGCGCGGCCCCTGATTCGTCACCGTTCAGGGCTTTTCTCCGTGCCGGAAGCGCAAGATCGCGGGGCGTCGCGAAGCGTCAGGCGACCTCGACGATCAGTTCGACCTCGACCGGGGCGTCGAGGGGCAGCTCGGCCACCCCTACGGCGCTGCGGGCATGGCGACCGGCCTCACCGAAGACGGTGCCGAAGAGGTCGGAGGCACCGTTGATCACTGCGGGCTGACCGGTGAAGCCGGGCGCGGAGGCCACGAAACCGGTCACCTTGACCACCTTGACCACATTTTCCAGGCCGACCAGCGAGTCGACCGCGGCCAGCGCGTTGAGCGCGCACCGCTGGGCCAGGTCCTTCGCCTGCTCGGCGGAGATCCCGGCGCCGACCTTCCCGGTCGCCAGCAGCTTGCCCTCGGCGATCGGCAACTGGCCGGAGACGTACACGTGCTGCCCGGACTGCACCGCCGGCACGTAGCTGGCCACCGGCGGCACGACCTCGGGCAGGTCGAGCCCCAGCTCGGCGAGCTTCGCGTGCGGACCGTTGCTCACGCCTTCGGTCGCTTCAGGTAGGCGACCAGTTGGTCGGGGTTCGGCCCGGGGACCACGGCGACGAGCTCCCACCCGTCCTCACCCCAGTTGTCGAGGATCTGCTTGGTCGCGTGGACCAGCAGCGGGACCGTGGAGTATTCCCACTTCTGCATCGCTGAAGGGCTCCCTCTCGGTGCGGAATTTGTTCGAGGGACAGCCTACGGTCCGCTGGCCGGACGAGGCGCGGGACGCTGCTCCGGAGCGGCCGGCACCTCCCCGCAGAGCCCTTCGTGTCCGTATCCCTGTGGGCAGCGGGACCGGTCGGGCAGCAGCAGGTCGCAGAAGACCCGGTGCCTGTTGTTCTGATCATCGGCGTTGGACACGGTGGTCTCGCCCGCGTCCAACTCGGGCAGGAAGCCCAGCGACACCGCGACCCGGCCGGCCAGTACGGTCGCCGCCGCCAGACTCGGCACCCGGATCGGCAGGTGGATGACGAAGCCCGGCTCGTCGTCGTCGCGGGTCCGCTCGGCGGCGTGACCCGGCGCCCGGCCCGCCTCCGCCTGCTCCGGCATCCGTCGGTACGACCGTTCGTTGATCGGCTGGCCACCGATCTGCCCACCGGCCGTGAACATGGACCCGGACCGGTGCGGCCGTTCGTTGGTCGGGAACTGGGTGCGAGGGATGTTGTCCACGTCGCGCATGCACTGCCTCCGGTCGTACCGCTCGGATCGCTCTTCCGGTCCGGACCCATTCGTCCGTTCCGGCCCCCGCGCCGGGACGAAAGGTAGGTCCGGGGCCGCAGTCCCGCCAACAAGACGCGCCCGAATGGCTACCTACAGTCACATATGCGACACATGGCAGGTAAGACACCCGATGGCGCTCCGCAAGCGGAGTCCGGTCGGCCGGATCGGTGGCTGGCCGCGCGGCACGGGCGACACCACTTCCGTCATCGACCGCTACCCTTCCGGTCGGGCGGTCGCGCAGCGCCCGGCAGCCCGCTCGATCACGCTCGACGCCAGGGGTGGCGGCGGGCGCCGGACCCCCGGGGGAAGACGATGACCCAACCGCCCAGCGGCGACCAGGCCGGTCCACCCGCCCTCCCGCCGGCCCAGCCGGAACCCACCGATCAGCCCGGCGTGTCGACAGCCCCCGCCCCAGCGGCCCCCGCCGCGCCGTCCGGGCAGCTCGCGCTCCCCGCGCCGCCCGCACCGGCGGCGCTCCCCGCCGCACCCACGATCCCCGTCCAGCAGGCCTTCCCCGCACCGACCGGTGGGGCTGAGGCTGCCGGCACGCCGGCCGCGACACCGACACCACCCGGTACGTCGGGTCCGTCGACCATCCCGCCACCCCCGCCGGCGTACCCGCCCTATCCCGGGACGGCCGCGCCGAAGAAGAAGCGTGGTCTGCTGATCGCGGCGGTCACACTCGTCGTGATCATGGTGCTCTGCGTGGGCGGCGGCGTGCTGGCGTTCCTGACCCTGCGCAACACCGAGACCGGCGAGGGCGCCAAGGAGCCGGCGGTCGCCGTCGACGAGTTCCTCACCGCGGTCTACAAGGATCGCGACGCGACCAAGGCGGCCACCCGCGTGTGCGCCGCCTCCCGCGACGACGGAAAGATCGCCGCGAAGGTGGCCGAGGTGCAGAAGTACGCGTCCGAGTACCAGAACCCCCGGTTCAGGTGGACCACCCCGAAGGTGGACAACCAGACCGGTGACCGGGCCACCGTCTCCACCCGGGTCACCATGACCACCGCGGACGAGAAGGTTGCCGACCAGGACCTGCGGTTCACCGTGGTACAGAAGACGGGTTGGTGGGTCTGCGAGGTCGCCTGACCGCCAGGCGTGGATAGGCTCGACGGGTGTGTGCAGCTGAGCGGCCGTTCGACCCGGCCGGTACCGGATGGTCGGCCCGCCTCCACGTGGTGACCGGCAAGGGTGGCACCGGCAAGACGAGCGTGGCGGCCGCCCTGGCCCTCGCGCTCGCCGCCGGCGGTCGGCGCACCCTGCTGGTCGAGGTCGAGGGGCGGCAGGGCATCGCCCAACTCTTCGGCATCGACCCGCTGCCGTACGAGGAGCGGCACCTCGCCGACGCGCCGGACGGCGGTGCGGTGCGCGCCCTCGCGGTGGACGCCGAGGAGGCGCTGCTCGAATACCTGGACATGTTCTACAAGCTGGGCGCGGCGGGCCGGGCGCTGCGCAAGCTCGGTGCCATCGACTTCGCCACCACCATCGCGCCGGGTCTGCGGGACGTGCTGCTCACCGGCAAGGTGAAGGAGGCCACCACCCGCACCACCGGGCAGCGGCGCGCGTACGACGCGGTGGTGCTGGACGCCCCGCCGACCGGGCGGATCGGTCGGTTCCTCAACGTCACGGCGGAGACGGCCCGGCTGGCCAAGGTGGGCCCGATCAAGACCCAGAGCGAGGGGGTCGCTGCCCTGCTGCGCTCCCCGATGACCGCGGTCCACGTGGTCACGCTGTTGGAGGAGATGCCGGTGCAGGAGACGGTGGACGCCATCGCCGACCTGACCGCCCTCGGCTTCGGCACCGGAAAGGTGATCGTCAACGGCACCCGACCGGCGCTGCCGGCCGGCCAGCCGGTCACCGCCGGGGAGCTGCGGCGAGGGCTGGTCGCCGCCGGGCTGCCGGCCGATCGGGACACCGTGGCCGGTTTGCACGACGAGGCACGTGACCAGCTCATCCGGCGCGAACTGGAAGATTCGCTCCGCGCCGACCTGGTGGAGTTGGGGCTGCCGATGGTCGAGCTGCCGTTGCTGCCCGACGGAGTGGACCGGGCGGGGCTCACGACGCTGGCCCAGGCCCTCGTCCGCGCCGATTGACTCACACCTGAGCGCAGCACGGGCGCACGGACCCACCAGCCCGATACGCTCGATTGGTGCCTTCCGAAGACGCGGCGCCGCTGCTGGACGTCGACCAGATTCTCGCCGACCCCGGCGTACGGATCGTCGTGTGCTGCGGTGCCGGCGGGGTGGGAAAGACGACCACGGCCGCGGCGCTGGCGCTGCGGGCCGCCGAGCACCACGGCCGACGCACGGTGGTGCTCACCATCGACCCGGCCCGCCGGCTGGCCCAGTCGCTGGGCCTGACCGAGCTGGACAACACGCCCCGCCAGGTCAAGGGGATCGACGTCGAGGGCAGCGGCGGCGAGCTGCACGCCATGATGCTGGACATGAAGCGCACCTTCGACGACGTGGTGTTGCAGCACACCGATCCGGCGAAGGCCGCCGAGATCTTCGCGAACCCGTTCTACCAGGCGATGAGTTCGACCTTCGCCGGCACGCAGGAATACATGGCGATGGAGAAACTCGGCCAGCTGCACGCCCGGGGCGAATGGGACCTGATCGTGGTGGACACCCCACCGTCCCGCTCGGCACTTGATTTCCTGGACGCACCGGCCCGGCTCTCCCGTTTCCTCGACGGCCGGATGCTGCGACTGTTGCTGGCCCCGGCGCGCAGCGGCGGACGGAGCATGTTCAGCCTGGTCACCGCCTCGTTCGGGATGTTCTCGAAGGTGGTACAGAAGGTCCTCGGCGCGCAACTGCTCACCGACCTGTCCGGCTTCGTGGCCGCACTGGACTCGATGTTCGGCGGTTTCCGGCAGCGAGCCGAGCAGACGTACCGGATCCTGCAGGCTGGGGAGACGGCCTTCCTGCTGGTCGCGACGCCGGAGCCGGACGCGGTCCGGGAGGCTGCCTACTTCGCGGGCCGCCTGCGGGAGGAGCGGATGCCACTGGCCGGCCTGGTGCTCAACCGGGTGCACCGACTCGCGGCACCGGAGTTGGACGCCGAGCAGAGCCGGGTCGCCGCCGAGCGGCTGACCGACCTGGGTGGGCACGAGGCCACCGCCGACGTGCTGCGGGCACACGCGGCGCTGGCTCGCCAGGCGGTACGCGAGCAGCAGGTGGCCGCGCGGTTCACCGAGGCGTTCCCGGCGGTGCCGACGGTGTCGGTGACGGCACAGCCCGCCGACGTGCACGACGTCGACGGGCTGCGGACGATCGGCGCGGCGATCAGCCGGCCGTGACCGTCGTCAGTTGGTCGCACTGACGAGGATCTTGTCCTTTGCGGCCTTTTCCTTGCTGTTCTTCTTCATCGCGGCCTCGAACATCTTGCGCCAGCTCGTCACCTGCGGGTGTCGACGCAGCAGTGCCCGCCGTTCGCGTTCGGTCATGCCGCCCCACACACCGAACTCGATCCGGTTGTCCAACGCGTCGGCCAGGCACTCGTACCGAACAGGGCAGCTCCGGCAGATCCGCTTCGCCACGTTCTGTTCGGCGCCCTGTACGAACAACGCGTCCGGGTCCCCGTTCTGACACGCCGCCAGCGACGGCCAGTCAGTGATCATGCCCATGTGTACACGTCCCCCCTTGCAGTACCTACCGACCTCGTCGATGCACGCCAGCCGGCAATTCCCCCCGATCGCCCGGCTCGCCTTCCCCAAGGCGGCACGGACGACATGTGGCGCTGTCGCCGCCCCCATCATGCTCTGTAGTCGACTGATTACGCAACGTTGTCGGCGAAATCCATCATTCCGGACACTCCCGGCTTCCCGGGCCTTCGCCCGCCGGTTACCCCGCCGAGGTCGGCGATAACGCTGCGCCACCTCCGGAAATTGGAGGAGACTCGCGCCGGGCTACACGCAACCAAGCACCGGGGGTCGTGCGTTTAGCACAACGAGGGCAGCGCGTGCAGGAAATGGGGAAAGAATGCCCAGGCGCCCCTCGTTCCCTACTCGCGTACCATGCCGAGGTGACCTGGATGCGGAAACGTGACCACAATGTGCTGACCAACGCCGCATCGCTGCTGGTGTGCGGCCTGCTGGCCGGCGTGGTGGTCGCTGCGGCGGCCTTCCCCGCGGTGGCGATGTCCGGCTTGGCCGCGAAGGCCGGCGCCGAGACGTTCGGCGCCCTGCCCACAGAGCTGACGGTGGCCCGCGCGCCACAGATCAGCTATCTACTGGCGTCGGACGGCAAGACACCGCTCGCGACCATGTACGACGAGAACCGGCGCGACGTGAAGCTCGCCGACATCTCTCCGTACATGCAGAAGGCCATCATCGCGGCCGAGGACCACGACTTCTACAAGCACAACGGCGTCGACATCAACGGTGTCGCCCGCGCGTTCGTCAACAACCAGGGCGACGGCGGCCGGCAGGGCGCCTCGACGCTGACCATGCAGTACGTCCGGCTGGCCATCGCCTACTCGGCCACCCACCCGGCCGACGTGGTCGCGGCGACCGAGGACACCAGCGCCCGCAAGCTTCGCGAGATGCGGCTGGCCCTCCAGGTCGACAAGGAATTCTCCAAGGACGAGATCCTCACCCGCTACCTCAACCTCGCCGCGTTCGGCAACGGCGCGTACGGCATCTACGCCGCCAGCCAGGTCTACTTCGGTAAGCCGCCGAGCAAGCTCAAGATCGAGGAGGCGGCGCTGCTGGCCGGCATGGTCAAGGCGCCCACCACGAACGACCCGACCACCGAGTCGGGCTACCCGGCCGCGCTGGAACGACGTGACTACGTCATCAACAACATGGTCGAGATCAAGGCCATCACCCAGCAGGAGGCGGACGCCGCCAAGGCCGTCGAGCTCAAGGTGCTGGACAAGCGGACCCCGAACGGCTGCGTCGCCGCGAACGTCAACAGCTGGGGCTTCTTCTGCGACTACTTCTACCGCTGGTGGATGCAGCAGGAGACGTTCGGTTCCACCACGTACGACCGGGAGCGGCGACTCAAGAGCGGCGGCTACACGGTGGTGACCTCCATCGACGTGCAGGCGCAGAGGGGCGCCGACAAGGCGGTTCGCAAGGCCAAGAGCGAGAAGAGCAAGGAAGCGGCAATGGTCGCGGTGGTCGAGCCCGGCTCCGGCCGGGTCCGGGCGCTCGCGGTCAACCGACAGTTCAAGCTGGACGACCCGAAGAAGCCGAATAACAAGATCTCCAGCGATCCGGCGAAGAGCCGGAAGGGCATCCGGGGCAACTACCCGGCGACGGTCAACCCGCTGCTCACCGGTGGTGACGGCATCACCGGCTACCAGGCTGGCTCGACCTTCAAGATCTTCACCATCGTGGCAGCGCTGGAGAAGGGCATCCCGCTCAGCTACAGCATGAACGCGCCGCAGCAGTTCCGGTCGGAGTACAAGATCCAGCCCGGCCCTGCCGCCTGCCCCGGCACCAACCTGTACTGCCCGACCAACTCCGGACTGAAGCCCGGTGGCGTGCAGAACATGTGGACCGCGTTCGCCCAGTCGATCAACACCTTCTTCGTCCCGCTCCAGCAGCAGGTCGGCGCGGAGAACGTGGTCGACGTCGCCAAGCGGGCCGGCATCCAGTTCCGCACCGACGAGGATCTGACCCTGGAGAAGGGGGCGCACCAGTGGGGCGCCTTCACCCTCGGTGTCTCGCAGACCACTCCGCTGGACCTCGCCAACGCGTACGCGACCCTGGCGGCGGACGGCACGTACTGCGAGCCGATCCCGGTGCAGGAGATCAAGGACCCGGACGGCAACAAACTGGACATCGCCAAACCGCGCTGTGAGAAGCGGTTCGGCACCGAGGTGGCCCGAGCCGCCGTGGACGCCGCCCGCTGCCCGGTCGGCGACAACTCCAGCACCAGCAAGTGCGGCAGCAGCCGCACCGCCAGCCGGGTGAAGGGAATCGTCGACGCGCCGGTGGCCGGCAAGTCCGGCACCACCGACTCGGAGAAGACCGCAGCCCTGGTCGCGATGACCAAGCAGTACGCGGTGGCCGGCATCATGGCCGACCCGGACTGGCCGCAGACGAACGTCGAGATGGGCCACGATGTCCCCAACGGCATCAACCCGCCGGTCCAGGAGACGCTGCGGGATGCCATGAGGGGCAAGGACCGCATCCAGTTCGAGCCGCCGGGCCAGAAGATCTCCGAGGGTGACCAGAAGAGCATCCCCGGCGTGAGCTGCATTTCGGTGGATCAGGCGAAGTCCCGGCTCAAGGATGCGGGCTTCGAGCCGGTGGTCTCCGACACCAAGGTGAAGTCGTCCTGTCCTCCGAACACCGTCCACGGCACCAGCCCGGACGGGCGCACCATCAAGGGCGGCGTGGTCACCATCCAGGTCAGCAACGGTGGCGGCGGCGCCACGCCGGGCACCCCCGGTGGCGGCCAACCCGGCAACACCGGTCGACCCGGTGGCCGCCCCGGCGGCTGAGCCGACGATCAGGACACGACGGGCGGGCACCCACCACGGGTGCCCGCCCGTTTCCGTCTGTCCGGGACCACCGCCTACCCGTCCACGCTCCGGAGAGCGCAGACCGGGATGCCGGTGGATCAGAGGCCGAGCTGTCGGCGTACCTCGGCGGCCACCCGACCACCCTCGGCCTGGCCCGCCACCGCGGCCTGGGCCGCCTTCATGGCCGGGCCCATCTGGGCCTTCCCGGTGAAGCCGCCCGCGGCGAGCGCCCCCGACACCAGCTCGGCCAGGTCGGCGTCGGAGAGCTGCCGGGGCAGGTAGCGGTCCAGCACCTCACCCTCGGCGGTCTCCTTCGCGGCCTGCTCGGCGCGGCCGGCGTCGGCGAAGGCGGTGGCCGCCTCCCGGCGCTTCTTGGCCTCCTTGGTCAACACGGCGAGCACCTCGTCATCGGTGAGCTCGCGCTTGGCCTTGCCGGCGACCTCGGCGGTGCCGACGGCGGCCAGGGCCATCCGCAGCGTGGAGGTGGTCAGCTCGTCGCGCGCCTTGAGCGCGGAACGCATGTCGGCGGTGAGGCGGTCCTTCAGCGTGCTCATGGACGGTCAAACTACCCTGAACGCCATGCGAAAGCGCACACTATTCCGGCTTGCCGCCGGAACCGCCACGGTCGGCGCGGCCACCCTCGCGTACGCGTCGCTCATCGAGCGCAACATGTTCACCCTCCGGCGGTACGACGTGCCGGTGCTGCCGGCCGACGCGGAGCCGCTGCGGGTCCTGCACCTGTCGGACCTGCACATGATGCCCGACCAGGCGCGCAAGCAGCGGTGGGTGGCGTCGCTGGCCGCTCTCGACCCCGACCTGGTGGTGGTGACCGGCGACAACATGGCCCACCCGGGCGCGGTGCCCGGAGTGCTGCGGGCCCTGCAACCGCTGCTGGACTACCCGGGAGCGTTCGTGTTCGGCTCCAACGACTACACCGGGCCGGTCCTGAAGAACCCGTTCACCTACTTCCTGCCTGACCGGGAGTACACCGAGGGCGTCGAGTTGCCCTACGAGGAGCTCCGGCAGGTGTTCACCGGCGCCGGCTGGGCGGATCTCAACAACGCCCGGACCACGCTGAAGGCCGGCGGCCGGCAGCTCGACCTGGTCGGCGTGGACGACCCCCACATCGAGCGGGACGACTACCCCACCGTGGCCGGCGCGGTCTCGTCCTCGGCGGACCTGTCCATCGCGCTGACGCACTCCCCGGAGCCGCGGGTGCTCGACCAGATGGCCGCGGACGGCTTCGGGCTGCTGCTCGCCGGGCACACCCACGGCGGTCAGGTCTGCGTACCGGGCTACGGAGCGCTGGTCACCAACTGCGGCCTGCCCCGGTCGATGGCGCGCGGCCTGCACCGCTGGCCCGGTTCGGACTCCTGGCTGCACGTCTCCGCCGGTCTCGGCACCCACCCGACCGCCCCGGTCCGCTTCGCCTGCCCCCCGGAGGCCAGCATCCTCACCCTCATCCCCCGCTGAGCGGCTCCTTCCCGCCCGCCTGTCGATGGTCGGGGGCGGGGCCGGGCGGCGGGGGTACCGAGTTTGACCCTCCGGGCGGGTGGGCTACTATTTGTCGGCACGCCTCGGGGTGTGGCGCAGCTTGGTAGCGCGCTTCGTTCGGGACGAAGAGGTCGTCGGTTCGAATCCGGCCACCCCGACCAGAGGCCAGAAGGCCAGGTGAGATCGACTCTCACCTGGCCTTCTGTCATTCCCCCGGCGCGCACGAATGATGGTGCTGCGCTTCGCTAGCCTCTGCACGTGATCTCCTACCGCGCTACCGCCCCCGCGGACCTCGACCGCGTGACCCCGTGGATCGTGACCGAGCCCGTTGGGTGGATCCCCGCCGACCGTTACCTGGCCGAACTGGCCGAAGGCATGTACCGGCCGGAATGGACATGGATCGCCGAGCACGACGGCCAGGTCGTGGGACGGGCATTGTGGTGGGGGCCGAAGGGCAGCCCGCATCCGGTCGCGCTCGACTGCCTCGACGTGGATCCAGCGGTGGGAGACCGTGCCGCCGTCGCCGCCGAGCTGATCAGGGCGGCGCTGGCCGGGTTCCCGGAGCCGGTGGAGTACATGATCAAGGTCACCGGTGGCTGGCGTGACGATCCGGCCATTTTGGCGGCCGTGGAGTGGCGGCGGGCGGCGGCGCATGCGGCGGGCCTCACCCGCGAGGTGGAGCGGCTGCAGTTCGAGTGGGCACCCGCCGACGGGGTGCCCCCCGCAGCCGGCCGGCTGCGGTTCCGCGCGGCCTCCGACGAGGAGTTCCTCGCGGTGTTCAGGAGAATCGCCGAGGGCAGCCTGGATGCCCAGACCCGTGCGAACCTGGCCGCCAAGGGCGTGGACGCGACCGCGCGCGAGGAGATGGACTTCTATCTCGGGGCGCCGGGCAAGCGGGAATGGTGGCGGATCGCCTACACGCGCGAGGGCGAGGTGGCGGGCATGGCGATTCCCTCCGCGACCCCGTACAACGTGAACGTCGGCTATCTCGGGGTGGTGCCGGAGTTCCGCGGGCGCGGCTACGTGGACGAGGTGCTCGCCGAGATCACCCGCCTGCACGCGACCAACGGGGAGTCGCGCATCACCGCCACCACCGACATGGGCAACGCGCCGATGGCGGCCGCTTTCGGTCGCGCCGGTTACCGCAACACGGAGATCCGGATCAACCTGTCCAACGACGTCCAGCCCTAGACGAGGAGAGGCCGGTCATCGGCGGGCCGCTCCGCTGAGCAGGTCGGCGACCGCGGGTCCCAACTCTGGGTGGGTGAACTCGAAGCCGGCATCGCGCAGCCGGTTCGGGACGCACCGACGGCCGGTCAACACCAACAGCGGATCGGCGCGCAGGAACACCGATCCGACCCGGACCAGAGGCGCAGGGGTGGGAACACCGACGGTACGACCCATCGCCCGGCGGAGCGCGGCCATGAGATCGCTGTTGCGTACGGGGTTGGGGGAGGTCGCATGCACGATGCCCGACAGCGTGGGGTCGTCCGTGCAGTGGCGCACGATCGCGCACAGGTCGTCGATGTGCAACCAACTGATCCACTGTCGGCCGCTGCCCATGCGGCCACCGATACCCCACCGTACGAATCCGAGCGCCCCGGAACCGCCGGCGAGGACGACCTTCACCGGCTGCGAGTGGCGACCGGGCCACCGGTGGGCCGCACCGCCATCGGCGGCAGCGGATTCCACGTGGCGGGGACGTTGCGCATCAGCAGCCCGCAGTCGGGTATCGCGGATCCCGGAGGGAACCGGACCGGGTCGTCGAAGAACGTGGACTGCACCGAGGCCAGGTCCACCGGCGTGACCTGCCAGCCCCGGGTGAGCAGCTCCACTCCGTCGAGGCGGCTCGGATCGGGGGTGGTCGAGAAGCCGGTGGCACCGCGCCGGAAGAACTCCGAGGCCTGGTCGACGTCATCGAACAGGTGGCTGCCCGACAGGGCGGCTGCCACGCGGACGTGGACACCGACGCGTACCTTGTCGACCGGATCGGCGAGGGCGATCCGCAGCTCGTCCGCGCTCTCTCTGACGTCGAAGCGGCTGAGGTGGTGCCGCCCCGGAAAAAGCCTGCCGCCGACCCAGGAGTTGAGCCGGGAACCGGTGTCACGGCGTGGGATGTAGACGCCCTGTGCGACGCCGTCAGGTGTGTCCCACTCAACCGCGATCCGGTGCGCGCCATTCTCGCTACGCAGGCCGAAGGGTGCGGGCACGGAGGGGAGACGGACTCCGCTCAACCGGATCAGGCAGATGCCCGACACGGCCCACCCGTTGACGACCTGCGGTCGCAGCGGGGCGGGCAGCAGCCGCGCGGTGACCTCCGGTTCCGTGCGGTAGTTCACGAGGAGGCGGCGCTGGACGACGCTCACCAATCGGGGGGCTCTCATCTGGCCGCCTTCCGTGGTCCCGCGTGCCGGAACACCTTGCTCCGGCGCGCCGCTGACATGCCGGGGTAACACCTGGTCGGGCGCACGCACTCGACCGAGTTGAGCAGTCGCTCAAACTGAAGCTTACGACGCCGGTGTCAGGTGCGCGAGAGGTGATGGTCGTCGTTGCCCGCGTCGTGTGCGGATTGCCACCCGCGGGCCTTCAACCTTCACGGCCCCACCAGAGTCGTGCTGGGTAACCAATCGAGGCGGGGGCTTATGGCAGTTGACGACGAGCATTTTCGCGAGTTCGTCGAGACGCGCTACATGGATCTCTTGCGCGTGGCGTACCACCTCACCGGGTCGGCGCAGGATGCCGAGGATCTGGTGCAGACGGCGCTGGTGAAGGTGATGCGTCGATGGCGTCGGATCGACGATCCGATGGCGTACCTGCGACGGGTCATGATCAACCACCACATCAGCAGTTGGCGTCGCCACCGGGTGCACGAGGTGGTGACGTCGTTCCTGCCGGACCGGTCCGGTCGGGACATGACGGAGGCGGTGACGGAACGGCACGCCCTGTACGAGGCGATGCGGGAGCTGACGCCGCGAACCCGGGCCGTGATCGTGCTGCGGTACGTGGTCGACCTGCCGGAGGCGGCGGTCGCCGCCACTCTGGGCTGCTCCGTGGGGTCGGTCAAGAGCCGCGCGTCGAGAGGTCTGGCTCGCCTGCGTCTGGCGCTGGCGTCGGACGCGCCGACGCCGAACCAGGTGCCGACGACGACCCCAGCGGCAACCGATCCAGCACCGACCGGGACGACGACGATGACAGGGGTAACACCATGACTGCCGACGACGAAGTGGGTCGGGCGCTGGCCGAGCTGAGCAGGACCCTGACCCCACAGCCGGATCCGTACGGTCGGGCCAGGGCGCGTTACCGACGGGACCGGCAGCGCCGCCTCGGCGGACTGGCCCTCGCTCTGGTGCTCTCCCTGGGCGGAACCGCCTTCGCGATCGCCGACCCGGGCCGGACCACCCCACCACCACCCGCGGACGCGACGGAGTCCAACGCGCCCGTGCTGGCCTGGTCGAACAAGCTCCTCCAGTCGCCACCGCGCGGCGTCGTCGGCCAGGACAGCGGCTACGTCCGCCAGCTCTCCGAACTCCTGTTGGCCGCGCAGCGCCGAGGAGACTTTCCCCGCCTGAGGGTGCCGTTGACCGCGGTGAAGGTGCTGTTCGTCGACGACGTCGGCGGCCAGCGGATCGCCCTCGCCGCCTTCGTCCGCGACCAGCCCGATCCGGGCACCGGCTGGCCGAGCGCCGCGATCTGGCTGGCCGCCGAGGAGGGTGCCAGCGCCGAGAAGCTGACCAGCACCAACGCCGATCGGGGCGTCGGCGACGGGCTGGAACCCTACGAGAGCCGCGCCGTGGAAGACCCCTCCGGCCCGGGAAAGCTCATCCACGTGGCGATCGCACCCGCCGGGTGTGTCTTCCTCACCTCACCGTTGCCCAACGGCAGGGCGTTCCAGTGGGCGCCGGAGCCGACCGGGTCGTACCTGATCCGCACCCCGAAGACCCAGCGGCCCGAGTGGTGGCGGGTCGACTGCGGCGGGGTGACGCGCAAGATCACCGCGGGACCGGGTTCGCTGGCGTCGGAGCCGATCACCGACGCGCAGCTCGCGACCGCGATGTCCCGCGTACGCGGCAGTGTCCCGGAACCGCGTGCCCGACTGTTGGTGTCGCAGTACGCCCAGTCGTCGGGATACCAACTGACCGCCCTGCCGAGCGTGGTGTGGGGCGGGCACGCCGCTCTCCTTCCCGCCCGTTCCGACGACGGCTCGCCGCCCACCGGCTGGCCCTCGGTGGAGAGCGGCAAGACGATGATCGTGGCTGCTCCCGCAGCCGGCGGCGGCTGGCTCGGCGAGGTGACGATCGACCTCGATCAACCACGACCCAACGGCGTGGTCGGCACCGGCACCTCCTTCAGCGTCGCAGCGGACCCGACCGACCCCGCAAGCGTCCTGGCGGTGTCGATCGACAACGGCGTCATCGGCGAAGGAGCCCTTCGGTCCCTGCTCGTGGTGACGCCTGCGGCAGCCACCCAGGTACGGGTGGCGCAGAACGGGCGCGAGGTGGCGACGGCTGCGGTGAGCGGCTCCGGGGCGGTGGTGCGCGTGCCCCCCGCCATGACGGACCTCGTCGTCGAGGCGCTCGACGCGTCCGGCCGGACGCTCGCCACCGGTCAGGTGGCCACCGACGGTGCGCCGTCGACACTTGAGACGGACACCTGGAACCAGGACTGATCGTGACGCTGCCTGCGGAAACCGCCGCCAACATACGTACTTCAGCCGATCCCCAGAGGCGGTGGGTCACCTAGCGTCAAGGGCACCACTACCGTCCGAGGGGGACGCCCATGAGCACCGCACTCGACTTCGACGCCGTGAAGACACGCCAGCAGGTGACGTGGGCCAGCGGCGACTACGGCGCGGTCGCCGCACTCATCCATCCGATCTCCGAATTGCTGGTGACGGCGGCCGACCTGTCGGCCGGTGCCCGCGTGCTGGACGTCGCGACCGGCTCCGGCAACGCCGCCATCGCCGCCGCCCGCTGCGGCTGCGTCGTGACCGGCGTCGACTACGTACCCGAGTTGTTGGAACGGGGCCGTCAGCGGGCGACGGCCGAACGGCTCGCGGTCACCTTCGTGGCCGGGGACGCGGAGCGCCTGACGCACCCCGACGGGTCGTTCGACGCGGTGCTCTCCGTCGTGGGCGTGATGTTCGCCCCGGACCAGCAGCGGGCGGCGGCCGAGCTGGTCCGGGTCTGCCGCCCCGGCGGCACGGTGGCGCTGGTCTCGTGGACGCCGCAGGGGTTCATCGGCGAGTTGTTCCGCACGGTGGCCCGGCATGTGCCCCCGCCACCGGGACTGCGCCCGCCCGTCGAGTGGGGCGACGAGGCCCGGGTCCGCGAGCTGCTCGGCGAGGCCGTGGGCGACCTGCGGGCGGTACGCCGGGAGTTCGTCTTCCGCTTCGGCACACCCGAGGAGTTCGCCAACTTCTTCCGGGCGAACTACGGGCCCACGCTCAAGGCGTTCGAGGCGCTGCCCGAGGAACGGCGACCGCACCTGCACGCCGACCTGGTCGAGCTGGCGCGTACGCACAACCGGGCCACCGACGGCACGGTACGGATCCCGGCCGAGTACCTGGAGGTCGTGGCGCAACGGCTCACCAACTCCAACTGACACGACAACTGCCGGCCCCTGCCGTACGCCACCGGGGCGGCCACCACCGAGGTGGCCGCCCCGCCGGTCAGTCCTGTCGTTCGGTGCGCTCGATCTCGGCGAACGCGGCGGCCAGGTAGTCGTCGAACGACACGCCTGTCGTCGCCAACAGGTCGGCCACCAGGAGCGGTGCATGCCGGGCCAGCGCCGACGCGTCCGGACGGGACTCGTCGCCCTCGGGGTCGTACACGCCGAGCGCGCCGGCGAGCAGCACGAGCACCACGTGCGGGTCCACGTCCGACCGCCACCGCGTCGCGCTCTGCACGCATCGAGTCAACACCTGGCGGATGTCGTCGCCGGTCAGCCCCTCCGGATGGCTCTCCTCCAGCAGCAGCCGGACCACCGCGCCGAGCACCAGGCCGGATCGCTCGTCGGCGGCGAGGCCACCGACCGCCTCGTCGTACGCCTGACCGTCGCGCGCCTGCGCGGCGGCGACGGCCGCGGTGGCGGTCACCGCGATGGCGCGGGCGGTAGCGGGCAGGTGTCGCCAGGTGCCGGTCATCGAGCCAGCATCGCAGACCCGGGGGACAACGACCGACCGCCACCGAGACCAGTGGATCATCGTGGGATTGGTCACCCGAGGACACCAGCGAGGGCGGAGCGCGGCCGAAACGGTTCGCGCGGTGTCACACCTGGGGATCAGAATGCCGGACATGCTGCGTCGTGCCCTGCCCCGCCGAGCGGACGCCCGCCGGATCATGCTCGGCACTCTGCTGTCGGCGATCGGGCGCGGTCTGACCCTGCCGTTCCTGTTCATCTACCTGACCGACGTACGCGGGCTCACCGACGCCCGCGCCGGGCTCGTGATCGGCTGGTACGGCGCGGTCACCCTGGCGCTGTCACCGCTGGGCGGGACGCTCATCGACCGGTTCGGCGCCCGCTGGGTGGTGGTGCCCTGCCTGGTGCTGGAGGCGATCGGCACGGGCTCGCTCGCGCTGGTCCACTCGACCGGTTCGGCCCTGCTGGTGATGACGGTGATCGCCATCGGCAGCTCGGCGATCTGGTCCGGGCAGAACACGATCCTCGCGTCGTTGACCGACGACGACGAGCGGCAACGCGTGTTCGGGCTGAACTTCGCCCTGCTCAACCTCGGTATCGGCGTCGGCGGCATGACCTCCGGCGCGATCGTCGACACCGCCCGACCCGGCACCTTCCAGGCGATCTACCTACTGGACGCGGTGACGTACCTGCTGCCGGCGCTGATCCTGCTCACCCTGCCCAGCGTGGGCCACCGACTCGGCAACCGTCGAGGGGTCGACGATCCGTCGCCCGGCGGCTACCTGACCGTGCTGCGGGACCGCCCGTTCCGGCGGCTGGTGATCTTCGGGCTGGTCCTCACCACCTGCGGGTACGCGCAGATCGAGGTGGGCTTCGCCGCGTACGCCGTGCGGGTGGTCGAGGTGAACCCCCGCGTGGTGGCCTGGGCGCTCGCGGCCAACACCGTGATGATCGTGCTCGCGCAACTGCTGGTGATCCGCCGGATCGAGGGGCGCAGCCGTACCCGGGCACTGGCGGTGGTGGGGGCGGTGTTCGCCGCCGCCTGGTTGGTCCTCGGTGCGGCCGGCCTGGTCACCGGGGAGAGCGCCGTGTTGGCTGCCCTGTGCGTGGTGGCCTGCTCGGCGATCTTCGGCTTCGGTGAGACGATGCTGTCGCCGGTGATGCCCGCCCTGACGAACGCCCTGGCGACGGACGAGCTTCGTGGTCGGTACAACGCGATGAGTTCGATGATCTTCGGAATCAGCGGTGTGATCGGCCCGGTGACCGCGGGACCGCTCATCGCCGCCGCCGACGGCAGGGTCTGGGTGGCGACGGTGGTCGGCGGTTGCCTGGTCGCCTCGTTGATCGCGCTCTCCCTGCGCCGACTGCTCACCGCGGAGCAGGACGGCCGCGCGACAGCCGCCGCGGTGTCTCCCGGCCCGACCCCCGTCGCCGCCTGACCCGCACACCCCCACGCCTCACGCCCTGCCCTGCCCCGCGCCGCCCTGCCCCGCGCCGCCCTGCCCCGCGCCGCCCGCACCGCCGCGCCGCCCCGCACCACCGCGCCGCCCCAAGATCGTGCTGGATCCGGGATGTAGTGGCCTCATCACGCCTCGATGCCACTACATCCATGTTCGAGCGCGATCTTGCGCGCGGCGCGCGGCGCGCGGCGCGCGACGCGGGGCGCGGGGCGCGGCGGGGCGCGGGGCGCGGCGGGGCGCGGCGGGGCGCGGGGCGCAGGCTGCGAGCGCGAGCGCGCGGGACGCGAGCGCGCGGGACGCGAGCGCGCGGGACGCGAGCGCGCGGGACGCGAGCGCGCGGACTCAGGGCTGCGGGGGACACGGTGGCGCTTGGGACGGGTCGGGCCCCGGAGCGGGTGCTCCGGGGCCCGATGTCGCGGGGGTCGGCCGTCAGGCGGCGGGGACCTCGGCGGTGGTGCGGATGCGGTCCAGCGTCGGGGCGGAGACCGGCGACTGCGCGGTCAGGTACGCCACGAACGCGTCCAGGTCGATCTGGCCGGTGACCTGGTTGGTCCCGCCGGTGAGGGCGCTGAAGCCGTCGCCGCCGCCGGCCAGGAAGTTGTTCACCGTCACCCGGTAGGTGGCGGCGGTGTCGACGGCGGTCCCGCCGAGGGTGAGGCTGCCCCGGACCACACGGGTGCCGGCGCACGGGTCGGCCACCGTGCCGGTGGTGCCGTTCGGGTCGACCACATAGCCCACGGTCGACGACGGGTACAGCGTGCGGTTGGTGACGAACTGCTGTTCCAGTACGCAGTAGAGCTGCGCGCCGGTCAGGTCGAGCGTCACCAGGTTGTTGGCGAACGGCTGCACCGTGAACGCCTCTTCGTAGGTGACCGGGCCGGCGTCGAGGTCGGCGCGGACCCCGCCCGGGTTCATGAGGGCGGCGACCGCGCCCTCCTCGTCGTCGGTGGCGGCGAGCTGGGCGTCGGCGATCAGGTTGCCCAGCGGGGATTCACCCAGACTCGTACCGAAGAGGGTTTCCTGGCTCCGGGTGATCGCCTGGCTGGTCACGCCGACCTGGCGGCCGGCGACCGGACCGAGCACCGTCTTGTAGTGGTTGATCAGTGCGGTCTGCTTCGGGTCCTTGGCCACGTCGCGGGTGACGACGACGTTGTTCGCGGCGGCGGAGACGACGTCACCGCTCCGACGGTCGATCTTCAGGTCGATGTCGGTGACCAGGCGACCGAACGAGCTGGCGCTGGTGACCAGCTTGCCGTTGATGTCGCAGTTGTACGCCTGGTGGGTGTGCCCACTGACCACCACGTCGATCGACGGGTCCATCCGGTTGGCGATGTCCACGATCGGCCCGGTCATGCCGACGCAGTCGTTGATCCCACCGGTCGACGCCTGGGCGCCGCCCTCGTGCAGCAGCACGACGATCGTCTCCACGCCCTTGCGGCGCAGCTCGCGAGCGTACCGGTTGGCGGTGTCCGCCTCGTCGGCGAAGGTGAGGCCGGCGACGCCCTGCTGGCTGACGATCTGCGGGGTGCCCTCCAGGGTCATCCCGATGAAGCCGACCTTGACGCCCTGCACCTTGTGGATCGCGTACGGTGCCAGCAGCGGCTTGCCGGTGGCGGTCTTGAAGGCGTTCGCGGAGAGGTACTTGAAGCCGGCGCCCCGGTACGGGGTGCCGTCGGCGCAGCCGTCCACCGGGTGGCAGCCGCCGTTCTGGATCCGCAGCAGCTCGGCGGCGCCCTCGTCGAACTCGTGGTTGCCGACGCTGGCGTAGTCCAGCCCGGCCATGCTCAGCGCCTCGATCGTCGGCTCGTCGTGGAACGCGGCGGAGAGCAGCGGGGACGCGCCGATCAGGTCACCGGCGGCGACCGTGATGGTGTTCTTCTTCTTGGCGGCGGCCCGCATCTCGGCCAGGTGGGTCGCCAGGTATTCGACGCCGCCCGCGGTCTGCCCGGCGATGGTGCCGCTGGACGAGGTCGGCGGTTCGAGGTTGCCGTGGAAGTCGTTGAGGGCCAGCAGCGTGACGTCGACCGGTTTCGGTCGCGCGTCGGCTTGTTCTGGGCTGGTGGCGACCGCGCCGAACGCGGCCACCGCGAGCGCGGTCAGGCCGACAGCGGCCCGTCGCATCCCGGTTGTGGACATGGATCTCCTCGGAAGAATCGGCGCCCGCGCGGGGCCCGGCCTCTGGGTCGACCGGGCCGTCGAGCGACACCGTCGTCAGGGTCGCGGTTGGCGGCGGTTGGGGATGGCCGCCTGCCCCGACAGCCTCTCATCCGGACGCCGCCGGGGCGACCCAGGCGGCGGATCGGAGCTGCGGGTACGCCCGCACCCCGGATCGAGCGTCGTTTGCCGCGGTCTGCCGGACATCGTCGTACGCAGGGTCTAGAAAGGACGGGACGACCAACGAGGGCTGGGGGCGACATCGTGAGCGGAACGACACCGGTGGCGGAGCAGGTGCGGTCAGCCGACGGCACACCCATCGCGTTTGAACGGTCAGGTGCCGGGCCGGCGATCATCCTGGTCGGTGGCGCATTCAGCGATCGCAACGCGACGCGCGACCTGGGTGCGGCACTGGCGACGGATTTCACCACCTTCAGCTACGACCGTCGGGGGCGCGGCTTCAGCGGCGACACCGCACCGTACGAGATCGGTCGCGAGATCGACGACCTGGCCGCCCTGATCGCCGCGGCGGGTGGTTCCGCCGCCGTCTACGGCATCTCTTCCGGGGCGGTCCTGGCCGCCCTCGCCACCGCGCAGGGCCTTCCGGTGACCAGGTTGGTCCTGTTCGAGCCACCGTTCCAGGTCGGCCCGCACGTGGGCGTCCGCCAGGACATCACCCCGCAGCTCATCGAGCTGATCGCCGCCGACGACCGGGACGCCGCGGTGGGGCTCTTCCTCAGCGACGCGGTGGGGCTGCCGGCCGAGCAGATCACCGGGATGCGGTCGCAGCCGATGTGGGGCGGACTGACCGCAATCGCGCACACCCTGGTGTACGACTCGATCGTCACCGCCGGAGGGCGACTGCCCACCGACCGGCTGGCGGCCATCACGGTGCCGACTCTCGGGGTGCACAGCACCGGCAGTCCACAGTGGCTCAGGGACGCGAGTGTGGCCGCGGCCGAGGCGGTCCCGGGCGGCCGATCCATCAGCCTCGACGGTGGTTACCACGACGTGCCGCCGGCGACGCTCGCTCCCGCGCTGCGGGAGTTCCTGCTCGGTTGACGGCCTGCCCACCAGCGGGCCACGTGCCGGGCCGAGTTGCGGGCTGGGACCGCCCGGCGGTCACACGTCGACCAGCACCTCGCTGACCAGGGCGGCGACGGCGTCGGGGCGCCATCCGTCGGCCACGCCGGGCCGGGCGGCCAGATAGCTGGTGATCCGCTCGGCCGGCCAGCCGTGTGCCTCTTGCAGACCACGGGCGATCATGCCGAGGTAGATCGGCGCGGGCGGCCGGCACGGGGTGGCCGACGCCCCCTCGGGCGCGGTGAAGGTGAGCAGGGGGACGCCGCTGCGGCTGCCGGGGCAGACCAACGTCTCGTACCGGCCGGGGCCGAGCGTGGCCCGTCCGTCGGTGATGGCCGCCTCGATCGCCGCCCCGGTCGCGGGGATCAGGTCGGCGGCGGCACCCGCCGGGCGGTACATCTCCTGGGCGGCGATGTCGGCGAACTGCTCCTCGGTGACCAGATAGGCGCGGGCGGCGGCCTCGCCCGGCAGGTGCGGGTCGTAGAAGGCCATGCCCCCGGTCCAGGCCCGGGACTCACCGGCGAAATAGATCCCGCCGGGCAGCGACACCGGGACCGACCGGCTCGGTGGGCGCCGATCCCGGCAGCCCGGGTACGTGCGCCTCCCACCGGGCGGGCAGCCACCACCGATGTACCACCCGAGGCGCGCGGCGTGCATGTTCGAGCCGTACGCGACGTACCAGACCACCACGACGGGCTCCCTCAGGAGGTGCAGGTCTGACCGGCCGAGTGACTCACCTGCACGGTGTGCGTCACGCACCCGCCCGCCTCGACCAGGTGCAGCAGGAAGGCGGTTGGCTCGTCGACCCAGCCGATCTGCTCGTCGGTGCTCATGGTGAGCGTGCTCTGCTTCCAGGTGCTGGGTGCCACGGTGAGCACCGTGCCCGCGTAGGCCGCGGTGACCGGGCGGTGCAGGTGGCCGGCGGCGACTCGGACGACGTGCGGGTGCCGACGAATCACCTCGGCGAACGCGTCGGAGTCGGCAAGCCGGAGGGAGTCGGCCGCGGGGATGCCGACCGCGACCGGCGGATGGTGCAGAAAGACCACGGCGGGCACCTCGGATCGCCCGGCCAGCACCCCGTCGAGCCAACCGAGTTGCTCCTCGCCGAGTTGGCCGCTGCTGCTGCCGGGGACGAGCGAATCGAGCACCACGACCGACGCCGCCTCGTGATCGACGTGGTAATGGGTTGAGAACCCGCCCCCGAGCCACGGTGTGCCGCCGAAGGCGTCGAGCAGCGCCTCGCGGTCGTCGTGGTTGCCGGCGGCCAGGTGCACCGGCACCGGGAACCGGCCGATCAGCTCGCGCAGCGCCGCGTACTCGTCGGGTCGGCCGTGGTCGACCAGGTCGCCGCTGATCACGACGCAGTCCGGCCGCGGCCGGACTGCCAGCACCCGGCCGAGCGCACGGTGCAGCCCGGCGGCCGGTGCGGCGGCGAGCAGACCGGTGGTCAGGTGCGGGTCGCTGAGCTGAGCGATGAGCATGGGCTCGCCTCCTCGGCGTCGGGAGCTTCACGCTATCGCTGGGCGCGGTGTTTCCGGGTCCCGGAACGAGACGCCTGGCGAGGCCGGTCCGATGGGCAGTCCGGCGCGTTCCGGCCCGTCGTCGAGGTCGGGCCGACGGCCACCGTTTCAGTAGCCGGCGAGTTGCGGGGCCAGCGCGACAGTTACGAAGCGGATCGCCCGGCCCAGCAGGCACGTCACCGCGAAGGTGACCGGACGCATGGGTGTGCGTCCCAGGTAGACGCTGGCGGCCAGCAGCGGAGGCAGGCCGCTGACGGCGCTGACCAGCAGCATCCCGGTCGACTGGTGGGGGCGTTCCAGCACCTCGACGAGTCGCGCGCCGGCCGCCTTCGGGTGCGCCAGCATCGTGCTCAGTCGACCCGGTCGGGCCGGCGCGGCGGGCGGACGTCCGCGGAGCCGCCGTTGCAGCCACGTCGAGCGGATCGCGCCGCGCGCGCCGAGGAAGATCAGGACCTTGCCGGCAGTTTGCCCGGCAGCGGCGGCCACGCCGAGCGCCACGGGTTGCGCGCTTGTCGTGGCCACGGTCGCGATCAGGTACGGCTCGGCCGGGGTGAACGGCAGGAAGGCCGACAGCAGCCCGACGCCTGCGGCCACCAGAACGGCGATCATGGTCGGGCAGGCGGGAGTCCCGCCGGCAGCTTGGCGGCGCAGACCAACGAGACGATCTTCACCGCGGCGACCGCGAGGGCGAACGTGACAGCCACAGGCATCGGCGCGAAGATCGCCAGCAGCACCACCGCGGCGGTGTTCAGCGCCTTGGCCGGCGGAGACCAGTTCCACAGGTAGACGCGCCTGTCGACGCGGGCGAAGTAGTTCGGGCTGAGCAGCGGCCAGCGCAGGAACATCAGGCTCAACAGCTGGTCGATGACCATGAACTGGACCAGGAACACCGCGATCGGCAGGGCCGTGGCGGGCCGCAGCACGATGAGTGCGGCGGCGCAGGCCGACGTGCAGGCACGGTCCGCGACGATGTCGAAGACCGCGCCGGTACGCGTCTCCTGTCCCAGGCTCCGGGCGGCGGCACCGTCGAGGATGTCTCCGATCCAGTAGAGCAGGTAGGCGGCGACCAGCAGGTACGCGCTGCGCTGGGTCAGCGCCGCCACGGCGAGCCCGACGGCACCCGCCGTGCGTACGGCGGTGATGGCGTTGGGGACGTTGAGGAGTGTGACCGGCGGGCTGAGGCCGAGGGCTGTCATTCGGCGTCCTTGAGGATGCGTTGCATGTCCGCGGTGCGCCGGTTCAGGTCGGCCAACTGCGCGCTCACGTCGGTGAGCAGCCGCTGGGTCTCGGCGGCCTGCTCGGCGTACTGCCGCTGCAGTTCGCCGGCGACCGCCGTCCGCGTGCGGACGCCCGCGTACCAGACGACCGAGATGAGCAGGGCGGCGACGACGACGAGGAAGACCGAGGCGGTGACGTCCATCTAACTTGTTCCTTTCGATACGGCATCGCCGTCTCCGGCGGTGCTCAGGGTGGTGACGGCGGCCGCCACCATGTCGGGCGTGAGGTGCAACGAGAAGGGCGCGGTCTCGTAGTACTTGAGTGCCTTGCCGTCCTCGGACAACTCCAGATGGGCGGTGACCAGCCCGGCCTTTTCCAACTTCTTGAGGTGCACCTGCAGCAGCGCGCGGCTGATGCCCAGATCGCGGGCGAGCTGCGAGACGTACGCGCGTCCACCGGTCAGCGCGGCGAGCACCCGCAGTCGGTGCGGGCTGGCCAGCGTGGCAAGGACCTCGACCAGCCGGTCGCCGCTCAGCTCTCCCATAGCTCACCTTGGCTCATGCCAACTATTATTGGCAGGCGCAAACGCGATCGTCAACTCCGACACCCGGTGGCACCGCCCACAGGCTGTGTCCACAGCCTGTGGATAGCACGTGTGTACGAAGCCCTGAGGATCCCGCCACCGTGAGTACGCTTGATCGCGCGGCTCGGCGCCGGCCGGCCCCTCCCCTACCTGGAACGACGTGCGAGTGGATCATCAGCGAGTCAGCCGTGACGTCATCGCCCGCCTCCCGATGGCGTCGAGCGTGCCGGAGGCCTGTCGGTGGACGGTCACCGCGCTGTCCCGGCACACCCACGCGACGATCTCCGTGCTGCTCGCGGCCCACGACCGTCTGCGCTGCGTCGCGGCGACCGGGGCCTGGCAGGTCTTCGCGACCGTGCCGGAGCGAACCGGCATCGTCGGGCGGGTGTACGCCACCGGCGCCCCCGCCGTCGTCCCGGACGTCACCGGCGACCCGGACTACCTTCCGGTACGCCCGGACGTGACCGCCGAGCTGTGCGTCCCGGTGCTGGACCCGACCGGACGGGCGATCGGCGTACTCGACCTGCAGTGGAGTGAGCCAGCCGACCTGGAGCTGTGGCGGGAGACGGCGCAGTGGCTGGCCGACCGGCTCGGCGCGCGGATCGCCGCACTCGGCGGCCCACCGGAGGAGAGCCGCAGCGAGAAGCTGCTCCGGCACACCGCCGCACTCTCCTCCGCACTCACCGAAGCGGAGCTGATGAACGCGGCGGCCCGCGCCGCCCGGGAGGTCTCCACCCTCTCCACCGCGCTCCTGCTCGTCGCCGGCCAACTCGGCCCTCCCCCGGCAACGCCGAGCGACCTGGAGACCCGGATCCGCGCCGAGCTGACCGAGGCTGGCCCGGCGGCCCTGGCCCGGATGGTCGACCGGGCACACCGCTACGGCGCCGGGTACACGCTGGGCGAGGCGGGGCACCCCCCGACCGAGGACTACCGACCACTGACCCAGGCGCGGGTGCAGACCGTGGTCGCCGTTCCGGTCGGGTCACCGGAGGCCGGCGGGATGCTGCTGGTCGCCGACGAACGTGCCCTGCGCCCGGACCCGACCACGGTGAGCCTGATGGAACTGCTCGCCGGGCAGGCCTGGACCAACCTGGACCGCCTCCGCACGCTGGCCCGACTGCGCGAGCAGGCCAGCTCCGACCCGCTGACCGGGTTGCGGCACACCGGCCCGTTCGGGCAGCGGATCGCGGCGGCCACCCCGGGACGTACGGCCCTGCTGGCGATCGACGTGGACGGCTTCAAGATCGTCAACGACACGTACGGCCACCAGGCCGGTGACCGGGTGCTCGTCGGGTTGGCCCGCGCTCTCGAGGAGGCACTCCGGCACGGCGACGAGCTGTACCGGATCGGTGGCGACGAGTTCGTCGCGGTGATCGAGGTGAGTCGCCCCGAGGAGGCGGTCCGGATCGCCGAACGGCTGACCGAGGCGGCTCGGCGCATCGGCCGCACAATCAGCGTGGGCGTCGCACTGCCCCGCCCCGGCGAAACCCCCGACCGCACCCTGAAGAGAGCCGACCAGGCCCTCTACGCGGTAAAGCGCCAAGGCCGAGACGGAGTCCACCTCTCCGCAGCCTGACCCACCCCCAACCCCCCCAACCCCCAACCCCCGCCCCCTACCGGCGTCGATCAAGGAGTTGTGGTGCCCCGCAAAAGGCTTAGAGCTGGATAATTCGCCCACCACAACTCCATGATCGACCGCGATGGCGGGGCGCGGGGCGCACGCGGGCAGGGCGGGGTGGGGTGGGGTGGGGTGGGGTGGGGTGGGGCGGGGTGGGGGGTTGTTAGGGGGTGCGGAACTCCTTGGCCAGGAGTTCGGCGATCTGGGCGGTGTTGAGGGCCGCGCCCTTGCGGAGGTTGTCGCCGGTGACGAAGAAGTCCAGAGCGCGCGGGTCGTCCAGGGCGCGGCGGATCCGGCCGACCCAGGACGGGTCGGTGCCGACGGCGTCGATCGGCATCGGGAACTCCCCGGCGGCGGGATCGTCGACCAGGATGACCCCGGGCGCGTTGCGCAGCGCCTCGCGGGCGCCCTCGGCATCCACCTCGGTGCCGAAGACCGCGTGCACGGCCACCGAGTGAGCGGTGACCACCGGCACCCGGACGCAGGTGGCGGACACTTTGAGGTCGGGCAGGCCGAGGATCTTCCGCGACTCGTTGCGGATCTTCATCTCCTCCGACGACCAGCCACCGTCGGCGGACGAGCCCGCCCAGGGCACCACGTTGAGCGCCAGCGGGGCCGGGAACGGACCGAGGTCGTCGCCGACGGCCTGGCGGACGTCGCCCGTGCGCGAGCCGAGCGCGCGATCCCCGGCGACCTTGGTGAGCTGGTCGTGCAGGATGTCCACGCCGGCCTGGCCGGCACCGGAGACCGCCTGGTAGGAGGCGAGCACCAGTTCCCGCAGGCCGTACTCGCGGTGCAGGGGCGCGACCGCGACGATCATCGCGAGGGTGGTGCAGTTGGCGTTGGCGATGATGCCCCGGGGCCGGTTGCGGACCTGCTCGGGGTTGATCTCCGGAACGACCAGCGGGACGTCCCGGTCCATCCGGAACGCGGCGGAGTTGTCGACGGCGATCGCACCGCGCTCGACGGCGATCGGCGCCCACTCGGCGGAGACCTCGTCGGGCACGTCGAACATCGCCACGTCGACCCCGTCGAACGCCTCCGGGGTCAGCGCCTGGACGACGACGTCCTCACCCCGGCAGCGCACCCGCCTGCCGACCGAGCGTTCGGAGGCGAGCAGGCGGATCTCACCCCAGACGTTGCGACGACCGGAGAGCAGCTCACACATCACGGTGCCGACGGCACCTGTCGCTCCGACCACGGCGAGGGTGGGCAGCGCCGTCATCGGCGCTACCTACCCGTCCCCGCGTAGACCACGGCTTCGGTGTCGCCGCCCAGCTCGAACGCGTCGTGGATGGCGCGGACGGCGGCGTCGAGGTCGGTGTCGCGGCAGACCACGGAGACCCGGATCTCGGAGGTGGAGATCATCTCGATGTTGACTCCGGCGGCGCCGAGCGCGGCGAAGAAGCCGGCGGCCACACCCGGGTGCGAACGCATGCCGGCACCGATCAGCGAGACCTTGCCGACGTGGTCGTCGTACAGCAGGCCCTTGAACTTGACCGGCTCCTGGATCTTGCTGAGCGCGGCCATCGCGGTGGGGCCGTCGGCCTTGGGCAGGGTGAACGAGATGTCCGTCCGACCGGTGCCCTCGGTGGAGACGTTCTGCACGATCATGTCGATGTTGATCTCGGCGCCGGCGACGGTGTCGAAGATCCGCGCGGCGGCACCCGGCTCGTCGGGCACCCCGACGATCGTGATCTTGGCCTCGCTGCGGTCGTGCGCGACGCCGGTGATCAGTGCCTGCTCCACGGAAGGGTCCTCCATCGATCCGGTGACCATCGTGCCGGTGTTGGTCGAGTATGACGAACGGACGTGGATCGGCAACCCCGCCCGACGGGCATACTCCACGCTACGTAGGTGCAGCACCTTCGCGCCGCACGCGGCCAACTCCAGCGTCTCCTCGTAGGTGATCTGCCGGATGTGTCGGGCGTTGGGCACGATCCGTGGGTCGGCGGTGAAGATGCCGTCCACGTCGGTGTAGATCTCGCAGACGTCGGCGTGCAGGGCGGCGGCGAGCGCCACGGCGGTGGTGTCCGAACCACCGCGGCCCAGCGTGGTGACGTCCTTGGTGTCCTGCGAGACACCCTGGAAGCCGGCGACGATGACCACCGAACCCTCGTCGAGCGCGCCCTTGAGCCGCCCCGGGGTGACGTCGATGATCCGCGCGCGGCCGTGCACCGAGGTGGTGATGACGCCGGCCTGCGAGCCGGTGAACGAGCGGGCTTCGTACCCCAGGTTGTGGATGGCCATGGCGAGCAACGCCATGGAGATCCGCTCCCCGGCGGTGAGCAGCATGTCCAGCTCGCGGCCCGGAGGCAGCGGGCTGACCTGGTTGGCCAGGTCCAGCAGCTCGTCGGTGGTGTCCCCCATCGCGGAGACCACCACCACCACGTCGTCGCCGGCCTTGCGGGCGGCGACGATGCGCTCGGCCACCCGCTTGATCCGCTCGGCGTTGGCGACGGAGGACCCGCCGTACTTCTGCACCACGAGTGCCACGACGGTGCACTCCCTCCCAGCGACCCTGAGCGTGCCGACGCCGCCGGAACCGGGGCCGGCGGCGCATGTCAGTCCCCCTGAGGGTATCCGGCGGGTAACGATGCCGGGTCAGGTGATCCCACCATCCGGCCCGCGCGGGGCGGCCGGGCCGCTCCCACCAACCCCGGCGGTACGCGGCGACGAACCGTCCGACACGCCGGCGCGAGCCGTCACCCGCTGGCGCCCACCAGCAGTCCGGACCCACCAGAATGGGCCGGTGCCCGTCCTCATCCGCCCGGCCGTCCGCGTGCTCGGGCCGCTCGTGTTCGCCCTGCCGGCTCTCCTGGTCGCCTGCGCCGATGCGCGCCCCCCGGCCCCGCCGCCCGCCGATCCGGGGCCGGTCGCGGTGGACACCGCGCGGGACGACCTGGCCGCCCTGGCCGCGGCCGCCCAGGATCGCCACCTGGTGGCGCAGTACGCGTACAGCCAGACCGGTCAGCCGGCTCGCACCATCACGTTCACCAGCGCGAACGACGGCAGTTGGCGGGTCGACGTGCCGGGTGGCGCGTGGGGTGGCACTGCCGACGTCTCGATAGCCGCCACGAGCGACGGGCTGTTCCAGTGCGCCCTGCCGTCGGCCGGGCGACCGGAGTCGGCGAGCTGCGTACGCCTCGGCGAGCGCGACGACGCGATCCCCCGCCGGTCGGACCCCCGGGTCCAGCATCCGCTCACCGACTGGCTGGACGTGCTCACCGACCGGCGCGCACCGCTGGCGGTGGCTCCCGCCAGCCCACCCGAGGGCCTCACCGGCACCTGCTACTCGGTGGACTCCACCTCGGCGTCGCTCAACGCCCCGGTGGAGGTGGGCATCTACTGCTACGAGCGGGACGGCACTCCGACCGGGGTGCGGACCGGGTCGGGGACGCTGCGGCTGGCCGGACCGCCGGGCCCGGCGCCGGCCACTGTGCAGTTGGCCGGCCCGGTGGTGGTCGACCGGGATCCGCTGGACACCGCCGCGCCGCCGACCCCTGACCCGTCGGACAGCCCAAGCGCGGGAACGCCCTGATCTTCATCCCGTTACGGGTGCCCTTGCCCACATTTGGTCACCCCACCCTGGGAGGGCGAATCGCCCATACGGGACGATCCGGAGCATGGCCGATCTCACTCCGCTGCTCGCCTACCGTTGGAGTCCGCTGGCGTTCCACCCCACCGAGGAGTTGAACGCCACGGACGCGTCCCTCCTCCTGGAGGCGGCCCGCTGGGCACCGTCCCTGGGCAACCGCCAACCCTGGCGGTTCACCCTCGGCCACCGCGACGACGAGACCTGGAAGCGGATTCTGGTCAACCTGCCCGAGCGCGACCAACGCTGGGCACACCGTGCCGCCGCCCTGCTGCTCGCCGCGCACGTCGACGACGACACCGCGCCCGACGCCACGCCACCCGACGGGCTCGCGTACGACCTGGGTCAGGCGGTCGCCCATCTCACCGTGCAGGCCACCGCGCTCGGGCTGCACGTGCGCCAGGTCCTCACCGTGGATCGCGTCGGACTCAGCGCCGACCTGCACCTGCCCGCCGACGTGCGGCCGTACGCGGTGCTCGCGGTGGGGCAACTCGGTGATCCACTCAGCCTCCCGGCCGACCTCGTCGCCGAGGAGACCGGTCTGCGCCGCCGTCGACCGCTGGCCGAACTCCTGCTCGGCTGACCGGTCGGCGGGCCTACTCGCCGCCGCTGGCGCGAAGCAGGACGGCCGCGACCTCGGTGTTGCGGTAGAGGACGTGCCGACCCTGGCGGGACCGGGAGACCAGGCCGGCGGCGTGCAGCGCGGCCAGGTGCTGGGAGACGTTTCCGGCGGACATCCCGGTGAGTCGGGCCAGGTCGGTGGTGGTCGACGCCGTCACCAGCAGGTGCAGCAGCGCGGCCCGGCCGGGGCCGATCACCCGGGCCAGTGGGTCGCCGGGCGGCGGCCCGGTCGCCTCCCAGAGCGTCCCGACGGCACGGACCGGGTACGCGCCGGCCGGCAGCGAATCTTCCAGCAGGTTCCACAGCACGTGCTGCTCGGTGAAGACCGTCGGGTTCAGCGCCAGCCCACGACCGCGGAGGTCGAAGTCCCGCTCGAACGTGTCGTCGCTGACCACCCGGTCGCCGTGCCAGCGCAGGCTCGGGTGGAGCTGCTCGAAGAACCGACCGGCGCCACTCTCGGCGAGCTGGGCGGCCCGGTACGCCACGTCGGCGTCGAGCAGCGCCCGCATCCGCGGCCAGTCCGGGGCGATCGCCTCGTCGTGCCAGACCCGCACCGCGTCGACCACCTGCGGCAGCAGCCCGGCGGGGTCGGCCAGCAGCGCCTGCCCGAACAGGCTCAGCGGTCGTTGCCAGGTGGTGGCCAGCAGGTCCTGGGCGACCACGGCCGGCGGCGTCGCGGCGATCTGGTCGAGCTGCTCGGCCATCTCCACGTTCGGTCGGGCCGCCGGGGTGAGGAAGTCGGGCAGCCAGCGACCCGGCACGGCCAACCCCACCAGAGGTCGGACCCGGTCGGCCACCTCGGGACGACGCAACGTCACCCGGGCCCGGTCGATCCAGGGCAGGTGCACCGCGTAGCGGGCCGGGTTGGCCAGCGCCCACATGCTCATGACCGTCTCGTTGACCGGCGACACGGCGAGCCGCACTCCCGCCACGTCGGCCAGGCTGAACCGCAACTCGGACACACGCCCCCCAGGAGCAGGATTCGGTCCAGCCTAAAAGACTCGACCGAGGTCTTGGGGACCCGATTCACTCCCCGAGCATGGGGACCAGAGAATCGATCCGCACCGCCGTCCGAGACGTCGTACCGCCGGCCGGGCTGACCCGCGCCCTGGCCGTGCAGGCCATGGTCTACGCCGTCGGCAGCGGGCTGTTCCACGCCGGCAGCGCCGTCTTCTTCACCCGGGCGCTCGGGCTCAGCGCCGCCCAGGTGGGGCTGGGGCTGTCTATCGCGGCGGGGGTGTCGCTGTTGGGCACGGTGCCGCTGGGCGGACTCACCGACCGGTACGGACCGCAGCGGGTCTGGGTGGTCGGACTGGTGCTGAACGCGGCGCTCTTCGCGACGTACCCGTTCGTCGGCGGCTTCGCCGGGTTCCTCGCCGTGGTGGTGGCTCTGGCCGCCGTGGAGGCCGCGAGCGGCGTGGCCGTGCAGGTCTACTCGATCAACGCGCTGCCCCCGGCCGAACGGGTCACCGCGATGGCGTACCAGCGCTCGTCGCTGAACGTCGGCTTCGGGCTGGGTGCGGTGCTCAGCGGCGTGGTGCTGACGGTGGACACGATGGCGGCGTACCGGGGAATGGTCTGGTTCATCGCGACGGTCTTCCTGGTGACGGCTCTCTTCGTGCGGCGACTGCCCCGGCTGCCGCAGGTCACCCGGCCGGTGGAGCCGATGGGTCGGCTCGCCGTGCTCCGCGACCGCCCGTTCGTGGCGGTGTCCCTGCTGTCCGGGCTGCTCACCGCACACCAGACGCTCTACCTGACGGTGCTGCCGCTCTGGATCCTCACCCACACCGATGCCCCGAAGACGGTGATCGCCGGGCTGGTGCTGCTCAACACGGTCCTGGTCGTGCTGCTCCAGGTACGCCTGAGCCGGGGTGCCGACACCGCGCCGGGCGCGGCCCGAGCCTCCCGCCGGGGTGCCCTGCTGATCGCCCTGTTCTGTCTGGTCCTGCCGCTCTCCGGGCTGACCCGGGGCCTGCTCACCGTGGTGGTGCTGGTGGCCGCCGCCCTGGTGCTGATCCTGGCCGAGTTGATCGAGTCAGCGGGCGCCTGGGGGCTCACCGCCACCCTGCCGCCGGCCGCCCAGCGCGGCGCGTACGTGGGGGCGTTCCGGCTCGGCTCCCAGGTGCAGTACCTGATCGCCCCGGCCGGTCTGACCGCGCTCGGGGTGACCACCGGCGGGTGGGGCTGGTTACCGGCCGCAGCGATCTTCGTGCTCGTCGGGCTGGCTGTCGTACCCGTGGTGGCCTGGGCCGGACGCACGCCACGGCTGGGGGCCGAGGCCCCGGAACAGGCCGGAACACTGGTCCCATAGTCCGGACCTGCCTTTCCCCCCTCCGTTTCATCACGTAGGGTGACGTGGTCATGTGGCGGGCGCTGCTCCTCCTTAGCCGCCGCGACGAGGCCTGACCGGCCGGCACCTCGTCGCGGAGTCGCATCGCGCCGTCCAGCACATCCGATTTTCTTCTCGGCACCGCCGCGCACCGTTGCCCGGCATCTCGCCGACACCTTCCGATCTGCTGACGCCACATGTTCCAGGGAGCACTCTGAGATGGCTCAACCTGTCACCGACGCCGAGACCGATCCGATCGCCCGGCAACGCCCGAGCCGGATGCCGTACCACCGCTACCAGCCGTACCGGGAGCAGTTCCGGATCGACCTGCCGGATCGCACCTGGCCCACCCGGCACGTCGACGCCGCGCCGCGCTGGTGCGCCGTGGACCTGCGCGACGGCAACCAGGCACTGATCGACCCGATGTCGCCCGAGCGCAAGCGGCGGATGTTCCAGCTGCTCGTCCAGATGGGCTACAAGGAGATCGAGGTCGGCTTCCCGTCGGCCAGCCAGACCGACTTCGACTTCGTCCGGCAGCTCATCGAACAGGACATGATCCCGGACGACGTCACGATCCAGGTGCTCACGCAGTGCCGGGAGCACCTGATCGAGCGGACGTTCGAGTCGCTGCGCGGCGCGAAGCGGGCCATCGTGCACTTCTACAACTCGACCTCCACCCTCCAGCGGCGGGTGGTCTTCGGGCTGGACCGGGACGGCATCGCCGACATCGCCACGACCGGCGCGCGGCTCTGCCAGAAGTACGCGGAGATCCACACCCCGGACACCGAGATCTTCTACGAGTACTCGCCGGAGTCGTACACGGGCACCGAGCTGGAGTACGCGCTGGAGGTCTGCTCCCGGGTGATCGACGTGATCGACCCGACGCCGGACCGGCCGCTGATCATCAACCTGCCGGCCACCGTCGAGATGGCCACCCCCAACGTGTACGCCGACTCGATCGAGTGGATGCACCGGCACCTGCCGCGCCGCGACAGTGTGGTGCTGAGCCTGCACCCGCACAACGACCGCGGCACCGGGGTCGCCGCCGCCGAGCTGGGCCTGCTCGCCGGCGCGGACCGCATCGAGGGCTGCCTGTTCGGCAACGGCGAGCGCACCGGCAATGTCGACCTGGTGACGCTGGGGCTCAACCTGTTCTCCCAGGGCATCGACCCGATGATCTCCTTCTCCAACATCGACGAGATCCGGCGCGCGGTCGAGTACTGCAACCAGCTGCCGGTGCACGAGCGCCACCCGTACGCGGGCGACCTGGTCTACACCGCCTTCTCCGGCTCCCACCAGGACGCCATCAAGAAGGGCTTCGACGCCCTCGCCGCCGACGCGAAGGCCGCCGGGGTGCCGCTGGACGAGCACACCTGGGCCGTGCCGTACCTGCCGATCGACCCGAAGGACCTGGGCCGCACCTACGAGGCGGTCATCCGGGTCAACTCGCAGTCCGGCAAGGGTGGCATCGCGTACATCATGAAGAGCGAGCACCAACTGGACCTGCCGCGCCGGCTCCAGATCGAGTTCTCCGGGGTGGTGCAGCACGTCACCGACCACGACGGCGGCGAGGTCGACCCGAGCGCCATGTGGGAGATCTTCGCGACGCACTACCTGCTCGACCACCAGCCCGACCCGGCGGTCCGACTGAACAGCTACACGATCGGCACCACCGACGGCAAGGTCGAGATCGAGGCCCAGGTCGGTGTGGGCGGCGAGCAGCGGTCCCTGGTCGCGATCGGAAACGGCCCGATCGACGCGTACGTCAACGCGCTCCAGTCGGTCGGGGTGGGCGTGCGGGTGCTCGACTACCACGAGCACGCGCTCTCCTCGGGTGGGGACGCGCAGGCCGCCGCGTACGTGGAGTGCGAGGTCGACGGTCGGACGGTCTGGGGTGTCGGCACCGACGCCAACATCGTCACCGCCTCGATCAAGGCGGTCACCAGCGCCGTCAACCGCGCCCGCGGCTGACCGCACGCGCCGCGCCCCCGAGGTGGTTGCCTATCTCGGGGGTGTGGCCGCGGGCATCGAGTGGCAGGGCTGCGACGGTGGGGCCGCGCGGGGCGGCCGGTGCACGAGCACGAGGGCCAGCACGGCCCCGGCCAGCAACAGCCCGGCACACCAGACCATGGCGCCCCGGAACGCGTCGGTCAGCTCGGCCTTCTGCGCGTAGCCGCTGCCGGACAGGCCGACGAGCAGCGGCAGCGCCGCCACCGCGAGCAGTCCGCCGGCCCGGGACGCGGCGTTGTTGAAGCCGCTGGCCACCCCGGAGAACCGGTCCTGCACGGCGGCCAGCACCGATGCGGTGAGCGGTGCCACCACCAGGGTCAGCCCGATGCCGAAGAGCAGCACCCCGGGCAGCACGTCGATCCAGTAGGACGCGCCCGGGCCGACGCCGCGCAGCAGTAGCAGACCGACCGCGGCCACCACCGGCCCGATGGTCAACGGCAGCCGCGGCCCGATCCGCGCCGACAACGCTCCGGCTCGGGCCGACCCGACCAACAGCAGCAGGGTCATCGGCAGCAACGCGATGCCGGTGCGGAAGGCCGACCACTCCACCACGTTCTGCAGGTAGACGGCGAAGAAGAAGGTGAAGCCGCCGAGCGCCGCGTAGACGACCACGGTGAAGATGTTCAGCACCGAGAAGAGCCGGCTGCTGAACAGCCCGGTGGGCAGCATCGCGGCGTCGCCCCGCCGTCGTTCCAGCAGCACGAACGTCACCGCGGACAGCACCCCGACCAGCGCGGCGATCAGCACCGGGGCGGAGTCGAAGCCACGTGCCGGCGCGTCGATCAGGGCGTACGTGACGCCGGCCAGCGCGAGCGCGCCGAGCAGTGCTCCTCCGACATCGAAGCGCCGTCGGTTCCGACCCGGCCCCGCGGTCCGGGAGGCGCTCTCGTCCCGGCTCTCCGGCACCCAGCGCAGCGTGGCCAGCACCACGAGCACGGCGATCGGCAGGTTGAGGAAAAAGATCCAGCGCCAGGACAGCGTGTCGATCAGCCAGCCCCCGATGAACGGTCCCAGCGCGGTGGACACCCCGGACAGCCCAGCCCAGGCACCGATCGCCCGGCCCCGGTCGTCGGGGTGGAAGCTGGCCTGGAGCACCGACAGCGACCCGGGCGTGAGCAGCGCGCCACCGGCGCCCTGGAGGAACCGGGCCGCGATCAGCATGCCGGTGTCCTGGGCCAGCCCGCACAGCACCGAGGCGGCGGTGAACCAGACCACCCCGATGAGAAAGATCCGCCGGCGACCGAAGCGGTCCCCGAGCGCGCCGCCGAGCAGCACGAACGCCGCCAGCATCAGCAGGTAGCCGTTGATGGTCCACTGAAGATCGGCCACGTTCGCGCCGAGATCCTGCCCGAGCTTCGGCAGGGCCACGTTGACGACGGTGCTGTCGAGGAAGACCATGCCAGAGGCGAGCACGGCGGCGAGCAGCGTGCCCCGGCCGGCGGTGGTGCCCATCCGAAGGGCGGGCGCCGGTACGGGTGCGGTCATCCCACCAATCTGCCTTGCATCATGTGGGAGACGCCACGAAACGCCGAAACCATTCCCGGGTACTGTGCGCAATCGCCGGGAGACCGCAAGCTGGAGAGGTGTCGTCTGTGCGTACCAGATCAGGACCGCGAGCGGCGGTGATCGCGCTCGCCGCGGCGCTGGCACTCGGCGTGGCCGGTTGTGTCCCGCAGGACGAGCCGACCACACCACCGTCGTCGAACGACGGCGGCAACGCGGCAGAGCAGTTGAGCCAGCTCACCGTGGCCACCGCCGGCTCGATGAAGGGCTACAGCCGGGACCACTTCCCGCACTGGCGGGACACCGGCAAGAACTGCGACGTGCGGGACAGCATCCTCCAGCGCGACGGCAAGGACGTGAAGCTCTCCGGCTGCAACGTGGTCGGTGGGCGCTGGGAGAGCGTGTACGACGGTCGCAGCTTCTCCGATCCCTCCGACGTGGACATCGACCACATGGTGCCGTTGGCCAACGCGTGGCGCTCCGGTGCCGACGAGTGGGACGACGCGAAGCGCGGTGACTTCGCCAACGACACCACCCGTCCGCAGCTCTTCGCGGTTTCCGCGTCCTCCAATCGGGCAAAGGGTGACCAGGACCCGTCCCAGTGGAAGCCGGCAAACCGATCGTACTGGTGCAAGTACGCCCAGGACTGGGTGACGGTCAAGCACTACTGGCGGCTGACGGTGACAAGCGCCGAGAAGACCGCCCTGACCGACATGTTGGAGGGCTGTTGAGTGGGGAGCGACACGTGACCGCCGCCGGGGAAGGCGTCCCGGCCGCCGCCGGCATGACCGCGGACGGCACCGCCGAGACCCCCGCCGCCGTACCGGGCGCCGGCATGGTCGCGGATTCGGGGGGCGCGGCCGGCCCGCAGAGCCGCACCACCGACATCGTGCCCGGCCCCGGCGGTGTGATGACCGACGAGGTCGGCGTGGTCACCGGTGACCTGACGCTGCGCACCGAGTACGCGGACGGCAAGGTCACCCTGCGGGTGCAGTACAAGGACGCCGACGAGTGGTACACGGTGACCGGCACGTCGGTCGCGCTGGCCGACCCGGCGGGACTGGACGCGGTACACGGCGTCGCGGTGGGCCTGCTGCACCGCCCCGAGGGCTGAGCCACCCGAGCGACGTACCGTCGGCTGAGTCACCCGGAGCACGCGCCGCCCAGGGGCCGTCCGTTCCCGGACGGCCCCTGGTTGCGTCACGGGGTGGGGATCAACTCGCCCGGCGGGTCGACGGGGCCGGTGCCCTCGCTCGGGCGGACCAGCTCCACCTCGACCTCGTGCGGCCGGATCCGACCGGCAGCGATGTCCTCGGCGAAGTGGCAGGCCACCCGGTGTCCGCCGACGACGTCGCGCAGTTCCGGCCGCTCGTCGGCGCACCGGGTGGGTTGCGCCCACGGGCACCGGGTGTGGAACCGGCAGCCCGACGGCGGGTTGGTCGGCGACGGCAGGTCACCGGCGAGCAGGATCCGCTCCCGGCGGTCCTCCACCAGCGGGTCGGGCACCGGCACCGCGGACATCAGCGCCCGGGTGTACGGGTGCATCGGCTCGCGGTAGAGGTCGTCGCTGGACGCCTCCTCCACCAGCCCGCCGAGGTACATGACGCCCACCGTGTCGGCGATGTGACGCACCACCGCCAGATCGTGCGCGATGATCAGATACGTCAGGCCACGCTCGTTCTGCAGGTCCTCCAGCAGGTTGAGCACCTGGGCCTGGATCGACACGTCAAGCGCGGAGACCGGCTCGTCGGCGACGATCAGGTCCGGGTTGAGCACCAACGCGCGGGCGATGCCGATCCGCTGGCGCTGGCCGCCGGAGAACTCGTGCGGATACTTGCCGAGGGCCGACGCGGGCAGGCCGACGGCCTCCAGCGTCTCGCGCAGCCGCCGGTTCGTCTCGGCCTTGTCGCCGGCCAACCCGTGCGCCTTGAGCCCCTCCACCAACAGCGACTCCACCGACTGTCGGGGGTCGAGGCTGGACAGCGGATCCTGGAAGATCATCTGCATCCGGCGGCGGGCCTGCCGCATGGCCTCGCCCTTGAGCGAGCGCACGTCGATGCCGTCGAAGACGATCTCGCCCTCGGTCGGCTCGACGAGCCGCAGCAGGCCGCGACCCAACGTCGACTTGCCGCAGCCCGACTCGCCGACCAGGCCGTACGTCTCGCCCTTGCGGATGCTCAGCGACACCCCGTCCACCGCGTAGACGTACCCGATGGTGCGGTCGAAGAGCAGGCCGCTCTTGATCGGAAAGTGGACCTTGACGTCGCGCAGCTCGATCAGGGGTCCGGTCTGTTCGGTCATCGGGCCGCCACCTCCTCGGAGACGGGGTTGTTGCAGCGGAGGTCGCCGCCGGTCGCGGTGGGTTCGAGGGGCGGCGGTCCCTCGAGACACGCGTCCACAACGTTGTCGCAGCGCGGCGCGAACGCGCACCCCTCGACCCACGGGATGTTGTCGGCGACCGAACCGCGGATCGCGTGCAGTCGCTCACCGCGCGGTGAGTCCAGCCGGGGCACCGAGTTGAGCAGCCCGTGGGTGTACGGGTGCCGGGCGTGCGCGAACAGCTCGTGCCGCCGTTGCCGCTCGACCACCTTGCCGCCGTAGAGAACGTTGACGGTGTCGCAGAGCCCGGCCACCACGCCCAGATCGTGCGTGATCATGACGAGCGCGGTGCCGGTCTCGTCGACCAACTGCTTGAGCAGGGTGAGGATCTGCGCCTGGATGGTCACGTCGAGCGCGGTGGTCGGCTCGTCGGCGATCAGGAGCCGAGGCTTGCAGGCCAGCGCGATGGCGATCAGCGCGCGCTGGCGCATCCCGCCGGAGATCTGGTGCGGGTACTCGCTGAGTCGCCGCTGCGGGTCGGGGATCCCGACCGCGTCGAGCAGGTCCCGCGATTCGCGCAGCGCCTGCTTGCGGTCCCGGCCCTGGTGACGCTCCAACACCTCGGCCACCTGGACCCCGATCGGGATGACGGGATTCAGCGAGGAGAGCGGGTCCTGGAAGATCATGCTGATCTCCCGGCCGCGTCGGTCGCGCATGTCGTCCGGTCGCAGTTTCAGCAGGTCGGTGCCGTCGAAGAGCACCTCCCCGGTGACCTTGTTACCGCGCTTGGGCAGCAGACCCATGATGGCCAGGCTGGTCACGCTCTTGCCGCAGCCGGACTCGCCGACCAGGCCGACCGTCTGCCCCGGCTCCACCGTGAAGCTGACCTTGTCCACGGCCGTGAAGGGCCGCTCGCCGCGCCGCTGGAACACGACGCTCAGGTCACGGACGTCGAGCAGGCTCATCGAGTCACTTCCTCACTGCTTTGGTCCTTCGCTCGCGACTGCGGGGCTCGCAAGCTCACTCCTCGCGCTCGCCCGAGACGGGGTCCGGGCGCGCTGACAGCGCTCACCGTGGTCACCGCCGGTTCTTCGGGTCGATCGCATCGCGCATCGCCTCACCCAGCAGGGTGAAGCCGAGCGCGACCACGATGATCGCGAGCGCGGGGTAGTACGCCAACTCCGGGCGGACCTCGAAGTAGCGCTGGCCGTCCACGCCGAGCATCAGGCCCCACTCGGCCCGGTTGATGTCCGGGTCGCCGAGGCCCAGGAAGGACAGCGCCGCGGCGTCCAGGATGGCCACCGCGAAGGTCAGGGTCGCCTGCACGATCACGGCGGTCAACGAGTTGGGCAACATGTGCCGCAGCACGATGTTGCGCTCCTTGACGCCGAGCGCGCGGGCGGCCAACACGTGGTCGCTCTCCCGCTGGGCCAGCATCGAGCCGCGCAGCAGCCGGGCGAAGATCGGCACGCTCACGATTGCCACCGCGAAGATGACCGTCCACTGGCTCGACCGGCTGGCCATCGCGACCAGGGTGATGGCGAGCAGCAGGCTCGGCAGGGCCAGCATCACGTCGGTGAGTCGCATCAGGACCACGTCGACCCAGCCGCCGAAGGCGCCGGCGATCGCACCGATCAGGACCCCGAGCGCGAGACCGATGAGGGTCGCGAGTACGCCCACGAAGAGCGTCTGCCGTGCGCCGTAGATCATGCGGGACAGGAAGTCCCGGCCGAGCGGGTCGGAGCCGAACGGGAACCCACTGCTGGCCCCCGGGATGGTGTCCACGGTGAGGCCCTTGGTCAACTCGTCGAAGCGCTGCACCGGGTCGTGCGGTGCGATCAGCGGGGCGAAGATCGCCACCAGGACGAACAGCCCCACGATCACGGCCCCGACGACGGCGACCGGATTGCGCCGCAGCCGGCGCAGGGCGTCGCGGACGAGACTGATCCCGCCCCGGTCGGAGGCACTCGCCTGGGCCAACTCGTCGAGCCGTGCCTTCTTGCGGTCGCCGAGCAGGCCGATGCTGCGCTCGCTCATGCCGGGACGTGGCTTGTCGTCCCCGGAACGGGGAGCCGGAGTGCCGGCCTGGGTGATCGGGTCACTCATCGCACACGCACCCTCGGGTCGATGAAGGCGTAGGAGAGGTCGACGAGCAGGTTGACCACCACGAAGACCAGCGCCGCCAGCAGGATGATCGCCTGGAGCACCGGGTAGTCGCGGCCGCCGCTGATCGAGTCGGTGATCAGGGTGCCGATGCCGCCCCAGTTGTAGACCTTCTCGGTGAGCACCGCGCCGGAGAGCAGCGCACCGGTCTGCAGGCCGATGGTCGTGACCACGGGCAGGAGGGCGTTGCGCAGGATGTGCCGGCCGCGGATCGTCCGGTGACGCAGGCCCTTCGCCTCGGCGGTCCGTACGTAGTCCTCGTCCAGGACGTCGAGCACGCTGGCGCGGGTGATCCGCACGATCACCGCCAGCGGGATGGTGGCGAGGGTGATCGCCGGCAGGATCAGGTGCCACAACGCGTCCGCGCTGGCGTCGAACTCGCGGGTCAACAGGCCGTCGAGCACGAAGAAGCCGGTGACGTTCGTGTTTTCCAGTCCGGTGGTGAGCCGCCCGGACGGCGGGAACCAGTGGATGTTCTGGGTGAAGACGTCCTTGAGCAGGTAGCCCAGGAAGAAGATCGGGATGGAGATGCCGAGCAGGGTGCCGGCGATGGTGAGGTTGTCCGGCCACCGTCCGCGCCAGCGGGCGGCGAGGTAGCCGAGCGGCACACCGAGGCCGACGGCGATGATCATCGCGGCGACGGCCAGCTCGATGGTGGCCGGGAAGGCGCGGCTGATCACCTCGGTGACCGGGTCACCGGTCCGGATCGAGTTGCCGAAATCGCCTGTCAACACCCGCTGCATGAACTTGCCGTACTGCACCAGGATCGGCTGGTCGTAGCCGAGCGCCTTGGTCAGCAGCTCGCGACGTTCGGGCGTCGCCCGCTCGCCGAGCAGTGCCTCGATGGGGCCGCCGGGCAGGTTCCGCAGCCAGATGAAGATCAGCGCCGACAGCGCTATGAGGGTCACCACCAGCTGCAACAGGCGGCGAACTATGACTCGCAACATCTCTCACACACCAGACTCTCAAAGATCGCGGATCGGCCCGGGCCGGGAGGAACCCCGGACCGGGCCGATCACGCCTACGGCCTCAGCCGAGGGACGTCACTTGCTGATGCTGACCGTGTTGAATCGCTCGTCGGTCAACGGGCTGGCCACCAGGCCCTTGACGTCCTTGGTGACGACGATGGCCGGCGGAGCGTGCCAGACCGGAACGGCCGGCAGCCACTTGGCGGCGATGTCGCGGTTGACCTGCTCCCAGGCCGCCTTCTTGCCCGCCTCGTCGACGATGCCGTCAGCCTTGGCGATGGCGTCGAACATCTCGGTCATCGACTGGTCGCCGAACTCGATCTTGCCCCGGCCGAAGAACGTGCCGACGAAGTTGCCCGGGTCGTTGTAGTCACCCGTCCAACCGAGGATGTGCAGGTCGTGCTTGCCGAACTGCTGCACGTCGTCCTTGAAGCCACCGTTCCACGGGCGAGGAACACCGTTGACCTTGATGCCGACGGCCTGCAGGTCGTTGGCGAGGACGGTGAAGATCTCCTGCGGGTTCGGCATGTACGGCCGGGTGACGTCCGGCGGGTAGTAGAAGTTGAGCGTCAGACCCTCGGCGCCAGCGTCCTTGAGGAGCTGCTTGGCCTTCTCCGGGTTGTACTCGTACTTCTGCACGTCCGGGGCGTAGCCGAGCACGGTGTCCGGCAGGAACTCGTCGGCGACCTTCGCGCCACCCGGACCCTTGGTCTGCACCAGCTGCTGGCGGTTGAGGGCGTAGGCGATCGCCTGGCGCACCCGCAGGTCCTTCAGCTTCGGGTTCTTCTGGTTGAGGCCGAGGTAGAGGACGTTGAACGCCGGGCGGTTGACGACCTGGAAGCCCTCACCCTCGAGCGCCTTGCGGTCGGCCGGGGCCGGGAAGTCGATGCCCTGGACGGTGCCGGCACGAAGCTCCTGCTTGCGGGTGCTCTCGTCCTTGATGATCTTGATGATCATCTTGTCCACCTTGGCCTTGTCGCCAAAGTAGTCCGGGTTGCGGTTCAGGGTGATCTCGTTCTTGGCCTTGTCCCAGCCACCGAAGGTGAACGGGCCGGTGCCGACCGGGTTGGTGGTCGCGAAGGCGCTGTACTCGAACGAGTCGCCGTTCTGCTTCACCGTGTTGGCGTCGTACTTCTTCAGCGCGTCCGGGCTCGCGATCGAGAGCGAGGTCAGCGCGAAGGCACCCGGGAAGGCGCCCTTGTACTGGTTCAGCGTGACGACCGCGGTGCCGTCGCCCTGCGCCTCACACTTGTTGTAGAGCGGCTTGCCGGCGGACTCGCTCTCGTTCTTGGCGAAGCCCCCGAAGACGTCCATGTAGTAGATCATCTGGGACTGGGCGGCAGCGCCCTTCATGTTGTACCAGCGGTCGAAGTTGAAGCAGACCGCGGCGGCGTTGAACGGCGTACCGTCGTGGAACTTCACGCCCTGGCGGAGCTTGAACGTCCAGACCTTGCCCTCCGGGTCGTGCTCCCAGCTCTCCGCCAGGCCGCCCTGAAGCTCCGCGGTGCCCGGCTTGTGACTCACCAGGGTGTCGAACATCTGCCGGACCGGCCGGAACGACTCACCGTCATCGTTGAAGATCGGGTCAAAGTTCTTCGGGTCACCGGCACCCGCGAAGATGAAGGTGCCGCCAGTCTTGGCCTCGCCACTGTCGCCGCGCTCGCTCTCCGCGCAGCCGGCCGCACCGACCGCCAGAGCGGCAACGGCCGCGATGGCCACGGCCGTTTTAAGCCTTCTCGCCTGCATCTCTCACCTCTGTCATGCGCATGACCACGCCGAGCTGTGGCTCGGTCCGTGTGCGGGAGGCTATGACATGTCACACGTCAAGCGGAACGGGCGTTAGGCAATCGCTACCAAGCCGACACCTTGGTCCCGAGGTCTGACAGTCGACGGCACGACGCAGACAGGGAGCGACATAGATCTGCTGGGCGCCGGACGTCGCGCGGTCGGCCATCGAAAGCCGGCGTTGGCGACGTCGGGACGCGTCAGAAGGGCGTCGGCCAGGGCACGGGTGGTGGGCAGTCCGCCAGCCGCTCGGAAACCGAACCCGCCGCGGCCGTGCCCAGGTCGTGGAAGGTCACGCGGTGGCAGACGTAGACCATGCTCACCGAGATCATCGCGCTGACGGGCTCCTCCCGGTACACGATCACCATCAGGTCGGGCAGCCTTCGCACCTCCCGCACCTGCATCCCCATGCCCTCCGCGGCCGCCGCCAACCGGTCGTCGGTCGGCGCCGGGTCACCGTCGGCCACCACCGCGTCGGCGTACGCCTGTGTGACGCGAGTCATGGTTGCTTCGGCCTCGGCCTGCTCCACGCGGCTGTCCGCGGCCATTCGCCGCATCCACACCTCGACCGCCACGACGGGGCCCGCGATGGCCAGGGCCACCACGACCACCAGCACCGCCGGAGTCCAGGACTGCTGGACCGGCTGCCGCATCGCCACTCGCCACCCCCAGGGGTACGCCGACCACTCAGTCGTATCCCACCGAGTGTGGCGACCGTCCGCCAGTGGCACGCATCCTTGGCGTCTCCGTCAGACGGCCCGGCGCCCCTCGAAGGCCCGGCCGAGGGTGATCTCGTCGGCGTACTCCAGGTCGCCGCCGACCGGCAACCCACTGGCCAGTCGGGTCACCGAGATACCCATCGGCTTCACCATCAGCGCCAGATAGGTGGCGGTCGCCTCGCCCTCGGTGTTCGGGTCGGTGGCCAGGATCAACTCCCGGATGCCGCCACCACCGAGCCGGATCATCAGCTCCCGGATGCGCAGGCTGTCCGGACCGATCCCCTCCAGCGGATTGATCGCGCCGCCCAGCACGTGGTAGCGACCGCGGAACTCACCGGTCCGCTCGATGGCGACCACGTCCTTGGGCTCCTCCACCACGCACAGCACCTCGTCGGTGCGTCGCGGGTCCCGGCAGATCCGGCACTGCTCGGACTCGGCCACGTTGTAGCAGGTCGTACAGAACCGGACCAGCTCCTTGACCTTGCGCAACGCGCCGGCCAACCGGTTGACGTCGGCCGGATCCGCCGACAGGACGTGGAACGCGATCCGCTGAGCGCTCTTCGGACCCACGCCCGGCAACCGGCCCAACTCGTCGATCAGGTCCTGGATGGCACCTTCGTACATCTGCCGGCTCAGAACCCGGGCAGGCCGAGGCCGCCCATGCCGCCGGCGACCGGACCCATCTTGCGCTCGGTCAGCTCCCGTGCCGCCTCGGCGGCGTTGTGCACGGCCGCGACGACCAGATCCTCAAGGGTCTCCACGTCGTCCGGGTCGACGGCCTTCGGGTCGATCTTGATGGCCTTGAGTTCACCGGCGCCGGAGACGGTCGCGGTGACCAGCCCACCGCCGGCGGTGCCGGTCAGCTCGGCCTCGGCCAGCTCGGCCTGCGCGGCGGCGATCTGCTGCTGCATCTTCTGCGCCTGCTTCAGCATCTGCTGCATGTTCGGCTGTCCACCTGGGCGCACGGATGGCTCCTTCTCGCACTCGTCTGCTCGGCCGCCGCCCAGCCTATCCGCTGGGACCGACCACGCCCCCGTCCGGTGTGTGCCACACGGCGAGCCCTCCGGGTACGGCTGTCACTACCCCGAAACGGCCATCTGTCGGTAGTGCGCCGGGACCCGTCGCGCTGGTGTGCTCAACGGCATGAATCTCAACCGCACCGGCCGGGCCGGCGCGCTGTGCTGGGTGGCAGCCGCACCGGTCTTCCTCGTCGCCAGCCTGATCACCGGACTGCGCTGGCGGCAGCCGGCCTACAGTTGGGCCACCCACAACATCAGCGACCTCGGCAACGCCCACTGCGGCATCTGGGACACCACCCGACCCCGCTACGTGTGCTCGCCCTGGCACCCGCTGATGAACGCCGCGATGCTGGTCACCGCCGTGCTGCTCGCCGCCGGGCTCCTGCTGACCTGGCGGCTCCTCGGTCGCGGCGGCGTGGTGCGCACGGCGCAGATCCTCCTGCTGCTGGCCACCGGCGGGTACGCCCTGGCGGCCCGCTACCCGGCCGACGTGGACGAGAACCTGCACGTCCTCGGCGCGTTCCTGATCATGGGAACGGGCAACGTCGGTCTGCTCCTCGCCGGCTTCGCACCGGCCAGCACGACGCTCGGCCGGTGGCGACGGATCACCCTCGCCGCCGGGATCATCGCGCTGGTCGGGACGGTGCTGTTCTTCGCCCAGCAGGGCATGGGGATCGGGGTGGGCGGCATGGAACGGGTGGCCGTGCTGCCCTTCCCCCTCTGGGCCTGCTGCCTGGGCGTCCTGCTGGCCGAGACCCGCCCCGTGCGCGATCTTGCATTTTCTGCCCCGAAATAAGAGGTGATTCTCCACGAAACGGCGACCGAAAGTGCAAGATCGCCGAGCCGGGGGCGGGTTAACGGGCGTCTACCTCGTCGATCTTCTCGGCGCCGAACGTCTCGCGCAGCAGCCGTACCGCCTGCTCCTCGCTGGACTCCCGGGCGGTCTTCTCGTCGATGACCTCGTCCAACGGCTCGTCGCCCGGATCGAACCCCTCGTAGACCGGTGTCGCCGGCGCCGCGCCACCCGGTCGACCACCCCGCACCGGGCCGTCGAAGTCCGGGTCGTAGGGCGGTTCGCCCGCCCACTCGGCGTCCGCGACGGGCCGGGCCGCCGATCCGGTACGCACACCGCGCCCCGCCGCCGCCGCGCGAGCCGCGGCGATGGCGCTGCTCACCGGTGCGCCGCCGCCGTTAGTGCCGCTGCCGTTAGCGCTGCCGCCTGGTCCACTGCCGTTCGGGCCACGGCCGTTCGGGCCACGGCCGTTCGCGCCACTGCCGTTCGGGCCACTGCCGTTCGGGCCGGTCGGGGTTGGTGCCGTGCCGGGGCCACCCGGTCCAGCATCCGGGCCGGGGTCGTTCCCCGCCGATGCGCCACCCGGACGGGCGGCCTCCGGCCAGTCCTCGTCATCGGTCGCCTCGGCGGTCGGTTCGCCACCGCCAGGGCGGGCCGCCGCCGGCCAGTCGTCCTCGTCGTCTGCCGAGGCGTCCGCTGGCCCGGGCTGCGTTCCGCCCTGCCGACCCGAGCCGTGCGCGCCGTAGCCCTCCCCGCCCCCACCGGCACGCGCAACCGCGCCTCCCGGCAGGCCACCACGGGCGTCCGAGCCGGCGACGCTTGTCGAGTTCGGCGCGACGGGCGGCGCAGTCGCCGGGCTGGCGGCGCTGCTCGGGTAGGGCGCGCTGGGCGGCCCACCCGGCAGGTTGGCCGCGGCCGACGGGTTCGGCGCGGCAGGCGGTGCGTTCGGCGGGCCGGCAACGGCGTTCCCGCTCGGAGCGTTCGGCGCGGCGGTCGGATTCGCCGCAGGGGCCGGGGCGGCGGGTCGGGTCGGCGCGGCGGATTGCGCGCGCTGCGGACCGGACAACGAGACGCCACCGCGCTCGCCGGCGACCTCGCAGCGGATCTGCCAGCGCCCGCCCAACTCCTCGTAGAGCGCGTCGGTGAGCACCGCCGCGTGATCGGCCATCATCTTGGCCAGCACGGTGGACTTCACCGTCAGCACCAGCATGTCGCCGTCGAGTTCACGCACCACGGCGTCGCGCATCAGGGCGGCGATCCGCTTGTTGGTGCGGTTGACCTTGCCCACCACATCGGGCCAGACGCGGCGGACCGCGACGGCGTCCAGCGCCGCGGCCGGCGCTCCCGGTCGGGGCGGCTGGGGCGTGGCCGGGTCGGGCAGCACCGCCGACGGTGGCACCACACGACGCGGGGCCGCGGCGGGCGGAACGGGTGCCGACCCGGCGACAGCCGACGCACCGGGTGACGCCGGGATCGGCGAGTCGGCGGCCGAGGCGTGCGAAGCAGACGCGCCGGAGGTCGGGGCGTACGAGGCAGGTGCGCCGGAGGTCGGAGCGTACGAGGCAGGTGCGCCGGAGGTCGGAGCCGGTGCGCCACCGACCGGGCCGTGCGAGGCGGGTGCGCCGGAGACCGCAGCAGCCGACGCGGGAGCACCCCCGGCGCTCTGGGTCGGGGACGCGGCCGGGTCGACCGCCCACGGCGGCGCGGAGGTGGGGGCGTTGACGGGTGCGGGGTGTGCGGCAGCCGGGACCGGGGGGCTCGGCTGTGGGCGTACTCCCGGGTGGGCGGCCGGCGCGGAGCCGGCGGTGGCCGGCGGCGCGTCGGTGCCGCTCAGGGTGAGCCGGCGTTCCATGCGTTCGAGGCGTTGGAGCAGGCCACCTGTGGAGTCGTCCGCGCCGGGCAGCAGCATCCGGGCGCAGATCAGCTCCAGCAGCAGGCGGGGCGCTGTGGTGCCACGCATCTCGATCAGACCGTCGTGCACGATGTCGGCGCAGCGGGAGAGCGTGCCCGGCCCGAGTTGCGCGGCCTGGGCGGCCATCCGCTCGATCTGGTCGGCGGGGCCGTCGATCAGGCCCTTCGCGGCGGCGTCCGGCACCTGCTGGATCACGATGAGGTCGCGGAGCCGTTCGAGCAGGTCCGCGGCGAACCGGCGCAGGTCGTGGCCGGCCTCGGCGACCCGGTCGACGGTGGCGTACGCGGCCGCGCCGTCACCGGCGGCCAGCGCGTCGCACATCTCGTCGATCAGCGCGGAGTCGGTGACCCCGAGCAGCGCGACGGCCCGGGCGTAGCTGACCCCCTCCGGGCCGGCGCCGGCGATGAGCTGGTCGAGCACGGAGAGGCTGTCCCGCATGCTGCCGCCACCGGCGCGGACCACAAGCGGAAAGACCGCCGGCTCGACGGCGACGCCCTCGGCCTGGGTGAGCTGCTCCAGGTACGGGCGGACCACCTTCGGCGGAAACAGCCGGAACGGGTAGTGGTGGGTCCGCGACCGGATCGTGCCGAGGACCTTCTCCGGTTCGGTGGTGGCGAAGATGAACTTGACGTACTCCGGTGGCTCCTCGACCAGCTTGAGCAGGGCGTTGAAGCCCTGGGTCGAGACCATGTGCGCCTCGTCGATGATGTAGATCTTGAAGCGGCTGTTGGCCGGCGCGAAGAAGGCACGCTCGCGCAGCTCACGGGCATCGTCGACACCACCGTGGCTGGCCGCGTCGATCTCGATCACGTCGATCGAGCCGGCACCGTCGGTGGCCAGCGAGCGGCAGGACGCGCACTTGCCGCACGGCTCGGGGGTGGGGCCCTGCTCACAGTTGAGCGAGCGGGCCATGATCCGGGCGCTGGTGGTCTTGCCGCAGCCACGAGGGCCGGAGAAGAGGTAGGCGTGGTTGAGCCGCCCGCTGCGCAACGCCTGCGACAGCGGCTCGGTCACGTGCTCCTGGCCGATGACCTCAGCGAAGGTACGCGGCCGGTACTTGCGGTAGAGCGCCAGCGTCACTCGTCCCGCCTCCTCTCGACCGAGCCATTCTGCGCCGGTCGGGCGCGGGTGACCACCCACCCCGCCGGGGCACCTGGGCTCTCGGGCTTGATCGACCTGGCCGCCGCGCTTGATCGACTCGGCTTCCTGGAAATCGGGGTGTCCGCAGGCCCGGGATGCCCCGACATCATGGATGTCGAGTGGATCAACCGGCCCACAGACAAAAAGGCCTCCCGTGCACCCGGCAGAGCTCGCTTATCCTTGCTGCCTTCCGGCCCTGGGGAGGTTCACGAGATACCGCCGCACGGGAGGTGTCGCCAAGCCTACCCGACCGCCGGTCGATCTTCAGGGGGTGGTGGGGTGGCCCTGCCCGCGGGGGCCTGTATCCTGGCTCGCGGAGGATTCGCCTAGAGGCCTAGGGCGCACGCTTGGAAAGCGTGTTGGGTTTACACCCTCACGAGTTCGAATCTCGTATCCTCCGCTCGTCCGAGCAGCACCAACGACAGGGCCGGCCCTCACGGGACCGGCCCTGAGTCGTCTCGGCGTCAGCCCACCACCCGGACACTCTCCGCGCCCTGTGCCGAGAGCCACGCTTCGAGGTCGTCGCCGCCGAGGGTCCGGGTCGCGCCCTCGTCGACGAGGACCGGGCCGAACGACGTCACCGCTGGTCCGTTTGTATCCGCTCATCGAACCGCTCACCACCGGCCGTGCTGCTCGCCCGGGCCGCCACGGCGCACGGGACCTCGGCAGCCAGGTGTCCCCTCGGTCGCTCAAGGTGATCATGTGAGCTGAGGGAGATTAACATGGGTCGACGTACGCAACCTTTTACGCGAGACGCCACAACGCGTTCCGTGGTCTCATCGACGTCGTGACCGAGGCGACCTGGCAGTGGGACGAGACCTTGTACGCGGGCAGCGCCCGCCACTACAGCGTCGGACGGCGGCCCTACCCGGCTGCCCTCGCCGATGCCATCCGTACCGCGCTCGACCTCGACGGCACCGGCCGACTCCTGGACGTGGGCTGCGGACCCGGATCGTTGACGCTGCTGCTCGCGCCGCTGTTCGAGGCGGCGGTGGGCGTCGACGCCGACCAGGACATGCTCGCGGAGGGGCGGCGCAGAGCTGACGGTGTCGGTGTGATCAACGTCGAGTGGCGACACCTGCGCGCCGAGGCCCTGCCGGCCGACCTGGGCACCTTCCGGGTGGCCACGTTCGCCCAGTCGTTCCACTGGATGGACCGTCCGCTCGTAGCTCGTCGCGTCCGCGACATGCTCACGCCCGACGGAGCCTGGGTCCACGTGGGCGCCAACACGCATCAGGGCGCGACCGGGGACGACCCCCTGCCGTATCCCCGAGCGCCCTGGCAGCAGATCAACGACCTGGTCGCGAGCTACCTGGGGCCGATCCGTCGGGCCGGCCAGGGGTTGTTGCCAGCGGGCACCCCCTCCGGAGAGGCCGAGATCATGGGCGCGGCGGGCTTCACCGACCCGACCCGCATCACTGTCGAACAGGGGACCGTCGTGGAACGCTCGGTGGACGAGGTCACCTCGGCGGTGTTCTCGCTGTCCAGTTCGGCGCCGCACCTGTTCGGCGACCGGCTCCCGGCCTTCTCGGCGGAGCTGCGGCGGCTCTTGACGACGGCAGCACCAGACGGCCGCTTCGCCGAGCGGCAAGGGGACATCGAAGTGGCGATCTGGCGACCCTGACAGCCGCGGTGGCCGCGGTCGCCACGGTCAGCGGGGTCGGCGGGGTCGCCGCAGCCGCCGCAGGGAGGCAGCTCGGTCAGGTGCGGGCGCGCGCCCAGGAGAGGAAGCGTTCGGTCAGGCGGGCCGGGTCGATGTCGGTGAGGTGTTCGCCGGCCTCGGCGTGAAGGGTCGCCAGGTAGACGGTCAACGCCAGCCGGTCGTGTCGATACTCGCCGAGCAACCGCAGCTTCGCCGCCGAGCAGGGCCAGGCGATGCCGCATGCCGCGCAACGCCAGGTGGGGCGAGTCGGTACGTGATCCCGGTGGCGGCGGGGCATGGGCGGGCCTCCTTCGCGGTGGAAGAGGGTCGCCCCGCCCTCCCCGCCGGGGCGACCCTCTGACTGACGCCCACCGCCGGGCTGCTGCGCCTCCACCGGTCGCGCCGTCTTCTACAGGCCACCCTCGGGTGCGTCACCAGACAGATACACCGCGTAGCGATATGGTCCTCAGATATTTGAAACATCTCGATGGAGGGGCCGTGAACGACGCGTTGCGAGTGGCGCTCAGCGACACCGGGCACACCACCGAATCTCTCGCCGAGACCGTCGGCGTCGACCCGAAGACCGTGGGGCGGTGGTTGGCCGAGGGCCGCATCCCGCATGCTCGGCACCGCCTGGCGGCTGCCGAGGCCCTTCAGAAGAACGTGTCGGACATCTGGCCGGACACTTCAAGACGTCGTGATCCCATTTGGTTTCGTCCGTGGCAGGAGATCGAGCGGGAGGCGGTGTCACTGCGCTGGTTCGAGTCGACCGTCCTGCCGGGGTTGCTCCAGACCGAGGCGTACGCCCGCGCCGTCCTGGGCGGCGCGGGCCTGATCCCCCGGGGTGAGATCGAGCGGCACCTCACGGTCCGGCTCGGCCGACAGGGAGTGCTCAAGCGTGACGACCCGCCGCAGTTCACGGCGGTCATCGACGAGGGGATCCTCCGCCGCCCGGTGGGCGGCCGGTCGACGATGCACGAGCAACTGCTGGCCGTGGCGACAGCCTGCGCCGAGCCGCACATCCGGGTCCATGTCGTGCCCAGCGCGGTCGGCGCCTACGCCGGCCTGAACGGGCCGTTCGTGATCGCGCACAGTCCTGACCACCGGGTCGCGGGCTACCTGGACAACCAACTCCAGGGCCAAGTCGCTAGCGACCCCGAGGACATCGCGGCCATGATGGCGGCATGGGAGAACGTGCGCGGGGAGGCACTGTCCCACTGGCAGTCGGTCGATCTCATCAGGGAAGTGGCGGAGTCATGGAGTTGAACGGCGGCGCCCGGTGGCGCAAGAGCAGCCGCAGCAGCGGCAACGGCGGCGCGTGTGTGGAGGTCGCCGACAACCTGGCCGACGTGGTCGGCGTACGGGATTCCAAGGACCCGAGCGGCCCGGCGCTCACCTTCGCGCCGACGGCCTGGCGCGCGTTCGTCAGTCAGCTCGCCCGACGGGCCTGAACGGCTCCGACGGCGCGGTGGCCTCTCCGGCTGAGCGCGCGCCCAGCGAGCTCCGGTGCGAGCACGGTCGAGGTCACCGAGCTGGGCGCGGCCTCAGCCGGGTTCATCGCCGGTGGCCGGCCAGCAGGCCGAGGAAGGCGGCGAACGCCTCACCGACACGGTCGTGCTCACCTGTCGATCGATCGTCGAGCAGGAGCCCGCGTGTCACTCCGACGACCAACGTGGCCAGCACATCCGCCTGGGGGTGACGGTCGGCGCGTAGCCCATCGGCGATCGTGGGCAGCCAGTCGTGTACCGCCATCACCGGGAAGTCCTGCCACGGCGTCTCGGCCGGCGGCAGCGCGTGCACGACGCTGAACAGGCGGACGTAGCGTCGGGCAGCCGGCCCGGAGAGGGTCGCCCAGGCCGCGGCCAGGGTGTCGACGTAGGGCGTGTCGGGGCGGTGCCGCAGGGCATCCTCGAACAGCGCCCGCTGCCGCCGCCGGGCCTCGATCAGCGCCGACCGGACCAGCCGATCCTTCGTGGTGAAGTGATAGATCAGCATGCGTGGGCTGACTCCGACCGCCGCCGCGACCGGCGTCAACGAGGTGACCGGGAGTCCGTGCTCCAGCAGGTGGTCGACGCACCCGTCGAGGAGCCGCTCGCGGATCTCCGGCTGCGGACGGCGTCCCATGCCGCCACTTTTTCACGTAACGATCGCTACGTCTAACGTCGATGACGGAGTGGACCGGCGCGGGTCCACCGGACGGGAGATGGCGATGAATGTGGTGTTCGTGCACGGAGCCTGCGTCCGCGACGGGGAGTGGTGGTGGTCGCGGGTCGCGGATGCGCTGCGAGCCGACGGGCTGGGCAGCGTCGCTGTCCGGCTGCCGAGCTGCGGCGAGGTGGCGGGTGCCGCCGCCGACTTCGCGGCCGACGTCGCCGAGACCCGACGGGTGCTGCGCGAGGTGGGTCCGGCGGTGCTGGTGGGGCACTCCTACGGCGGGGTGGTCGCGACCGAGGCCGCCGACGCGGGCGAGGTCGCTCATCTGGTGTACGTCAGCTCTTTCCTGCCGGACGTCGGACAGGCCCTTGCCCACCTCGGCCCGGCGGAGCCGGCCCCTCACCTGGAATTCTTTCCGGACGGCACATTTGGCGCGCGACGCGAGTCGGTGCGCGACCTGTTTCTCCAGGACTGCGACGAGCAGGCGGTCGAGGGCGCAATCGCCCGCCTGACCCGACAGGCCGCTTCGGTGCTCACCGCCCCGGTCCGGTACGCGGGGTGGCGTCACCTGCCGTCGACGGCGATCGTCTGCGCCGAGGACCGGGCCACCCCACCCGCCCTGCAACGGTCCCAGGCGGCCCGCGCGACCCGGACTGTCGAGCTACCCAGCGGCCATCACCCGATGCTGTCCCATCCGCACCTGCTCGCCGATGCGGTGCGGACAGTCGCGGTGCCGCCGGGGCGGGTCTGACCACAACACCGGTACGGTGCCAGGCACCGACGGACCACACGACCGTCGTACACATGTTCTATCCACAGGCTGTGGACGGCGGAGGGATCGATGGGTTACCAGCTCAGCGCGGTGGTCGCGGACGCCGAGCTGCTCCGGGAGCAGACCGGCGAGCTGGATCACGCGGTCCTCGGCGAGTTGCGGCAGGACTTCGCGCTGCTGCCGGTCACCCCGCAGTTGATGATCGAGCTGACCGGGTCGCTGCCGGACTACGCGGCGGACGATCCGAGCGCCGAGCAGCCGTTCGGGCTGGTGCTGTCGCCGCCGCTTGCCGAGTTGCTGGCGGCCTGGTCCACGTCGGGGCCGGTGGCGTACCTGGAGGCGGAGTTCTTCGGCGGCGACGGCTACCAGTCGGCGGCGGTGTGGCTGGGCGGGACGCTGTCGTGGGGTCCACAGTTCGACGATGTCTTCGATGCTCCGCGCGAGCAGTGGCCGATCAACTCGGCGCTGACTCGGCTCGGCGCGGAGCCGGGCGCGTGGATCGACCCGTTCGCCGAACTGGGGCTGCACCTGGAACGGAACACCGACGGCTGGTTGGCGCACGGGCGGCGTCGGCTCAGCGCCGACTACTGGGACGAACTGGTCGAGCAGTGGGAGGACCGCTGACCGTACGAGTTGACCCGACCGGCGTGGTGGTGACTGAGAAACTATGTCGACCTAGCCGGCCAACTTCTCGCAGAGCGCCCAGATGGTGTCGCGGTTGCGCTTGTCGAGGACCGCTTCGGGCCACGCGGTGCGCCGGGACCGGCTGTTGACGTAGGTCCGGTGCATTCCGTGCGCCTGCGGGCTGGAGGCGAGGTGGATGCTTGATTCCGACGCCTTGACCACCGCTCGGTGTCCGTAGAGGACCGGCAACACCAGACGTAGCAGCGGGATGATGGGCCGCGCCAGCGTCGGGTAGGTGTTGCTGGTCAGGCCCCGGTTCATCGACGTGTACGCGTGGCCGGGGTAGGCCACGTTGAGGGTCACGCCGGTCCCGGTCAGGCGTTCGGCGAACGTGTAGCTCATCGCCATCAGCGCCAGCTTGGTCTGGTTGTAGAACGACAGCCCGACGTAGGACTTCTCGCCTTGCAGGTTGTCGAGGTCGATTCGTCCTCGCGGAATGCCGCCGGTGATGTTGATGACGCGGGCCGCCGGGACACGTTTCAGCGCCGGCAGCAGCAGGTGGGTCAGCAGATACGGCGCGACGACGTTGGCGGCGAAGGCGGTCTCGATGCCGTCCTCGGTCAGTTCGCGTCGTTCCCTGGTCACGCCGACGTTGTTGATCAGCACGTCCACGCTGCCGTACCGCGCGGTCACCCGGTCGGCCAGTCGGTGCAGATCGCGTCGCCGGGTCAGGTCGGCGGTATGCGTGTCGATGTTGCCGTTGCCGGTGTCGCGCTGGAGTTCGACGGCCGCGGCGCTTGCCCGACCAGGGTCGCGCCCGACGAGGACGACACGGGCGTCGAGCCGAGCCAACCCGCGGGCGGTCTCCTTGCCGATTCCACCCGTGCCGCCGGTCACCAGGACGGTTTTGCCGTTCAGCGTCATCGCGGTCGCCTCCCTCTGCTCAGGTCGTCATCAATATACGACACCGAGTGACAGGATCGACATGCAATGTTGTTAAGTATACTTCGGTGCGTGGCTGACGGACTACGTGAACGTACGCGACGCGCGGTTCGCGCAGAGCTCGCCCGGGTGGCACTGGACCTGTTCGCGGAACGCGGGTTCGACGAGACAACGGTCGACGAGATCGCCCAGGCCGCCGGGCTGACCAAACGGAGCTTCTTCCGCTACTTCCCGGCGAAAGAAGACGCCGTGTTCGGCGGGGTGGACGTCACCGGCGAACAGGTCGTCGACGACATCCGCGCACGGCCCGCCGACGAGGACCCGTGGCAGTCCCTGCACCAGGTGCTACGCCAGTGGGAGCAGCAGATCCACACGTCCGAGCAGGCGCTGACGAGCCTCCGCTTGATCGAATCGACCCCGTCGCTGCGTGCCCGGTTGCACCAGAAACGGGCACAGTGGCGCCGACACGTCAGCGACGCGCTGCGCGATCGACCGGGCGTACAGCTGGACTCGTTCGACGCGGAACTACTCACCAACGCCGCGGCTGCGGCCCTCGACACGGTTTCGCAGGAATGGCTGCGGTCCGACGGCACCGCCGACCGGGCTGCGCTACTGGACCACGCCTTCGCATTCCTGCGCCCGGCGGCCACCAGCCGTGGACAGAACGCCGGCCCATTCGAGACACATCCCGCAGGCCGCTCAGAAATACGGGGACCGGCAGCAACCTGAGCGCTCCCGTCCCGTTGGGGACTGGGGGATTCCATGAAATTGCGACAATTTGCGTTTATTGCCACGTTGATGACGGCTGCCTCGATCGCTGGCAGCGGAGTGCCGCCGACCGGGCCGATCCCGGACGGCCGGCCCGCCGGCAACGTGGAGATCATCGACCTGAACGGCCTGCGTAACATCGAGTTCGGTGACACCGAGGAGGAACTGACCCGACGCGGCATCCTGCTGACCAATCTGGACGCCTGCGGGCCGACGCTCGCCGGCCACGACACGGTCAGTCCGGTCTTCGTAGAGGACAAACTGGTGTTGCTCTGGGTCGGTGACCCGATGCGGACACCGGAGGGCATCACCGCGGGTTCGCCCATCGGCCAGGTCTGGACCCGGTACCCGCAGGTCACCCGACTGCGTGCTCCACAGGGGACACACCGCCTGGACGGGCTGCTCGCCCGCAGCGGCGACCGCGCGTACCTCTTCCTGCACGACGGCCGCACGGTCCGAAAGACCATCGCCGGGTACGCCGACTGGGCCCGCCGCCTCTTCGAGGAGGGTGCAGGCCCATGCTGACCGCTGCCGGTCACACGCGTCCGGGCGACGGCGTCAGCGCAACGACCGCCAGAAGTCGTACGAGTGGGCGGCGGCGAAGCTCGTCGTGCCCGATGCCCCGCCATCGGCGAACACCCGCACGTACGGGGCGGCAGCGTGCAGTCGGGGCCAACCGGCCCGGCCCGTCCGGGCGAAGTCGCTCCAGACCCGGACCATGTCGTCGGCGAGCCGCTGCTGAGCCGGCGTGAGCGCCTCGGCGTAGTCGACAGCGAACAGGTACGGCAGTTCCGCGCAGTGGTACGCGCCGGTGGGGAAGGTCGACTCGGGTCCCTCGGCGAAGAACGGCGCGTCGTCGTCGGCGAACTCGTACAGGTACGTCGGCACGCGTCGGGCGAAGGCCAACGCCGCGGAGTAGATCGGTTCGGCGTAGTCGTGATCGGTCAGCACGGCACCCAACGTCTCGCTGGGGAACTGCGTGCCCCTGCGGGGATAACGGGCCAGCACCTCCTCCGCGCGGTCACCGAACATGCCGCGTACCTGGTCCCGGTACTGGTCGTCGGTGAGCGGGCACGACTCGGCCTCATCCCCCGGCTGCGGCTCCGACCCAGGCTCTGGCTCCGGGCAGTTCAGTCCGCTGCGCTCCATGCCCCACACCACGAGGCGGGACTCGTCCCGGTTCATCCCGGTCAGCACCGGCACCGGATGCAGTCTGCCGGCGGCCAGCGCGGCGGCCGGGTCCACCGGCAACGTGCGGCCGTCGACGACCGGGCCGAGGTCGACACCGGCACCCGGGTAGCCGGCCGTCGCGACCAACCGGCCGGGGTCCCGCCCGCGCAGGCAGGTGGCGACCGTAGCCGCGTCGGTGCAGCCGATGTTCTGGGCGAACTCCTCAGCCGCCCTGGCCGCCTCGGCCCGGGTCTGGATCGGGTTGGCGCACGAGTTGCTCTGCAGGATCGCGCGATGGAACAGGCCGGCGGAGCTCGGTGCGGCGAGGTGTGCGCAGACGCTTGTCGCCCCGGCGGACTGGCCGAACAGGGTCACGTTGCCCGGGTCGCCCCCGAATGCGGCCGCGTTGTGCCGCACCCACCGCAGTGCGGCCTGCTGATCCTGCAAGCCGAAGTTGCCGGTGACGCGATCGGGGCCAGCCAGCGCCGGATGGGCCAGGAACCCGAGCGCGCCGAGCCGGTAGTTCACGGTGACCACCACGACGTCACCGTCGGCGGCCAGTCGCTGCCCGTCGTACACGTCTCCCCTGCCGAACCGGAAGTCCCCGCCGTGCAGCCACACCATGACCGGTCGGGGCGTCCGCGCGGCGGTACGCGGGGTCGTGACGTTCAGGTGGAGGCAGTCCTCGGCCACCGAGGCACGGTCCATCGGCAGCCCTTGCAGTTGGGCGCAGGCAGCACCGGGCCTCGTCGCGTCGCGGACGCCGGTCCAGACCGGACCCGGCTGCGGTGCAGCCCAGCGCAGCGCCCCCAGCGGCGCACGGGCGTACGGGATGCCCTGGAACGACAGGTGTCTCGCCGCGACGGTGCCGCGTACCGCGCCCTGATCGGTTCGGACGACGGCCGCGCTCCGGCGGTCGTCGGCCGCCGCGGCCGGGCCGACGGCCAGCGCCGGCGCGAGGAGCGCGACCGCGCTCAGCACGACGGCCCATCGGGGGTACGGGATCCTGGTCATGGCTCTCCTCCAAGTCGAAGCCGGTACGGCGTACGAGCCGTTGCGCTGAGCCTGCCGATCCGTTCATCGTTCGCCCAGAGAGCTCTAGTGCGCCGAGCCACACGACCGCTGATCATCGACGGGGACGACCGTCGGCGCTCTAGTGCGCTACGGTCACTGGCGACCGCGGGGAGGCGCGCCGTGACCGAGTTCGACGAGTCCACTCCGCCCTACCTGCGCATCGTCGGAGAGTTACGGCGGCGTATCACCGCCGGCGAGCTGAGCCCCGGTGACCGGGTGCCGTCGACCCGCCAGATCGTCCGGGAGTGGGGGGTCGCCATGGCGACCGCCAGCCGGGCGCTCACCCTGCTCCGTCAGGAGGCGCTGGTCCGGGCGGTGCCCGGCGTCGGCATGGTGGTGACCGGCCCCGAATCGACGCCGGCTGGTCGGGGCGCGCGGGTCGACGCACGCCAGCGTCCGGCCCGAGGGGTGACCCGCGACCAGGTGGTACGCACCGCCACCGAGATCGCCGACGCCGAGGGGTTGGCCGGGCTGAGCATGCGCCGGATCGCCACCGAGCTGGACGTGCCGACGATGTCGCTGTATCGGCAGGTGCGGGGCAAGGAGCAGCTTCTGCTGCTGATGGCGGACGCCGCTTTCGCCGCCCACCGTCTGCCCCGGACGCTCCCGGCCGGGTGGCGGGCCCAGTTGGAGGTGCTCTGCCGGCTCCAGTGGTCGATCTACCGCCGGCATCCCTGGCTGGCCCAGGTGATCTCGGTGACCCGTCCGCTGATGGCGCCACACGCCGTCGCGCACACCGAGTGGGCTCTGCGCGCCCTCGCCGGGTACGGCCTGGACCAGCACACCCAGCTCCACCTGGTGGCCACTCTGGCCAATCACGTACGCGGCACGGCGGTCAACCTGCAACAGGGGGCCGAGGCGCAACAGGACACCGGTCTGACCGACGACGAGTGGATGGTGACGCAGGCCGAGGTGTTTGCCGGCCTGCTCACCGCCGGCGAGTTCCCGCACCTGGCGCGGCTGTCCCGTTCGGAGATCGACCTCAACGCCGACAGCCTCTTCGAGTTCGGTCTACAGCGCCTGCTCGACGGGATGGCAGAGCTCCTCGAACACCGACCGATTTAGTCCATTTTGTAGAAGTTCATGCCAATATGGGGCGCTAGAGGCTTTCAACCGTCGAGTGTCCTGAGGAAACATGGCGACCTGCGGCATCACGGACGCGTCCCACAAGATCACCGGGATGTCCCGAGTGGCTACTGCTCTGACCCTGGTCAGTGCGATCACCATCCTGGCCGTGCTGGCCGTCCCACGCAGCGCGAGCGCTGCGGAGCCGCCGGTGCCGCTGGGCGCCGCCGCCACCTTCGCGGTCCTCGCCGGCACCACGATCACCAGCACCGGGCTCAGCGAGGTCAACGGTGACATCGGGGTCAGCCCGGGTACCGCGGTCACCGGTTTCCCTCCCGGCCAGCTCAACGGGTCCCTGCACGCCAACGACGCAGTCGCCGTGGCTGGTCAGAGTGATCTGGCCATCGCGTACAACGACGCCGTCTCGCGAACGACCACCGACGTCGTCTCGGACCAGCTCGGTGGGACCACCAAGACCACCGGGGTGTACGAATCAGTGGCGGGCACCTTCGACATCACCGGTGACCTGACCCTCGACGCGGAGGGTGACCCGAACGCCGTCTTCATCTTCAAGACCACCACCACGCTCATCACGGGTGCGGCGAGCATGGTGAACCTGGTCAACGGCGCCCAGGCGTGCAACGTCTTCTGGCAGGTCGGCAGCTCCGCCACGCTCGGCGCCAACTCCACGCTCCGCGGCAACCTGCTGGCCTTCACCTCGATCACCGTGGGCGCGGCGCTCGAGGTGGACGGCCGAACCCTCGCCATCAACGGCGCGGTCACCATGGACACCGCCACGATCACCCGCTCGACCTGCGCGGTACCCGGGGATCTGTCGGTCAGCGCGCCGACGACAGCCGATCTGGGCAGCGCCAGCCTCGGCGGAGTCGTGTCCGGCAACCTGGGCCCGGTCACGGTGACGGACGAGCGCCTGCTGTCCGCGCCGACCTGGACCGCGACCGTCGTCGCGACGAACTTCGTCACCGGCGGCATCCCGGTCCACACGATCTCCAACGCCAACGTCTCCTACTGGTCGGGGCCCGCCACCTCGACCAGCGGTATCGGCACCTTCACCTCGGGCCAGCCCACCGCCGGTGACGCGGAGATCATCAATGTCGAACGGACCGCGTTCACCCTGACCAACGGCATCGGCAACAACGCAGCGACCTGGGACCCCGTCGTCTCGGTCCAGATCCCGCTGACCGCCGTCGCGGGCGCCTACTCCGGAACCGTGACGTTCTCGGTCGCCTGAACGGCCGCCCCGGACGGGACAGACCCGACCAGTTCGTGGCCCTGGCCGCAGCGGCGGCAGGCTCCACGTCGGCGCAGGTGGTAGGCGATGGTGGCGACGCCGAGCCCGATCCCCCACGCGATCCAGAAGAGGCTCGGGACGTGCATGGCCCAGGTGCCCCGGGCTTCGGGCGTCCAGAGGAACATCAGTCCAGCCGGGATGATCGTTACCGCGACGATCGACGCTGGGATGACGGCGAGGGCGGGTGGAACGCGTCTGCCGGCCCGGAACCAGATCCAGCGGGGATACACCTCGCCCCACCGTGCCACCAGACCATGGGTGAGCACCCCACCCACCGCCGACGCCACAGCGCAGCCCAGCCCGACCGCAAGCATCCCTGGCGTTTCCCGCATCATCCGCAGGAAGTCCGCGGGGACGCCGAGCGGATAACCGAGGGCCCAGGCGATCCTGGTGATCTCGTAGGGCAGCGGGGCGAGGCAGGCGACCACGACGCCCCACCGTCCCCACCGCAGCAGAGTCTGCCGGGACGGCCCGTCACCGGCCCCGTGGCGGCGGCCGCAGTGGACACAGGCGCCCCGGACCCGCCGACGGTAGGCGACGGTCGCGGCGGCCCACAGCAGACCACCGACAAAGATGATGATCAGGTTCGTCCGGTGCCAGTAGAGGATGTCACCAATTCCGCCCTGGTCGCCGGGCACGCCGGTGAAGGCGAAGACCAGCAGCAGCGGCGCGAACGCCACCAGAACGATCAGGGTGTAGTCGGGAATGATCAGGACCAGCCCGCCCGCCATGAGCCATCCGAAGACAGCCAGCCCCACGGACAGGCGACCGGGCCGGGCACGTCGCGTCATCACCAGCGCGATGACCGCGCCAGCCAGCCCGAGTACGGCGATGACCGGTGCGACGACCTCGACGCGACTGCCCTCCAGGACGGACCCCGACACGCGCTCCGGATCGATCGGCGCGAAGGGGAACCCGTCCCCACCGGCCCACCAGTACAACCCCAACGCGCCGTACACGAGCGAGAAGGCCGTGGCCGCGTAACCGGACCACGTCGGCCAGTGCGCCCACAAACGCCAGATCACGGTTGCGACCGTTCCTGGCGCTCCACCGGGAGATCGTCGGCACCCGCTCGGCTCGGCGCGGCGGCATGGACGACAAATCCGCCCGCGAGAACCGGGTACCGAGGCCTCGGTGCCGATTCCGGAGGAAGGTCTGTCTCCGGGTCGACGCAGCCGGTGGGCGGTCGCTCGCTCCCATTCGTCGCCTGCGCGTCGACGATCTGATCCGGCCCTCTTCCCCCGTCAATGATCTTCACGTAGAAGCCGTGGTTCTTGGCGCTGCCCTGGCCCTCCGGGACGATCGCGGTGAATATCGCGACGTTTCCGGTGACCCGCAGGCACGTCACGTCGGCCCGTCCCTGCGCTGCCAGCGTGCCGTCCGCCCGCTCGTGCCGGTACAGGAACTGACCGTGCGCCGACTCGTCGAGGGTCGTCACCGCGTAGACGCCGAACCAGATCCGGTGTCCGACCGTGTTGGGCTCGTCGTACACGAAATGCCCTATCCCGGCGACGGACGACCGCCCGGCGGCGGCGCTTGTCGCCTTGGGCGGTTGGGCCTGGGCGACAGTGGGTGCCACCCCCACCCCCACCGCCGCGACCGCCGCCAATGTCGTCGCACGCAAACCCGATCCGAACATGTCGCTCCTGCCTGACCATCCGTCGCTGACGCCTTCCAGCATCACCAGACGCCGGTGCGGCCGAATCCCTCAGGCGAGCCAGCCGCGTCCCCCCAGCAAGGGAGCCGGCGCGGCTGGCCGGCGCTCGATAGATTGCCTTCCATGGCATCCTTGGACGAACTCGACGGGTGGGATTCGCTGTCGCCGGAGCTGCGCGAACGGCTGGCCGGCGTCGACCTGCCAGAGGCGCTGCGGCTCGACGAATATGACCTCTTTCTCCTCGGCCCGGCTCTCACCATGCGGGAGGGAATGGTGCGGTTCGGATACGCCACCGACGGGTTGGGGGGCGAATTCTTTCTCGATCCAGGCACGGGTGCGGTGCTGGTCGTCGACGAAATCCCGTCACAGACGTTCGTGAACTCGTCGCTTGAGTTGTATGCCCGCTCGTCACGCCTGGTCGCCAGCCTTGCGCCCGCGATCGTCGGTGGCGACCCGGACCGCTGGGAAGACGCCAAGAAGGAGATGCGGCGGGTCATCGAGGAGTGGGATGCGCCGGCGATGATCGGGGACAACTACTGGGACTTCATCTCGTGGGAGATCGCCGGCGGCAACTACGCCGACCAGTCGGAGCTCTGAACTGGCGCAACCTACCGAAAACGCCCGGTTGACCCTCGCGGATCAACCGGGCGTTTCTGCACTACAGAGCGGTGGCGGAGGGATTTGAACCCTCGGAGGGCGTTAACCCTCACACGCTTTCGAGGTCTGAGATTTACCGTTCAGCCTGTGTCGGGATGGTCCGTGACCAGGACCGCGCGTACCCGACGGGACTCGGACAGTCGCCCGCGAACGACCGTGGACGAGACCAAAACTGAGACCACGCGTGCCGGGAAGAGGACGCGCTCCACATCTGCGGGTGGATGTTCGACGGGTACATGCAGGAGGTGCGCGCAGGCTGCGTGACGCTAGTCGTGCTACGCCTCGACGCCCAGTAGGCCCGTTCCGGAGCCCTTCGGACGGCGAAGGGCACGGCGGGCACCGACTCCGGGAGCCCTTAGCACGCAGGTTATGGCGGGCGTACGCCGAGATCCGCGAGAGCTCACCTGCTGCGACCGTGCGCCTCGCACGCTTTCCAAGTCTGCTCGGCGCTGTTTCATTACCACCCACCCCGGGTTCCCTGGCTCGGGTTGCGGAGCGTCGCCAACCGGGGCCATGCCCTGCCGGACGGGTGCGAATGAGACGACTTCTGAGACAACTGGCAGAGACATCGACGGCTAGGCTGCTGGCTTGGACCCTGCATCCCTCTGTCAGGATCGCCGCCCGATGTCCAGCGCGGTCGTCAACCTGGCTATGAGTCTCCGGAGTTCGGAATAATATGTCCTCAGTGGAACGGGCTGTCGCCGAAAACTTGGATCTTGCGTGGTCCCAGATCGGCGTCGGCGGGGGGGACCTTGACCTTCCGGATCCAATTGCGTTCGCCGATGTGGACGCTGCGTGGCCAGTCTTTAGGGACGAAACTATACGAAAAATACGCGATGACGAGTACCAGCCCACGCAGGTCGAGATTGTCGACGTGCCCAAGAATCAGCTTATGGTACGCCCTTTAGCGCGCTTGCAGTTGCGTCATCGACTCGTTTATGACGCTGCCATATACGGACTGGCAAACACAATCGCGCCTCTAATCCCTCAAGCTGTCTACAGCTCTCGTTGGTGGCGGAATCAACGCCGGTTTTTGGCTCCTACCACCAGCTGGATTCAAATGCAAAGAGATGCCAAGCAGTTCCATAAAAATCATCCCACTTGGCTCTTGGCGCGGACGGACATTAGTTCGTTCTATGAATATATTGACGTTGGGAAGCTGATCGACGATCTCGTCTCCCTGGATTCACCCGCATGGGCGTCCAGCGTTCTGAATGGATTCTTATCGGCCTTCAACAACCTAAACAACGTATCTGGCATTCCGCAGGGCCCGGATTCATCAGGACTCTTGGCGAATCTCTATCTCCGGCCAGTTGACCTACAGCTTAGGGATCTTGGTTTCACTCATTACCGGTACTCCGATGATATCCTAATCTTTGGTCGCGACTGGTTGACGTTGCGAGACTCGATTCTTAAAGTCAATCGCACTCTCCGCGGACGGCGGCTCATTCTGTCCTCAGGAAAGACCCGGATTATTGACAGACATTCTGTCCCTGCCGAATTCGAAGATATAGAAAAAGATGCGATCTCTTACGGGGTTCGCGTTGGCCTGCCCGGAGCAGTTGATGAATTGAAGGATTTTTTTAGCCGCACCATATCTAAGGAGCCTGTCTCTCCCAGAGACTTGCGCTACAGTCTCACTCAGCTCAAAAGGGTAAGGGATTCTTATGGCGTCGGCTGGCTGCTCTCTAACATAGGAGAGATCCCGCATCTTACGAGAGAAGCGCTGTCCTACCTCAGTCACTTTCACGCCGAGCGTGCCGAAATTGGGGACGTAGTGGCTGACTCACTGACGAATAGCAAACTGGCATTCTACCCTTATGCTCAGCAACATATCTTGATCTACCTAATTTTCCATGGCGTTGCCAAGCCAGCAGCGATAGATGCGGCCTGGAAGCTGCTTATCGATCGTAATGTCGCTAGTTTTGTTCGCGAGTTTGCTGCTCGATTCCTTGGGCGCCATTCACACCTGGGAGACGGGGCACGTTTGCGTCAAGAGTTCGACCAGGAGCCTGACATGAGAGTCCGGCGAGCACTTCTCGTGGCTTGTTATGAAGCTAGGCACTGCTCGAACCACTTCCTAACTTCTATAGAGAGTTCCGCGCCCAAGTTACGTATCACTGCCCGATACCTGAAGACCAATCCGGATCAAATCCCGCTGCCCTCTTTTCATGGAGTGACTAAGTGAGTGAGAGAGAATCCCCATACGTGCGGGAGCTAGATAGACTCTACGAGGACGCAAGCTACTCTGCTCAAACCTATTTCGAGGCGGCTAAGTCTGCCGAGGCTTGGGGTAAGTCGATGGTTTTTGGCCCGGCCCTTGCAAGTGCCCTTGCTTCGTTCCTAGTTGCCTTGGGTGAGTCTAAGCAATGGGGCGCGGTAGGTGCGGTCGCTGGCGCTATCGCGGCCACCGCTGCCTTTCTTGGTGCCGATCGGAAGGCTAATTCCCTCAAGGATACGGCTCGGAAGTATACGGCCCTACGGCATTCTGCCCGGCTGGAGAAGGAGCTTTCTGCAAGTCGAAGTGACGATGACCTCGATGCAGTGGTCCGCGGGCTGCGAGAGCAGTACAGCCTCATCGTTTCGACCAATGAGGTAGTAGCTAGCCGATTTTTCAAGAAGGCTCACACGCGCATTGGTGCGGGCGTATTGAAGTACGAAGTAGATGATTGATTAAGCTACGGAGGCGAACGCTTTCCCAGAACCTCGCAGGTCTCGCGACCACACCCATGCTGACGCCTCGGACACCACGGCCGAGGTCAGCCGGCGCCAGCGCGAGAGCTGCTTTCCCAGGACGGCGACCGGATCTAGCCTCGCCCGAAGCCGAAGCGACGCTGGCTGCACCGCTACTTGCGGGCACTTACGCGAACGAGGTCCTGAAAGATCGGCTGCGGCGACTTCTCTTATTCGTCATCAAACAATCCGAGCTCGCGCATCCGAAGTCGACTCAGGTCCAAGTCGTGTGGGAATCTCGGCCGAACGGTGAGCCTGGCGCCAGCGAAGCTCACGTCACACCCTTCAGAGAATCTCGCACTTCGGAAATCAACGTCACCAGCATTGAAGTTGCAATTCTCGAAAGAGACACGCCCGTCGTTGAACTCGACGCGATCAAAGGAGACCTTAGACCCTGCGAACTTGACAGTCTCGAACGACACGTCGGCGCCGTCAAAGCAGCCAGAGTCGAAGCGCACAGACCCCTCGTTAAAGGAGGCCGGCTGCCACACTGGAAAGGATATTCCCACGATCTCATCAGTCTCGTAGAAGTGAACTTTGCCGGCCTTGAAATGCGCACACTCGAAAGAAAGGCTGGAGCCAGGCTCCAATACTTCTACCCCGAATTCAACTTCGGCGCCGCTAAATATTGTGCTTTCAAAGTCTAGGAACCCACCCTTGAGATAAACGTTCATCCCAATATTGCCCGATCGGAATTCCGAGGCCGCGAACGAGACAGCGGCTCCAGGCATGACTACGGCTCCGTCAAATAGAACCTCCGCTCCGGAGAACGAAGCTCCCCGAAAAGTGGTGTAGCCGCCCTCGAATACAGCCCTAGCGAAGGAGACACGGCCACCAATGAATTGGGCCCCCTCAAAGTTCCCGCCATCGAAAACCACACTACTCAGGTCGAAATTGCATCCGCGCCACGATTTTGCCTCGGGGCCCACCTCCCGCAGCCGGTCACCTATTAAACGAATGACTGTATGCCGGACCTCGCGCTGCTCCTTCGCCTCATGAACACCCTTAAGACCTTCGTGGTCAACGGAGACTGCCGCGTGGGGCCGCACTTCACGAACGGGCTGATAGGGCATACGGAGGTAAGCGCAGAGGACGTCGATGCAAGTCTGCCGACCATCATTCCAGTCATCCGCAAGGCCTGCCATTGCATAGGCGCCAGCCAACCTTATCGCAGCTTTTTCCGAGCCTAGCTGCTCCGACGCATTGGTGAAGCGCTCGTTGAAGAGTCGGGTTTCACTACGCGTGTGTTCACTTTTCGCTCGCTCCTCCGCAGCCCTTGCCAGAGAGCTTGCTAGTTCGGCGCGGACGTCGGCAGCGTGATTAAGCTTATGGCCAAACTCTGCTAGTTCGTTGGCATGCTCAGCAACGCGCTGCCGCCGGTAGGCAACGACCAGGGCCGCCACACCGCCGATCCCGGCCACAACGGCGAAGACTAGCTTCAGTAGATCGAAGAGCGTGCGAGCGCTAACTGTTCCATCACGCCGTATGGCAGGGAATCCCGCATACCAAAGAGCCCCAACAAAGAGGACCAAGACAGCAATCGCAGCGATGCTTATTGCGAGACTGATCGATCGCTTGAGGGACCATAGCTTGAGCTCGGGTATGCCAGCATCCTCGGGCGAGGGCAGGGCGGTAGGTTGGCTGGCGGTTGAGCGGCCGGCGGGGGACATGTCCACAACTTACGTTCTTATCGCACGCAAGCCACCTGCTCCACCCTGCACGAACCCGGCGCGCTCCTCGCTGTCTGGGTTCGGCGTCAACACATCAGGCGATCCGGCTCGTGCGGCCCACTCGCTACCTGTCAGGACCTCCTGATGGACGCTCATCCTGAATGGCAGCATGCACCTGCGGGTCCGGGGCGGGACCGCAGCTTAGGTCTTCTCGGCCACCCTGGCGCCTTGCCGCCCCGCGGGCGTCGGCCCCTTGCCCTATCGTGCCGCCATGGCTTCCGACCGAATCTATGGCGAGATCCCTGGCTACCCGCCTGGCTCAACCTTCAAGAACCGGGATGAGCTAGCGGGTTCTGGTGTGCACCGGCCCAATCAGGCGGGCATCTGCGGCGGCAAAGACGGCGCTGAGTCAATCGTGGTCTCGGGCGGCTACGTGGACGATGAGGACTACGGCACCGAGGTCGTCTATACAGGTCAGGGTGGCAATGACCCGGCCACCAAGCGACAGATCGCTGACCAGCAGCTAACCCGGGGCAACCTCGGACTCGCACGGAGCCAGATCGACGGCAACCCGGTCCGCGTGGTCAGGGGTGCCGGCGGAGACCCGAAGTACTCCCCTAAGTTCGGTCTCCGCTACGACGGACTGTTCCGCGTAGTGGACCACTGGCGCGATACCGGCAAGGACGGCTTCCAAATCTGGCGTTACCGCCTGGTCACGCTTGACAACGCCGACCCGCCGCCCGTCGTCCCCGGCGCTGCTGGCGAGCCGGCCGCACGCACCGAAGCAACGATCCAACGCTTGGTTAGAAGTACGGCTGTCGCCAACAGGGTGAAGCGCCTGCACGGATACCAGTGCCAGGCCTGCGGCATCCAGCTGGCGACGCCAGCTGGCCCATACGCCGAAGCAGCGCACATACGTGCGCTGGGGAAGCCACACAACGGCCCTGACGTGGCGAGCAACGTCCTGTGCCTATGCCCCAACGATCACCTGCTCTTCGATACCGGAGCAATCTATGTGGACGCCGACGGGGCTGTCAGGCAGTCAGGGACAGCTGCTGAACTAGGTGAGCTGCGGCTTGTGGCGGGACACCTCGTGGACTGGGCGCAGCTGGCCTACCACCGGGAGCACCACAAGCCGTAGGCCCTACACACTTTTCCAACTCTGTCGCCGCACGTCCGCGGAGAGCCGTACCCGTACCGAGCGTGGGGTTGGCTGGGGACGCAGTGCAGCCAGCGGCGCTAGCAGGCAGCTCATGGCCTTGGGAGCAGGGGTAGGGGCACGAGGAGCTACGCCGTCAGTTAGAAGCGTTTAGAAGCGTTCGGGGACCTTCTAGATGTCGCTGTCAGAGCAAGTCGGCCCGACTTGGAGGATCAAGCCCGACAGATTAACTCGACAGCCAAAGGCGCCAAGGGTGCCAAGAGCGCCAAGGGTGCCATGGTTGCCACGGTTGCCAGGCTTGCCACGGTTGCCAACCCGTCAGTCCGGTCAGACCGGACAGCAGAGAAACCTACGAAACCTACGAAACCTACAACTTCGCCGGTCCCCGGAGCTTGCCGACCGTCGGAAGCGAGGGTTGAGGAGACAGCCGCGTCAGTTGCGCCAGTAACGCCAGGAGCGACACACGACACGCGGTCAGCGTTCCAACGCTCATACCTGTCGTTCAAGCGTGCTATTGTGCCCTCTGGCTCCACGGTGGAGCTTTCGGTAGCGCGGAACGGGAGGTGGGCTTTGCCGAACTTCGAGGTATTTACGAAGCGGATGGTCCCGCTCGTCAAGCAAGCCGCTGTGACGATCCAAAAGCGCGGCACCCTGTCTGTTAACCGCGCGGCGTTCGCGGCGTTGGGCGAGCCCGAAGCTGTCGAGTTGCTGTACGACGCGAAGGAAAAAATCGTCGGCCTTCGCTCTGTTTCTCGGGAAACCGAACATGCGTACCCAATCCGAGCGCAAGGGCAGAAGGATGATGGTCCCTATCTCGTAGCCGGGACCGCTTTCACGAAGTACTACAGCATCGACACTGCGGTTTCTAAGCGCTGGAACGCCGAAATGGTAGGCGACGTCCTTTGCCTAGACCTTAAGAAGCCCGGCACAGTGGTCACCAGCAACAGAGGGCCAAAGCGGGCCGAAGAGGGCGCGGCAGACTAATGACTTTAAGGGCGCAAGCGGGTCGAACGGCCCCAACTGGTGCCTGAAAGGCGGTGGCTCCCTGCGGGAACAGGGAGCCACCGAGCAACCTCTCTCAAGCGAACCCCTAGCTAGGATCAGACAAGAAGGAGGCGCTCCATTATGACCACCACCGTACCAGGTGGCAAGCCACCCGACGCTTCGAACACTCCGAGTAGTCAAGACGAACCGAAAGTCTCGAAGGGACGCTTCGGTGCCCTTCATGCGATATCTATTCTCGTCTGCGCTGGCGCAGGAGCAATCCTGGCTGTCGTCCTCCTGAGCGCCTGGCAGGATCTGGGGCCGGTTGCAAACGCGGCGATAACGGCAATTGGCGCTATTACTGGTGCCGCCATCGGTGTCGTGGGCCTCGAAGTCCAGCGAAAAGAAAAGTGACGCTGGGGACTCAGGCCCGAAACTGGGCCTGAGTCCCCAGTCCGGTTTCAGATCACTGCTAACCCGACCTCTCAAAGTACGGCGTAGTCAGGGTTCAAGCGTGTGGCCCGGCACAAGCCATGCCTTCCACGCATCCGTGACGATGTCACCCAGCTTTGACCTTGCCGGGGTCCAGCCGAGAGCAGCGTTTGCGCGGTCGATCTCGGCGATCAGGGCCGGTGGCTCGGGCTTGGGCGGCTGGCGGTGAACGACAACCCGGCGACCGGTGACCTGTTCGGCGGTGGCTACCACGGTAGCCATGCTCGTTCCAACGCCTGAGCCAAGGTTGATGGTCTGGCTGGTTCCTGGTGTGCAGACGGTTAGTGCGAGCCGGACTGCGGTGGCGACGTCGGCGACGTGCACGAAATCCCGCACTGCCGCCCCGTCGCCGTTGAGTGTGACGTGGTCAAGCTCTCCAGTGATCGCGCGGAAGACGTTCGGAATGATCCGTGCGCGGTCGGTATCGGTGACGCCGTCGACGGCTCCAGCGATGTTGAAGGGCCGGAGGGTGACAGCCCCGATTGCTCCGGTCGCCGCATACGCCGCGACCATGTGCTCAGCCGCGACCTTCGACGCCGCGTACGGGCTCTCGGGGTGCGGGGCGAGGTCTTCGGACAATGCGCCATGGTGCTGTGACCCGTAGACGATGTTGGTGGAGGCGAATACCAGAGAGGCCGGCGGGCTGGTCGTCCGGGCGGCGTCTAAGGCCATGAGCAGGTTCAGGGTGCCTGTCGCGTTGACGTCGAAGTAGCCCAGAGGGTCAGAGAACGAGTCTCGCCCGCTGGTCAAGGCGGCAAGGTGTACGACTCCGTCGTACCCGCCTTCCTGGACGATCTCGGTGACCCGCGCACGGTCCCGGATGTCCCCCGCCACCAGCTCGACGCCGGCCGGTGGGGTGCGGTCACCGAGACCCCGGGTCATAACCGTGACTCGGTGCCCGGAGGCGAGCAGGTCGCGGGCGACGGCGCGGCCGAGGAATCCCAGGCCGCCGGTTACCAGTACGTGCACGTCAGCTTCTCCCCAGGATCGTGCGGCGGTGTTCCCACGCGAGTTCGAGGCAGCCGGCCGCCGCCGGTGCCAGCCGTCCGCTGGCGGTCAGTTCGTCGATGGTGTGCCGGGTGAACGGCAGCGCCGAGGTTGGCCGTACCCGCCCGGTCTTGACCACGGTTCCCTCATCGTTGGAGTCGACCATGTCGGCGAAGAGGTGGTCATAGGTGGGACCGTCATACACGGCGACGGTCAGAATCTCGCCCCACAGGGTGAGTGCGTCGAGCGCGACGCCGAGGCAGAACACCCGCACCCCACCGGACGCGTACGCGCGGTCGAAGGCTGCCAGCGGTTCCGCGCTGTAGTCCGCCGGTTCACCGTCACCGCCGTGCTCGGCGCTGCCGAGGAATTCCTCGCTGTACTCCCGCATCATGTTTCGCCACAGGTCGAAGTCGGCCACCTGAGCGGCGGGCAGGACGCTCGATGGCTGGAACACTCCCGCCGGCATGATGTGCAGCATTCCCCCGGCTACGGCGACGTTGCCGGCTGCGCGGTTGTGCAGCACGAAGGACGCTCCGTCGTCGTCTACCCGCAGGGTGAGCGTGTCGGTTGACGGCGCTGTCGGTCGACGGCTGGGCGTAAACGGGTCGCCCACGAGCCTCCGAAAGCCCAGGTTTCGCCAGGACGCCGGCAGGATGCCGCTTCCATCGCCAGCGACGTGGTACATGGCCATTTCGTGCGCGAGCGCTTCCGAGACATCGATACCACCGAAGTACGTGCCAGTGGTGAAAATGAGCGCATTATCGGGCTGGCTCCAGTCGACTCCCGCGAGGTGCCACGCGAGCCGGTTCTCAAAGAGCCGCGGCTGTTCAACATCCCGCAGGGCGAGGCTGTAGCGCTGGTGTCGCCGCCCGTCCGACGCCAAAGGCCGCACGCCGGCCGCAGCGTCCTCGGTCCCAGTGACGAGGGGCACGGTTCCCTCCGGGGCGAGCCCGATTCCGAACTGCGCCAATTCGATCGGAGTCGACGGCAACCATTGCGGTGCCGCAATCAGGCCGCTGTCACCTACGCGATGCTCCAGGTCGTAAAGGCGCGCGGCCTCGCGTGCGAGCTGCACACGGTGAACGTTCAGCTTCCGCCGGACCGCACGCCACTCTTGCTGGCTTTCCTCGGCCTGCGGGTGAGACACCGGATCTTGGTAGATCGCGAAACCTCCGGAATCGTTCTCGGGACTGTCGCGCTGCTGGGGCGTGACGCGCTGCCTGGTTAGTCCAAGACCCTGCACAGAGACACCGAAGTGCTCGGCAAGGAGCTGCCGGTAGAGCGCGGACGGATACGTGATCCCTCGCTCCCACCTGCTGACCTGATTGGCGGTTACGGCCAGCCTCTTCCCGCGCGCCACCCCCAGGCGGTTCAACCCATCCGCCACGTCCTGCTGAGTTTCGCCCGCCGCGTCCCGGAGGTTATACAGCGCGAGATTCGGGGTGGCATCCCTGGCGTGAGCAGGCACGACGGCCCTCCTTCGCTGGCGTAGACACCCGCTGACGCGCAACCGCGCCTAGTCGATGCCTAGTGGACTGCGATTACCCGGCTGGTGAACGGCGTTCGGGTGCGCGTTCGGAACTGGTGTCCTTATCGCCATGACCGACATCGACCGCCATCCGCTCTACGGCATCCGCGAGCCGCCGCACCTCGGCGTGAAGCTGGTCCAGCCGCGTGAGTACCAGCGCCGAACTGTCCGCCCGCCCTACTCCCCCGCCACTGTCCGGCGGTGTTGCCCCGGTCAGCACGGCACGAAGGTAGTCGTCCGGCCAGCCGAGAGCCTGAGAAATCGCGGCGAGCGTGCGCGCCGACCGCTTGCGGGTCGCGGTCGCCTTTTGCAGCTCACGCAGGGTGGCAACCGACACCTTGGACCGCTCGGCCAACTCCTGCTGTGACAGCGGCAAATCGGCCATCCGGCCGTTGATTGCGCTGGCCACAGCCTGCCAATCCTCCACCCGACGCCTCCCTGTCTGACTGCTTGATCTGCTGATCCTAGTCCCCTCACCTCGTTGACATCGCACAACTTCAGCGCTAATTTTAGCGCTGAAATTAGCTACATCAGCCGGCAGGCAGCCGGGGAAGGCAGCCCCTCACGGAGCTGCGCGCCCACGAGCCTCCGTGCGGTCGTTCATTGACAACCGAATAGCAGGAGCGCCGCGTGGATCCGTCTGCGGCATCCCCGCCTTGAGCCACCTGGTGGCCGACCCCGGTGACTTCCCGGGCGAGCGGGGCGAGCGGGCCGGATCTGGCGCGCGGCATGGACTTCTGCCTTCATTCCTGTTCGCCCCGGGGTGCGGCCGATCTGGTCGCACCCCGGGTGTTCCCCCACTTCATCGACTCACCGGAGGTTCCCCCGTGCGCACGCACCTCGCTCCCGTCACCGACGAACCGACCGCCGACGACCTCGCCGCGATCGACGCGGAATGGCCGCTGATCGCGGCCGAACTGGACCTGCTGGACGCCGAAATCACGCTCATCTACGCCGAGGACCACGGCGGCCCGACCGAGCTGGACTGGCGGCGGCTGCGCCGGGCCGAGGCCCGCGTCACCCGCGCCGCCACCGACACCGCTACCCGCACCGACCCGCGCCGCGCGGCCTGATGGCCCGCATCCGCGCCGCCTACTTCGATCCGGACGGGGCGCGGTACGGAATCCCTACCTACTGGTGGAAGGGTGCCCCGCCCGGCTACGCCACCCGCCGCCAACTGACCGCCGCCGGCCTACGCCCCGGTGGTCAACCCGTCGCCGCTCAGGTGCTTTGGCGCGGCGTCGGCGGCACCCGCACCGCCTACCTGTACCGGGTCGACCTGGCCGCGCCGAAGCGCACCGCGACCCCCGCGCAGCGCGCCGCGATCGGCAAGGCACTTCTGGCCCGTCGCACCTGCCGTACCTGCCGCCAGGTGCGGCCGTACTTCATTCCGCGCTCGCTTGGCGAGTGCCTGACCTGTTCCCCGCTACTGAAGGAGTTTCGTTGAGCGCACGGAAGAACCGCCGCGCCGTCATGGCCGAGTTGATCCTGCTGGCCAACCCGACCGCCGTCTCCGTCCACACCCCCGACGTGTCGCTGTCGGTCACCTTCGACAGCGTCGCCGAACTCAAGTCGTGGCTTCACCTGGCCGGGCTCAACGACCCGGACATGCTGGTCGGTGAGCGCCAGGGCACCACCGATGACGGCCGCCCGTACCGGTCGATGAACGCCTACCCGACGTGGCACGGCTGGGAGTTCTACGCCAGCGCCCGCGAGTACATCGACAGCGGCACGACCCTCGACCTTGGCGACCGCCGAGCAGCTTGCCGCGCTGGCGGTGGCCTGATGACCGACCGCACCTTCACCCACCCGTCCGTGCTGGCCGGCATCGCCGCCGGGGCGGGTTGGGCAGATCCGACCATGAATCCCGCCGACATCGACTGGACGGGCCGCCGGGCCGCTGCCGCGATCCCGTTCCCTCTCGTCGACGGCCGACCGGTCAACCCGTTCGCGCCGACCGGTATCCGGTACGGGCGTAACGAGCTGGGCCACTGGGGCGAGGCGCAGGCCGCCGACGCGATCGTCACCGCCTCGGACTCCCACGGTGGCCGGTGGCTGCTGCTGATCAAGCGCGACGACAACCACGGATGGGCGCTGCCCGGCGGTCACGTCGACCCCGGCGAGGACCCCACCGCCGCCGCGTTCCGGGAGTTGGCCGAGGAAACCGGCCTGACTGCCGACCCCGCCGACCCGTGGGTGACGACGCTGCCGGCCCGCTACGTGCCCGACCCCCGCGCCTCCGACGAGGCATGGATGGTCACCACCCCCGTCCGCATCGACCTCGGCCACGGGTGGCGCGTCCTACCCGACGTGACCGGCAGCGACGACGCCCGCTGCGCCGCATGGGTGCCCGCGGTCGACTACCCGTGCCTGGTGCGCCACCTGGCCGACATCTACGGCGGCGTCGTGTTCGCCGCTCACCGTGACCTGCTTGCCGACATCCTCGACCACTGACCGGAGGTCACCCGCTATGACTGCCCCCGCCAGCATCCACCCCCGCAGCATCGACGACCTGTACCCCGGCGCGTTGGCCCTGACCGACCAGCTCGGCGAGGTTCCCTCACGCAACCGGCTCCAGAAGGAATTCAAGATCGGCGCTCCGAAGGCCACCGAGCTGCGGGAGCGACTGCTTACCCGCACCGAGCCGGCCGTCACCCCCGCGCCGGTCGCGCTGGACTACGCCGAGCCGATCGGCCCGAACCCGGCCCCGCTGCCGATCACACCCGAGCCCACCGACCCGGCCGCGCCGGTTGAGCCGCACCGGAAGTGGTTCCGCCGCCGCCCGGCCGACGAGAAGTCGCCGCAGGTCCGGGCGGACGGACACCCGGGGCCGAAGATCCCGCCCGCGCCGGCCCCGGCCGACGCCGCACAACTCAAGTCGCTCAAGCGCATCCGGTGGGCGGTCCGCCTCGTGCTCGCCCTCGGGGTAGCCGCATCCATCGCCGGCAACGTGCTACACGCCCGAGACGAACTCATCAGCCAGGTCATCTCCGCGTGGTCCCCGCTGGCGCTGCTGCTGACCATCGAACTCATCTCCCGAGTCCCGGTGCACTCCCGCCGCCTCGCGATCGGCCGGTGGGCGGCAACCGCACTGATCGCCGGCATCGCCGCGTGGGTCTCCTACTGGCACATGGCCGCCGTCGCCGCCCGCTACGGCGAGACCAACGGCGCGCAGTACCTGCTCCCGCTGTCCGTCGACGGCCTCGTGGTCGTCGCCTCCATCTGCCTGGTGGAACTGGGCGGCCGGATCGCCGCCAACCACCGCAAGTAGCCCCGCCCGGCGGCACGGCCCCTGGCTCGCAACCTGTGCCGTGCCGCCGGTCTCACCCCATCCGTCTTGCAGACATCAGGGAGAGAACATCCATGATCCCCCGCCGCGCGGCTTCCGCGCACTCCCGAACCGTCCTGCTGCCCTGTGGCCAGCACTACGCCACGTTGTGGGGCAACGCGACCCCGCCTACCGCCTGCGCCGACTGCCCGCCTCCGGCCCGTAGCGGTCGCTGACCGCCCCCGTCGCCACCGGCTCATCACCCGGTGGCGCGCGGAGGCAGCCAGACCCGCTGGCCGCCGGAAGGGAACACCCGTCATGGGCAGCAAGCGCAACGTCGCATCCGGCAACGACCGCGTTGACGTGCAGGTCGGCCAGGTCGTCAGCCGACGCGACACCAGCAAGACCCCGAAGGCCACCCCGCCGGCCGACACCATCCCGGGCCGGACCGAGAACACCCGCTCCGGCAACGCCACCGTCGGCCGGCAGGCCGACGAGATCCGGGGCGACATCACCATCCGCTGGTAACCCCTGCCCGGCGGCGCGGCCTCACGGCCTCGACAACCCGGCCGCGCCGCCGGCCCTCAACCCCCGACCCTCACGGATCAGATGGAGGAACACCCATCATGACCTCCCCCCAAGGAGACGACCGTTTCGACTGGCACGCCGCCGAGCGTGACCTGACCGACCCGGCCGCGCCGGACGCCGAGGTGCTCGACCTCGACGCCGCCCGCGCCGCCCGCACCCCCGACCCCGACGACGACAGCGGGCCACTGCTGGTCGACTCGCCGGACGCGCAGCGCTCCCCGCGGTTCGCCCTCGACGGCGTTCGCGCCGGCCAGCGGCGCCCGATCCTGCCGGCCTGGTTGCGCTCGCGCGCCGAGCTGCGCGACGTGATGCGCTGGGCGGTCGGGCACCTGCTGCACACCACCGGCTACCACGCCACGCGGCTGCCGAAGTACGCCGCCAAGCTGGCGTTGCGCGCCCCGAACGGCGGGTGGCGGATGGTGTCCGGGGCTACCCGGTGGCTGTTCGACTGGGAAGGTGAGCCGCACCGGCAAGCCACCTCCACCAGCAAAGACGGAGAGCTGTACCTGAAGCTGTCCAAGCAGCGGGACCGGCGGGTGCGGTGGCGCGGCATCGTGGTCACGTTCTCAATCGCGGTCATGCTGGCCGGTGGTGTCGCGGTGGCGCTCGCGCCGTTGTGGGCGCGGTGGGCGGTGCTGGCGATGCTGGTCACGCTGTGCGGGCTGCTCGGACAGCCAGCCGACAAGCCGCTGTTGGACACTGCCGTGGTGGTCCCGCGTGTGGCGCGGCTGACCTCCGATGTGGTGGTCCGTGCCCTGGCGGTGCTCGGGATCTCGGGTATCAGTCAGGCCATCGCGAAGCAGGGCCATCGGGCGATCGGGTTTACCGCCCCGATCGTGCGTGACGGCCCCGGTTGGCGGGCGGACATCGACCTGCCGCCCGGCGTGACGGCCGGGGACGTGATCGAGCGCCGCGACCGGCTCGCCGGCGGCCTCACCCGCCCCCTCGGCTGCGTGTGGCCCGAGGGACAGCCGGAAGTGCACCCCGGCCGCCTGCTGCTCTGGGTGGGCGATCAGGACATGGCCGCGACGAAGCCGGCCGTCTGGCCGCTGCTCAAGGCATCCGGTGGGTTCGACCTCGGTCGGCCGGTGCCGTTCGGTACCGACCCGCGCGGCCGGGTCATCTCCTTCGAGCTGCCGTACACCAACGTGCTGATCGGGTCGATTCCCGGCTACGGCAAGACGGCCGCGACGCAGGTCCCGATGCTGGCCGCAGCCCTCGACCCGTACGCCGAGCTGTGGTGCTTCGACTTCAAGGGCACCGGCGGACTCGATCCCTTGGAAAAGGTGTCCGCCCGGTACGCGTCGGGGCAGGACGACGACACCGCCGAAGAGGGCCTGATCGCGTTGCGGGAGCTGCGCAAGGAGTGCCAGCGCCGCGCCGCGATCATCAAGGGCCTACCCAAGGCGGTGTGCCCGGACAACAAGGTCACCCCCGAGCTGGCCCGGCGCAAGAAGCTCGGCCTTCACTGGCTGGTGGTAGCCCTCGACGAGGTGCAAGAGCTGTTCAGCCACCCGGAATTCGGCAAGGAAGCCGGAGAGCTGGCCGAGAAAATCATCAAGCTCGGCCGCGCCCTGGGCGTCATCCTCGTGGTCGCCACCCAGCGGCCGGACGCCAAGAGCCTGCCCACCGGAGTCAGCGCGAACGCCGGCACGCGGTTCTGCCTGCGGGTCATGGGCCAGATCGAAAACGACATGATCCTCGGAACCTCCGCCTACAAGAACGGCATCCGGGCGACCATGTTCGCCAAGAAAGACAAGGGCGTCGGCTACCTCGTCGGCGCGGCCGACGACGCGCAGATCGTGCGCACCTTCTACGTCGACGGCCCGACCGCCGAGAAGATCACTGAACGGGCGCGCGCCCTGCGGGAAGCGGCCGGCACCCTGACCGGACACGCGATCGGGCAGACCCCGGCCACCCCGGCGGCACGGCGAGACACCCTGCTCGACGACATCCTCACCGTCCTGCCCCCGACGGAGCCGAAGGTGTGGGCCGAGACGCTGACCGAGCGCCTGGCCGACCTCAACGGCGAGGCGTACGGGGAGCTGACCCGCGATCAGCTCACCGCCGCGCTCAAGCCCTACGGCATCACCACCGGGCAGGTGTGGGGCACCGACCCGGCCACCGGCAAGGGCGCGAACCGGCGCGGCATCGACCGGACCGACATCACCAACGCCGTCGCGGAGCGTAACAAGCGCCGGGGAGACAAAGCCGCCTAACCCGGACAGCGATCGGCCGCTAGGTCTAGCACCACCCTCCGCTAGACCTAGCGGCCCCGCTAGCAACCAACCCCGATCCTGGCCAGCGCCCTAGTTCCTAGCGGCGTCAGCCCTCTGCGCCCTTGATCCGGCCTGTGGAGGCATTCCATGACCCCCATCCTGCTGCTCGCTAGCCTCGCCACCCTCGGTTACTCAGCGTGCTACCTGGCGGTGTGTGCCGCGTCCCCGTGGGGACGCTGCCGACGCTGCCACGGTGCCCGCTCACACCGCACCGCGATCGGCACACGGCGCGACTGCCGGCACTGCGACGGCACCGGCATCCGCGTCCGCGCCGGCCGACGGCTGATCGATTTCATCCGCGCCGAGTACCGCGACGGCCACCCGTGACCCGCCGCACCCGCGACGGGCACACCGAGTGGTGCGGGATGGACCACCGCTGCAACCTCGGTGAGCACCGATCCGACGAAATCGTGGTCGACCTGCCCGGCCGCGCCCGCGCCGTGCTGGTGCGGGTGCGCACCGCCGCCGGGCGGGAGCACGCCGAGGTCCGCGTCCGCGTGGCGCTCGCGCCATCCGAGTTGGCGGCGCGGCGGCAGTTGGTCGGGCTGCTCGGTGACCTGCGCCAGGCCGTCACCCGCGCCGCCATCGCGGGCCGGCCGCGACTGAGGCGGCCCGCCTGATGCCCGGCGCGCGCCGCGACGGCCCCTCGCCGCGTGACGCCCGGCTGTCCGGGTTGGAGGTGTGGCTCACGGGCACGCCCGCCGAGCTAGACGCCGCCACCGCCGCGCTGGTCGACGCCGGGCACCTCACCCAGCACGGCACCCGCCGGCCGCTGACCGGCAGCGACGCCGGCCGCTACCGGCTCTATCTGCGCCTCAGCGTCGCCGCCGACCGGCGGCGGCCCACCGGCACCCCAGACGCCTCCGGCGGTGCGCTGATCGACCTCACGGCCGCCCGCGCCCAGCGTCGCCCGGCCTGACCCGATTTCCCCGAACCTTTGGGAGGTGCCCCATGCCTGACCTGTTGACCGCCGCGCTCGCGCACGCTGCGCGCGGCTGGCACGTCTTCCCCCTGCGTCCCGACGATCGACCCGACGACCCTGACCACGCCAAGCGGCCCGCGTTTCCCAACCGCTGCACCGCCGAGCACTGCCCCCGCACCGACCCGCGCTGCCGCGCGGCCGGCCGTCACGTTGGCTGGGAGGAACGGGCCACCACCGACCCGGAGCGCATCCGCCGGGCGTGGTCGACCCGCCCCTACGGCATCGGCATTGCCTGCGGCCCGTCCGGGCTGGTCGTGGTCGACCTCGACGTGCCCAAGCACGCCGACGACACCCCGCCGCCACGGTGGGCCAGGGCGTGTGACGGCCTCGACGTGTTCGCCGCCCTCGCCAGCTCGCACGGCGGCATCGACGCCACCTACACCGTGACCACGGCCAGCGGCGGCAGTCACCTCTACTACCGCCACCCCGCCGGGCCGCGGCTGCGCAACACCACCGGCGACCGGAGCGGGCTGGGCTGGAAGGTCGACACCCGCGCCCACGGCGGCTACGTCGTCGCCGCCGGCAGCACCGCCGGCCACCCGTACGCGGTGACGCTGAACTGCGACCCCGCGCCGCTGCCCGCGTGGGTGGCCAGGTTGCTCGCACCCGCCCCGCGGCCCGCGCACCGGCCCGCCCCGGTGGCGCTGCCGCCGGACCGGCGCGGCGCGTACCTCGCGGCAGCGATCCGCCGGCAGGTCGCCCACCTCACCGCCGCAAATGAGGGGCAGCGCAATCACGCCCTGTTCACCTCGGCGGTAGCGCTCGGGCAGCTCGTGGCCGGGGGCGCGCTCACCGACGCCGACGTGAACGCCGTGCTGGAACCCGCCGCGCTGTCGCTCGGCCTGCCCGCCGGGGAGGTCGTGCGCACGATCGCGTCAGGGCTGCGGACCGGGGCGAACAACCCGCGCACCCTTGCCGGAGTGGGGAGGGCGGCGGCATGACGACCCGGTTGCAGATCGGCTCCGGCCCCGAAACGATCCGCGTGCTCAAAGCCGCGCTGGTCGACGGGCTGCTACCCGACACCTACGTGTCCGCCGGAGCGCTCGTGCACATGGAAGCCGTCTCCGGCGGACTGGCCACCGCCGCCGACGAAGATTCTCCACTGCCGGTGTCGGCCAGCATGGTCAACCCCGCCGGCCTGGCCGGACTGCTGGCCGAACACGCCTACGTGTACCGGCTCAAGACCCGCAAGAGCGACACCGGCGACCCCGAGATGTACGAAGACGAGGTGACCCCGCCCCGCGACATCCTGTCGTCGGTACTGGCTGGGAAGACGTGGCCGGGCGTGCCGCCGCTGCGCGGGATCATCGGTGCCCCGGTGCTGCGCCGGGACGGCACCCTGCTCCAGCAGCCCGGCTACGACCCGGCTACCGGCCTGTATCTGGCGTCCAAGGTGGCGCTTCCCTCGGTGCCGGACGAACCGACACCGGAGCAGGTTGACGAGGCGCGCACGTTCCTGCTCGGCCGGTTCCTGCGGGACTTCCCGTGGGCATCTGCCGCTGACCGGGCCAACTACGTGGCGCTGCTGGCCACGCCGATCCTGCGGCACTTCACCCGCTCCCTGACGCCGTTCGCGCTGATCGACGCGACCATGCCATCCAGCGGTAAGACGATCCTCACGGCCGGGCCGGGAATGCTCTACGGGCAGCGCGTCATGACCTGGGCCTACTCAGACGAGGAACTGCGCAAGTCCATCACGGCCGTGCTGGCCGAGCAGGTGGGCGTGGTGATCTGGGACAACCTGGCCGAGGGAACCGTCATCGACTCCGCCGTGCTCGCCCAACTCGTCACCTCCGGCGTCTGGTCCGACCGGCAACTCGGCGCGTCGCGCAACGTCGCCACCGTCAACGACAGGCTCTGGATGGCCACCGGCAACAACCTCCAGGTTGGCGGGGACATGGCTTCCCGCACGGTGCGGGTGCGCCTCGACCCGGACATGCCCCGCCCCGAGCTGCGCGACCAGCGCGGGTTCGGCATCCCCCACCTTGACCAGTGGATCACCGACCCCGCTAACCAACTGACCGTGCTGTGGCACCTGCTCGTGCTGGTGCTCGACTGGACGCGGCAGGGTGCACCTCGGGTGTCGGGGTTGTCGATGCGGCAGTTCACCCCGTGGGCGCAAGCACTCGGCGGGTTCCTCGCCCATCACGGCATCGACGGGTTCCTTACCAACGCCGCTGACATTCGTGAGATCGATGAAGACGAAACGCGCTGGCGCGCGTTCCTCACCTGCTGGCACGACCGCCACGGCGGCCGTGCGATGACCGCCGCCGAACTCCGCCAAGACGGCGAGCCCATGCACCTCGGCAGCGACGTCAACGACCCGTGGGACGGGCAGTTCATCACCACCCACAACGGCCGGCTACCCAACCCCCTGCAACTTGGACGGTTGCTTACCGGGCAGGCCGGGCGGTGGCGCGGTGAACACGTCGTCCGCGCCGGCCGCAACGACCGCGGCGACCGGTCCGTGTTCTGGGTCGAGCACCACGAGGGGTAAAACCCGCTGAACCATCTCCGCATCTCCGCAACGCCGCACCAACCCCTCACCACCAGGGGAAACACCCTGCGGAGATCAGAACCAAGAGGATCATCAATCTCCGCATCTCCGCAACCAACTGCGGAGATCCCACCTCTTTGCGGAGATGACCCCTCACCACCTCCGACCATCTCCGCAAGCATTTGCCCAGCTCACAGCCATATTTGCGGAGATGCGGAGATGCGGAGATGGTTCAGCCCCTCCCACAACGAGCGCCGACCACCGCAACCGACCCCGCGCAGACCGGCCCGCTGAGAGCCCCTGAGCCGAACCGGCCCATGCCATCACCTCGGCCCGCTCGAAATCTTGGCCCTACGGCAATCTCAGCCGCCCGTTCCAACGGCCGTTATCGATTCGCCTGCTGTGCCTAGCAACTGACCCTCGCCCGACGAGAACGCCCACCACCGGCGCTCTCAACCCATCGGAACCACGGGGAGAAGCCGTGCCCACGCCAGAAACTCGCGTCGTCCTGAACATCGAAGAAGCCGCCCACCGCCTCGGCATCGGCCGTACCACCATGTACGCCCTCATCAAGACCGGCCAGATTCGCACCATCACCATCGGCCGTCTTCGCCGAGTACCAACCTTCTGCCTGGACGAGTACGTGCGGAACCTGCTCGCCGAGCCGACCCACCTCGATCACGCCGCCTGACGAAAGGAGCCAGCCAATGGGACGCAAGCCGAACGGCGCATCCAGTATCTACCTGGGTGCGGATGGCTCGTGGCACGGCCGGGTCACGGTCGGCGTGAAGGACGACGGATCGCCGGATCGCCGCCACGTCCGGGGCAAGACGGAAGCTGCGGTCATCAAGAAGGTCCGACTCTTGGAACGGGAGCGGGACAGCGGCACGGTCCGCAAGGCCGGCCAGCGCTGGACGGTGAAGACCTGGCTCACTCACTGGGTAGAGAACATCGCTGCCCCGGCCGTGCGAGAGAACACCCTCGCCGGCTACCGCGTTGCTGTCTACCGGCACCTCATTCCCGGTCTCGGTGCCCACCGGATCGAACGCTTGGAGCCCGAGCATCTGGAACGGTTCTACCGCCGGATGCAAGAGACTGGCAGCGCCCCGGCGACCGCTCACCAAGTACACCGCACGGTCCGGACCGCGCTCAACGAGGCAGTGCGCCGGGGCCACCTGGCCAAGAACCCGGCCAGCCTCGCCAAGGCACCACGCCTGCCAGAAAGCGAGATCGAGCCGTACACGGTCGCCGAAGTGCAGCGGCTCATGGCCGCCACCCGTGGCCGGCGCAATAGCGTGCGGTGGGCGGTCGCACTCGCCCTCGGCCTACGCCAAGGGGAAGCGCTCGGCCTGCGTTGGTCGGACGTCGACCTCGGCGCTGGAACCCTGACCGTACGGCGTGGCCGGCAGCGGCCAAGGTGGGAGCACGGGTGCCGCTCACCATGCGGCCGGAAGCACGGCGGGCACTGCCCCGACCGTCGCCAGGTGCGCGCGGACACCGCCGAGACCAAGTCTCGGGCAGGTCGGCGCAGCATCGGGCTCCCCGACGAGCTGGTGGCGCTGCTCCGCAGGCACCGTGATGAGCAAGACCAGGAGCGGTTCACCGCCGCCCAACTCTGGGAGGACGGTGACTGGCTGTTCGCCACGCCGACCGGCACCCCTGTCAACCCACGCACCGACTATGACGAGTGGAAACGGCTGCTCAAGCTTGCCGGGCTGCGAGACGGCCGTTTACACGATGCTCGGCACACCGCGGCCACGGTGCTGCTGATTCTCGGCGTCGCCGAGCGGGCCGTCATGGGCATCATGGGCTGGTCCAACTCTGCAATGGCGACCCGATATCAGCACCTCACTGCTCAAGTCCGACGAGACATCGCTCAACGGATTGGCGGCCTGCTCTGGGACGCCGAAGCCCCCGGCGACTAGCAGAAGGGCGGCCTGGGCTGGCAGCGTTGGTGCTAGCCCAGGCCACTGGAGCGGTAAGGCTAGGGCCTAGCGGGACGGTGCTGGCGCCAGCGAGACCAGTGATGCTATCCGCAACGGGCCCCCACCATCGACGTTGAGCGCGCCTTGGTCCCTAAGCGGCTTCAACGCTTCGATGACGTGCTCCGGTCGGTAAACGGTCTCAAACAGTGCGAAGTCGCGCAGTTCCTGCACCCGCACAGGTCCGCTCTCCCGAAGTTTGTGAGCAAGCAGCCGGGTCAGTGGCCCGAGTTGGGGTTCATCAAAGGCGAACAACGTCTCGGCCTGCTCGTCCCGAGGATCGCGGAAGCCGACGCCTTGGGCACGGTCGACCTCCCAGAGGCTGTCCTTCATCTTCTGCATCCCGAGACGGTGGCGAGTGCCGAAGACGAGATAGAGAGGTTGCCCCTTCTGGGGGATGAGCTCGAAGTCCAGTAAGTACGGAAAGCCCGCGTTGTGCAGTGCTTGGCGATAGCAGGTGAGGATATGCCGACTCTTTGCTGCGGGAGCCAGGTCGGCGACCGTTCGCCAGCTTGAATCTCCCCCGAACACCTCATCAGCCGCTTCGCCCAGGTTGCTGACGAAGCGAACGAAGTGCTGAGGGAACAGGGTGACGATGACCTCGCTTGAGACGTTCGCGGCGAGACGCCTTAGAAGCCGATACGGCACAGGGGCGTTGCCCCAGGAGTCAAGGTTCGCAAAAATCGGCTGGCCCCATGCCTTCATGCTGTCGAGAGTCGCCTCCAAGTGTGTGGCACACGTTCCCTCGACGATCTTCACTGGCATCGCCTCGCCAGGCCGCGGACGGTCAGGGAAGGCGGCCCTGAGGGTGTCCCACAGCATCGAGACGCAGCGCTGGTCATCGTCGACGAAGGCGAAGCGAGCAACACCCTTGTTCGGCGGGACCTTCTCAATGAGCGCCCGCATCGCGATGACGGGCGAACCGTCTTCGCCACCGCTGTAGACGCCTGGGCCAGAGAAGCCCTCCGCATAGGTGACCGACGGGTATGCGTTAGAGCCGGCGAGCAGGATCGGGAACCATCGCTCAAGATAGCGGCGGTAGATGTCGTGTTTAGCACCCGTATGCGGCGCACATGGCCATGGAACCTCACCGCTGACCGGCATCAGCCCTCCTGACTACTCAAGGTCATGGATCAGTGTCCCACCGCAATCGCTCCGATGGAACTCCCGATTAGGGCTGCACGTCTCAGCTGCGGGCAGCCTCCATCTCCTGAGCACCCCTACAGCCAACCGCGGGCATCGCAGAGTGTTCAAGCCCATCGAGACGCCGGCCGCCGGCCTTCGGCGTGCGGCCACCCCACTGCTTGAAGAAGAAGGCAGTACCGGCTGCGACGCACTGATCTCTCAGCGCTCGCACCCATGCCGCGTCCACCGGACGGCAGTTGAGCCCAGACTCGCCGCCGGCGATCAGCCAATCGATACCGTCCAGATTCAGATCAAGGAGCGGGCCTAGCAGGGGCTCAGCGGAGACGAAGCGCACGGCGGCGGGCACCTCCCGCAAGCCATCAATGCGACCCACCTCGCTGGCGTCCTCGACGCTAACGCCCATCCATACATTTGAGGGCCAGTCGAGCTGGTGGGCCACCTTCGTCAGCCTTGCGGCCCGCTTGGTGAGCAATTGGTATGTATGGCGAGGCGTCTCACGCATAACCTCGAACACCTGCTGCACGTAACTCAACGGCACCCGGGCATGGAACAAATCAGACATCGAGTTGACGAACACGAGCCGCGGGTCTCGCCACCGACGCGGGATCTCTAACGCGTCCGCATGGACCGTCACGCCAAATCCCGGCCCAGACGTTCGTGGATCGCCATCATTCTGATACTTAGCCGAGCCCATGGCCTTGAGGCGCTTGGACAGGGCGAGGGCGTAGCAGTTGTCGCAACCCGCGGAGATGCGATCACATCCGGTCGTAGGGTTCCACGTAGCTTCTGTCCACTCGATGGAACTACGATCCGCCACGTCATCACCTCCTCTGATCACACATCTTGTCGAACATCCGTACGGAACGGAAGGGTCACCTACCGTCACGTCTCATGCGGGTGTGAGATGGCTTTGTCATCCGTACAACGCCTCACGGGGCCGAGGGCAGCGCGTTCGACCGGACTAGCCATACGGCCGGCCGAAGCAGCAGGCGGGCGGGGTCTGGCGCCGAAGGATCCCAACTGAGACCGAAACTGAGACCACAAGCGGAACGCCCGGTTGATCCTCGCGGATCAACCGGGCGTTCCTGCATCTCAGAGCGGTGGCGGAGGGATTTGAACCCTCGGAGGGCGTTAACCCTCACACGCTTTCGAGGCGTGCTCCTTAGGCCGCTCGGACACGCCACCGCCGACGAGGGTACAGGACCGCCGGTTCGGACGCCGAACCGGTATCGCCCGCGCCGGCCTGGCAGGATCTTTGCCATGAGTACGCACATCGGCGCGAAGCCGGGCGAGATCGCCGAGCGGGTCCTGATGCCGGGCGACCCCCTGCGGGCCAAGTGGATCGCGGAGACCTACCTCGAGGGCGCTACCTGCTACTCGACGGTCCGGGGCATGCTGGGCTTCACCGGCCGCTGGAACGGCGTCGAGGTTTCCGTCCAGGGCTCCGGCATGGGCATGCCGTCGGCCTCCATCTACGCCCACGAGTTGATCAACGAGTACGGCGTGAAGACGCTGATCCGGGTCGGCTCCTGCGGCGCCCTCAGCACCGACCTCCAGTTGCGCGACGTGGTGGCCGCGATCGGGTCGTCCACCGACTCGAACATGAACCGGATGCGCTTCGACGGGTTGATCGACTACGCGCCGGTGGCCGACTTCGGGCTTCTGCGTACCTCGGTCGAGGTGGCCGAGCGGCGCGGCATCAGCATGCACGTCGGGCCGATCCTGGCGGCGGACGCCTTCTACACGGACCGGCCGGACCTCTACGACACCCTCGCCGACTACGGCGTGCTGGCGGTGGAGATGGAGTCGGCGGCGCTCTACACGATCGCCGCCCGGTTCAAGGCCCGCGCGTTGACCGTGCTGACCGTCAGCGACCACATCAAGACCGGCGAGAAGACCACCTCGGAGGAGCGGGAGCAGACCTTCAGCCAGATGGTCGAGATCGCCCTCGACACGATCATCGCCTGACCCGTCGGTCGGGTGTCACCGCGAAGAGCGTGATGACTGTGGGGCATATTGATGCCTCACAGTCATCACGCTTTTCTGCCTGGGGCCGACCCGCGCCGGCCCCGCCCACGCCACCCCGACCCGCGCCACCCCGGCCCGACCCGCACGCCGGCACGGCGGTCAGACGGCGGCCAGCGCCTCCGTCGGCGCGAGACGGGCGGCGCGCACCGCCGGGTACAGGCCCGCGAAACCGCCGATGACCAGGGTCGCGCCGACGCCGCCGAGCATCGCCCAGGCCGGCACCACTGTCGGCCAGTCCTGGGAGAACGCGTACCCCGAGGTGACCAGGATGCCCAGCAACACCCCGCCGATCCCGCCAAGTGCGGAGAGCAGCAGCGATTCGGCGAGGAACTGGGTCCGTACCTGTCCACGGGTCGCGCCGAGCGAACGGCGCAGGCCGATCTCGGCCCGCCGTTCCAGCACCGAGATCACCATGGTGTTCGCCACGCCGACCCCGCCGACCAGCAGGGCGACCGCGCCCAGGCCCAGCAGCAGCCCGGTGAACGCGTCGTCGGTCGCCTCGGCGGCGGCGAGCGCGTCGGAGGGACGGGACACCTCGACCTCGTTCGGCGCCCCGGGGTTCGCGGTCGCGCCGAGCACCGAGCGGACCGCCTCGACCTGCGCCTCCTGCGCCCGGGTGTAGATGGTGGTGGGGTGCCCGTCGAAGCCCAGGTAGTCGGTCGCCGCCGGCCAGCCGACCAACGCCGCGGTGTCCAGCTCCGGAGCCAGTGGCGCGGCGGCGAGGATGCCGACCACCGTGAACCCCCGCCCACCCAGCCACACCTGCACCTGCGGGTCGGCCGCGATGATCCCGAGCCGTTGCGCCGCGGTGGCGCCGAGTACCACCGCCGGGTAGTGGGCGGTCGCCTCGTTGAGCCACGTACCGCTGGTCAGCTCGGCCCCGACGGTGCCGAGCAGGTCCAGACGGGCCGCCCGGGTGGCGATGCCACCGGTCTCCGCGGCCGGGATCCGATCCGAACGGTAGACCTTGGCGTCGGCGACCTGCCCGGTCGCCGACACCTCGGTCACCGGGCCGATCCGTCCGATCATGGCGACCGACTCGTCGGGCAGTTGGGCGTCCGCCCCGAACAGGGTGTTGCCCGGCTCGACGGTGAGCAGGTTGGTGCCGAGCGCGTCGAGCGCGCGGTCCAGCTCCGCCCGGGACGACGACGAGATCCCGACGACCGCGATCATCGCGGCGATACCGATGGCGATGCCCAGCGCGGAGAGGAACGCCCGCAGCGGACGGGTCCGCAGGCCCACCCCGCCGACCCGCAGGATGTCCGCCGGTCCCAGCCGGGCCGGCGTCAACGTCGCCATCAGCCGACCCCGCCCGGCGTACCGGCCGAGTCGTGCCGCACCGCGCCGTCGCGCATCCGCACCTGCCGGGGCAGCCCCTCCGCGATCTCCCGGTCGTGGGTGATCACCAGGACGGTGGTGCCGGACCGGTGCAGCTCGTGCAGCAACTCCAGCACCCCGGCACCGGACGCGGAGTCCAGGTTGCCGGTCGGCTCGTCGGCGAGCAGCACCGTCGGCTCGCCGACCACCGCCCGCGCCACGGCCACCCGCTGCCGTTCCCCGCCGGACAGCTCGTGCGGCCGGTGCCCAAGCCGGTGGCCCAGGCCAACCCGGACCAACGCGGCCTGCGCGCGTTCGCGCCGCCGCCGCAGGGGTACGCCGGAGTAGAGCAACCCGTCGGCCACGTTGTCCACGATCGGAACGCCGGGGGCCAGGTGGAACTGCTGGAACACGAAGCCGATCCGGCTGGCCCGCAGGGCGGACAACTCCCGGTCGGTCAGCTTCGCCGCGTCGTACCCGTCGATGAGCACGCTGCCCGACGACGGCCGGTCCAGGGTGCCGATCAGGTGCAGCATCGTCGACTTGCCCGACCCGGACGGGCCGACGATCCCCACCAGCTCGCCGTGGCCGATCCGCAACGACACGTCGTCCAACGCGACGACGTCGCCGGCGTACCGTTTGCTGACCCGGTCGAGCACGATCACCTCGCCGGTCATCTCGGCACCACCACCGTCGTGCCCTCGGTGAGGTCCGCGCCGGTGACCTCCACCCGGCCGTCGGCGAACAGGCCCGTGGTCACGGCGACGATCCGGCTCGCCTCCCCCTCGGCGACCTGGACGCCGTACCCACCCTCGGCGAGCGCGAGAAGCGCCGACACCGGCACGGTGAGGACGTCCGGGCGCTCCGCGGCGGTGAACACGACGTCGGCGCTGGCCTGGTCGAAGCCGGCCAGGGCCTTCGGGTCGGCGACCGCGACGGTCACCTCGATCTTCGTCTCGGCGTCGCCGGACTGCCCGTTCTCTCCGGCGGCGCCGGCCTGGATGACGGTCTCGATCGTACTGACCGTGCCCGCCACCGTCCGGGCGTCCGGCAGCCGCACGGTGACCTTCGCGTCGCGCTTGGCCAGCCGCTGGTCGTCCACGTCCAACTCGACGGTGACCAGGCGGCTGGTACCGGTGTAGGCGAGCACCGCCTGGCCGGGTTGCGTGAGATCACCGACGTCCGCCTGGTGGCTCTCCACCCGGACCTCCCGGTCGGCGTACACGATCCGGCCCGCCTCGACCCGGCCGGTCTCGGGCAGGCCGAGGTCCTCCTGCCAGTCCCGGACGGCGTCGGCGGTGGAGCCGGTGTACTCGTCGTCGACGGTGAAGCCGGTGTATCCCAACGCCTTGAGGTTCCGCTCGAACTGCGCGACGTCGGCGCCCTCCACCCCGGGGGCGAGGGTCCGGTACGCGGGCAACCCGCCGTAGAGGAGCACCACCTTCTCGTTGTCGACCGAGTAGAGCGCCCGCCCCCGCTGCACCGTCGACCCGGTCGGTGGCAACGCGGTGACGGTGCCGCCGAGCTTCGCCGTGGCGGTACGCGTCGCGCCGTACCCCAACTCGCCTTCGACGGTTTCCGAGTCGGCCAGGGTCTGCCGGGTGACGGTCGCGGTGGCCGGTGGTGGGCTGCCGGCCTCGGCACGGTCTCCGCCGCCGCCGAAGCCCACCGCGGCGCTCACGCCCACGGCGGCGAGCAGCAGGACGACGCCGCCGATGACGGCGGCGCGCAGCCGCCCGCGTCGGGAAACGCCGGTCACCGGCCGCCCCCGAACTGTGGTGCGTTCTGCCGGCACTTCTCCATCGCGGCCTTCATGGCCGGGTCGCTGATGTCGATCGCGTTGCCGCCCTGCCCGATCCGGACCCTCCCGTCGGCGTCCGGGTCCGGGAAGTCCGGCACCCCGTTCTCCCGCATGCACTTCGCGAGCGCGCGCATCTGCTCGGCCTGCTCGGGGTTGAGCTGCGGTCCCTGCCCACCGTTGGGCAGCTTGTCCTGGCACTTCTCCATGGCCGCCTGGACCTTCTGCCGATCCACGTCCGCGCCGAACCGGAAGCCGGGACGGCCGCCCGCCTCCGGGTCGGGCAGGTCCACTCCGTTCTCCCGCATGCACCTGGCAAACGCGAGCTGTTTGTCCGAATCACTGACCGGTGCGCCGCTCGCCGTGGCGCTCGCCGTCGCCCCACCGGCGGTCGCCACCCCGCCGCCGTCGTCGCCTCCCGCACCGCACCCGGCCACCGCCAGGGCGAGCAGGACGGGTATCGCGAGCATCTGTCGCCGCATGGTGTCCGCCTCCGCTGTGGGTCCGACGCGACTCGTCGGACGTCGACACCCAGTGCACGGCAGCGGGCGTATCCCCGGCGTTACCGTCAGCGGTTATGCCGCCGTTACCGCACCCCGAGGACCATGGAGGGGTGAGAGTGCTGGTTGTCGAGGACGAGACCGTGCTGGCGGACGCCATCGCGGAGTGGCTGCGTAGGGAGTCGTTCGCGGTCGACGTGGCGTACGACGGTGACGCCGCGCTGGAGCGGCTCGGCGTCAACGAGTACGCCGTGGTGGTCCTGGATCGGGACCTGCCGGTGGTGCACGGCGACGACGTGTGCCGGGCGATCGTGGACGCGGGCGGGGAGACCCGGGTCCTGATGCTGACCGCGGCGGCAGCGGTCCGGGAGCGGGTGGCGGGGTTGGCGCTCGGCGCCGACGACTACCTGACCAAGCCGTTCGCCCTTGTCGAGTTGTCGGCGCGGGTGCACGCGCTGACCCGGCGCGCCCGTCCGGCGGCCCCGCCGACGCTGCGTCGCGCCGGTATCCAGCTCGACCCGGCCCGGCACGAGGTACGCCGCGACGACCGGCACGTGGCGCTGTCCCGCAAGGAGTTCGCGGTGCTCGTCGAGTTGCTGCGCGCCGACGGCGCCGTGGTTTCCGCCGAGGACCTGCTGGAACGTGCCTGGGACGAGCACATCGACCCGTTCACAAATGTCGTCCGGGTCACCGTGATGAAGCTGCGCCGCAAGCTCGGCGACCCGCCGGTGATCGAGACGGTGCCCGGAGCGGGGTATCAGATCCGATGAAGCGCCTGACCATCCGCGCCCGACTCACCCTGATCTACGGCGGGCTCTTCCTGCTGGCCGGTGTGGTCCTGCTGGCCGTCACGTACGTGCTCGTGGATCAGCGGATGCCCCAGCCGTTCGGGGTGAAACTGAGCGACCTGCCGAAGACCGCCCCCACGACGCCCAGCGGGCAGAACATCGACAATGTGCGCGCCCTGTTGCAGGAGGCGCAGGACGAGGCCAAGCGCAACGCCCTGGAGTCCCTGCTCACCCAGGGTGGCATCGCGTTGATCGTGGTGTCGGCGGTGGCGGTCGCCTTCGGCTGGCTGCTCGCCGGCCGAGCGTTGCAGCCGCTGCACCAGGTCACCGACACGGCCCGGCGGATCGCCGGCGCGGACACCGCCGGCCGTGGTCTGCACGAGCGGATCGCGCTCACCGGCCCCCGCGACGAGGTACGCGAACTCGCCGACACGTTCGACGAGATGCTGGAACGGTTGGACCGCTCCTTCGACGGGCAGCGCCGGTTCGTGGCGAACGCCTCGCACGAGCTGCGTACCCCACTGGCGCTCAACCGTGCCCTGGTGGAGCTGGCGGTCAGCCGGCCGGAGGCGTCGGCGGAGACGCGTCGGCTGGGTGAGTCGTTGCTGGCGATCAACGAGCGGCACGAACGGCTGATCGACGGCCTGCTGACCCTTGCCGACTCGGAGAACGAGCTGACCGACCGTACGCCGATCGACCTGGCCGAGGTCTGCGCGCACGTCATCGACCAGGCCGTGAAGCAGGCACCCGACGTCCCGATACGCCGGTCGTTGGCACCGGCCCCGGTCAGTGGTGACCCGGTGCTCGTGGAACGGCTCACCGTCAACCTGGTGGAGAACGCGGTACGGCACAACCTGCGCGCCGACGGTTGGGTCGAGGTGCGCACCGGCCGGGCCGACGGCCAGGTCACCCTGACGGTGACCAACACCGGTCCGGCGATCGCCGGTTACGACATCGAACCGATGTTCCAGCCGTTCCGCCGGCTGTCGCGGGAGCGGGTCGCCGGTGCGCGGGGCTTCGGGTTGGGGTTGTCCATCGTCCGCGCGGTGGCCCGCGCACACGGTGGCACCGTCGAGGCACAGCCCCGCCCCGCGGGCGGCCTGATCGTCACGGTCACCCTGCCCGCGGCCTGAGCCGGCGACCTCAGCGGAAGAAGGCGCGCAGGACGGCGGCGCTCTCGGTCTCCAGCACCCCGCCGTAGACCTCGGGGCGGTGGTTCAGCCGGCGGTCGCGGAGCACGTCCCAGAGCGATCCGGCCGCGCCGGTCTTGGGCTCCCACGCGCCGAAGACGACGGTGGAGACCCGGGCCAGCACCAGCGCCCCCGCGCACATGGTGCACGGTTCCAGGGTGACCACCAGGGTGCAGCCGTCCAGCCGCCAGCGGCCGGCCCGCTCGGCACCCCGGCGCAGGGCCAGCACCTCGGCGTGGGCGGTGGGGTCGCCGGTCAGTTCCCGTTCGTTGCGCCCGATGGCCAACTCGGTCCCGTCCGGCCCGTAGAGCACCGCGCCCACCGGCACGTCGTCGACGTCGGTGGTGCCCGCCGCCGCGCCGGCGGTGCCGGTGACGGCGACCTCCAGGGCGCGGCGCATCCACAGCTCGTGCCGCTGGCGACGGCCGACCGCACCCGGGTCGGCCAGGCCCTCGTGCGCGCCCGGTCCGGCACGTCCCACCACACCGGGAGTCGGTTGCCCCGGCCGGATCGTCTCCAGTGCCGGGTCGGTGGCGTCCGCCGGCTCAGACCTCACGCAGCTCCTCGACCTCGTCGGCGCAGCCGAGCACCTGGCAGATCTCGGAAGTGACATCCGCCGGCAGCATCCCCTCGTGCGTGCACAGGGTCAGCAGCTTCTGCGCGGAGATGCCCAGGTTGGTCAGCAGGTCGGCCTCACCCACCGGATCGGCCTCCGGATCGACGGCGGGCTGCTCGCTCTCCTCGTCACCGGTGGACGCCGGGCGTGGTTCCTCGTCGCCGTCGAGCCCGGTGACCGAGGTCTTGAGGTCACCGACCAGCAGCGCGCCCAGCGGAGACTCCTCGGCGTACGCGGAATCCGAACCGAACACCCGCAGGTCCTCGCCCTCGTCGAGACGCAGGATCACCAGGTACGCGTCATCGGCCTCGACGAAGAGCAGCGACACGTCGGCCTCCTGGTCGACGTCACGCAGCCGCTCGGCGACCTCGTCGATGTCGGTGGCGCCACGCAGGCTGACCTCGGCGGCGGTCCAGCCACTGTCGTCGCGCACCACGGCCGCAGCGAAGTACGACACGGTCCCCCCAATAGCCCTCGACACAGCGTCGACTCGTTACGCGTGCACGTTAGCCGGTCGGGTCGGCAGGCGACTCGTCAACGCCCCGAGAGGTCGGTCATTCCTGACAAAGTCGGATCAGCCGGTTACTCGACGGCGGGTAGCGATGAGCTCGCGCAGACGCTCGGTGCGCTGCCGCTGGGGTCGGCTGCGCTGACGGACCGCGCGGGCGCCCGCCAACTCGGCAAGCAACTGCAGGCGGCGTCGACTGCGATCGGGGTCCTGTCGCGGGGTGGTCCAGGCCATGGTCCCGAGCGTGCCGAGTCTCGGCGGCTACGTCAAGACAGCGTTCGCTACGCAGCCAACCGGGCACACGGCGCAATCGTCTGCAACCCCCGGATCACCACAGCGGCCAGTCACCGCTGGTGGCCCAGCGGACCGCCACCACGGCAGCGGCGATGCTCCAGCCACCCGCCGTGACGATGGCCACCCCGGTGGCGACCCCACGATCGCCGTAGCGGACCAGCACCAACGCGGTCACCCACGCCAGCAGACCCGCCAACACCGTCCACCACGCGTAGCTCGTCACATCGGTGCCGAGCAGGCCGAACAGCAGCAGCCAGGTGGCCGCCGCGCCACCGCCGGCGGCGACGCCACCGCCGCTGACCGGGTGCGGCTCGCGGTAGGTGGGGCGGGACGGGGGACCGGCCGGGAAGAGCCCCGACGGGAGACGCGCCACCTGGTGCGCGGCACCAGGATCCGGGCCAGGATCGGGTCGGGCGATGGTCACCGTCGCTGCCCTCCCTCACGCGCGCCACTCGTGCTCACGGTACCGGCTCTGGAAGGATGACCGGATGCCCTCGCCGACGATCAGCCGCCGCGCGCGTCCGGTGTACCCGATCCTGCTGCTTCTCGCCCCGGTGCTGGCCGCCGGCTGCGCGACCACCCGACCGGGAGCGCCGACCGACGCCGCTCCGACGACGCCGTCGGCGGTCTGGGCGACCGCCGACCAGGCGGTGTCGCCGACAGCCGCGCCGAAGGCCACGCCGACGGCGACCGGTCCGGCCCGCCCGAAGCCGTCGTCGGCCAGCCCGTCGGCCACGGCACCCCGCGCCGGGGTGCGGCATGTCTTTCCGGTACGCGCCGGCAACGTGGACTACCACCCGACACACGGCGCGTACCCCGCCACGGATCTCTTCGCCAACTGCGGTGAACCGTTCGTCGCGGTGACCGACGGGACGGTGCTTGAGGTCAGTCGCGTCGACAGGTACACGAAGGGCGGGCCGCAGGGTCCGGACAACGGCGGCCTGTCGGTCTCCCTGCTGGGCGACGACGGGGTGCGTTACTACGGTTCGCACCTGAGCGTCGTGTCCAGCGGCGTCGACGCCGGCGTGCGGGTCCGCGCCGGGCAGCAGCTCGGCAAGGTGGGCCGCACCGGCAACGCCAACAACGTCTGCCACGTGCACTTCGGCATCTCGCCACCGTGCAAGGGCAAGGACGGCTGGTGGATCCGGCGTGGAGTGCTCTGGCCGGCTCGGTACCTGGATTCCTGGCGCGGTGGTGGCAATCGGGAACCGGCCGCCGAGGTCGTCGCGTGGCAGCGCAAAAACGGCTGCCCGAAGGCTCCCTGACCGGCCCCGCAGCGACTAGGTTCGGTGGGATGAAGGCCCGGGACCCCATCGCCGACCTGCGCCGCATCGCTTTCCTGCTGGAGCGGGCGAACGAGGCGACGTACCGGGTTCGAGCGTTCCGGTCGGCGGCGAAGGCGTTGGCGGGTCTGCCGGCGACCGAGGTGGCCGCGCGGGCGGACAACGGCACGCTCACCGAGTTGGCCGGGGTCGGCGACGTCACGGCCCGATGCGTGGCGGAGTCGCTGGCCGGTGAGGAGCCGGTCTACCTGCGCCGACTGGTGGCGACCGAGGGCAGTGACCTCGACGCCGAGGCCACGGCGCTGCGCGCCGCCCTGAAGGGCGACTGCCACACCCACTCGGACTGGTCCGACGGCGGCTCGCCGATCGAGGAGATGGCACTGGCCGCGGTCGAGTTGGGCCACGAATACCTGGTGCTGACCGACCATTCACCACGGCTGACGGTGGCCCGGGGGCTGACCGCCGACCGCCTGCGCCGGCAGCTCGACCACGTGGCGCAGGTGAACGCGGCGCTGCCCGAGGGCTTCCGGATCCTCACCGGCATCGAGGTGGACATCCTCGCCGACGGCTCCCTCGACCAGGACGACGAGCTGCTGGCCCGGCTGGACGTGGTGGTCGGCTCGGTGCACAGCGGCCTCAAGGACGAGCGGTCGAAGATGACCCGTCGCATGCTGACCGCGGTCGCCAACCCGCACCTGGACATCCTCGGTCACGTCACCGGCCGGATGGTCTCGTCCCGCCCGGCCGGGGTGACCGGGCCGGGTGACCGGGGGCACCGCGCCCGGACCAGGGCGGAGAGCGACTTCGACGCGGATGCCGTCTTCGCCGCCTGCGCCGAGTACGACACCGCCGTCGAGATCAACTCCCGGCCGGAACGGCAGGATCCGCCGAAGCGCCTGATCCGCCGTGCGCTGGAGGCTGGCTGCCGGTTCGCCATCAACACCGACGCGCACGCGCCCGGCCAACTCGACTGGCAGCGGTTCGGCTGTGAGCGGGCCGCCCTCTGCGGCGTCCCCGTCGACTCGGTGGTCAACACCTGGCCGGCGAAACAGTTGGTCGCCTGGACGCACGAGCGAGCCTGACCAACGTCGCGTCCAACCACGGCGGCTCTGCTCGCCCGGCGACCCGGCCGCTCGGCGCAGATCGCCCGACCCGGCCGCTCGGCGCAGATCGCCCGACCGGCCGCTCGGCCTTGATCGACTCGACTTCAAGGAAATCGGCCTGTCCTACTGCCTTGGACACCCCGACTCCAATGAAGCCGAGTCGATCACGCGCCGCGCGGAGCCGGGCCGAGTCGATCACGCGCCGCGCGGAGCCGGGCCGAGTCGATCACGCGCCGCGCGGAGCCGGGCCGGGCCGGTCAGTGGTGGGCGGGCTCGGCGGCGGGGGTGGCGGTGGGCTCGGCGGCTGGGGCGGCGGGAGCGCCGACACCGACCACCGGGCGGGACTTCCGGCGCCCGAACGCGCCCTGCGCGACCGCGACCCCCAGCAGCACGATGAGCGCGCCGACCGGCTGGTGCCAGTTGAGCCGCTCGTCGAGCGCCATGGCTCCGATCAGCACCGCGAAGATCGGGATCAGGTACGTGACGGTGGACGCGGTGCTCGCGCCGGCCACCCGGATGTTGCGCATGTTGATGACGAAGGCGAGCCCCGTGCCGAGCGCGCCGAGGGTCAGCACGCTCGCGACCACCCCGGCGGACAACTCGGTGGGCAGCGGCGGCAGGCCGGCGACGAACGGGGTGACGATGGCCAGTTGCACGGCGGCCAGCAGCAGTTGCGCCGCGGAGAGCGACAGGCCGGAGTAGGAGCTGCCGGCGACGAACCGCTTCTGGTACGGGATGGCGACGCCGTAGCAGGCGGCCGCGCCGAAACACATCAACTGCCCGGTGAAGTGCGCACCGCCGATGCCTTCCCAGACCCCCAGCACCACGAGCACCCCGAGGAAGCCGAGGCCGAGCCCGATCGCGCGGCGCACGGTCAGCCGCTCGGTGCGGAAGACGAGCACCGCCAGCGGCAGCACGATCAGGGGCGTGGTGGCGTTCCAGATCCCGGCGAGCATCGACTCGACCCGCTGCTCGCCGTAGCCGAAGAGGGTGAACGGCACGGCCACGCCGAACGCGGCGCCGACGGTCAGGTGCGCCCAGATCCGGGGCTCGCGAGGCAGCCGGTCGCGCAGCACGGCGAGGACGACCAAGAGGGTCAACGCGCCGGCGACGACCCGGTAGAGGGTGAGCTGGACCGGGTGCAGCTCGGCCACCCCGACCTTGATGAACAGGAAGCTGGAACCCCAGATCACGGCGAGGGCGACGAAGCCTGGCAGCCAGGCGCGAACCGGTGCCTTGTCAGGAGTGGTATCGGCAGTCACCCCTGACACTCTGCCGGACCCCTCCGACAAAGTCGCGCGCCTTTCGGCCGTTGCGCCGCTCGTCACGTCAGTGGTCTGAACACGCCAAACGTCGTCGACACGAGGGCGGGGTGGTCACGTAGGGTCGCTGCGTGGGACGAATCGATGAAATCGCCAACCGTTATGTGGCCGAGTGGGCGCCGTTGAGCCCCACCGGCGCGACCTTCGTCGGCATCGCCGGCCATGAAGACCAACTCGACGATCTCTCACCTGAGGGTTACCGGGCGCGCGCGGACCTCACCCGCCGGACGCTTACCGAGCTTGAGGTGACCGAGCCGCAGACCGAGTCCGAGCGGATCGCCAAGGAGGCCATGCAGGAACGGCTCGGCCTGGACCTGGCCCGGTACGACTCCGGCGAGACGACAAGCGGCATCAGCGTGATCGAAAGCGGGCTGCACGAGATCCGCATGGTGTTCGACCTGATGCCGACCGCGACCAGCGACGATCGGGCGAACATCGCCGCCCGGCTCAACGGCTTCGGCGCCGCGCTGGACGGCTACAAGACCACCCTGCGTGAGGCGCTCGCCTCCGGTCAGGTCAGCTCGAAGGTGCAGCTGGTCGAGGTGGCCAAGCAGTGCGACATCTGGGTCGACCCGACCGGCGACAACTTCTTCCACGGGCTGGTCGAGCGGCTGGGCGCTGAGGGTTCGCTCGGCGCGGAACTGCGGCGGGGCGCGGCGGCGGCAACCGCGGCGACCGCCGAGTTCGGCCAGTTCCTGCGTACCGAACTGGCCCCGCACGGGCGGGACAAGCAGGCCGCTGGCCGGGAGCGCTACGAGCTCGCCTCGCAGTACTTCCTCGGTGCCAAGGTCGATCTGGACGAGACGTACGCCTGGGGTTTCGCGGAGCTGGCCCGCCTGGAGGCGGAGATGCGGGTCGTCGCGGGACGCATCGCGGGCTCCGGTGCCACCGTCGACGAGGCCGTGGCCAGGTTGGACGCCGACCCGGCGCGGACCATCCAGGGCAAGGAGGCGTTCCGGGACTGGATGCAGGCCCTCGCCGACAAGGCGATCACCGAGTTGCACGGCACCCACTTCGACATCCCGGAGCAGGTCCGGCGCATCGAGTGCTGCCTCGCCCCGACCAGCGACGGCGCGATCTACTACACCGGCCCCAGTGAGGACTTCTCCCGCCCGGGTCGGATGTGGTGGGCGGTGCCGCAGGGCATCAGCGACTTCTCGACGTGGCGAGAGGTGACCACGGTCTACCACGAGGGCGTGCCCGGTCACCATCTCCAGGTGGGGCAGACCGCCGTCCGCGCCGACCTGCTCAACCGTTGGCAGCGGCTGCTCTGCTGGGTCTCCGGGCACGGCGAGGGCTGGGCTCTCTACTCGGAGCGGCTGATGGACGAGCTGGGTTACCTGGAGGACCCGGGCGACAAACTGGGCATGCTCGACGGCCAGGCGATGCGCGCGGCACGGGTGATCGTCGACATCGGCATGCACCTGGAGCTGGAGATCCCCAAGGACAATCCGTTCGACTTCCACCCGGGCGAGCGGTGGACGCCCGAGCTGGGCTGGGAGTTCATGCGGGCGCACTGCCGGGTTCCGGACGAGAATCTGCGCTTCGAGCTGAACCGCTACCTGGGTTGGCCGGGGCAGGCGCCGTCGTACAAGGTGGGTGAGCGGATCTGGCTCCAGGCCCGCGAGGACGCCAAGGCCCGCAAGGGCGCCGACTTCGACCTGCGGGAGTTCCACCGCCAGGCGTTGGACCTGGGCGCGCTGGGTCTCGACCCGCTGCGCCGGGCGCTGGCCCGGCTCTGAGCCAGCAAAGGCTTCAAGCGCCGGCGGTACGACGTACCGCCGGCGCTTCCCGCCGTGCCGTTCAGCCGAGGGTCAGCGCCAACGCCGGTCGGGCGGTCAGCGTGTCACTTGTGACGTACGCCAGGTCGATGACCGGGTCGGTGAACGTGATCGGGATGGGCGAGGTGACCGGCACACCGTCCGGCAGCGGCAGATCCGGCGTCAGGGTGATCTTGATGCCGAGTAGCCGGCCGACGAACCGGGTGGCGTAGAACGCCACGTCTCCGCTGACGGTCAGCCGGTCCGTCGCGTACCGCTGGTTGCGCCCAGCGGGGCCGTCGGCGCTGAGCAGGAAGTCGTCGGTCACCGCCTCACGCATGCTGAACTTCAGCACCTTGAGGTCGCCTTTGACGGTACGCAGGTCGGTGGTTCCCTCGAACCGCAGCCCGGTCATCCGGACCGACGATCCGGTGAGCTTGGAGGGCGTCTGCGCCACCGTCGGCAGGGTCGGATCGGCGGCGATGCGCGGCAGCGGCTTGCCCGGCTCGACCGCGCCCGGCCTGTCGGGGTTCGGCGTACCCGGCCGGTCGGGGGTTGGTCCGCCCGGCCCCTCGGGGGTCGCCGTGCCCGGCCCGCCCGGGGCCGGCGGCGGGCAGTTGCCGGGGCCGTCCGTCGGGGTGCCGGTCGGTCCCAGAGTGGGCGGGGCGGCCGGGCTCGTCGAGGGCTCCTCGCGGCGCCCACCACCCAGCAGATCACCGATGCCGTCCAGGAGGTCGGTGACCACGTTGCCGTCCGGGCTCGGGGTCGGTGTGGCCGGGGTGTGGCTGGGCGACGGGCTGGCCTCCCGGGACGGGGTGGGGCAGGCGGTCGCCGCCGGCCGGCTCGGGGCGGCTCGCACCACTCGGGGTTGGATCGCCAGCCCACCCGCGGCCAGGCCGAGCACCACGAGAACGATGCCGTACGTCCGGTGGGGGTCAGTCGACGGTCCCGGCCGCGCGGGCGGCTCGCCGTCGTCGGCCACCTGGGCCGTCGTCGGGAGAACGGCCCGCTCGACGCCAGCCGGCTCGGCATCCGACCGCTCATCGTCAGCCGGCTCGACGCCGCCAAGCCCACCAGCCGACCGCTCATCGCCAGCCGGTGGCGTGGCCGGCGTCCAGGCGAAGGCGAGGGCGCTGCCGACGATGCCGAGGAGCAGACCGACGAAGAAGCCGCCGAGGTTGAGCCCGATCAGCGAGTAGACCGCGGTGACCGCCGCGACGACCGAGTAGAACAGGCGCTGCGCCGGGGTGAACCACAGCAGCAGACCGCAGGTGACCAGGATGACCGGGATCAGCAGCGAGAGCAGGCCGCTCGCCCCACTGTGGAAGCTGAGGCCGTTGAGGGTCATCCGGGTGGACGCAAGCATCTCCAGCCCGGCCAGGGCGGTGAGCAGGCCTCCGTAGAACGGTCGACTGCGCCGCCATCGGCGGAAGAGCCGCCACGCCTGAGCCGGACCGCCGGGCCGGGCGTGGGACGGGTTCGCGGTTGTCACGTACTCCTCCTGGCCACGCGGGGAAACGGACACGGGCCGGACCCGCGGCGGTGGCGCGCCGCGGGCCTCGGCTCACCTCAGAAGCACTCCTTGCCCTTGGCGTCGTCGCCCACGTTGACCTTCAGTCGAAGCCCGACCAGGTTGAACGTGGCCGCCGTGGTGTAGCGGGACACCTGCTGCAGGTTGGTGATGGTGACGTGGTCGGAGTTCTGGCCGAACGAGCCGGCCTGCGCCGTCGGGTTCAGGTCGGTGGCGTCCCGACCGATCTTGATGTTGGTGAAGGTCGCGTTGCCGTTGAGCGAGTCCATTGCGATCAGCAGGTCCTTGGCCCGCGCGGGCTCCTTGCCCTCGCCGGCGTTGATGGTGAGCACCACCGGCAGGCCCGGCAGGTCGGCGCGGACGGACTGGCAGAGGCTGTACAACTCGGCGCTGCTGATCTCGGAGAGCGCGATCGGGTGGACCTGACCGGCCTTTCCGTCCTTGCCCTTCTCCCGGACGATGCCGCCGTACTGCTTGAAGCCGTCACCCTCGAGGCGCTCGGCGCCGATCTTGAAGGTCTGGCCGGAGACCGTGATGTCGGACGCGATCGCGCCCGTCGACATTCCGAACAGGATGGCGCCCGCGGCGGCCGTGGCGGGTACCGCCATCGCGGCGAACCGCCGCCACCGGGTACGACCCTGATTGTTCAACCGATCCTGCACGGGTTCCTCCTCGAGGTGGATGCGCGCGGTTGCCGGTGACGAACTGGCGGCCCCGTGCCGGGCTCGGCACTGTTACCGGCGGGTAACGATCGGGGTTGATGGTGCACCCGTTGGGGCGTAGGTCACAACCCCCCGATTACCGGGCAGTAATAGAGGCCCGCGTCGACACCGGCACCGCATCACGCTGGGTTGCGGAAGCCGTCGATAAAGAAGGCAAAAAGGACGGAGAGCGGCGCGATTCGCCGGAACTGCTGCGGAGCGTGACGAGACATCGCCCGATTACAATAATGTAACGACCGCGCAGCGGGTGGTTTGACGCAGCTCAGGAGCGGTCCAACCGGTCAGACCCCGGCCAACCAGTCCTCGAGAAGGCGGTGGTCGATGGCGTCCACCCGCCCGAGCGTACGGCCGGAGGCCACCCGCTCCCGCAACTCCGCCCGGGTGAACCAGCGCGCCTCCAGCAACTCCTCACCGTCGACGCGTACCTCGTCGGACGTGGCGGTGGCCCGGAAGCCCACCATCAGGCCGGCGGGGAACGGCCACGCCTGCGACCCCTGGTAGGTCACGTCGGTGACGGTCACGCCCGCCTCCTCGGCCATCTCCCGACGAACCGCGTCCTCCAGGCTCTCGCCGACCTCCACGAAGCCGGCCAGCGTCGAGAACGCGTCCTCGGCCGCGCCCGCGTGCCGGGCCAGCAGACACCGACCCGGTGGGCCGGGCGCCTCGACCAGCACGATGATCGCCGGTTCGATCCGGGGGAAGAGGAGACGCCCGCAGTCACCGCCGGTGCAGGTGCGCATGTGTCCGCCGCCGTCCGCGACGGCCGGCGACCCGCACGCCCCGCAGTATCGCTGCTGCCGATGCCAGTGCAACAAACCCCGGGCGTACGCCTGGACGGCCGCGTCACCCGGTTCGAGCCGCCCGACCAGGGCCCGCACGTCGACGGAACGTGCCGCACCGGCCATCTCGACGGCGGCCCGCTCGGAGAGTGCGGACAGGTCCACGGCAAACGTGGCCACGTCACCGTCGAGCCCCAGGAAGACCGTCTCACCCGCGGCGGACCGGACGAGCGCAGCCCGCTCCGCGCTCAGGCGGACCGGCCCGTCCGCGTCGACGAGACAGCGGTCCCGCCACAGGGCCAACACCACGGTGCCCGACTCGGCGAGCAGCGCGCTCAACCGGGCCGGATCGGTGCGCAGGGGACCCGCCCGGTCCAACCAACCGCCGCCGTACGCCAACACCCGCTCCGCAGTGTCCACCCGGTCACCGTGCCACGTCTGCGGTTCGCCGCCGGCACCGCCCCCGCGCCCCGACGACACGCCGGGCGACACGCGCCAGCAGCACCGGATGGGCGCAACCGCAGGGACGGCCGGGTATTGGTTACCGTAGGTGCCTCCGGGAGGGCGTACCTCCCGCGGCACCCTGGCGATCGAGGTTGCAGTGACGCTGTACGGCGAAAACAGTCCCCCCGCCGACGACCGGCCCACCGTGCAGGTCACCGCGGTCACCTGGCCGGACGACGGTTCGGTGACGACCTCCGCCCCGGGCGAGCCGGAGGGTGGCCCGAGCCGGCCCCGCCGGGTACGGATGCTGCTCGCCGCCGGTGTCACCGGTGGCGTCCTCGCCGCCGTGGCGGGTGCCGGCGCCTGGGCGTACGCCGGTGACGTTCCTCGTGGCACCACCGTGCTCGGCACCGAACTGGGTGGCCGGAGCCGCGCGGACGCCGACCGGGAGTTGCGGGCCGAGCTGGACCGGCGGGCGGCGGCTCTAGCCGGCCCGTTGAAGATCACTGTCGACGGGCGGACCGCCGAGATCAACCCGGCCGAGGTGGGGTTGGCGGTCGACGTGCCGGCGACCGTCGCGGCAGCGGCTGCCGCCGACGCGCACGCGGTCAGCCGCCTGGTCGGCTCCCGCACGGTCGACCCGGTGGTCACCGTCGACGTGGACCGGTTGGACGACGCGCTCCGTAAGGTGCTCGGCAACCAGGCCCAGGGAATGACGATGCCGGCCATCACCTACCAGGGCACCACGCCGAAGGTCGTGCAGCCCAAGCCGGGGCTGAGCCTGGAACCGCAACGCTCGGCCGAGGTGGTGCGCGCCGGCTGGTTGGCCGGCACCCCGGTCACCGTGCCACTCGTGGAGAGCCACCCGGCGACCACCCCGGAGGAGTTGGACCGGCTGGTCACCGAGTTGGCCAAGCCTGCGGTCGCCAAACCGGTCATCCTGCGTACCGACAAGGGTTCCGTGCAGGTCCCGCCCGCCGCCATCGCGAAGAGCCTGCGATTCACGGCCGACAAGGCCGGCAAGCTGACTCCGTCGGTGGACGTCAAGCGGTTGCGGGCGGCGCTCGGCGACGGCCTGGCCGCCATTGAGGCGCCACCGAAGAACGCCACGATGGCCATCGCCGGCGGGCGGCCCACCACCAAGGATGGGCGACCTGGTCAGCAGCTGGACACCGCGGCCCTGGGTCGGGACCTGCTGGCGGTCCTGCCGAAGGCGGACGGCCGCGAGGTGACCGGCGAGCTGAAGCCGACGCCGCCGGAGCTGACCGCGGAGAAGCTGGCCGGCCTGGGCATCAAGGAGCGGGTGTCCACCTTCACCACCCGTTTCACCGGCGGTATGGCCTCGTCGCGCAGCCAGAACATCGCGACCATCGCGAAGCAGGTGGACGGCACTGTCGTCCTGCCCGGGAAGACGTTCTCGTTGAACGGTCACACCGGCGAGCGCGGCTACGCCCAGGGCTACCGGGACGCTCCGGTCATCCTCGGCGGCAAGCTCGTGCCGGGTGTCGGCGGCGGTACCTCACAGTTCACCACCACGCTGTTCAACGCGACGTACTACGCCGGACTGGAGGACGTCGAGCACAAGCCCCACTCGTACTGGTTCGACCGCTACCCGGCGGTCATCGAGTCGACGATCTTCTGGCCGGACCTGGACTTCAAATTCCGCAACAACACGGAGTACGGCGTCCTCATCGACACCTCGTACACGTCGAGCACGATCACCGTGTCGATCTGGAGCACGAAGATCTACGACAGCGTGAAAACGGAGTACGGGCCGCGTCGCAACATCACCACGCCGAAGCTGATCCACCTGGAACCCGGTCCCTCGTGCATCGCGACCAATGGCATCAACGGCTTCACCCAGGACGCCTTCCGGGTCATCAAGAAGGACGGCGCGGTGGTCAAGCGGGAGAAGTTCACCTGGCGCTACGACGCGGAACCCCGCTACGTCTGCGGGCCCAAGCCCTCCTGACGTCGCACCCGCTCCGAGGTCTACTCGCCGGCGTCACGGCCCTGGCCGTGGCGCCGGCCACCCTGCGGTGGCATGGGCACCACCCGTGCGTCCTGCACTCGGATCTCGGCACGGAAACGGTGTGCGGCCGGATGCCAGATCTCCTCGAACGGGCCCATGACCTCACCACCGATACCGCGGCGCCGTACCCGGGACGCCAGCCACCACAGGATCCCCAGGATCGCTGCCACGCAGCCGGAGAAGACCAGGAGTATCAGCGCGTCGCCCACCCGCTGAGCGTAGCGGCGAGCCTCAGCCCTCGCCGGTGCCCCGGTGTCGGCCAGCTGCGCCGATGTCGGCACGTGCGGCAACACGTCGACGCCTGGCGGCTGTTCGGTTTTGGGCAAGACCGGCCGCAGGCCGCAGGGTCGCGCAACATCCTGGTTGTAGTGGGGTCAGCACGTCGGGGACAGCACCAGATTCTGGTTCGAGCGTGACCTTGCC